>NZ_MUYM01000200.1:0-1328 GCF_002150765.1 Lentzea kentuckyensis
CGCCGACCAGCACCAGCAGCCCCAGCGGGACCGAAGTGGACAGCAGCACCAACGCCACCACAAGGATCGTCACCGCGCTGCCGACACCCCGCGCCATGGCACCGGGCAACGCGCCCATGCGGGAGACGTCCGCCGTCCCGACGGCCGCCACCTCGCCGACCGCCACCTGGTCGGACAGCCGCGCACCCAGCCGCGTCGCCTGCCTGGCCACGAGCCGGACCACCAGGTAATTGGCCTCGAGCTTGCCAATGGTCTCGCACCGGTGCAGCAGCAGACTCCCGGCGGTGGTGAGCAGACCCAAACCGAGAATGCCGCCCGCCCACCCGAGCGCACCATGCATGTTCTCGCTGGATATCGCATCGATACCGCGACCAAGGGCAAACGGGGCAAGCCCAAGACTGGCCATCCACACGCAACCCGAAAAGATGCCAAGCCAGACGAGCCCCGCCTGCTTGCGCAGCAACCACAACAGAAAACCCGAGGGCGAGCGGACATTCACATCCCCAACGGCTGGCAGCGGACGGCTCGCCACCGGCGCCAGACCATCCGAATCCATCTCGGTGCGGCCCCGTGTCAAATTGCCGACCATATTCGTCGCGTCATGAAATCTCGCCCCCGGCATGTCGTGGCTTGACAGGCAGCAGGATCGGCAGCCAAGGCTTTACTTTGCCGCTGCGGCTAATATCTGGCTCCATTACGCGGAACCGGGATAGCGCACCCTTAACAGGCCCCCCTGTGCATGGAACCTAACACATCAGCAGTGATCCGTGTCGCCGGTGTGCGTAGTGATTTCGTGAGTAGCGTCGTGAACATGGAGAATGGCGGACCTAGCCGGACGGCGCTCGTCACCGCGTACGCCCGTGCCTACCACCAGATCGTTGACCGGCCACAGATCTTCACCGACCCCCTCGCGGCACGTCTGCTCGGCTACGCCGCGGAGGAACTCCCGAGACCGGGCACGGCCGCAACCGATCGCCTCGGCGGAGCTGTGACGGACCGGCCCCGCCGCCTGTTCTTCGCCACCAGGGCTCGCTTCGCGGAGGACGCCGTGGCCGCGGCCGCCGCCGCCGGTGTGCGGCAGGTCGTGATCCTGGGCGCGGGACTGGACACCTTCGCCTACCGCAATCCGCACCGGGACCTGCGCGTCTTCGAGGTCGACCACCCCGCCACCCAGGCGTGGAAGCGAGAACGCCTTGCCACGACCGGAATCGACAGCCCCGAGACGCTGACCTTCGTGCCGGTCGACTTCGAAACCCAAACGCTGGCAACGGAACTGGAGTCCGCCGGATTCAGCCGGACGGCCCCGGCCGTGTTCGTGTGGCTGGGCG
>NZ_MUYM01000200.1:1350-1938 GCF_002150765.1 Lentzea kentuckyensis
CCGGTCGAGGTGGTCTTCGACTACCTGCGGTCCGCGACCACCGACGCGGAACGCGCTTACCAGCGTGCACGTGCCGAACGGCTGGCCGGCGTCGGTGAACCCCTGTTCAGCTACTTCACTCCCGAAGGCATCGCAGCACAGTTGCGTGCCCTCGGGTTCACCGGCGTAGAGGACCACTCCGCTCCCGACCTGATCGCCGGCTACCTCGGCGGGTCCGCGGCGTTCGAGGGCGAACCGTCCCCGGCGCTGCACGCACTCCGCCTGCTGCGCGCGAGCCGCTGAGTAATACCAAGATCGGCATCCGCCGGGTAGATTTCCGTTGTGGGGAAAGAAAAGGGAACTGCCAGGCGGGTGGTGATCGTCGCGTACGACGATGCGCAGATCCTCGACGTGGCGTGTCCCAGCGGAGCGTTGGAGATCGCGAACTCTCACGGCGCCGCGCCTCCGTACGCCATCGAACTNNCGGCGGGGCAGGGACACCGGCGGCGGCCGTGGACGAGCGATTGCTGACGCAGGTGCGGCGGCTGGCCCGACGCAGCCGACGGATCGCGTCGGTGTGCACGGGCACGTTCGTGCTCGCCGCGGCCG
>NZ_MUYM01000201.1:0-924 GCF_002150765.1 Lentzea kentuckyensis
CTCCGCGACGTCGTCGTCCACGATTTCGACGAGGTCGGTGTGCCGCGGGACCCCGATCCCCACTGGCGCCACCGCAACACCGAGCTGTGGGTACGCCGCGCACTCGAGTACCAGGAACGCGGACTCGACCTGCTGTTGACCGGACAATCCCCACTGGGCGAGATCCTGGCGGCCCCCTCGGCACCGAAGCTGGACGGGATCGCGCTCTGTCTGGTCGATGTGGACGACGAGATCCGCCGCGCCCGGCTCGCCCACCGCGACTCCGGCCGGTGGGACACCTCGGCGGTCGACGCCTTCCTGGGCTGGGCCGCCTGGCATCGCGGACACGCCCGAGACCCTCGTCACCTCCCCGAGGCCATCACCAACGGCAGCGCCCCGGACATGGTCTGGCACCGCTGGACCGACTGGACCGCCGACGATCCGCGGTGGCGTACCCACATCCTCGACACCACCGACGAGCCCGTCTCCCGGTCTGTCGACAAGATCGAACAGTGGGTGGTCGAACAGCGCGCCGCACACCGATCCGGCCGACTTCCCCTGACGCCCGGCTGGGTCGACCAAACACATTCCGGTTGACGCGCGTGGGTGGCGGAGCGCTTGATNNNNTCGTCGACGAGGACCATGGTGTTGTCGCGAACGGCGTCACCGAAGGTCTCGGCGTAGAGGTCGGTGACCTTCTCGACGAGGACCTGCTTCTGCTCGGGGGACAACGTGCCCGCGGGGACCTTGAGGTTGGCGAACGGCATGGCTTGCTCCTGTTTCGTTTTCTTGTTGCCCGACTGGTGTCCACAGTGGCCTGACCGGCGAGCGGTAACCAGGTGACGTTTCCCCAGGGGTCGCCACCCCCTGGCTGTGGCATGGTGTGTCAGCGACACTGGTGAGGTGAACCTCGCTGAACTCGGCCTGTTCCTCCAGTCGCGGCGC
>NZ_MUYM01000201.1:986-1516 GCF_002150765.1 Lentzea kentuckyensis
GCAGGAAGGCCGATGCCACCGACCCACAGCATCTCCGCACACGTGGCGCCGGCCATGCTCGCGTTGCTCGACAGGCTGGACGGAACCCCGGCGCGCATCATCACCGACCTGCACGAAACCCTGGTGCAGAACCGACTCGCCACCGCCCTGCTCGGTCCGGCGACCAGGGAGAGCTTCCTGTCCCAGTGGTTCACCGACCCCGCTGTTCGCGCCGTCTATCCCGAGGACGACCACGCGCACCACTCGAAGGTCCTGGTGTCCGACCTCCGCGCCGCGGTGGCCCGGCACGCTCCGTCCGGCCCGGCTGCCGCGATGGTCACCAAGCTCCGGCACGCCAGCGCGGAGTTCGCTGCGCTGTGGGACACCGGCGACGTCGCGGTCCGCCGCGGAGAACGCAAGCGGATCGTCCATTCCGAACTCGGCATCGTCGACGTCCACTGCCAGAACCTGTTCAGCGAGGACGGGCAGCAACGCCTGCAGTTCTTCACCGCGCCGCCGGGCGGCTCCGCCGTCGACCAGCTGCGCCTGCT
>NZ_MUYM01000202.1 GCF_002150765.1 Lentzea kentuckyensis
GTTGTTGACGAGCACGTCCACGTCGGGCACCTGGCTGATCAGCTCCTGGACGCCCCGCGCGGCCGAGATGTCCGCCGCGACACCGCGCACGTTCCCGTACCCGCTGAGCTTGCCGACCGCCTCGGCCACCCGCTCCTCACCGCGGCCGCTCACCACGACGGCGGCACCCGCCTTGAGCAGGCCTTCCGCGGTGGCGAAGCCGATGCCGGCGGTCGAGCCCGTCACAAGTGCCGTGCGTCCCGACAGATCCATGTCTCTCCCCGGTAGACTTGTTGAGGACGATTACAAGCGTACGCAATAGTTGCACACGCTGTCTATTTGAGAGGGATTGACGTATGTCACTGGACGACGACGCCGTCCAGGCGCGCGCGCAGGGCTGGCGCACGCGCGCGTATCGAGGACCGCCTCGAGAGAGCACTGCAGAAGGCGCACGAACTCTCCGTCAGCGAGTACACCGTTCTGGACGTCCTCAACCGTCAGGACGGCTTCCACCTCCGGATGAACCAGCTGTCCAACGCCGTGGTGCTCAGCCAGTCGGCCACGACGCGCCTGGTCACGCGGCTGGAAGACCGCGGCCTGCTGGCGCGCTACCTGTGCCCCACCGACCGCCGCGGCATCTACACCGAGGTCACCGAGAAGGGCCACGAGCTGCTCGCCCTGGCTCGTCCCACGCACGACGAGGTGCTCTCCGCGTCGCTTTCGGAAGCCGGCGACGTTCCGGAGCTGAGGCCACTCGTTGAGGCGCTCGCCAAGCTGTAGCGCGTCCAGCAAGATCGCGCGCATGGATCTCCACGCCCTGATCCGCGCCGAAGCGCCGTTGGCCGAGCAACAGCGCGCTCTCACCGAACCAGTGCTGACCGCGCTCGTCGACCACGGCGTGCACCGGATGATCGCCCCGAAGCGCTACGGCGGCGCGGAGCTCGGCCTGCCCGAGTGGAGCCGCGAGATCCAGGAGCTCTCCCGGTCCGACGCCTCGACGGGCTGGACCGCGATGACGACCACCATCTCGTCGTCGCTGGCCTGGTACCTGCCGCAGGAGGCCGCCGACGAGGTCTTCAGCGACCCGCGCGCGTTGATCGCGGGCACCGCCGCACCGCTGGGGAAGGCCGTGGAGGCCGACGGCGGTTATCGCGTGACCGGCCGTTGGGGCTGGGGCAGCGCAGTCGCTTATTCCTCGTGGGTCATCGGCGGCACTCTCACGCCCGTAGGCCCGCGTCTGGCCGTGTACCCGCGTTCGGACGTGACGATCCACGACACCTGGCACGCCGCCGGTCTGCGTGCGACCAGTTCGCACGAGTTCTCTCTCGACAACGCCTTCCTGCCGTTGCGCCGCGCGGTGTGGCCGATCGGCATCACGCCCGGCATCGAAGGCCCCATCACGGTGTTCCCGTACTTCAGCTTCCTGGCCGTCGGCGT
>NZ_MUYM01000203.1 GCF_002150765.1 Lentzea kentuckyensis
GGCGGAAGTCCTCGGCGAGGCTGCCCGCCGCGTTGAGGACGTACCGGACGTTCTGGAGCGCGAGGTCGCGGTCGGAGAGGAACGGCGTCACGACGGCTTCCGTCATCATGCCGACGAGCAGAATGGACTGTCCTGTCAGGACACCCGCGAGGTTGAAGAACCCGTCCAGCAGATAGCCGTTGAACACGTCGCCGGTCATGTGCTTGGTCGGCGGCATCCACTTCAGCGGCGCGTCCGGGAAGAGTTCGCGCGCGAGGAGGGCGTGCGCGAGTTCGAGCCGGAA
Organism: Lentzea kentuckyensis; assembly: GCF_002150765.1. Taxonomy (GTDB): domain Bacteria; phylum Actinomycetota; class Actinomycetes; order Mycobacteriales; family Pseudonocardiaceae; genus Lentzea; species Lentzea kentuckyensis. Next base: position 284 of record NZ_MUYM01000203.1, read on the forward strand.
CGAGTCGGGCACCTTCGGGTTGATCTCGAAGGCGTGGCCGAGGCCCAGCAGGTGGTCGGGCAGTCCCGCCTCGTGGGCGAAGTGCTCGTTGAGCAACTGGGAGACGGTGACGGTGTGCGCGGCGTCGACGGCGTCCGCGGTGGTGAGGTAGTTGTCCTCGCCGGTGTTGATGATGATGCCGGCCCGCGCGTGCACCTGACGGCTGAAGCGCTGGTCGACGAACGTGCGGATCGGGTTGATGTCGCGGAACAGGATGCCGTACATCGAGTCGTTCAACATCATGTCGAGCCTCTGGAGCCCGGCCAGCACGGCGATCTCCGGCATGCAGAGACCCGACGCGTAGTTGGTCAGCCTCACGTACCGGCCGACTTCCTTCGACACGTCGTCGAGCGCCGCCCGCATGATCCGGAAGTTCTCCTGCGTGGCGTACGTGCCCGCGAACCCGTGGTGCGTGGCGCCTTCCGGCACGTAGTCGAGCAGGGACTGCCCGGTCGAGCGGATCACCGCGATGATGTCGGCACCCGCGCGCGCCGCGTTCTGGGCCTGGATCACGTCCTCGTCGATGTCGCCGGTCGCGACGATGAGGTAGATCCACGGCCGCTGCGCCGGGTCGCCGAGCTTGCCGACGAGCTTGTCGCGCTGAACCCGGTTGCGGTCGACCGTCCTGAGCCCCTTGCCGACCGCGGACGTGGCTGCTTTCCTCGCCACCGTCCGGTCTTTGCCGGTGGGGATCCTGAACTGGATCTGGCCGGCCGCCGTGGCTTCCGCGAGTTCGGTGAGCGTGCCGAGGTTGTGTTCCCTGAGCGCGTGGAAGGCCGGGAGCACCACGCCGTGTTCGAGGCCGCACTGCTCGCGCACCGTGTCGATCACCCGGTTGACCCACGGCACGTCACCGGCGCGATGGGTGGAGTCCGCGCCGGTGATGCCGGCCAGGCGAAGCGTGGCGCGCTCGACCGCGACGGTGGTGTGCGCCTTCGCGATGGACACCACCGGTTCGGCCGCCCGCGCCGCGAGTTTCCGCGCGGTGGCGACGACCTTGGGATCGAGGTCGAGCAACGCCATGAGTCACTTCCTTTCGTAGATAGTCCGGCCGTTCAGCACGGTCCGCACGCAGACGGGCGCGGGACCGGTGAGGTCAGGCAGTCCGGGGACGCCGGAACGGGGGTCGGTGGACCAGCGCTGCACCCGCGAGTCGCTCGCGGCCACCACGAGGTCGCCGGTCTCCCACACCGCGTACGTCGCCGGGGCGCCAGGCTGCAGGGTGCCGGTCAGGCCGTCGTCCACGCCCGCCGCACGCCAGCCACCGCGGGTGTGCGCGGTGAAGGCGGCGCGTGGCGAGATGCCGTGGCCTTCCGTCTTGTGATGCACCGCGGCCTTGATGGCGGCCCACGGGTCGATGGCGGTCACCGGCGTGTCCGAGCCGAACGCCAGAACCACGCCCGCCGCGGCGAGCCGGG
>NZ_MUYM01000204.1 GCF_002150765.1 Lentzea kentuckyensis
CGACCACCTCGTCGACCACGGCGCGCTGGTCCTCGGCGAACGACACGGCGATGTCGTAGGTCGCGGATTCGATCACTCCTACCTCCTCGTGCAGGTCCGGCCGGCGGCCGGGTGCGCGCAGCATCCACGGCGGGTGTTGACCAGAAGTGGATGAGGAGTGGACGCGTTGACCACCTCGGTGGGCAACGGGAAACACCTGTTTTCGCGGTTTTTGGAGATGAATCCTCGAAGTAGCCCGCCGCTGTGGCGGGCGAAATCCCGGAATCAATCGCGATTTCCTTCGGAGGATTCGTCATGTCCAAAATCGTGTCCACTTTCATCGCCGGCGCCACCACGCTCGTGACCGCGCTCGCCGTCGCCGCCGCTGTTTCCGGTGGCGGCACGGCCAACGCGGACGAGAACCCGCCGCCCACCACCACGACCACCACGGAGACGCAGAACGGCGGCGGCAACCCGTGGTACGGGTGAGTTAGTTGCCAATTCGCCCTGGCCATTTTTTGTCATGGCCAGGGCGATTGCCCTGAACAGAAACGGATGATGTACTCGGCGTATGCCGGAGCGGGAGGCAGTCGTGGCCGGAACTTTTGGTGAGTTGTTGCGCGAACAGCGCGTCGCCGCGGGGATGTCGATGGGTCAGCTGGCGAAGCTGATTCATTACAGCAAGGGTTATCTCAGCAAGATCGAGAACGACGTCAAACCGCCGACGCCGACGGTCGCCCGGCTGTGCGACGGCGTGCTGAACGTCGGTGGCCGGCTGATCGAGGCCGCGCTGCACGACGCCCCCGCGCTCGGCCGCCGTCAGGTGCTGGTGGCCGGCACGATGCTCGGCGTCGGCGCGCTCACGGGCAGCAGGCGGCCGGTGCCGGACGAACAGGTGATCGCGGGGATGCGCGCCTCGTTCGAGAACCTGCGGGGACTGGGGCTGCACACCAGTCCGATGGTGCTCATCGAACCGCTGAAAGCCTTGCAGCACACCGTGCACGGCATGGCGCGCGAGAACACCGGGCCGATCGGGACGAACCTGCTCAGGCTCGCCGCGCGCATCGCCGAGTACACCGGCTGGATGAGCCAGGAGGCCGGCGACGAGCAGGGCGCGCTGTGGTGGACCAGGCAGGCGTCCGAACTGTCGCGCGCGGCGTCCGATCCGGACATCGCGAGCTACTCCTTCGTGCGCGAGGCGGGGATCGCGTTCTACCGGCAGGACGCCCAGAGCACGATCAGCCTCGCCCAGCAGGCGCAGTGGATCGGCAGCGCCGGGGCACGCGTCCTCGCGCTGGCCGCACGGCGGGAGGCGCAGGGGCACGCGCTGGCCGGAAACCGTTATGCCACCGAGAGCACGTTCGACCGGGCCGCGCGGCTGATGGACGCCGCACCGCCCGACAGCCCGTACTCGGCGCTCGGCCCCAGCGCGCCCGATCCGCTGGAACTGGCCAGGGGCTGGGCGTTGAGCGACCTCGGCCTCAACGCCGAAGCCGCGATCGTGCTGGACCGGCAGCTCGCCCTGGTGCCCGCGACGTCGCGTCGCACCAGGGCCCGCTTCGGCACCAGGCGATCACTCGCCCACGCGTTGTCCGGCGACGTCGAGCAGAGCTGCCGGACGCTCGCCGGGACGATCGACGACGCGGCGCACGTCGACTCGGCGACCATCCGGACCGATCTGCGGCAGCTGGCCAGAACCCTGGGCCGGTGGCACAACCACAGCGCGGTCCGGGAGGTTTACCCCGGCCTGAAACGACTTCTGGCTCACCGCTGACCGCACGCGCACCTCAACGCCGCGCGCTCGGCCCGCACCTCCTCGGCCTCTGGCTGGTCGAACTCGGCGTACACGGCCTCGGCCGCGTCCCAGTGCGGCACGGCGGCGGCGTGCCTGCCGAGCGCGTGCATCGTCCGTGCCACACCGATTTCGCCGGTGGCCTGGTGCGAGCGGTTGCCCGTGCCGGCGGCCGCGTCCGACAACGTCTGGTACAGGCGCAGCGCCCCCGCCAGGTCGCCGCCGTCACGTGCCGTCAACGCCCTGTCCCGCAACAACCGGGCCCGCAGGTCGGTGTCGGCCACGTCGGCCGCGGCAGCGGTGGCCAGCTCGTGGTGGTGCAGTGCCGCACCGAGCCGGCCCGCGAGCCGGTGGGCGTCGGCGATGTTGGTCAACGCGTAGGCGGCCACGCAGTGGTCGCCGAGCTCGACCGCGATCTCGTACGCCTCCAGGTGGTCGGGGATGGCCTCCTCCAGCATCCCGAGGTGCTGGCGGTTCGCGCCGCGGTTGTTCAACGCGTGCGCCAGCCCCTGCAGGTGACCGATCTCCCGCAAGATCCGCACGGCGTCCGTCTGCTGCCGCAGCGCCACCTCGTACTCGCGGTGCTGTTCGTTGAGGTAACCGAGCATGCTCAGCGCGTGCGCCTGGCCGCGGAGGTCGCCGCACAGCTCGTACTTCGTCAGCGCGGCCTCGAAATGCCGCATCGCCTCGTCGTGGATGCCGAGTGGCATGGCGGCGAGGGCGAGCGCACACGACGTGTCCGCCTCGCCCGCCAGGTCGCCGAGCCGGGACCACTTCGGCAGTGCCTGGCCGGCCAGGTCGAGGGCCTCGGAGTGCCGCCCGAGCCGGTTGTTCGCGAAGGACAGGCGCAGCAGCACGTGTGCCTGGCCGTAGTCATCGTCCGCACGCACGGACTCCACGGCCTCGATCCAGTCCTCGAACCTGTTCGCGGTGTTGAAGTACCGCCAGATCAGGGCGGCCAACTGCCACGCGTGGTCGGTGCCCGCCTGCCGGATCGCGGCCATCACGTTGTCGCGCTCGGCGGTGATCCACGCCAGCGCCTTGTCCTCGTGGGTGAACGACAGGCCGTGCGGGCTCGTGCGGTCCACCGACGGCTGGACGGTGCGGTCGAACGGATACGCGACGCTCACCGCGTTGGTCAGCGTCACGAGGTAGAAGTCCAGCAGGCGCGCCAAAGCGTCCGCGGGCGGTGGTTCCTGAGCTGCGAACTCCTTGACGGAGTCGAGCATCTGGTAGCGGTCCGGGGAGACCTCCTCCAGCAGGCAAACCTCGTGCAGGTCGTCGAGCAGCTTGCGGGTGTCGGCGACGTCACGGCCGATCAACGCCGCCGCGCCGACGAGATCGACATCGGGTCCGGGGAGGTGGCCGAACAACCGGAAGACCTGCTGCAGCTGGTCGTTCAGCTGGAGGAAGGACGCGTGCACGGCGGCGGCTTCCCGCAACGGTCCCTGTTCGTTCAACACGCCGAGGAGGTTGTCCAGCGACCACCGGTCGTGCCGGCGCAGCAACGCCGCCGCGACCGTGATCTCCACCGGCAGGTACCCGCACCGCTTCACCAGCCCCGCGACGTCCGCCGCCCTGCCACGCACGCGGAACGGGTCGGTCAGCGCCCGGAACAGGTCGGAGGCGTCGGACGGCGGTAGCGGTGCCAGCCGCACGTGCTCGCTGATATCCGGATCGCCCATCTTCCTGCTGGTCACGACGGCGAAGCAGTCCGACGTCTCGGGCAACAGCGGCCGGATCTGCTCCGGTGAGAGCGCGTTGTCCAGCACCACCAGGGTTTTCGTGCCGTAGAGCTGGGACTGGTAGACCGTCGCCTTGCGGCTGACCGTGTCCGGGATCTGCTCGGCCGGTACGCCCAACTCGGTCAGCAACTGGGTCAGCGCGTCCGACACCGACATCGGCGCCACACCGGGCGTGAACCCGTTGAGCCGCACGAGGAGCTGGCCGTCCGGGAACCGTTGGCGCAACCGGTGCGCCGCCTCGACGGCCAGGCCGGTCTTCCCGACGCCGGGCGCGCCGCTGATCCACACCGCGCGCCGTTCGCCGGTGCCCGCCGCGGCGACCTCGATCGCCTCCAGCTCGCTCGACCGCCCGGTGAACCCACCAGGACGGGACGGCAGCGAACTGACCGGCTCACCGTGCTCGGCGCGGGCCGCGAGCTTGCGCAGCACCGATCCCGGCTCGTACCCGGCTTCCGCGAGGGCGATGCAGGCGCTCTGGTAGACCCGGATGGCGCCCACGCCGTCACGACCCGCGATCAGTGCGCGCATCAGCAGCTCGGCGTACTTCTGCCGGGCGGGATCGATCATCAGGGCGCGGCGCATGCGGTCGCGCGCGGAGCGGTGATCACCGATGAGGAGTTCCAGCTCGGCGAGGTCACCGAGTGCGTCGGTGTAGCTCTCGGCCGGCGAGATCACCGACGCGCCGCCGACCCGGTCGATGTCGATGTCGTCGAGGAATCTGCCGCGCCACAACGCGACCGCCTCCCGCAACAACTCGACGGCCCTGCGCTGGTCGTTGTCCTGCACGGCCTGCGCGGCTTCCTGGCACAGCCGGTGGAAACGCACGGTGTCGATCTGGTCCTCGTCGACGCGCAGCACGTACCCGGTCGGCGTGGTCTCGATTTCCACGTCGGTCGGCTCGAACGCCTTGCGCAGCTTGTTGATGTAGCCGCGCACCAGGTTCCGGCGGTCCGGGTTGTCGGGCCACACCGTTTCGGTGAGCCGTTCGGGTGACACGGGTTTGTTCGCGTGTAAGAGAAGGACGACGAGGATGAAGCGTTGCTGCTGGTCGCCCAAGGACACGCAGGTGTTCCCGTGCCAAGATTCCAATGGACCCAGCATACGAAATTCCACGCAGCCCTCCCGGTGCCCGAGCCTCCATCTGGGAGGAATGTCGCGCAAGGGCCCGTTGGCGTGTCAGCGAATCAGCTTTTTGTCCACGTTTGATCAACGCGATCCGGTAACGGTTCCCCGTGTCACGCTTGGTGGTGAAGGGGAGACGGATGGTGCCCGATGTGTTGCCCTGCTACGTCGTGTGCGACGTGTCGTTCTCGATGACCGACCACCTCGACGAGGTGAACGCCGGCCTGCGCGAGTTCCGCGGTGTCGTGCACGCCGACCGCCGTGCGACCGCCCAGATCCGGCTCTGCGTGGTGGTTTTCGCGGAACGGCCGCTGGTCGTGCAGCCTCTCCTGCCCGCCCTCGATCACGCCGAACCGATTCGCCCCCGCCAGGAATCGGGCTCCGACTTCGGTTCCGCGTTCACCCTCCTGCACGCCACCATCGAACGTGACGTGGAATGCCTGAAGGCACAGCGAATCCGGGTGCGCCGCCCGATGCTGTTCTTCATCTCCGACGGCAGGGCGACCGATCCGAACTGGCCACGGACGCTGACGCGGCTCCGCGCCACCGCGTCGTGCCCGGAGATGATCGCGTTCGGTCTCGGGGTCGTCGACCAACCGGCGCTGGACCGCATCGGCACCTCGCGCGTCTTCCTCGGCCGCGACGGCGTCCGGCTGGGCATCGCGCTGGCCTCCTCGGTCGCGCGGACGGTGCTGCGACCGGAGCACGTCTGACCGATCCACGGCGTGTCCACTTCTCGTCCACACGCCCGCCGCAACCTGCCTTCGCCGCACGTGAGCGCGCAAGGGGAGGGAGAGCGGAGATGACGACGCACGCGATATTGGTCCGTGAGCTGAAGACGCTGCGCAAGGGACGGGGTGTGCACGCCGGGCGGATCGTGGAGAGGGTGGGCACGGCCCTGGCCGCCGCGTGCGGGATCACCAGGGCCGACGGACCGGCCGCCGTCCGGCAGAAGCTCGTCTCCCGGCTGACCGAGCTGATCGAACAACTCCCGGAGGACCTCCACCTCGCGACGCGGGCGGCGTTCGGTCTCGTCCCCGACGTCCGGCACCCCCTCTACCAGGAGCGGGTCAACTGGGTGGCGGCCGTGATCGACCGCGATTCCCGCACCGTCCGCCGCCGCGTCGACGAGGCCGTCGACCAGCTGGCCGAACTCGCCGCGACGACGACCCCGCGTGACGCCGCCGGCTGGCACACCGCGGAGCTGAGCGTCGCCGTGGTGCTCGACCAGGGACAGCCCGAGGTGCTGGAGCGCTACCAGGTCGTCGTCGACGGGGACGGAGTCGACAAGCTGGAGTTCACCTCGGTGTTCCCGGTGCGCCGGCGGGACGTGGACGTCCACCTGCTCTACGGCGGCACCTTGCAGGACCGCGGCGGCCTTGACCGGCCCGGCTTCACGCTGCTGCCGGCCGAACCGCTGACGCGCGGCGACACCCACGACTTCGCGATCCGATACCGGCTGTCCAACCGCGACGTGATGCACCCGTGCGTTCTGCACGTGCCCGAACGGCCGTGCGAGGTGTTCGACCTGCGCGTGCGGTTCGAACACGACCGCAAACGGCTCGTGCGGACGTTCGACGGCGTGCTGCAGCGGTCCGACGCCGAACCGGGCGGGACCCAGCACGCGGTGGACCGGGCAGGGGAGATCCACCTGCGGTTCCGGCGGCTGCTGCCGGGGCTGCTCTACGGCGTGCGGTGGGGCGGGTCGGCGATGTGCTCGGCGCGGCGGGCCTCATGACCGGCGGGGTTCGTACCACCTCTCGCCGGCCGGTTCGCCCGCCATGTTCCACGCCCAGGCCCGCGTCGGCGTGATCCGGCTGTAGATCCCGGGGCCGACCAGACCGACGCGTTCGATCGGGTCGTCCGCGATGCCGTAGACGCGGACGGCCCGCGCGATGAAGGGGTTCAGCGACACCAGGTCGTCGACCACCAGCGACACCTCGCGGCGGCCGGCGGTGATGTTGCGGAACTTGCGGGTGCGCAGGACCTGCGAGCCCACGCCGCCCACCCAGAAGTGCGTGCCGTCGTACTCGAAGGCCAGTGGGACGACGTCCGGCTGGCCGTCCTTGTTGATGGTCGCGAGGCGGGCCAGTGGCTGTTCGCGCAGGTAGGCGATCTCCTGTTCGGTGAACATGCCTCTTATACGACCAGGCCGGGCCGTTTTCGACTACTAGGGCGACCATCCCGGCGGCGGGTACTGCGACGGCAGGGCGCGGTGGCGGGAGCGGCGCACCAGGAACACGATCAGGAAGGTCAGGCCAGCCAGGCACAGCAGCAACACGACCGCGCCCACGATCAGCCAGGTCACGATGGTCCGGCCCACGTCCCCGGCGGCCTTCTCGCTCACGCCGCGTTCGCCGAACGTGGCGCGCAGGTCGTCCTCGCTGTAGACCTCGTGGGACTCGTTCAGCGTGATGGACACCTGGTCGAGGCGCTGCGGGTAGGTCTCCCAGACGAGCCTGGCGATCTCGTCGGTGGAGTGCGTCGGGTCCGAGCCCGCGGCCCTGACCTCCAGGCGATCGGTGCCGTTGACCGAGCCGTGGTCGGTCGCGACGCCGGTGTAGCCGGCGTC
>NZ_MUYM01000205.1:0-5870 GCF_002150765.1 Lentzea kentuckyensis
CCCACCCACACATCGGTGACCCGCCGCGACCCGGACCCCCACACCAGGTTCGCCAGCAACTGCGAATCCGGCGCGTCCAACCCGGTAGCGAACGCCGGATCATCAGCGGCGATGTGCACGACATCGCCCCACCGCCCAGCCTCCAAAGAACCGATGTCGGAACGCCCCAGCGCCGAGGCCCCGCCCCGAGTGGCCATCAGCAGCGCCTGGGCCGCGCCGAGCACGGTCGCGTCCATCTTGGACACCCGCGCGAACAGCCCGGCCAGCCGAGCCTCCTCGAACAGGTCCAGGTCGTCGTTGGACGCCGGCCCGTCCGTGCCGAGTCCGACCGACACCCCGGCGGCGAGCATCTCCGGCACGCGCGCGATGCCCGAGGCCAGCTTCGCGTTCGACCCTGGGCAGTGCGCCACGCCGACACCGAACGACGCGTACAGCGCGATGTCGTCGTCGGACAGGTGAACGGAGTGCGCGGACAGCACGCGTCCACCCAGGACGTCGGATGCCTTCAGCAATGCCGGCACGGAGCCGTACTCGGCCCGCTGTGCCTCGTCCTCGAACGGCGACTCGGCGACGTGCACCATCAGCAGCGCCCCGCGTGCCCGCGCCTCCACTGCAACTGCGGTGAGCTGGGCGGCGGACAACGTGTAGGCGGAGTGCGGCCCGTAGGCCAGCTCGATCCGGCCGTCCGCGGAGACCAGGCCGTCGGCGTCGATCCACGTGGAGATCTCGTCGGTCAGCGAGCGCCACGACATGCCCGGCACGTCGAGGATCGCGCCGCCGAACACCACGCGCGAACCGGCGGCCAGCACCGAAGACACCAGTTCGGGGCCGTGGAAGTACATCTCGGCGGAGGTCGTCACGCCGTGCCGCAGCATCTCGACGGCGCCGAGCAGCATGCCCGTGCCGACGTCGGCGGCGGTCATCCGCGCCTCGTTCGGCCACATCTGCTCCTGCAGCCAGCGCAGCAGCGGCAGGTCGGAGCCCAGGCCGCGCAGCACCGTCATCGGGCTGTGCGCGTGGGTGTTCACCAGACCCGGCAGGAGGATGCCGGACAGCGAACGGACCTCGCCGTCGAAAGCCGGTGCGTCAGCGGCACCACCCACATAGGTGATGCGGCCGTCGACGACGTCCACGACCGCGTCCCTCAGCACGGAGCAGGACGGGTCGCAGGGCAGGACCACCGGGGCGTGGAGGCGCAGTGACATGCGGGGAATCCTGCCACTGTGATGCCGATCACAAGCATGCATGGATCCGCAACGCATGGGAATCCTCGTGCTGTCGGGCGCGGGCCGACCCCCAGGGTCCGCCCCGACCACAAACTTCTCCCTGACCAAAGGGCTCGTCGAGCACGAACCGGCGGGCCCTTTGTGCTTCCCGGGCAACCAACACGAGAGCAGGGACGTCACAAGATCATGTCGAAGAAGCCGTGCACTTCCAGTGGAACGTTCCGCCGCGCGCAGAAGCCCGCCACCCCCAAGCCGCCGACTCGCCGCTGAGTTGGCATGATCACCCCGCACGGTACGGGCGTGATCACGCGGAGGCATCAGTGGCCGACATCGACCCTCAGCACGACGACCAGTTCAGCGATGTCGAGATGACGCAGGAGTTCGACGTCATCCGCGACGAGCGGTGAACTAAGAGATCGGCAGTTCGGCGCGGACCTTCCACCCAGCGGGTTCGCGCCGCCCTGCGGAGAACGTGCCACCCAGCAGTTCCACGCGCTCGCGCATGCCCACGAGCCCGTAACCTCCAGAGCCACCAACGGGAACGCCCGACGCGACACCGTCGTCCTCGACGCCGAGTCTCAGCACGCCGTCACTTGAGGACAGCGCCACGTCCACAGAGGACACCGCGGACGCGTGCTTCTGGGTGTTGGTCAAGGATTCCTGCACCAGCCGCAGCACCGACCGGGCCAGCTCCTGCGGCACGGCGTCCTGCAGATCGAACGAAAGCCGCACCGGCAGCCCGGACTCCGCGGCCAGCGAGCGCACGTCGTCCATCAACGACGAAGACGCGGCGGGCCCGGACGACGATCCGTCCCGCATGGTCCCGACGAGACGCCGCATCGCGGTCAGAGCCTCGGTGCCGGAAGAAGCGATGGCCGGCAGGACGTCGACCTGGCGGTTGAGCTGACCTGCCTGCGCGTGCACGACGATCGCGGTCACGTAGTGGGCGACGACGTCGTGGAGTTCCCGCGCCAACGCCATCCGCTCGGCGTTCTGGGCCGCCGCAACGGAAGCCGCCAGTTGGGACGTGCGTTCGTTGTCACGGGCCCGGAAGTACAGGCCGGTACCGATGGCCAGCACGAGCATGAGGGTCCCGCCGAAGAAGTACTGCCGGTAGCCCGGATCCCATTCCTGGTACTCGACCGGCGCGACGATCGGGTACCCGAGCACCTCCGTCACCGCGGTCGCGGCCACCAGCAGCACGGTGCCGGCGACCGCCTGCCACCGCGAAGCCTCCCGGACGACGATGGCGATGGTCGCCATCGCGGCACCGGTCATGGAGATGGTCACGCCGCTCACGAAGAAGTGCGGCTGCAGCGCCACACCGAGAAACCGCATGTAGACGCCCACGCAAGCGATCGCGAACGAGAGCGCGAGCGCCGCGTCGAACGGCCGCCGCGGCGCGAGCACCGCGATCGCGCAGACCACCAGCACACCGGGCACCTGCCACCAGCCGAGGCCGGTGTTGATCGACCCGAGCTCCAGCAGGGTGATCCCGGTCAGCGAGAGGGCCAGTGGCCACTGGCGTTTGGCGAGCAACCGCCAGCTCAGATCTGTGCTCTCCACCCGGTACACGGTAAAGCCGAAAGGTCCACCCCGCGTCCGACCGGAGGATAACCCGGCATCAGCCAGAAGGCTGAGTGGGCGACCTGCGGAAATACCCTCCCGGCGGATGCCGGATCACGCCCCGGTCACGGACTCTGGAGGAGCGATAGTCGGGGAAACGGAGGACGCCATGTTGTCAGTTGTGTTCACTTGGGCCGCCGCGGTGGTCGGCCTGCTGGTCCTTGCGCTGATGGCCCTGTCGGGCGTGATGATCGACTCTCAGCGCTAGGACCCACCAGGAACCAGCGTGTGATGGGGAAGTCAGACGCTGGTCAGGGAATGTTGCTGGCGGAGCAGTTCCGCCAGCCTGCTGGTCGGTTGGGGACGAGTCTCGTCCAACGCGGCCGTGAACTGTGCCGGCGTGCCGGCACGGGCGCGGTTCGCGGCGGCCGGGTCCAGGCGGAAAGCGGGCCTGGCCGCGGAAGGACGCTGGCGGGAGCGCAACCACGCGAGGCGGTGCAAGGCTTCCGCGTGGTGGTCCGTGATGGTGACGGCCGCTTTGTCGAACGAGTGCAGCACTGCCGCGTTCAGGTGAACGGTGGCGAAGTCCCGCCACAGCGTGCGTTCGGACGTTGTGTCCAAACCCAACGCTTCGGCGACCTGACGCGCGACGCCGTAAGCACCTTCCTCGGCCAGTGAGCGCGTGCCGATCTCGGCACCGACGAACCACGAGTTGAACGGCGCCGCGGGATAGGTCACGCCACCGATCGTCAGCCGCATGTTCGAGATGACCGGAACCGCGTGCCAGCGCAGGCCCATCTCGCCGAACCACGGCAGCGTGGGGTGCTCCAGCGGAACCTCGTGCACGATCTCGGCCGGCAGCGTGAACAGCCGCGGTCCCTCGTGCTGCGTCTCCACCACCAACGGCAGCAGGTCGAAGCGCGACCGGCGCACCGGCGGCCGCCATCCCATGCCCTGCATGGTTTCGGTGAACTGGGCGTACCGGCGGTCACCCATCCCGTCGGCGTACCCGGCGTACCGGATCAGCTGCTCGTTCCAGATCACCGGCCCGGGCGAATCGGGCGCGTCCGGCGCGAAAACCGTGACGAGCGGCCGAATCTCACCGCCGTTCGTGGCCAGCCGCAGGTGTTCCACGCATTCGCCGGCGACAGCGGCGGCGTTGCGATAGCCGCGCAGATCGCGGACTTTGAGCCGTCGCCACGGCACACCTGAGGTGCACCAACCGGAATCTCGCAACGCGATCCGCGCGCCGTACGCGAGTTCGTTGGTCGTGTGGCGGTAGGTTCCGGTCTCGGCGATCTCGGCGCGCACCTGGGCGATGCGGGCGGACAGCGAGCCTGCGTCGGAGTGCGCCGCGTGGAACATGCGGACGAACTCCTCCGCAACGGGGAGGACGTCGGGGGTCACGGAGCGAGACGCTAAGGCCGGAACGGCCTCACGCGTCACTGCCACTCGGGGCATTTCGGGTGATCAACACCCGCCACCTGAACGAGTGAAAGCCAGACCCACTGTGCTCAAGCGCCAGGCTTGAGACCTCGATCAGGTGAGGTCGTTCCGCCTGAACATCAGGTCGTGCGAAACGCGGCCCTCGTTCACAGCCCGCTGCTCGAACTTCGTGACGGGTCGCCAGTCCGGTCGAGGCGCCCAGCCGTCGTAGACGTTGGTCAGCAACCGCTCGCCGGAACACACCTCGAGCATCTGCTCCGCGTAGTGCTCCCAGTCCGTCGCGAGGTGCAGCACGCCGCCGGGCTCCAGCCGTGAGGCGAGCAGCGCGACGAACTCCGGCTGCACGAGCCGGCGCTTGTGGTGCTTCTTCTTCGGCCACGGGTCCGGGAAGAAGATCCGCACGCCGTGCAACGAGGCCGGCGCGACATGCGAGGTCAGCAGGTCGACGGCGTCACCGCGCAGCACGCGCAGGTTGTCCAGCCCGCCGAGGTGCTCGCCGCGCAGCAGCAGCTGGGCGAGCCCCGGCTTGTAGACCTCGACGGCGACGTAGTTGAGCTCGGGCGCGGCGGCTACGAGCTGCGAGGTGGTCTCGCCCATGCCGGACCCGATCTCCAGCAGCACGGGCGCGGAACGGCCGAACCACGAGTCGAAGTCCAGGGGTCCCTCGGGCAGCGACTTGACGTCGTTGCCCATCTTCTCCCAGTACGTGTCCCAGGCGCGCTCCTGACCCACGGTCATGCGCTCGCCGCGCTGGACGAAGCTGACGATGGAACGGGGGAACTCAGGCCTGGTCACGACCGGTCATTCTAAGCAATCAGTTCGATGTCCTCGATCTGAGCACGCAGGTCGGCGACGGTGAAGTCGATGGGGCTGGCGTGGCCGGGGCCGTGGTGCGCCGGAACCAGGTGGATCCAGCCGCGGTGTGTGTCGGTGAACTGCACGGTCGTCGGCGTGGCGGGTCCGTACACACCGCTTTCCGACGGCACGAACTCCCAGTAGCCGATCTCGCCGAAGTCGGCCCACGGCACGAAGACCCAGCCGGGACGAGACGACAGCAGTTCGGTCACGGTGTCTTCGACCGCGTGACCTTCGGCGCGTGAGCGGAGCTTGCCGCGATCCAGCGCGCGCAGCCACCACGGCGCGGGCGCGTCACCCGCCGCGTTCACCGCGCGGTACATCGCGAGGACTTGCTTCTCGTCGGCCTGGTTGACCCAGGATCGACGTACGTCCGCCGGCGCGCTGGCCAGCTCTGAAGAGTTCGGAACTTCGAGCGCATCAGACCACTCGAGGCTGAGCATTGCTTCGACGTGAACCGCCACAGGCCACCTCCGGCACCGGGATAGCCCAATTGAACTCGAATCCAAACGCCGGTGTTGTCCAGAAAGCGGCTTTTCACGGCTTGTTAACAGGGCCCTTACGCAACTTGTGACGCCAGGCACGTTGCGCCGTGAAGTGGAAACACGATGTAGCTGACGTGCCTCTGCTCCCCGCGCTCGCCGCCGTGCTGCCGCTGCTGCTCGCCGCGCAGACGATCGAGGAACAGGAGTGGCACCTGGACGCGCTCGACGTGTACTCGGCGCAGGACCAGGCGCGCGGGGACGGCGTGATCGTCGCGGTGATCGACTCCGGCGT
>NZ_MUYM01000205.1:5885-6166 GCF_002150765.1 Lentzea kentuckyensis
CCAACGGCCGCAACGGCGGCGCGCTCGGCATCGCGCCCGGCGCCAGGATCCTCCCGATCGCGAGCGCCGACGAGAAGGACCAGTTCGCGCTCGACGTGGTCGGCGACAGCATCAGATGGGCGGCCGACCACGGCGCCAAGGTCATCAACCTGTCGCTGGGCTTCTCCAGCTCGGTGACGCCGACGCTGGTCAAAGCCGTGAACTACGCGATCGAGAAGGACGTCGTCCTCGTCGCCGCCACCGGCAACGAGGGCAAGGAGGTCTCCGCGCCGGCCAACATC
>NZ_MUYM01000206.1 GCF_002150765.1 Lentzea kentuckyensis
CCAGGCCGTGATGGCGCACGCCGACTGGATCATCGACCTCGGTCCCGGCGCTGGTCACGACGGCGGCAAGGTCGTGTTCGAGGGCACGCCGGCCGATCTGGTGGCCGACCGGTCGACGCTCACCGGCGAGCACCTGGCGGACTACGTGGGTGCCCCGGCGCGTCGCAGGAAGCGCTGACCGGGTACCAAGGTGGCATGGAGATCACGGCGTTCCTGGACCGCAGGCTGACCCGCAGGTTCGAGACCTACGACAGCGACCAGGACGGGTTCATCGAGCGCTCGGACTTCGAACAGGCCGGTTCCCGGACCACCGCCGCGTTCGGCCTGAACGACGACGACCTGCGTGCGAGGCGGTTCCACGAGCACCTTTTGGGTGTGTGGGACCACCTCGCCGCCGTGACGGACACCAACGACGACGACCGGATCAGCCTCAACGAGTACAAGACGGCGTTCGCGCGGCGGATGCTGGGGCGGCCGGAGGCGTTCGACGACAGCTATCTGCCGTTCCTCGACGCGTTGGTGGCCGTCGCCGNNTGATGAACCTGCGCTCCACCGATGCACGCGCCGTGCACGCCCGGCTCGATCACGACGGCGACGGTCTGGTGAGCACCGACGACCTGTTGGCCGCGATCAGGGCGTACTACTTCTCCGAGGACCCGGACGGGCCGGGCGCCTGGTTGTTCGGTCCGCTGGACTGAAACGAGAAGTCGGCGCGGACCCTGGCGTCCAAGGCCATCGGCAGGCGGATCCGGCCCGCGTCGACCAGGCGTTTCGCCGCTGATCGACTCAGGCCGAATCCGTTGGTGAGCAGCTTTCCGACCCGGATCGGTACGGGGATGTCGAACCTGACGAAGACGTCCAGGGATTCGGTTTCCTTCTCGATCTCGTAGAACGGCAGGTCGGTCTCCAGCTCCCACGTGCCGGTCCAGTCGAGCCGTTGGCCCGAGTGGATCGTCAGGTGGCGCACCACGGCCGGGTCGTTGTTCTCGTAGCCCAGCAGCAGTTCGTGGTCGAGCGCCTGCACGTGCACGCGTTCGTGGACCGGGATCTTCGACGTGCGGTCGCACCGCGCGCAGCCGATCAGCAACCAGACGTCGAGGAGCTTGCCGTTGGCGTTGACCCGGATCTTGCCGGTCGGGTGGTGACGGTCCGCCCGGCAGGAGACGCAGGTCTTGACGATGGCCGGGAGTCCGAGCTCGCGGACGACCCAGAGCGACTTGTTTTCGGCATGGCTGATAGAGCTCATGAGCGTTGGTGAGTTCCCAGGAGTCAGTGGCGTACGGAAAAACCCGCACCTGCCCGGTGCGGGTTCATTGCTACGTACGTCACCGCTTCATGCGCGCCA
>NZ_MUYM01000207.1 GCF_002150765.1 Lentzea kentuckyensis
GTTGTAGGTGTCGACCGGCGGCAGGTGTGCGAGCAGCCGCGAGCCGTCCAGTCCCTCCCACCAGAAGGTGCTGTGCGGCAGGCGATTGGTGTCGTTCCAGGACATCTTCTGGGTCAGCAGCCACCGCTTGCCCGCCTGGCGCGCGATCTGCGGGAGACCGGCGGAGTAGCCGAAGGAATCAGGGAGCCAGACCTCGGCGGACTCGACCCCGAACACCTCCTCGAACCACCGGGTGCCCTCGGTGAACTGGCGCACCAGGGCCTCCCCACCGGGCAGGTTCGTGTCGGACTCGACCCACATTCCGCCGACCGGCAGCCACCGCCCGTCCGCGACGGCGGCCCGGATGCGCTCGAACAGCTCCGGGTAGTGCGCGCGCACCCACTCGTACTGCTGGGCGGAGGAGGCCACGAAGACCATCTCGGGCCGCTCGGCGAGCAGGGAGAGCGCGTTGGCGAACGTCCTCGCGCACTTGCGCACGGTCTCCCGCGCGGGCCACAGCCAGGCGGAGTCGNNNCGATCCGGGCGGCCCTGGGCGAGGACGGGGGCAGCACGTCGAGCAGTCCCCTCAGCACACGCAGGTCGTGCGCGAGTTCCTCGACCTCGAGGTCCCGCTCGGCGAGCACCACTTCCCCGAGCACGTACAGGGGTTCCTCCCCCGCGGTGTCGCGGTCGCCCAGCGGGGTGGGTGCGAAGTCGAAGTCGGGGTTCGTGTCGGGGTTGGCGGCTGCCTCGACGTAGAAGTCGATCCGGTCGCCGGTGCTCACGTCGGCGAGAGGGACGTGGTGGTTGAACGGACTGATTCCCTTGAGGATCCGCCCGCCCGGCGACCACGCCGTGCCCTCGCACTGGAAACCGGGCGAACCGGCGCGGAAACCGAGGTCGACGAGCACGTCCACCGGGCCTGGACTCAGGTCGTCCGGCCACTCGCCGGTGACGTGGAACCACCAGGTGCTCCACGGTGCGCCCCAAGGGGTTCCCGGTGCGATGGGGTGATACTCGGCGGCCAGGGCCTCGGCGAACGGCACCGGCTCGCCGGGTGCCTGCCACGCGGTCACCCGCAGAGCGACGGTGCGCCGGTGCAGCGCGGGGGTGATCCGTTCGTCGACCAGGCGGCGAAGCCGACCGGCAGCGCTGTCGCGATTGAGGTGCACGAGTCTCTCCGGTGTCAGGGACTGACGTGGCCGACGGGCACGACACCGGTTCCGGTGCCGAGCCACAGACGGGTGCGCGGCCGGCCGACGGGGTGCCCGGCGGC
>NZ_MUYM01000208.1 GCF_002150765.1 Lentzea kentuckyensis
TCCGTCGCCGCGGCCGCGGCGGTGCGCGCAAGCGAGTCCGCTAGATGGCGTAGACTGGCCCGTCGGGCTGGATCGAGTCAGTGCTGGTTGTTCCTAGTGAGACGGCGAGCCGAACGGCGATCCACTACACAGCCCTTAGACTGCAACGCAGTGATCGGCGGCACGGCGCTGACTCCACCAAAGATGGTGGTAGGCGTGCCGTCGCGTCGATTAGGAGGGACGAGGTGGACGAGACCCTGGCGCGAGCGGGCATCTTCCAGGGGGTGGACCCGGCGGCCGCAGAGGCGCTGGCGACGACCCTGGAGACGGTGGAGTTCCCGCGTGGCCACGTGATCTTCGCGGAGGGTGAGCCGGGCGATCGCCTGTACATCATCCAGTCCGGCAAGGTCAAGATCGGCCGCAAGTCGCCGGACGGCCGCGAGAACCTGTTGGGGATCTTCGGACCCTCCGACATGTTCGGTGAACTGTCCATTTTCGATCCCGGCCCCCGCACGTCGACTGCGACGACGGTGACCGAGGTGCGTGCGGTGTCCATGGACCGCCCCGCGCTCCGACAGTGGATCACCAACCGGCCGGAGATCGCCGAACAGCTGCTCAGGGCGCTCGCCCGCAGGCTGCGCCGGACGAACTCCATGCTGGCCGACCTGATCTTCACGGACGTGCCCGGCCGCGTCGCCAAGGCGTTGCTGCAGCTCGCGCAGCGCTTCGGCTCGCAGGAGGCCGGTCTGCTCCGCGTCACGCACGACCTGACGCAGGAGGAGATCGCCCAGTTCGTCGGCGCGTCCCGCGAGACCGTGAACAAGGCGCTCGCCGACTTCGCGCACCGCGGCTGGCTGCGGCTCGAAGGCAAGAGCGTGCTGATCCTGGACCCCGAGCGACTGGCTCGCCGGGCCCGCTAGCGGAGCAGCGACCAACAAGCACTGCAAACACAAAGGACCGGGCGCCACCCCCGACGTGGCGCACCGGTCCTTTGTGTTGCACGGCCCATCCCCCGACGAACCGTGCCTTCCATCCCTCTGGCGCTTAGGCCCCGACCCTCAAGCCAGAGGTTGGTCTCGGTGGATGAGTCAACTTTCGCACGTCTCCACCCCAGCCGCTCAAGTCCTTTCACCCTCAAGGACCTCGTGTGTGGCTGATTCGTTGCATCTTTCACCCGGTCATCCCATTCCTGTGACCCAATCGCAACCCTGGTGACCCTGCGCACCTGAACTGGTACCGGCGTACCAGGTTTGGCATACTGGTACACATGTCCCACTCCGCTCGTCTCTCCGACTACCGTGCTGCCCTGACGACTCCCGGCATGCGTGGCCCCGTGGTCGCGTCTCTGCTCGCCCGCCTTCCGATCGCGATGGTCGGGCTCTCGCTGCTGCTCTACGTCGAGCGCGCGACGGGGTCGTTCGCGGTCGCCGGCCTGGTCTCGGCGGCGGCGCTGGTGGGCGTGGCGATGGGTTCCGTCGTCCAGGGCCGGCTGATGGACCGCTTCGGTCCCACCCGCCCGCTGATGGCCGTGACGGCTCTGTTCGCCGTGTTCGTGACCGCCTCTGTGCTCGCCGTCGAGGCCGGTTCGCCGGTGTTCGCGCTGGTCCCGCTGGCCTTCGGGGTCGGCGCCACCGAACCGATGGTGGGTTCGGCGTCGCGGGCGCTGTGGGAGCGGATGGTGCCGACCGGCCCGACGCGCATGGCGGCCTACGCCTACGAGGCGATCAGCATGGAGGTCTTCTTCATCCTCGGACCAGGCCTCGCCGGTCTGCTGCTGGCCGCGCCGTGGGCGGGCACCGGTGTGGTCGTCGGCGCCGTGCTGATGGTCGTGGGCGCGCTGTGGTTCGCGTTCAACCCGGTCGTGCGCGCGTGGGGCCCGGTCGTGCAGGCGCCGCGCCCGTTGCTCGGTGCGTTCGCCTACCCCGGCATGCGCACGGTGGCACTGGCCGCGCTCGGCTTCGGCGTGACCATCGGGTTCGTCGAGGTGGCCGTGCCGGCGTTCGCGAAAGCGGCGGGCCAGGCCTCGATGGGCGGCCTGATGCTGTCGCTGTGGTCGATCAGCTCGGTGATCTT
>NZ_MUYM01000209.1:0-1709 GCF_002150765.1 Lentzea kentuckyensis
CTTGACCGCGATCACCCGGCCGAGGCGCTCGTCGCGGGCCTGCCAGACGACCCCCATGGACCCGTGTCCGATCGGCGACATCAGCCGGTACCGCTCGGCGATGACCTCTCCCTGCTCCGGCACATGCCGACGCTACGTCGCCGAGCCGACCGTCGGCCACCTCCAGCTTCGTGCGGAGTTCAGCCGTGCTGGTTTCTACAGCTGCACTCGCACCGTGACGCGTCCCTTGTCGTCACGGTGCGATGTCGCGTGACCGGTCGTTTTGCCGCCTTCGAGATCGAGCGTGAGCGGGCCGCCTTCGCCGTTGAAGTTGCGCCACCACGTCTTGGCGTCCGGCATCATCACCTCGATGTTGATGACGTCACCTTTGCGTTGGTAGCCAACGGGTGTGGAGAACGTTCGGCCCGAACGCCGTCCCGTGTAGGACACGACGGTGATGCCTTTACGCACGTACTTCCCCACCAGCGGCGCGTCGCGCAGTCCGACCATCAGGCTGTTCACCCGGCGGACGAGCGATCCCTTGAAGTTCATGTCCGCCAACGTAACCTGACAAGTGCTTCGCCAGCCCTTCCGTGTCTAACCGGGATGGGCGCCGACGGTGTCGCGGATCATCGCGCCCAGGTCGGTGGACGCCGAACGCGCGCAGTGGGCACAGCAGAAGAAGCGGCCCTCCACCTCCACGCCGTGCCCGATCACGCGGCAGTCGCAGTGTTCGCAGCGCGGCGCGAGCCGTTGGATCGCGCACTCGAAGCTGTCGAACGTGTGCACGCCGCCGCCGACGGTGCGCACCTCGAAGGCCATCCAGTACTCGTTGCCACAGACGTCACAGGTCGCCATGCGCGGAAGACTGCGGCAGGTCAGTCGGGTCGGCAACTTGAGGCGTCGAGTTGCGCGACCAAAGTCTTCGGGGCAATCACCCGATAGGCGTCCTCGACGAGGTCCCCGATGACGTCCCAGTCCACCTCGACGTCGAGGTACACGCCGAGCCAGCCGCGGTGGCCGACGTAGGGCGGGCGGAAGTACCGCTCGGGGTCCTGGGCGACCAGCGTGGCCTGCACGTCGGGGCCGGCGGCGCACCAGAACGCCACGCGGTCGTCGTGGTGGTGGTTCGCCGACGTCACGAAGGTCTTCTTGCCGCGCACGAACCACGTGGGCTCGCCGTGGCTGAGTCGTTCGGTGACTTCCGGCAACGCCAGACAAAGACTGCGCAGGTGTTCGAGTGCGTCCACCCGGACATCCTGCGACTTTCACCCGAGCCGTGCCATGGCCTCCTCCACCAGCGTGATGCGGCGCGGGTTCCGCAGTTCGGTCCACGCCTCCAGCGCACGCCGGTAGGTGCGGGCGGACGCTTCGACGTCGCCACGGCTCGCCCGGATGTCGGCCAGGGTGTGCAGGGCCCTCGCCTCCGACCAGGCGTCGCCCGTGCGGCCGGCGTCCGTGATGGCCGCGGTGGCGAGTTGTTCGGCCAGGTCCGGGCGGCCGTAGGCGGCTGCTATTCCGGCGAGGTCGCCTCCCGCGGCGGCCTCGTTCGTGGCCTCCTGGAAGATCTCGTACACCCTCGCCGCGCACGCGATCGCTTCCTCGAAACGGCGTTGCCGCAGGTAAGCGAGGACGACGTTCTTGATCGTCCACATCTCGCACAACGGCACACCGCCGACCCGGAAGGCGTCGCGAGCCTCCTCGAACAGCGAGAGGTAGTCGATGCGCGC
>NZ_MUYM01000209.1:1724-2154 GCF_002150765.1 Lentzea kentuckyensis
CGGCGTGCATCAGCAGGCCGAGGACCGTTGCCTGGCCCTGCCGGTCGTGAATCTCGTCGGCGGCGGCGAGGCCCGCGCGCAGCACCGCGATCCAGTCCTCGTAGCGGCCGCGCAGTTCCAGGTAGGTCGCCATCCGCTGGGCGAGCACCCACGACACGGCGTCGGTGACCCCACGAACCGCCGCGACCAGTGCGTCGTACTCCTCGTCGAACCACCGCAGCGGGTCGGCGGCGACCTGCGCGATCGTGTCCGCCGGTGGCCGCCAGGCCGGTGCGGGTTCGCGGTCGGGGCCGAACCAGTGCGCGAGCTGGTCGTCGGCCGCGACGGCGAGCGCGAGCCAGCCGTGCCGCAGCCGGGTGATCGACGCGAGGTCGCCCGGATCGGCGAGTTCGGCGGCGACCAGCCCGATCAGGTCGTGCATCCGGTAGCG
>NZ_MUYM01000021.1 GCF_002150765.1 Lentzea kentuckyensis
CGCCGCGGCCGCGGCGACGGAGGCGGAACATGTCGAGGGCGCGACCGATGCCGTGTCCGTAGAGCGCCTTGACCTCTTCGGGCCTGGCGGACTCCAGGAACTCCTCGACCTCGTTCTCCTGCACGGCAACGTGCCGGAGCTTCGCTTCGACGCGCTCCATGAAGAGCGCGAAGAACATGATCACGATCGGTACGACGATCACAAGCCAGGCAGTCATGATGCTCCGCAGTGTGGCGCAAGTGGGATTCGAGTACGCGTCCAGGGGTGGGCTTCGGCGTGTTGACTACGCTGAATCAGTGCCCGCAACCAAGAAACCGGAAACCAAACTCGGCCTGACCCGCAGGGCCCGCCGGATGGTGCGCGTGCTTGCCGAGGGATACCCCGACGCGCACTGCGAGCTGGACTTCACCACGCCGTTGGAGCTGGTCGTGGCGGTGGTGTTGTCCGCGCAGTGCACCGACAAGAAGGTCAACGAGGTCACTCCCGCGCTCTTCGCGAAGTACCCGACGGCCGCCGACTACGCCGGCGCCGACCGGGTCGAACTCGAAGAGATGATCCGCCCGACCGGTTTCTACCGGAACAAGGCAACGTCTCTGATGGGTCTCGGTGCCGCCCTTGTGGAGCAGCACGACGGTGTGGTCCCAGGCAGGCTGGAAGAGCTGGTCAAGCTTCCTGGTGTAGGACGCAAGACCGCCAACGTGGTTCTCGGCAACGCGTTCGATGTGCCCGGCATCACAGTCGACACCCACTTCGGCCGGCTGGTCCGCCGCTGGGGCTGGACGACGGAGGAGGACGCGGTCAAAGTCGAGCACGCCATCGGCGCGATCATCGAGAAGCGCGACTGGACCATGGCCTCGCACTGGATCATCTTCCACGGCCGCCGCGTCTGTCACGCCAAAACGCCTGCGTGCGGGGCATGCCTGCTGATGAACGACTGCCCGTCGTTCGGCCTTGGCCCCGAGGACCCGGTCAAGGCGGCCAAGCTGGTGAAGGGCGACGAGAAACCCCACCTGATCGAGCTCGCCGAGCGGGTTCGAGCGGGTGAGAAGCTGGTCGGGTGAACAACCGCACGCGCTGGCTGGTTCTCGCGCTCGTCCTCGGCGTCGCGGGTGTCGTAGCGCTGTGGCCCCGTGCCAGAACGCCGGAGCCGCCGCCCACGCCGTCCCGTCCGTCGCAGGACGTGTCGGCGTTGCGCGCGCAGGCCCAGCTACGGCCGTGCGTGCCGGGTGAACAGGGCGGCGTCGACGTGACCTGTCTCGGCGACGGCACCCGGACGGCCCTCGCGCTGAAGGGGCCGCTCCTGATCAACTTCTGGGCGACCTGGTGCCAGCCGTGCCAGGAGGAGCTGCCCGTGCTGGAAACGTATGCGAAGCAACCAGGTGCCGTCCCGGTCGTCCCAGTTCTTGTGAAGAGCAGCGAAGCCGACGGCCTCGAACTGCTCGCCCGGCTCGGCGTGCGGCTGCCCTCGGTCTACGACGGGGCGGACGAGCTGCGTAAACGAGTGAAGGCGCCGATAACGCTGCCCGCCACGTATTACATAGCAGCGGACGGTCAGGTCCGGCAGATCACGGATCCGCCGTACTTCAAGGCGCCAGAGCAGGTGGAGAAGGCGGTTCGATGACGGAGGCGACAGAGCCACCCGACTGGATGCAGCGCCTGGCCAAGGCCACCGACCAGATCGACGCGAAGACGTTCATGCGGGTCCCGCGCGCTCCCTCCGAGGGCGTGCGCAAGGCGTCCGTGCTGATGCTGTTCGGCGAGGACGAGAACCACGGCCCGGACGTGTTGCTGCTGCGCCGATCGGACACGCTCGGCTCGCATCCGGGTCAGGTCGCGTTTCCTGGCGGTGCGGCCGACGAGACCGACGACGGCCCGGTCGGCACCGCATTACGCGAGGCTTACGAGGAGACAGGTGTACTTGCGTCAGGAGTGAGACCGCTCGCCCTGTTGCCGGAGCTGTACGTGCCGGTGTCCGGGTTCGTGGTCACGCCCGTGCTCGCTTACTGGGAACAGCCGAGCCCCGTCGCACCTGTCGACCCGGCGGAGACCGCCGCCGTTGCACGGGTGCCCGTCGCGCATCTCGCCGATCCTGCGAACAGGTTCCGGGTGCGTCACCCTGCGGGCTACGTCGGAGCGGCCTTCTCCGCACCGGGCATGCTGGTGTGGGGTTTCACCGCGGGGTTGATCAACGGCCTGATCGCACTCGGCGGCTGGGAACAGCCGTGGGATGCGACAGATGTGCGTGACCTTGAACTAGCGTTGCGCGCTACACAGTGAGGCGGAGGTTTTCGGGTTGAACTGGGTTGACCTGCTCGTGCTGGGCCTTGCCGCGATCGCCGCGGTCTCCGGGGCCAGGCAGGGCATGGTCGTCGCGCTGCCCGCGTTCGTCGGTGTGCTCGTCGGCCTCATCCTCGGCACGCAGATCGCTCCGCTCCTGGTGTCCCAGTTCGAGAACGTCGTGACCAAGGTCGTGTTCGCGGTCGGCATCGTCGTGCTGTTGGTGGCGCTGGGCGAGACGATCGGCGTCTACATCGGCAGGACGATCAAGGCTCGGGTCAACGCGTCGCCGTTGCGCGGCGCGGACAACGCGCTGGGCGCGATCGTGCAGGGCCTGGTCGTCTTCATCGTGGCGTGGATGATCGCGCTCCCGCTGACCTCGGTCGTCGGGCTGCCGGACCTCACGTCGTCGCTCAGGCAGTCGGTGATCCTCGGCAAGGTCGACGAGACCATGCCGCAGGCCGCCAGGGTGCTGTCGAACGACCTGCAGAAGCTCTTCGACGTCTCGGGCTTCCCGCAGGCGATGGACCCGTTCAACCGGACGCCGCTCAAGGCGGTCGAGCCGCCGAACGACCAGCTCGCGAGCTCCCCGGTGGTGCAGCGGCTGAAGTCGTCCGTGCTGAAGGTCCGCGGCCGCGCGCCGTCGTGCTCGCGTGCCCTGGAAGGCACCGGGTTCGTGATCGCGCCGGAACGCGTCATGACCAACGCGCACGTCGTCGCCGGCACCAACGAGGTGACGGTCGAGGTCGGCCGCGGCCAGTTCGACGCGACGGTCGTCTCCTACGACCCCCGCACGGACATCGCCGTGCTCGCGGTGCCGGACCTGGAGGCCACGCCGCTGCAGTTCCGTTCCGACACGGTGCAGCCGGGCGAGGACGGCATCGTGCTCGGCTACCCGCTGGACGGCCCGTACAAGGCGTCGCCGGCGCGCGTGCGGGAGCGGATCGAGCTGCTGCGCGGCCCGGACATCTACGACGCGCAGACGGTCACGCGTGACGTCTACACGGTTCGTGCCGAGGTCCGGTCCGGCAACTCAGGTGGCCCGCTGGTCGACCCGAACGGCCGGGTGATGGGCGTGGTGTTCGGCGCGGCCGTCGACGACCCGGAGACCGGGTTCGTGCTGACCGCCCAGCAGGTGCAGTCGATGGTGCAGAAGGCACCGACGCTGACCCGCCGGGCGTCTACCCAGGGGTGTGCGTCGTAGCGATGCCGTTGAGCACGCAGCTCAGTCCCGTGTCGAACCACGGCGCGGCGCTGGTGTGCTCGGCTTCGTACATGACCTTGGCGAGCGTCGGGAACTTCCCGGTGGCCAGCATCCGCTGCATGTAGGGGCCGGACGCCGCCTGCCACTGCTCCTCGGTCATGCCGCTGGCCTGCTCCTCGCGGGCCTCGGTGATCTCGTTGCGGACGGCGCCGTGCACGAACGCCATCACGGTGCTGACCGCCCCGAGCACGTGGTCGATGGTCGGGAACTCCGGCCTGCCGTCGAGGGTGCGCAGTGACGCCTCGATGTGCGCCAGCGAGTGGGGACCGCGGTGCGGGCGGCCGCCGAGCAGGTCGATGAACCACGGATGCCGCTTCGCCGCCGCGCGCATGCCGTGGGCGATCTGGGTCAGGGCGGCGCGCCAGTCGGTGCCGGGTTCCGGCAGCCGGATCTCGCCGTAGACCTCGTCGACCATGAGGTCGAGCAGCTCGTCCTTGGTCTCGATGTAGCCGTAGAGGCGCATCGGGCCGGCGTTCAGCGCGGCCGCGACCTTGCGCAGCGACACCTCGTCGAGGCCGCCCTCGTCGGCGAGCCTGATCGCGGCCTGCACGATCAGTTCCCTGCTCAACGGGGTCGGTGACGGCTTGCTGGGCGGCTCTGGGCGGTCCCACACGAGTTCGTTCGACATCGAGCTGGACAATACAGCGTCTCATCGCGATACAGTGTATTGAGCGATACAGCGTATCGAGAGGGGAAGAGATGAAGACTTCGGTGTTGGTCATCGGGGGAGGGCTGGCGGGCACGTCGGCGGCGATGTTCCTGGCCTGGCGCGGGGTGGACGTGACGTTGGTGGAGAAGCATCCGGGCAGCTCACCGCACCCGCGGGCGGTCGGCTTCAACGCTCGGGTCGGCGAGTTGCTGCGGGCGGTCGGCCTTGAGGGCGAGCTGCCGCCGAGCCGGGTGATGAAGGGCTTCGGCATCCGGCGGGTCCGGGTGGCGAGCCTGGTCGGGGAGCGGTTCGAGGAGACCTTCTGGTCGCCGCCGGCGGAGCTCTCGGACGTCGAGTACTCGCCCTGCACAGGCGTGGCGCTGGCCCAGGACCGGATGGAGCCGATCCTGCGGGACAAGGCCCGCGAGCTCGGCGCGGACATCCGCATGAGCACCCGGATGCTGGAGTTCTCCCAGGACGGCGACGGCGTCACGGCGATCGTCCAGGGCGACGGCGAGCCGTACGAGATCCGCGCGGACTACCTGGTCGCGGCGGACGGCCACCGCAGTTCGATCCGGGAGGAGCTCGGCATCACCCGCAGCGGGCGCGGGTACATGCACACGTCCCGCAGCGTGCTGTTCCGCGCACCGCTGCAGGAGTACCTGAAGGACGGGGTCGGCCAGTTCGTCGTCGACGGCGTCGGCTTCCTGACCACCTACGGCGACGGCCGCTGGGTCCTGATGCTCGAGGACCGCGAGTACGACGAGCCCGAGCTGCGGCAGAAGATCTTCCAGGCCATCGGCAGGGACGACCTGGAGGTGGAGATCATCACCACCGGCCGCTGGACGATCTCGGCGGCGGTCGCGGACAGGTTCGCGGACGGCCGGATCTTCCTGGCCGGCGACGCCGCGCACACCTTGCCGCCGAGCCGTGGCGGGTTCGGGGCGAACGTCGGCATCGAGGACGCGCACAACCTCGCCTGGAAGCTCGCCGCCGTGCTGAACGGCGAGTCACGTCCGTCCTTGTTGGACACTTACGACGCGGAACGCCGCCCGGTCGCTTCGTTGTGCCACCAGCAGATTTTCGCGCGCAACGACGGCCACAACCGTGATGGCGAGCCGGTGGACGCGCCGCTGTTCGACAACAACGCGATGCATTACGGCGTCCTCTACCGGTCGGCCGCGGTGCTTGGCGCCGGCCAGGAACTGCCGCCCGCCCAGCTCCCCGAGCAGTGGCACGGCCAGCCGGGCACGCGGGCACCGCACGTGTGGATCGAGCCCGGAAAGTCCACTTTGGACCTGTTCCAACGCGGCTGGGTGCTCGTGGCGGACCACCCGCAGTGGGAGGAAGCCGCGGCGCCGCTGGGTGTCCGGTACGAACGGGTCGAGCAGCTGGACGTGTTCGGACTGTCCGAAAAGGGCGCCTCGCTGGTCCGGCCGGACGGCTACATCGCCTGGCGCTCGGCCGATCTGCCGGACGACCCGGCGGGGACGCTGGCAGCCGCGTTCAGGAGGTCTTCTGCAGGAACTCGGTGATCAGCCTGCTCGTGGTGTGGGACGCCTCCTGGTTCGGGAAGTGCCCCACCTCGGGCAGGCTCCGGAACTCCGACCCCGGCCCGAGCCACTGCCGCGAGTCACGGGCGGAGGACTCGAGCGTGATCGGGTCCAACGCTCCGTGGAGCTGCAGCACCGGCACCTGCATCGGCTTGTCGACGGCCTCGGTGAACCGGCGCCCGTCGCTGCGGATCTGCGAACGAACTGCCCAGCGGTAGTACTCCATCGCGCTGTGGGCGACGCCGGGGATCGTCATCGCCTGCCGGCAGCGGCGGATGACCTCGTCGAACTCGGGCGCTGACCGCCACTTCGGGCCGGACCAGGCCGACAGCAGCCGGGCGACCTGCATGGCGTTCTGGCCGGTCAGCCAGCGTTCCGGGTAGATCGGCAGCTGGAACCGCAGCACGTGCGAGTTCACCCGCGGATGCCGGCGGAACGCCCGGCGCATCGCGAGCGGGTGCGGCGCGGACAGCACCGAGATCGACGAGACCAGGCGCGGGTGGACCGCGCCGACCGTCCAGGCGATGGCGCCGCCCCACGCGTGACCCACCAGGTGTGCGCGCTGGGCGCCGAGCGCCTTGATCAGGCCCGCGATGTCACCGGCGAGCGTGTAGCCGTCGTAGCCGCGCGGTGGTTTGTCCGAGTCGCCGTACCCGCGGAGATCGACGGCCACCGCGCGGTAGCCGGCCTCGGCCAGCGCCGTCAGCTGGTGCCGCCACGACCACCAGAACTCGGGGAACCCGTGCAGGAGCAGCACGAGCGGTCCCTCGCCGAGTTCGGCGACGTGCAGGCGGATGCCGTTGGCCGACACGTCGCGGTGCGTCCACGGGCCAGCGACCCGCACCACCGACGGGTCGGGTTTGCGGCTCAGTTGTCGTCGCCCCTGCTCTTGGTGTCGCGCTGGGTGAGCGCGGCGACGGTGTCCTTCGCGGCCGCGATCGACTTCTCCGGCGCCCTGATCTTCTTCAGCTTGCGCACGCCGAGCAGGACCAGGAGCCCGGTGGCCACGAGCATCACGACGAACACGAGCCCGAAGCCTGCCCACCTGGGCCAGCCCCACCACTCGGAGAACCCGAACCCGAGGGCCATGAACAGGAAGAACAGGCTGAAGCAGAGCACCGTGAGAGCGGCGATCAGGTAGGCGCTGCCGAACGCGCCCTTCTTGAGTTCCTTGACGAGCTCACCCTTGGCGAGCTCGACCTCTGCTCTGACCAGAGTCGACATGTGCGCGGTCGCATCACGAACGAGGCCGCCGATCGACGCCTCGGCCGTCGGGTCGTCTGCGGTCAGCGGAATCGACGCGATGTGCTCCCTGGTGGTCACTCGGACATCGTGCCATGTGCCCGGCTGCGGCGAATGAGCAACACCGCGGCGAGCAGCGAAGAGATCATCGAGGCGATCAGCACGGCGGCCTTGGCGGTCTCGGGCTGATCGAGCGCCAGGTCCGCGATCAGCAGGCTCACCGTGAACCCGACCCCGCCCAGCACGGCCACCGCGACGATGTCCCGCGGCCCGGCGCCGGACGGCCAGACGGCCGCCTTGAGCCACACCGCGAGCGCCGACATGCCCACGATCCCGATCGCCTTGCCGACGACGAGTCCGACGATCACCCCGATGGCGATCTTGTCCGCGAAGAGCTTCCCGAACGCCTCGGCGCCCACCGGCACACCGGCCGCGAAGAGCGCGAACACCGGCACCGCCACCCCGGCCGACCACGGCTGCAGCCGGTGTTCGAGCCGGACGGCGGGAGCTTCGTGCTCGTACGGATCGCGCTTCACCCGCGTGAGCAACGCCAGCGCGACGCCGGCGATCGTGGCGTGGATGCCCGACTCGTGCATGAACCACCAGGTCGCGACCGCGATCGGCACGTAGATCCAGACGCTGGTGATCCTCTTGTGCTGCAGGAACCAGTACAGCGCCAGCAGCAGGACGACGGCGCCGGCCGCGAGCAGGTTGAACTTCGTCGTGAACAGGATCGCGATCACGATGATCGCGCCCAGGTCGTCCACCACGGCCAGCGACAGCAGGAACACCCGCAGGCTCGACGGCAACCCCGACGCCGTCAACGCCAGCACTCCCAGCGCGAACGCGATGTCCGTGGCCACCGGGATCGCCCAGGCCCTCTCGATCCCCGGCTGACCCCAGCCGATCGCCAACGCGAACAGCGCCGGCACGATCATCCCGCCGATCGCCGCGACCACCGGCAGGACCGCCGCCTTGAACTCCGACAGCTCGCCGACGACCAGTTCGCGCTTCAGTTCGAGTCCGGCCACGAAGAAGAAGATGGCGAGCAGTCCGTCCGTGGCCCAGTCGCCGACGGTCAACGGTCCGGCCTGGAGGTCCCGCAGCCCGAAGTAGGCGGGGGAGAGCGGCGAATTGGCCCAGATCAGCGCTATCGCGGTGGCTCCGAGCAGCACGGTGCCACCGACGGTTTCCGTGCGGAGGTAACGGGCGAACTCGGCGACAACGGCCTTCTTGCGCGACACAGGGCTCCTAGGTCAGCTGGTACGACAAATCCTCGTGCCGACCAGACTTCCCGGCTCACCCTGTTGCGATCTTAACGCGAACGGGCGCCCTCCACCGAGGACGCCCGTCACGTTTGCGCAGATCAGTCCTCGGATTTACCTGACTGCAGGCCCGCCGAGATCAGGTCCATCACCGACGAGTCGGCCAGCGTCGTCACGTCGCCGACCGCGCGGTTCTCCGCCACGTCGCGCAGCAGGCGGCGCATGATCTTGCCGGACCGCGTCTTCGGCAGCTCCGGCACGACCATGATCTGCCGCGGCTTCGCGATCGGGCCGATCTCCTTGGCCACGTGGTCGCGCAGCGCCTTGATCGCGTCGGCGCCACCGGCGTCGGAACCCGCGCCACCGCGCAGGATCACGAACGCCACGATGCCCTGACCGGTGGTCGCGTCGGACGCGCCGACGACGGCCGCCTCGGCCACGGTCGGGTGCGAGACCAGCGCGGACTCGACCTCGGTGGTGGAGATGCGGTGGCCAGACACGTTCATCACGTCGTCGACGCGGCCGAGCAGCCACATGTCGCCGTCGTCGTCGTACTTGGCACCGTCACCGGCGAAGTAGAAGCCCTGCTCCTTGAAGCGCGACCAGTACGTGTCGCGGTAGCGCTCCTCGTCGCCCCAGATGCCGCGCAGCATCGACGGCCACGGCTCGTCGAGCACCAGGTAGCCACCGCCACCGTGCGGGACCTCGACGCCCTCGTCGTTGACGACCTTCGCGCCGATGCCGGGCAGCGGGCGCTGCGCCGAACCGGGCTTGGTCGACACCACGCCGGGCAGCGGCGAGATCATGATCGCGCCGGTCTCGGTCTGCCACCACGTGTCGACGATCGGAGCCTTGCCGCCGCCGACGTTCTCGCGGTACCAGATCCACGCCTCGGGGTTGATCGGCTCGCCGACCGAACCCAGCACGCGCAGCGAGGACAGGTCGTACTTGGCCGGGATGTCCGCGCCCCACTTCATGAAGGTGCGGATCAGCGTCGGCGCCGTGTAGTAGATCGAGACGCCGTACTTCTGCACGATCTCCCAGTGGCGACCCTCGTGCGGGGTGTTCGGCGTGCCTTCGTAGACGACCTGCGTCACGCGGTTCGACAGCGGGCCGTAGACGATGTAGCTGTGGCCGGTGACCCAGCCGATGTCCGCGGTGCACCAGTACACGTCGGTGTCCGGCTTGAGGTCGAACACGTTGTGGTGCGTGTACGACGCCTGCGTGAGGTAGCCGCCGGACGTGTGCAGGATGCCCTTCGGCTTACCCGTGGTGCCCGAGGTGTAGAGGATGAAGAGCGGGTGCTCCGAGTCGAACGCCTCGGGGGTGTGCTGGTCGGACTGACCGTCCACCAGCTCGTGCCACCACACGTCCTTGTCGGTCCACGCGACCTCGCTGTCGGTGCGCTTGACGACGATGACCTTCTCCACGGACGGCGCGGCGGCGACGGCCTCGTCGACGGCGGGCTTGAGCGGGAAGGGGTTGCCGCGGCGGTACTGACCGTCGGTGGTGATCACCAGGCGGCACGAGGAGTCCTCGATGCGGGTGCGCAACGCCTCGGCGGAGAAGCCGCCGAACACGACGCTGTGCATCGCGCCGACGCGGGCGCACGCGAGCATCGCGAAGATCGCCTCGGGGATCATCGGCATGTAGATCGCGACGCGGTCCTCGGCACCGATTCCCAGCGAGGTCAACGCGTTCGCGGCCTTGGACACCTCGCGCTGCAGCTCGGCGTAGGTGATGGCGCGGGAGTCACCGGGCTCGCCCTCCCAGTGGATCGCGACCTGGTCGCCGTGGCCGGACTCGACGTGCCGGTCGACGCAGTTGTAGGCGACGTTCAGCTTGCCGCCGACGAACCACTTCGCGAACGGCGCGTCCGTCCAGTCGAGGACCTGCGTCCACTTGGTGTCCCAGTGCAGCCGTTCCGCCTGCTTCGCCCAGAACGCCTCGCGGTCGGCCTTCGCCTCCTCGTACAGCGCGGGCTGTGCGTTCGCCTGTGCCGCGAACTCGTCGGAAGGCGGGAACGTCCTGCTCTCCGTGAGCAGGTTGTCCAGGGCTTGGCCCTGGCCTGGCGACTGGGTCATGGTGCGAGACCTCCTGGAAAATCCAGACCGGTTGGGGATGCGGGTACTGACCGTAGTGCGAGCCAGTTCACTTCCAACAGGCTCCTCCCCCGAAAGGTTCAGACCAATCTGGGGCGGATTACGACACGGCTTCCATTGTGTAACCCGTTTTGTCTGGTTGAAGCACGTGTGGCGCGATGAACGGGCGAAGTTGCGCGCTCAACGGTCCCGACAGTGAGCTGGATCACGCGTTTCACCTGGTCAGGTACTCTGCGCGACCGTGACCGATCCGCTTGCTCCGCTGCTTTCCTTGCCGGGTGTGGCCGACGCCGCCAACGCGGCCAAGGACGCCGTCTTCCAGGTGCACCGCCATCGGGTGAACTTGCGCGGCTGGGCCACGACCGCGGCCGAAGCGTCCGTCCGCGCGGCCCGTGCGTCGGCGGCGCTGGAGGGCGGGCCGACCGAGATTCCGGAGTCCGGCGAGGTCACGAACCCCGTGCTGGCCGGATCTTTGCGCGTTGCCGAGGCACTGGGCGGTTTGGTGAGCACTTGGCAACGCGCGCCGTTGCAGGCCCTCGCTCGGTTGCACGTGCTCGCTGCTGCGGACCTGGCTTCTGACGTTGGTCGTCCACGGGTGTCGGAAGACGTCTCGCAGCGGCTCGACATGCTCGGGTCGCTGGTCACCGGCGGAACGTCAGTGCCGGCACCGGTCCTGGTCGCGGTCGTGCACGGCGAACTGCTCGGGCTGGCGCCGTTCGACGTGGCCAACGGTGTGGTGGCCCGTGCCGCGGCTCGGATGACGTCCATCTCCAGCGGCCTCGACCCCAAGGGTCTGGGTGTGCCGGAGGTGGCCTGCCTGCGCCGGTCCGCCGAGTACGAGGCCGCGTCCGTGGCGTTCGCGTCGGGGACCCTGGAAGGCCTGGCCCAGTGGATCCTGTTCGTCTGCTCGTCGTTGGAGGCGGGCGCCCGCGAGGCGAAGAGCATCGCGGACGCCGCACTCACCGGGTGACTTCGGCCAGCACCTCGGCTGCCCTGATCGCGTCCTCGTCGGTCACGTAGAGCGGCGCGAACCCGAACCGGAGGATGTCCGGCGGCCGCTGGTCGCCGATGACGCCGCGCGCGATCAGCTCGTCCATCACGGCCTTGGCGTCCGGGCAGCGCACCGAGATCTGGTTGCCGCGGACCTCGGGTGTGATCACTTCGAGGTCCGTGAGCTTCTCGACGTGCTCGCGGAACAACGCGGTCAGCTTGAGCCCTCGCTGACGCAGTTCGGCGAGGTCGACGTCGTCCCACACGTCCAGTGCGGCGTCGAGGGCCAGCATCGAGAGGATGTCCGGCGTGCCGACCCTGGCCCGGACGATGCCGGGGTCCGGCTCGTAGGTCCTCTCCATCGCGAACGGCTCGCGGTGGCCGTTCCAGCCGGACAACGGGTTCTCGAACGTCGCCTGCTTCGCGTGCGGCACGTAGATGAACGCCGGCGAGCCCGGTCCACCGTTGAGGAACTTGTAGGTGCACCCGATCGCGAAGTCGACGCCCAGGGCGTCCAGTTCGATCGGCAGCACGCCCGCGCTGTGGCAGAGATCCCAGACCACTTGTGCGCCAACGTCGTGCGCCTGCTCGGTGAGCGCCTTCATGTCGTTGAGCGCGCCGGTCCGGTAGTCGACCTGGTTGAGCAACACCACCGCGGTGTCCTCGGTCAGGTCCAAAGAGGACGGATGCGCGCCACGGATCTTGAGCCCGGTCAGCGAGGCCACGGACTGCGCGATGTAGCCGTCGGTCGGGAACGTCGACTCGTCGCACACGATCTCGGTGCGGGTCGTGCCCTTCACGGCTCCCATCAACGCCTTGAAGACGTTGACCGACGTCGAGTCACCGACGACGACCTGTCCGGGGGCGGCCCCGATCAGCCGGCCGACGCGGTCGCCGATCCGTTGCGGCGCCTCCCACCAGCCCTCGGACCACGACCGGATCAGCCTCGTGCCCCACTGATGCCGCACGACCTCCTGCATCCGTTCGGCGACGTGCTTCGGTGCTGCGCCGAGGGAGTTGCCGTCGAGGTAGATGACACCTTCGGGGATGTCGAACAGCTCGCGTTTCACACGTAGCTCCTGGCGGTCCACAGTTCCGGGAACACCGCACGCTGGGTGCGCTTCTCCAGCCAGGCAACACCAGCCGAGCCGCCGGTGCCCACCTTCGAGCCCATCGAGCGGCGGGTCGCGAGCAGGTGGTCGTAGCGCCAGCGGGCGAACTCCTCGGCGATGTCCGTCAGCGCCTCGCCCAGTTCCAGCAGGTCGCGGTCGTCGCCGCGGTAGATCGACGCCCACACTTGCTCGACCTCGGCCGACGGCTCGTACGCCTTGGTGAGGTCGCGGTCGAGCACATCGGCGGGAATGTCGAAACCACGGCGCTTCAGGGCCGCCAGCACGTCGTCGTACAGCGAAGGTTTCGCGAGTGACTCCTCCAACTGCGCGTGCATCGCCGGCACCGCGCGGTGCGGCACGAGCATCGACGCGGACTTCTCGCCGAGCAGGAACTCCATCTCGCGGTACATGCCCGACTGGAAACCGGAGCCCTCGCCGAGCGCGTCGCGGAAGGAGTTGAACTCGGTCGGCGTCATCCGCGCGATCGGTCGCCACGCCGCCGACAACGCCTGCAGGTGCAGGTCGGAACGCCGGAGCGTGCGCACGGCGGCGCGGAGGTCGTCGGCGCGGAGTTCGGCCTGGGCCTGCCGCCACTCGAAGCAGAGCAGGCCGAAGTACAGCTCCATCACCTGCGTGATGACCAGGAACGACATCTCACGGGGATCTTTGGACCACTGCTGTTGAAGGGTGTGCAACACCGACGCGTGCACGTAGTCCTCGTACGGCGTGGTGCCGCCGAAATCCAGCTTGGGGGACACGGGGCAGCTCATGCCTCAATCGTCGCCGGAACCGCCCGTCACCTGAATGGGCGACCAAAGGCGTTCGCGCCAATCTTCTTCCAAACGTAAACCAGATCGACGGGTAGCTTTGCGTTCATGTTGGACGACGTCGACAAGGCCCTGTTGGAGGCACTCCAAGAGGATGCGCGCCTGTCGTACAACGAGCTCGCACGCCGAGTCCACGTCTCACCGCCGACGGTCGCCCAACGGGTCCGACGGCTGGAGAACATGGGCGCGATCACCGGCTATCGCGCCGTGGTCGACCCCACCGTCGTCGGGCGTCCTGTCGTCGCGTTGGTGCGCATGAAGTGCTACGGCCCGAGGTGCATCACGGTCCATCCCGAACTTCTGGACGATGTCCCGGAGGTCGTCGAGGTGGTGCGGCTGACGGGCGAGATCTGCTCGGTCGTGAAGGTCGTCACCACGTCGATCGTCGAGCTGGAACGCCTTCTGGTCCGCCTGGCCGCGCACGGGGAGACGTCCAGCGCGATGGTGCTGTCGACGCCGATCCCGTGGCGTCCCGTGCTACCCGGCTAGCCGGTCCAGGGCGTTGCGGACGTGGCCCTTCGTGTCCTCCAGGGCGGCGGCCGCACGTTCGGCCGGTACGCCTGCCAGCAGGTGCACCAGCGCCACCTTGAGATCGCCGGACGCGTCCGCCAGCGCCCGCTCGCAGGCGTTCTCGGACTGCCCGGTGGCCTCGTGCAGGATCCGGATCGTCCGCCCGCGCAGCTTCGCGTTGGTCGCGCGCATGCTGACCATCAGGTTGGAGTAGGTGCGGCCGAGTTTGATCATCACCGCGGTGGAGAACGAGGTCAGGACCAGTTTCTGGGCCGACCCCGCCTTCATCCTGGTCGACCCGGCGATGGCCTCGGGCCCGGTGTTCAGCGCGACCAGGACGTCCGGCGCGAACGGCACCGACGCGTTGTTCGACACGAGCACCGTGCTGGCGCCAAGCGCTTGCGCCTCCTGGAGCGCGCTGATCACGAACGGCGTGCGTCCGGACGCGGTCACGCCCACCACCACGTCCTTCCCGGTGGCGTGCCGGCGGATCTGGGCGGCACCCGAGTGGTCTTCCACCTCTTCGACGGCGCGGACGAGGGCTTCCGAACCGCCGGCGTGGTGGGCGACGAACCAGTCGGCCGGGGTGTTGAACGTGGGTACCAGCTCAGCCGCGTCCAGCGTGGCCAGCCGGCCGGACGTGCCGGCGCCGACGTAGTGGACGCGGCCGCCGGACATGATCGCGGTGACGCCGAGGTCGACCGCGCGGGCCAGCTCCGGCAGTGCCTCGGCGACGGCGGACGGGACCGTGCGGTCCTCGTCGTTGATCATCCGCAGCACGTCGATCGTGGAGACCCGGTCGATGTCCGTCGTGCGAGGGTTCCGTTGCTCCGTCGGAGATTCCACGCGCACCACCACACCGTTCCGGGGGGAGATCATTTAGTCGTCTCCCGCGGCCGCCGTCGGCCGTCTGGTCTCGCGCCCAGCCGGTGACCGGACACCGCCTCGTAGGTCGCCTCCAGCGCCGTCTTCGCCGTGTCCACGTGGTGCTGGGCGACGCCGATGAACAGACAGTCGATCACGGTGAGCTGCGCGATGCGGCTGGCCATCGCGCCGGAGCGGAACGTGGTCTCGCGCGCGGCCGTGGTCAGCACGTGGTCGGCGACCTCGGTGATGGGCGAGCGCGGGAAGTTCGTCAGCGCGACGGTGGTGGCGCCGGTCTCGCGGGCGACGCGCAGCGCCTCGACGGTCTCCGAGGTCGAGCCGGTGTGCGAGATGCCGACGGCCACGTCCGCGTCGGTGAGGACGGCGGCCGAGGTCAGCGCGATGTGCGTGTCGTTCCACGCGAAGCAGGTGAGGCCGATGCGGTGCAGCTTCTGCTGCAGGTCGAACGCGACGAAAGCGCTCGCGCCGAAGCCGTAGACGTCGACCCGGCGGGCGCCCGCGACGGCTTGGACGACCTTGTCGAGCGACTCGACGTCGAGCTGCTCGGCGGTCTCCTCGACGGCGCGGGCGTCGGCGAACGCGACCTTGCCCACGACCTGCTTGAGGTCATCACCAGGCCCGATGTCGCCACCCATGTCGTGGTTGGCCCTGGCCTGGCTGCGCGCGGTGTCGGCGGCGAGCGCGATGCGCAGCTCCGGGTACCCGCCGACGCCAATGGCCTTGCAGAACCGCGTCACCGTGGTCTCACTCGTGCCCGCCTGCTCGGCGACCTCGGTGATGCTGCGGTGCGCGACTGTTGCCGGGTTCTCCAGGACCACCTTCGCGACGCGCTGTTCGGCGCGCGCGAGACCCGGTAGCAAGGACCGGATCTTCACCAGCGGACTGGACTCGGCACTGCTTTCAGTGGACACGTGGGAAACTTACTAACCGCAACTTCGGGGGTCAACGGAGTGTGGCAGTAACTCACCCCAACTGTGTCCGAAAGTCACCCTGTACGGGCGAATCTGCGGGGGAATGTCACCGAACGTCGGGCTTCTTTCGGGTGGAGACGGCGATCCGGTTCCACGAGTTGATGGTGAAGATCAGCGCGATGAGCTGCGCCAGCTCCTCCTCGTCGAAGTGCTTCGCCGCCCGCTCGTAGACCTCGTCGCTGACGTACTCGTGGCTGCTCAAGACCGTGATGGCCTCCGTCAGCCGCAACGCGGCCTGCTCCTTCTCGGTGTAGAGGTCGCCGGCCTCCTCCCAGGCGTTGAGGAGGTAGATGCGCGCCTCGGACTCACCACCCTTTCGTGCGTCGACCGTGTGCATGTTGAGGCAGTAGGCGCAGTGGTTCAGCTGGGAAGCGCGGATGCGGACGAGCTCGGCGAGCTGCTCGTCGAGACCTTCGCGGGCGGCGGCGTCGAGGGCGATCATGGCGCGGTAGACCTTCGGTGCCTTCTTGGCGAGGTCGATTCGGTTCGTCATGTCCACGAAGTTAGGCCGCTGATTGGCTCCCGGCATGGTGCAATCTGATCGTGGAATCGTGGGCCAATCTTGACTTCCACCTCGACCTGTCCGGTCCGGGTGGGCTGCGGCAGCGGTTGACGGCGTCGCTGCGGGAGGCGGTCCGGTCGGCGCGGCTGCCTCCGGGGACGCGGCTGCCCGCGTCGCGATCACTCGCCGCCGATCTGGGGATCGCACGGAACACCGTCGCGGAGGCGTACGCGGAGCTCGTGGCGGAGGGGTGGCTGACTGCGCGTCAGGGTTCGGGAACCGTTGTTGCCCAACGGGTATCGCCGCCGTCTCCGGTTTCGCGTCGTGTTGTGGGCTCGGACGTGCGGTTCGATCTGACCGTGTCGACGCCGGACATCACCGAGTTCCCACGCACGGAGTGGATCCGTTCGACGCGGCGGGCGTTGATGGCGGCGCCGTCGGAGGCGTTCGGTCCGGGTGATCCGCAGGGGCGGATCGAGCTGCGGACGGCGTTGGCCGAGTACCTGGCGCGGGCTCGTGGGGTGCGGACCGATCCTGAGCGGATCGTGGTGTGTTCGGGGTTCGCGGGCGCGATCCAGATGTTCAACCGGCTGCTCAAGCCGCCGGTCGTGGTCGAGGAGTACGGGTTGGGCTTCCACCGGTCGTTGTGGAAGTCGACGGTGCCGCTGGCGGTGGACGACCACGGCGCGAACACCGAACAGCTGCCCGATGACCTGCGCACCTGCGTGCTGACGCCCGCGCACCAGTTTCCGTTGGGTGGCCCTCTGCATCCACGGCGGCGCGCATCGGCCGTGGAGTGGGCACGGCGCGTGGGCGGTCTTGTGCTGGAGGACGACTACGACGGTGAGTTCCGCTACGACCGGCAGCCCGTCGGGGCCGTGCAGGGGCTCGATCCGGAGCACGTCGTCTATCTGGGCACGTCCAGCAAGGCGTTGTCGCCGGCGCTGCGGATCGCGTGGATGGTGTTGCCGGACCGGTTCGTGGATCCGATCTTGGCGCTGAAGACCGATCGCGAGCAGTACATCAGCATGCTCGACCAGTTGACGTTGGCTGACTTCTTGTCGTCGGGCGCGTACGACAGCCACGTGCGGCGGATGCGGTTGAAGTACCAACGACGACGTGACCGGCTCGTGGAGGCTGTTTCGCCGTACGCGTCGGTGTCCGGTATCGCGGCCGGTATGCACGCTGTGCTTGATACGCCCTATGAAACGGAGATCGTGCAGACCGCGCGCGAACGTGGGATCGAGGTCAGTCCTCTCTCCGGGTTCCGGCACGAGCTGAGCAATGACGACCGCACGGGGATCGTGGTGAGCTTCGGAGCGCCCGCGTTTCCACGGGCGCTCCCTCTGTTCACTGACGTGCTAGCGGCGTGCCACTGACCAGCCTTCCGCGGTGACGTCGCCACGGGCGTGCACGTACACGCCGCGTCCGTTGTACTGGCCCGCCTTGGTGTAGACGAACCGGGTTTTGACGGATTCCGTTGGCATCCAACGGCGTTCGGTGGTGGTGATCGTGCGGGCGTCCTGCCAGTCGGTGCCGTTCCAGTGCTGGATCGTCAGCTTGTCGCCCTTGTCGACGTCGACGAAGACCTCGACCGGGCGTTCCGCCGTGAGAGTGCCGCCGGAAGTCGTTGCCCGCCACTGCTTTCCGTGCGACTTGACGGCGAGCGCGTTGGCCAGGCCGTCGGCGACGGCGCGCCTGGCGGGGTTGATGCTGCCCCAGTCCCGGCTCGGGTGCACGCGGTTGGTCAGCAGGATCGCGATCGACCGCGAGGCCTTGTCGATCACGAACGATGTGCCGGTGTACCCGGTGTGACCTGCGGTTCCCGGTCCGCTCAGCCCGCCCATGTACCAGCGCTGGTCGAGCTCGAAGCCGAGCCCGTGGGCGTTGTCGGGGAACTGCTGGTTGAAGTTCGTGAGCATCAGCTCGACGCTGTGCTCGGTGAGGATCCGGCGGCCGTTGTACGTGCCGCCGTTGAGGATCGTCTGGCCGAGGATGGCGAGGTCTTTGGCCGTGCCGAACACACCGGCGTGTCCGGCGACTCCTCCGAGGGACCACGCGTTCTCGTCGTGCACCTCGCCGCGGACCATGCCGCGTGGCGGTGCGGTCTGGAACTCCGTTGCGGCCGTTCGGTTCTTGGCCTTCGGGTTGTAACCGGTGTCCTTCATGCCGAGCGGCTTGGTGATGCCGTCCCTGACGGCCTGGTCGAGCTTCTTGCCGCTGACCCGGTGGACCAGTTCGCCGAGCGTGATCAGGTTCAGGTCGGAGTAGACATAGGTGGTGCCGGGCGTGGACTTCGGCTTCACGTCCATCACGGCCTTGATGCGTGACGGGACATCCGGGTACAGCTTCCACAACGCGATGAACGGTTCGAGGCCGCTCGTGTGTGTGAGGAGCTGCTTGACGGTGATGTTCTCCTTGCCGTTCACGCCGAACTCGGGCAGGTAGGTGGCGACCTTCTCGTCGACTTTCACCCGGCCCTGCTCGACCTGCTGGATCACCGCGATCGACGTGAAGAGCTTCGAGATCGAGGCGAAGTCGAAGATCGTGTCCTTTTGCATCGGGACGCGTTCGTCTTCCGGCAGCTGGGTTTGCTGATCCTGGTAGAGGACCGCGTAGCCCGTGCGGTCGTGCGTGACGATCTTGCCGTCGTGCACGTACATCGTGACGGCGCCGGCGTACAGCGGTTTGCCGTTGGCCTGGGGTTTGGTGAAGTCGCGGACCTGGCGCAGGGCCGTGTTGATCGGCTCCGGGTCGAGGTTCGCCCAGTACGGGTTGGACTCGCGCAGGGTCGTCCAGGGGTGCGCGAAACCGTCCTGGGGCTGGTCGAAATGGCCGGGGATCGCGGCCGTCACGAGTGCGACGGCCAGGGCAGGGATGAGCATGTCGTCCTCACCGGTAGCGCAGGTAGGGCAGGCGGGTGCGGCGGAACTGCTGCAGTTCTCGTTGCCACGCCCCGACGATCTCGTCCAGCGGGGCCTGGGCGTCGATCATCCCGCGCAGCCGGTCCGAGCCGCTGAGCTTGTCGATCCAGTTGTCGGGCCGCCACGCGAACACGCTGGGGTACAAGGACTTCGCGGTGATCAGCATGGCTGTTGCGGTCTTGATCGCGTCGAAGGAGTGCGGATCGGTGACGTGCAGGGTGACACCGCCGCAGGTCTTGCCCTGGAACTTGTTGAACGTCGGCGCGAAGTAGGTCTCGCGGAACCGGACACCCCTGAGGCCGAGCGCGTTGAGTTCCTCGGCCCAGCGCCAGTCGATGCCGGGTGCGCCGACGGTTTCGAACGGGCGGGTGGTGCCGCGGCCCTCGGACAGCACCGTGCCTTCGAACAGGCACGTGCCGGGGTAGACCAGCGCGGTGTCCTGGGTGGGCATGTTCGGGCTCGGCGGCACCCACGGCAGGCCGGTGTCGAGCTGGTTCCGGCGCCAGCCCCGGACGTTGACCACTTCGAGTTTCGTGGTGAGGTCGAACTCGCCTTTGAAGAAACGCGCGAGTTCGCCGACCGTCATGCCGTGTTGCTGCACGATCGGTTTCAGTCCCACGCCCGTGGCATAGGCGGGATCGAGCTGCGGGCCGTTCGCGTTGCCGCCGATGGGGTTCGGGCGGTCGAGGACGATGAAGTCCAGGTTCGGTGCGGCCTGCATCGCCGTGTACATCGACCAGATGTAGGTGTAGAAGCGCGCACCAACGTCCGCGATGTCGAACACGACCGTGTCGATGCCCGCCTTCGTGAACATCGCTTGGAGCTTTGTGGCGTTGGCGCCATACGCGTCGTACACCGGCACACCGGTGCGTGGGTCTGCGTAGTCGCCCTCCGAGCCACCGGCCTGGGCCGTGCCGCGGAAGCCGTGTTCGGGGCCGAAGACGGCCTGCGGTTTGGCGCCGTGGGCGACCATCGAGTCGACGACGTGGGTCTGGTCCTTGAGCACGCCCGTCGGGTTCGTCAGCACGCCGACCTTGCGGCCCTTGAGCTTGCGCCAGCCGTCCTGGGCGAGTTGTTCGGCGGCGGTCGCGAGCTTCGGGGCCGCGGTGGCGGTGCCGGTGGTGACGAGGGGGACGGAGAGGGCGCTCGCGGTGAGGAAGCTCCGTCGCCTCACCAGGTCACCCCGTGGCCGAACGGGTAGGGCGTCGGGCCGGGGACGTCGATCGGGAGCTTGCCCTGCGGTTTGGCCTCGCCGAGCAGGATCCTGGCCAGCGCCTCCATCGAGACGGTCGTGGTCGAGTAGGTGGCGAGCCACGTCTTGGCGTTGCTGTAGGCGACGTCGTACGGGTTGCCGGTGGCGGCCGCGATGACCGGTTTGCCGGTGGCGACCAGCTGGTTGAGCAGGTCGAGCTGGGCCGGCCGGGTGCTCAGGTTGTTGGTCAGCACGACGATCTTGTCCGCGTTGGCCGCGGCTGCGAGCGCCTGCTGGACCTGCGCCGGCGTGGGACTCGTGGCCGTGACGACCTTGGTGCCCTTGATCCTGGTGGCGAGGGCCGTCGCGGGTGCGTCGCTGGTGCCGACGACCAGGGGAGCGGTGGCGTTGAGCGGGATGGCCTGCGCGTCGTTGCGGATGGCGGTGATCGTGCGGTCGGCGATGGCCTGGGCTTGTCGGGTGTTGGAGCCGACGACCTGGTCGACCTTGTTCTCGTCGACCTGGGCGTTGAGCATTACGCCGCGCAGGAGCTTCATCTTGAGGATGCGCAGGACGCTCTGGTCGATGCGCTGTTCGGAGA
This sequence comes from Lentzea kentuckyensis, assembly GCF_002150765.1. Lineage (GTDB taxonomy): Bacteria > Actinomycetota > Actinomycetes > Mycobacteriales > Pseudonocardiaceae > Lentzea > Lentzea kentuckyensis. The sequence continues at coordinate 20,867 of NZ_MUYM01000021.1, forward strand.
TCTCACCGCTGCGGACCGCCTTGAGGACGCTGTCGATCGCGAGACCGAGGTTCGGCGGCATCAGCAACTGGTCGACGCCCGCTTTGATGGCCAGCACCGGGATCTCGGCGTCGGAGTGGAGCTTGCGGACGCCCGCCATCTCCAGCGAGTCGGTGATGACGACACCGTCGTACTTCAGCTCCTCGCGCAACAGACCGGTGATGACGCGGGGGGAGAGCGTGGCGGGGTTGCCTGACGGGTCGATCTGCGGCACCTGGATGTGCGCGGTCATGATCGAGTCGATCTTGGCGGCGATGGCGGCCTGGAACGGCGGCGCGTCGATCTGGCGCCACTGGTCGAGGCTGCGGTTGGAGACCGGCAGGGCCGTGTGGCTGTCCTCGGAGGTGTCGCCGTGGCCGGGGAAGTGCTTGGCGGTCGAGGTGACCGAGTTCATGTCGAACCAGCGGCGGCCCTCGTAGCCCTGGACCTGGGCGCTGATCATGTCGGACGCGAGCTTGGGGTTGCTGGAGAAGCTGCGCACACCGATGATCGGGTTCGCCGGGTTGGAGTTGACGTCGGCGTCCGGTGCGAAGTTCTGGTTGATGCCCATCGCGCGGAGCTCCTGGGCGGTGATCCGCGCGGCCTCTTCGGCGTCCTGCGTGTTGCGGCCGGCGCCGAGGGCCATGCTGCCCGGCAGCTGCGTGGCCGGCGGGCCGATGCGCGTGACGAGGCCCATCTCCTGGTCGGTCGAGATGAGCAAGGGGATCGGGCTGGCCTTCTGCAGGCCGTTGGAGAGCTGCGCGATCTGCTTCGGGTTCTCGATGTTGTCGCGCGTGGAGTTGTTGAAGTAGATGACGCCGCCGGGGTGGTACTTGCGCACCATCTCCGCGGCGGTCGCTACACCGAAGTCGGTCTGGTTCTTGGGGTGCGGGACGTCGGCGGCCTGGCCGTTGACGTAGGTGACGAAGAGCTGGCCGACCTTCTCTTCCAGCGACATCCCGCGGAGCGTGGTCACCGAGGCGTCCGCTCTCGCCACCGGCGTGAGGGCGACCATGGCTGTGACCAGCGTCAACGCGGCGATTTTCCGCACTTGTCCGTGCCTCCCGGTGATTTCCCACAGGTAACTGGCGTATTTCGCAAGTTACTCACGGCTGCGTGGTGGGTCAACGGGCGAACATTCTGCCGTCCGGAGGCAATTTTTGACTGAACAAGCAGACGGGGCCACCCTCGAAAGGGTGGCCCCGTCTTCAGCGCGGGCTTGCGAGTTACCAAGCGTGCAACTCCAGTCGTACAACCCTGGCCTCGGCGTCCGGCGTCCCGGTACGCAGGCCCTAGACGACAAGCCTCCCGCGGCGTGCTGCGCGTGGGTGCTCGAAGTCCGCGCACGGAGCTTGGCCGGGGTGGATCCTGACTTCTCTTCGTCTGGTCCCTGGCCGACCCGAGGTCCGCACCACCCATTTAAGTGCGTGTGGCAGGTCACGGCAAGGGCTCGGACGGGTGCACCGGTCAAGCCACGTTCAGTAGTGAAAGTACTGGCGTTTCTGGATTTGTGAGCGTTTGTTCGTGTTCTGGTACCGCTGACAGGGCGGCGGCGTGCACTCACGCGAACACCACGTGTGCGTGGCGTTGCCGCTACTCGTCGGTACCGGTCACCTTCGGTGCCTTTGTGGTTCGTGGCCTTGACTTCAGTCACGGCCACGCTTGCGCCGCAGGCCGTACCAGGCGGCGCCGGCCGCCGCGACCGCGCCGATGCTGATGGCCGTGACCGCGACCGCCTTGCCCGAGGGGGTGGGGATGCGGGCGCGCAGGCTCACCGGGTCGACGAACTGCAGCACCGGCCAGTCCTTCTCCAGTGCCAACCGGCGCAGGCCGCGGTCCGGGTTCACGACCGTCGGGTGGCCGACGACCTCGAGCATCGGCAGGTCCGTGACGCTGTCCGAGTAGGCATAGCTCTGGGTGAGGTCGTAGCCGTGCTCGGCGGCGAGCTGCTTGATCGCGACGGCCTTGTTGTCCGCCGCGCAGTAGAAGTCGATGTCGCCGCTGTAGCGGCCGTCGTGCACGACCATCTTCGTACCGACGCTGTAGTCCGCACCGATCATCTGAGCGATCGGGGCGACGAGTTCCTCGCCGGACGCGCTCACGATGACGACGTCGTGACCCTCCGCCTTGTGGTCGGCGATCAACTGCGTCGCCTCCTTGTAGACGAGCGGGTCGACGATGTCGTGCAGCGTCTCGTTCACGATGCTGCGGATCTGCTCGACGTCCCAGCCCGCGGCCAGTGCCGTGATGTGCGCGCGCATGCGGTCCATCTGGTCCGCGTCCGCACCGGCGAGCATGAACACGAACTGCGCATAAGCGCTCTTCAGCACCGCGCGGCGATTGATCAGTCCCTCCTGGAAGAAGGGACGGCTGAACGCCAGCGTGCTCGACTTCGCGATCACGGTCTTGTCGAGGTCGAAGAAGGCGGCGATCCGACTCATGTACCGCAGCTTAGGCGTACTCGTCAGTAGGCCGTTCGGGCGGCATTTCGTTTGTGTACGAAACCGTTGTGCTGCACGGTTACCGAAACTTGGCCCGCGGCTGTTGCCGAAGTTGCGCGCAGCACTGGCGCATGGGGATACAGTAGGAGAGTCCGGTTCGACGGACGGGTTCAGTCCGACCCCCCGGGACTGAACCATTGACGACCCCCGTCCCTCCCCCCTGGCGGGGGTCGTCCCATATCCGGACCCCGTTTCCGCGTCGCCGCGACTGAACCTCTGCGGTCCTTCGCCGGCCTTTCGCCGCCCAACCCTCCAGGCTCGCACACGGGTCCGACACTCCCCGTCGTCGAAACGCTTCAAGATCGCGACTTGTCCACACCCCGCGATTTGTCCACATCTGGATCTTCGCTCGTTGTGTCGTTCATCACGACCCACCAGCGTGGACCCCATGACCCACCCCACCGCCCTGGTCACCGACCCGGACCTGCTCGACGAAGTCCTCCGCATCGCCGCCGCGGCCGACTGCGAGATCTCCCGCGCGCCCGACGTGACCGCTCTGCGCGCCGAGTGGCACACCGCTCCCTTGGTCCTGCTCGACCCGGCCGCCGTCTCCGCCTGCCTGGACGCGAACTTCCCCCGCCGCACCGGCGTCCTGGTGGTCCACGGAGGCGACCCGCCCTGGGCCCTGGCAGTGGCCCTGGGCGCCGACGGAGTGCTCGAACTCCCGGTGGAGGGCCGCCTGCTGGTGAGCGCTCTCGCCGACGTGGACGAGGGCCCACCCTCCGACCGCGGCCGCGTGGTCTCGTTCGTGGGAGGCCGAGGCGGTTCCGGCGCCTCGATCCTGGCCATCGCCTGCGGCCGTGAGGCGGTGGCGACGGGCGGCGAGGCCATGCTCGTCGACTGCGACCCCCTGGGCGGCGGCATAGACCTGGCCCTGGGCACCGAATCGGACGAGGGCGCCCGCTGGCCGGGCGTGCACTGCACCGGCGGCCGAGTCCCGATGTCCGCTCTCCGCGCGGCCCTGCCCGCCGCGGGCAGCCTGAGCGTCCTGGCCTGCGACCGAACCGGCCCAGACCCGGAACCCGCCGCGGTGGCCGCAGTCCTGGACGCAGGCCGCCGCGCCGGCCACACCGTCGTCGTAGACCTGCCCCGCCACCCCACCGCCGCAGCCTCCGCGGCCCTGGACCGCACCGACCTCACCGTCCTGGTGGTGCCGGCCGAGGTGCGAGCCACCGCAGCCGCCTCCCGAGTCGCCTCCCGCCTGCTCACCCAGGGCCGCAACCTCCGCCTGGTGGTGCGCGGCCCGTCCCCCGGCAACCTGCAAGCCACCGAAATGGCCGACGTGATCGGCGTCCCCCTCCTCACCCAGATGAGGCCCGAACCGGGCCTGGCCGAGGTGCTGGAACGGGGCCGCTTCCCGCGCAACCCCAAGGGCCCCCTGGCCACCGCAGCCCGCCTGGTGCTGAAGGAACTCCGCCCGTGACCGGGCAGCTGCTGTGGTGTCTCCCCCTGCTTCGCGGTGAGACCCGTTCGATGCGAAGGAGTCTGCGGCCGTGACCTCGCCCCTTCCGCCACGAGATTCGCCTGGTGCGCGCGCGATCCCGCCTTCGACGTCGAGGAAACCGTTTCGCCGCAAGGCGATCGCAGCCGTGACCCTCGTCGCCGTCCTGGTGCGGATGGCGCGCAACCTCGTCGTCTACGGCCGCCCCTTCCCGCCTCCCTTCATCTTCAAGGAGCCACCGGAATGAGCCGCTTCCTCGCCTGGTGCCACGAAACCTGGCTGCGCCTCACCGGCCGTGAGATCACCTACGGCCGCCATGCCCGCCGCCCGGAGGTAGCCACATGACCGCCATTCCCGTTCACCGGAGGGGCGTGACGTGACCGCCGCCCTGATCGACCGCGTCCGTCACCGGCTGGCCGGCGCGGACATGGAGATGACCGCGGCCGTCGTCGCCCACGCGGTCCGGTCCGAGGCGGGTGGTGTGCTGGCCGACTCGGACGTCCTGGAAGCCCTCCAGGTGCTTCGGCAGGAGTTCAGCGGCACCGGGCCGCTCGACCCGCTGCTCGCCGACCCCGGCACCACCGACGTCCTGGTCACCGCGCCGGACCAGGTCTGGGTGGACGGCAGAGATGGTCTGCGTCGCACCACCGTCACGTTTCCCGACGAGGACGCCGTTCGTCGTCTCGCGCAACGGCTGGCGGTCGCGGCCGGGCGGCGGCTGGACGACGCGTCGCCGTGCGTTGACGGGTGGTTGCCCGGCAGCGGCGTGAGGTTGCACGCGGTGCTGCCGCCCATCGCGGACCGCACCTGCCTGTCCCTGCGCGTGCTCCGGCCCGCCACCCACGACCTCGGCGCGCTCCAGAGACTCGGCACGTTCGACGCCGAGATCGCGGACGTGCTGAAGGCGATCGTCCGCAGGCGGATGGCGTTTCTGGTCATCGGCGGCACCGGGTCGGGCAAGACGTCGTTGCTGTCGGCGTTGCTCGCGTGGGTTCCGGCGAGCGAACGGATCGTGTGCGTGGAGGACGCGGGCGAGTTGAATCCGGACCATCCGCAGTTCGTGCGGCTGGTCGCGCGGGCGCCGAACGTCGAGGGCGCCGGCGAGATCACCGTGCGGTCTCTTGTCCGCGAGGCGCTGCGCATGCGGCCCGACCGGATCGTCGTGGGTGAGGTGCGGGGTGCGGAGGTTCGTGAGTTGCTCACCTCACTGAACACCGGCCACGAAGGCGGCGCCGGGACGCTGCACGCCAACTCGCCGGCCGAGGTGCCGGCGCGGCTCGAAGCGCTGGGGGCGTTGGGCGGGCTCGACGCGCAGGCGTTGCACAGCCAGGTCGCTGCGGCCGTGCAACTGGTTCTGCACATGCGCCGGGACGGGAACATGCGGTACCTCAACGAGATCGGGGCGTTCACGCGGGATGGGCGCACCCTCGGCGTCCGTCCGATCTGGACGAAACGACGAGGCTGGCACGAGAAGGAGTTGCTGTGCTGAGCCTCCTCCTGCTGGCGACCGCGTTGCTGGTGTGGCCCCAGCTCACGCCACTGCGCAGGCTGAGGCCGGTGAACAAGCGAAAAATCGTTGTCCCGCAATACGTCTGGCTGATAGCCGCGATGGCAGCGACCTATCTCCTGGCGGGCATCGGCGGGCTGTTGGCGGGGGCGGTCCTCGCCGCCACCGTCCACCGGATCGTCAAGCAGGGCAAGCGGAACCGTGCGCTGAGGGCGGCGACCGAAGCGCTCAGCAACGGCCTGGGCGGCGTGGTCGACGAGCTCCGCGCGGGTGCCCACCCCGCCACGGCCGCGGAAGGGGCGGCTCAGGACACGCCGGCTCCGGCCGACGAGGTGCTGAAGGCCGTGGCGGCCACCGCGCGACTCGGTGGCGATGTCGAGCGAACGCTCAGAGATCTTCGCCAGCCGCTGCTCGAAACGGATCAGCTGGCCAGGGCGTGGCACGTGTCGGCCAGGCACGGCGTGGCGCTGGCGGACGTGCTGGACGCCACCAGGCGTGATCTTGATCAGCGGGCCGCGTTTGCACGGCAGGTGCACGCGCGGATGGCGGGGCCGCGAGCCAGTGCGGCGGTGCTGGCCGGGCTGCCGGTGTTCGGTGTGTTGCTGGGCGAACTGAGTGGTGCCCGGCCGGTGCACGTGCTCGCCGGTACCACGGCGGGACAGCTGTTGCTGGTTCTCGGCGCGTTGTTCCTGGCGGCGGGGCTGTGGTGGACGAGGCGGATCACGGAGGTGGAGCCGTGACGTTCCTTCTCCTCGCGTTGGCGGTCCTGGTGGCTCCGACTCAGCGAAGAGCGATTGATCGGTTGCGGCTCCGAGAGCACGACCCGCCGCGGAAGAAGGCCAAGAGCACGGGGCCGTTCGAACGGGCCGCTGCCTGGGATCTGCTGGCTGCCTGTCTCAGGGCCGGGTTGCCGGTGCCGACGGCGATCGAGGCCGTCGCCGTCGACGAGCTCGGTCAGGTCGCGGACCTCCTCAAGCTAGGGGCTGACCCGGTCACGGCATGGGCACCCGCGCTCGACCGGCCGGAGACGGCCGCGTTGGCCAGGGCCGCGCGCAGGACGGCGCGGTCCGGGGCCGCGCTGGCCAGGCAGGCCGCTGAGCTGGCCGAGCGGACCAGGGCCGCGGCGAACGACGCGGCCGAGGCCAGGGCGCAGAAGGCCGCGGTGGCGGTGGCGGCGCCGCTCGCGCTGTGTTTTCTGCCGGCGTTCCTGTGCCTCGGCGTGGTGCCGGTGGTGCTGGGGCTGGCCGGTCAATTCCTCAACTAAGGAGCGAAGAGATGGAACTGCTGAAGGACGACAGCGGCATGAGCACGGTGGAGTACGCGATCGGGACGCTGGCCGCGGCCGCGTTCGCCGCGGTGTTGTACTCGCTGGTCACCGGTGGCTTCGTGCAGAACCTGTTGCAAGGGCTGATACAGCGTGCGCTGTCGTGGGTCTGACGACAGCGGCATGGTCACGGTGGAGGCGGCCATCGCGGTGTGCGCGCTGCTGGTGGTCATGGCACTGGCGGCCGCCGGGCTGACGGCGGTGATCGAGCAGATGCGGTGCGCCGACGCGGCACGGGAGGCGGCGCGGCTCACGGCGCGCGGTGAACGGCAGCGCGGCGAGGAGGCGGCCGGACAGATCGCGGTGGGAGCGATCGTCGAGTTCCGGGCGGAAGGGGATGCCGTGCGGGTGGTCGTTCGCAAGAAGGGGCCGTTGGGCTTGCCGCTCAGCGCACAGGCGTTCGCCGTCGTGGAGCCGCGATGAACGGTGAACGGCCTGGTTGCGAACGAGGTTCGGCTGCGGTGAGCGGTGTGGTGGCGATGTTGCTGCTGATCACCGTCACGGTCGCCGGTGCTCAGGCCGGGGCGGCGGTCGTCGTGCGGCACCGGGTGACCGGTGCGGCCGATCTGGCGGCGCTCGCGGCTGCCGCTCATCTCGCCGACGGCGACGGAAATGCTTGTGAGCAGGCAAAACGCGTGGCCGAGGCCAATCGATCAACCCTCGACGACTGCGCGATCAACGGATGGGAGGTGGTTGTGCGGCTGTCGGCGATTACGCCGTTCGGCCCGGTGAACGCACGGGCCAGGGCAGGTCCGGCCGAAGATCGAAGCGTTTGGAGCGCGACGAGCGGTCGACTCTCAGCGGTGAGCGGACTCACACCGGTGCCGGGACATGCTGAACGGTGATCGAACTAAACGCGAGCAGTTCAGTTGCTCGGTCTGACAAAGGGCGTTCGCCGTCTCGTAGCTACCAGTTGTCGAGCGGGGGTTACGGAGGCCGGGGCCGGTGTCGTTAGTTGTAGTGGCGGCACCGACGCGGTGTCCTACGAACACCGGCACCACGTTGATGTCGAGTCAGAGCCTAGGAAGAAGGCGACGGAAGATGGATTGGTCGGACAGCTGGCGCGGGGCCTTCCGCATTGAACTGCGTGCCGAGGCCGTCAGCCTCGCGTACCGCGGTTGGCCCGTACTGCCCGGCACCTACCCGGCCGGTTCGGAGCAGGGTGTCACCCAGTGGGCGGGCCGCAGCGGGCTCGAGCTCCACGGCCCCATCCCCGTGCACCGCGACTGGGTGGACCGCATCGGGACGCGTCCCGACCAGGTCGCCACGTGGTGGGCGGGTCGCTCCTACAGCCTTCTCGTCGCCACCGGTCACGTGGTGGACGCGATCGAGGTCGGCACCGACCTCGGCCGTCGCGCGGCCGTCGCACTGCGCTCGATCGGCGTTCCCGTGCCGATCGCGGCGACCCCGTCCGGCCGGTGGATGTTCCTCGTGAAGTCTGGCTCGAAGCTCAACACCGAGCTGGCCAACAACGTGGACGTGCACCACTACGCCAAGGGCGAGTACATCCCGCTGCCGCCCACCCCGATGGCGCACGGTGTCGTGCACTGGCGGGTCAAGCCGTCGATCTGCGGCTGGAACCTGCCGGACGCGCACGTCGTGCAGGACGCACTCGTCGAGGCGCTGCACACCCCGGCGGGCTACCAGCTCGAAGTCGTCTGACAACTACATGCAGAGCCCGGCCGTGCTGGGTGTCGTCGTGGACTCTCCCCGACAACCCCGAAGACGATGCCCTGCACGGCCGTTCCAACCCCGCCCGATCCGATGATCGGCCTCCGTACCCGCACTTCAGGGGCCGCTGAGGAACGGGCAAAAAGCCGAACACGCACCCCGAAGGACAGCCTCCCGCACTAGTGACCGGACCGAGGACGTTAGTGGCAGAGCACCAGCTCTGCCGCGGTCGGTGAAGCCGGCTCCTCCCCGGAGTTCGTCAGAAGACAGTCGACACCGTCGCCTCCCGCGTGTCCTGTCGAGACGAACGAACCAGATTCCGCCGATGTTCCAAGGAATCCGGTCGCGAAGCGGTAGCAGGCGGGAAAACAGTGTTCGGCACGTGGAGAGGGCGCGTCGCAGGTACCCGTGAGCCTGCGACGCGCCCCCAGCGTCCTCGGCCCGACCCTGCCCGCGCTACGCGCTCGCCGAGTCGGACGCGGTGTCTTCTGGGGGGGCGACCCCCAGGCCCCCGCGAGTTCGGGCGCTGGCGCCCTCACGACCTACGCGTCAGGCCAGACCTTCCACGTGGGCAGCGAAGGCGTGAGTCTGCTCCATGCTTCCCGGACGCGGAGCCGCGTCGGCGTCCCAGCCGAGGTCCCGGTCCACCAAGACCTGCTCGATCAGCGGGTGCCACCGCTGATCGAGCATTTTCAATCCCCACTCCAGCGCGCCGCGCTTCGAGGTCACCTCGGCGGTGTGCAGCGTGTAGAGCGTGCGGCAGTACTGCGCGACGATGTAGCGCTGAGTCCACGCGACGTCCATCGGCGCCCACGTCTTGATGCCCTCCCACAGGATTGGCAGGTCAGCTCGCATCGTCGAGCGCAGCACCGAAGCCGGCACCTCGTCGACCAGCGACGTGATCGGCGGGCCGTCCAGCACGATGCCGCGGTTGCGCAGGATCCACCGGGCGTGCGGGCTGTTGCAGTGGGTGTCCCAGATCAACGTGCGGTGGCCGTGGTCGTTGAACAGCCACGGAACCCCGAGGCCCGCCACCGAGCGCAACGACTCCACGTCGGCGTACGAGCCCTCGATCTCCGTCGACCAATGGCCTGGTCGCAAGGGAATCTCGTCGTGCAGGGCGCGCAACCCGGCTTCGCGATCACCGGACGGCAGCTCGGTGCAGGCGACGATGAAGTCGCAGTCGCTGTGGATGTCACCGGCGCCCAAGGCGAACGAGCCCTGGACGTAAGTGCCCACGTAGGTGGGGCCGAGGATCTCCCGAACTGAGGAGACCAGGTCGGCGAGCAGGGCGTTCAGCTCCGGGAACCGCGTGGGCACCGAAAAACCGTAGCCGGGCCGAGCCGGACGAGTCAGGCGATTTTGCCCAGCACGACGTCCAGCACGAGCACCGCACCGGCCTTGTCCAGCGGTTCGTTGCCGTTGCCGCACTTGGGCGACTGCACGCACGACGGGCAACCCATCGGGCACGAGCACGAGCTGATCGCCGAGCGCGTGGCCGAGAGCCACGCCCGCAGGGCCTCGAAACCCCTGTCCGCGAAGCCCGCACCGCCGGGGTGGCCGTCGTGCACGAACACCGTCGGCATCCCCGTGTCCGGGTGCACGGCCGTCGACACGCCGCCGATGTCCCAGCGATCACAGGTCGCGAACAGCGGCAACAGGCCGATCGCCGCGTGCTCGGCGGCGTGCAGCGCACCGGGGATCCGTTTGCCGTCAAGGCCGGCGGAGATCAGCAGCGACTCGTCGACCGTGTACCAGACGGCTCGGGTCTGCAGGCTCTGCTCCGGCAGGTCCAGCGGGATCTGGTCGAGCACCACGCCGGACGGCAGCCGGCGCAGGTAGCCGACGACCTGCGTGGTCACCTCGACCTCGCCCAGCGAAACGGACACGCCGTCGAAATCGGCGCGTTCGACCTCGCGCACCACGGTGATGTCCACGCAGTCACGCGGCTGAGTCGTCCACTCCGGGTCTTCGCGGTGCACCATCGCGAGGCCGCTCTCCAGGTCGAGCTCGTCGACCACGTATGCCCGCCCCTGGTGCAGGTACACGGCGCCGGGATGCACCTGCCAGCAGGCCGAGCCCGGGTCGACGGTGCCGAGCATCCGGCCGGAGTCCGCCTCGACGACGGCCACCTGGTCGCCGCCGGAACCGCGGATGTCCACACCGGCGTGCGGGCGGTCGTGCGACGCCCAGTACCACCCCGCCGGCCTGCGCCGCAGCAGCTTCTCCGCCACCAGTTCGGCCAGGACGGACTCTGCCAGCGGTCCGCCGAAGTCGTCCAGACACGTCGGGGTCAACGGCATCTCGGACGCGGCGCACGCCAGCTGAGGCCCCAGCACGTACGGGTTCAGCGGGTCCAGCACCGTCGCCTCGACCGGCCGGTCCAGCACCGCGGACGGGTTGTGCACCAGATACGTGTCCAACGGGTCGTCGCGTGCCACGAACACCACCAACGCGCTGTCACCGGATCGGCCCGCACGGCCCGCCTGCTGCCAGAACGATGCCAAGGTGCCGGGAAAACCGGCCACCACCACGGCGTCCAGCCCGGCGATGTCGACGCCGAGCTCCAAGGCGTTCGTGGTCGCGACGCCGAGCAGATCGCCCGTGGACAGCGACTTCTCCAGCGCCCGCCGCTCCTCCGGCAGGAATCCGCCCCGGTAGGCGGCCACCCGGCCGGGCAGTTCACTGTCCACTTCGGACAGAATGCGCTGGGTGCCCAGTGCGGTCAGCTCGGCACCCCGGCGGGATCGCACGAAGGCGAGTGAGCGGGCGCCCTCGACGACCAGGTCGGCGAGGATCCGCGACGTCTCCGCGCCTGCCGAACGCCGGATCGGCGCGCCGTTCTCACCCTCCAGTGAGGTCAGCGGCGGCTCCCACAGCGCGACCGTCCGCGAGGCGCGCGGCGAGAAGTCGTCCACGACAGCGGAAACCGGTACGCCGAGCAATCTCTGCGCCGACGCAGAAGGATCAGCCACAGTGGCCGATGCCAAAACGAAGATCGGATTCGCGCCGTATTTACGTGCGACCCGCCGCAGCCGACGCATCAACAACGCCACGTGCGAACCGAAAACGCCGCGGTAGGAATGGCACTCGTCGATCACCACGTACTTCAGCCGGCGGAAGAACCGCAGCCATTTCGGGTGCTGCGGCAGGATTCCGCGGTGCAGCATGTCCGGGTTGGTGAAGACCCAGTTCGCGTGCGCCTTGACCCAGTCGCGTTCGGCCATCGGGGTGTCGCCGTCGTAGGCCGACGCGCGTACCCCCTTGATCCCCAGCTCGTCAAGCGCGCGGAGCTGGTCCGCACCAAGGGCTTTGGTCGGCGAAAGGTACAGCGCGGTGGCCTTCGTGTCCGCCAAAAGAGTGGAAAGCACGGGCAACTGGTAGGCAAGTGACTTGCCGGACGCCGTGCCCGTCGCGAGCACCACGTGCTGCCCGGACCACGCCAGCGAGGCCGCCTCCACCTGGTGCCGCCACGGCTCCCGCACGCCGATCTCGGTGAACGCGGCCACCACCGGCGCGGCTGCCCACGACGGCCATTCGACGTGATCAGCCTGCCGCAACGGCAGATCGCGTGCGTGTGTGAGAGGTGACTCCCCGGCGGGTACACCGGCCAGCACGCGGTCCAGCAACCGCCGTCCCTGATCCACCACGAGGCGAGCTTTGCACACGACACCGACACTTCCGGCTGGGGCGTGCTCGACTTCCTGCGCAGATAACGGTGTGTGCACGGATCGGGACGTTTCGTTGCCTCGTTGCAACCACCCCCTAGACTCCCCGCTCATCGCATCCAATGAGGGATGCGTCACGTCGCGCTGGGCGGCTGGTCTGCCTTGGCGCTGCACATGGCAACTCACCAGGAGGACGGATGTCCCGGCAATTCCTCGCGGAGAGCCTCGAGCTCTCCGGGGGTGATCGCGGCGTCGTAGCCGTGGTCGCCGTGGTCGCCCTGGCTGCTCTCGCCGTCGGGTACGTGCTGCTCAAGGAGGTGCTGGCCGCCGGCCAGGGCACCGAAAAGATGCAGGACATCGCCAAGGCGGTTCAGGAGGGCGCAGCGGCCTACCTCAACCGGCAGTTCCGCACGCTCGGCATCTTTGTCGTGATCGTGTTCGTACTGTTGTTCGCGCTACCGGCAGATGATTTGGCCGAACGAATCGGCCGATCTTTGTTCTTCATCGTCGGTGCCGCGTTCTCGGCGACTATCGGCTACCTGGGCATGTGGTTGTCCACGCGCGCCAACGTGCGTGTCGCCGCCGCCGCGAACGAAGAAGGCGGTCGCGAAAAGGCGACGCGCATCGCGTTCCGCACCGGTGGTGTGGTCGGCATGACCACCGTCGGTCTGGGCCTCTTCGGTGCGGCGCTGGTCGTGCTCGTGTACGCGGGTCAGGCCCCGAAGGTCCTGGAGGGCTTCGGTTTCGGTGCCGCGCTGCTCGCGATGTTCATGCGTGTCGGTGGCGGCATCTTCACCAAGGCCGCCGACGTCGGCGCCGACCTGGTCGGCAAGGTCGAGCAGGGCATCCCCGAGGACGACCCCCGCAACGCCGCCACCATCGCGGACAACGTGGGCGACAACGTCGGTGACTGCGCCGGCATGGCCGCGGACCTCTTCGAGTCCTACGCCGTCACCCTGGTGGCGTCGCTGATCCTCGGCACCGCCGCGTTCGGCGCGCAGGGCCTGCTGTTCCCGCTGATCGTTCCCGCGATCGGTGTGCTCACCGCGGTCATCGGCGTCTACACGACCAAGGCGAAGGCGGGCGAAAGCGGCCTCGCGGCCATCAACCGCTCCTTCTACATCTCCGCGGTCATCTCCGCGGTGCTGTGCACCATCGCGGCGTTCTCGTTCCTGCCGAGCTCCTTCGCGGACCTCAACGGCATCAGCGACGCGGTCAAGTCCACCAGCGGCAACCCGGCGCTGATCGCGTCCGTCGCGGTGATCATCGGCATCGTGCTGGCCGGCATCATCCTGTGGCTGACCGGCTACTACACCGGCACCGACCACAAGCCGGTCAAGGAGGTCGGCCAGACCTCGCTGACCGGTGCGGCCACGGTGATCCTGTCCGGTATCTCGGTCGGTTTCGAGTCGGCCGTCTACACCGCACTGGTCATCGGTGCGGCCGTGTACGGCGCGTTCCTGCTGTCCGGTTCGGTCGTCGTCGCGCTGTTCGCGATCGCGCTCGCCGGTTGTGGTCTGCTCACGACCGTCGGCGTCATCGTCGCGATGGACACCTTCGGCCCGGTCTCCGACAACGCGCAGGGCATCGCCGAGATGTCCGGTGACGTGCACGGCGAGGGCGCGCAGATCCTCACCGAGCTCGACGCGGTCGGCAACACCACCAAGGCCATCACCAAGGGCATCGCGATCGCGACGGCCGTGCTCGCCGCGACGGCGCTGTTCGGCTCCTACAAGGACGCGATCGACCAGGCCGTGGTCAAGGTCGGCAACATCGCCGGTGACCTGCCGATCTCGTTCACCAACGTCGTGTTCAGCCCGAACGTGCTCGTCGGTGTCGCCATCGGTGCGGCCGTCGTCTTCATGTTCTCGGGCCTCGCGGTCAACGCCGTGACGCGCGCCGCCGGTGCCATCGTGTTCGAGGTGCGCCGCCAGTTCCGCGAGAACCCGGGCATCATGGACTACTCGGTGAAGCCGGAGTACGGCAAGGTCGTCGACATCTGCACGAGGGACTCGCTGCGCGAGCTCGCGACTCCGGGTCTGATGGCCGTGCTCGCCCCGATCGCCGTCGGCTTCGGCCTCGGCGTCGGCCCGCTGGCGGGTTACCTCGCCGGCGCGATCGCGACCGGCACGCTGATGGCGGTGTTCCTGGCCAACTCCGGTGGTGCCTGGGACAACGCCAAGAAGCTGGTCGAGGACGGCAACCACGGCGGCAAGGGCTCCGACGCCCACGCCGCCACGGTCATCGGCGACACCGTCGGCGACCCGTTCAAGGACACCGCCGGCCCCGCCATCAACCCGCTGATCAAGGTCATGAACCTGGTCTCGGTGCTGATCGCGCCCGCCATCGTCACCTTCTCCATCGGTGACAGCGCGTCCGACCCGATCCGCATCGCGATCGCCGTCGTCGCGGCACTGATCATCGTGGGTGCGGTGGTCGTGTCCAAGCGTCGCGGCACCGCGATCGCGGACACGCCCGCGGAGACCGTGAGCAACGGCGCCGCGTAGTTCCACCACCTCCGGTCGGGGTACGTTCGGGTTTCCCCCCGACGTACCCCGACCTAGGAGTTACGACATGAGGCTCAGCCTCGTCGCCACTGCCGTTGTCGCCGCCGCCTGTGCGCTGGCCGGGTGCACCAATGGCGGCAACTCCGGCACTTCATCGACGCCCACCAACGGCGCGGCCAGCCCCGAGGCCGTCGCCTACATGGACAAGGTGTGCGGCGCCGCCTCCGAGTTCGCCAAGATCGAGAAGACGGCACCCAAGCTCGACGCCGACTCCACCAAGCTCAAGGCCGAGATGGCCGCCTACATGGGCCAGCTCGCCGACGCCTTCACGAAGTCCGCGGAAGGCCTCAAGAACGTCGGCCCGTCACCCGTCGCGGGTGGTGAGGAGGCCGTCAACAAGATGGCCGAGACCTTCACCTCGCTCGGCGCCGTCTTCAGCGACGCCAAGACGAAGGTCGAGCAGGCCGACGCGAACAACGCCACCGGAGGCATCCAGGCCGCCGGAGAGGCCATCGCGAAGCTCTCGGAACTCGCCGACCCGCTGCGCGACCTGAAGAACAACCCGGAGCTGCAGAAGGCCACGCAGACGGCACCGAAGTGCCAGGAGATGCAGCGCCTCAACGTCGCTCCGACGAGCTGAGCGAGGCCATCGCGAGTAGCTTCCGCGCCATGCGTCGCACAGTCATCGCGCTCCTGACGGGCATGCTCGCGGTCACCGCTTGCAGCACCGGAGGAGGAGGTTCCGCCACGTCCTCGACACCGGCCAGCGAGGCCGACGTCGTGGCGTGGATGGACAAGGTCTGCGGTGCCGTCGGCGGCACCGTCAAGGCCATGTCGGACGAGCCGAACATCGACATGACCGACCCCGCCAAACTCAAGACCGGCCTCTCCGAGTGGCTCGGCACCAAGGTCACCGCGGTCGACAAGTCGATCGCGGACCTCAAGCCGCTGGAGAACGGCCCCCACCCGAAGTCGAAGGAGCTGGTCGGCGCCGCCGAGAAGGGCATGGACCAGATCAGGACACTGCTCGGCGACACCAGGTCGAAGGTGGACTCCGCCACCGACCCGACCCAGGTCATCACCGCCTTCACCGAGATGGTCACCAAGGCCGCCGCGCTGGAGGGGGCCGGTGCGGACGTCCAGAAGAAGTTCACCGAGACGGGACTCGCGGACGCCGCTCAGAAGGCCCCCAACTGCAAGGGCCTGGCGATCACCCCCACGTCTCCGCCGACTTCCTGACGAACCGGGAAGCACCCGGACCGGATCGCCCGAACGTGTACCGTTCGGCGGTCCGGTTCGACATTTCTGGGGGATTTCCACCATGAACGCACGTTTGAGATTCGTTGTCGCTTGTACTGGTGCCGCGCTCGCGCTGGCGGGCTGCACCAACAGCGCCGCGCCGTCCACGCAGAGCGCCGCGCCGACCACGACGTCCGTCGCTCCGCCCGCCGCAGACCCGGTCAAGTGGGCCGGCGCGTTCTGCAGCGGCACCACGCCGGTGCTGACGGGCGCGGTCGAGCTGATCACCCTCGCCGCGGCCAACAGCCAGAACCCTCCCGCGCTGAAGGAGGGCATGCTCAAGATCCTCGACAGCGGCTCGACGGCGATGGCCGACGCCGCGAAGAAGCTCTCGGACGTCGGCGCGCCCGGTCCCGAGGCCAAGGCCCTGCACGACGAGCTGGTCAAGCTCTTCGGTGACGGCGCCAAGGAGTACAAGTCGGTCGCCGAGCAGGTCAAGAAGATCGACGCCAACGCGCCGGACTTCCTGGACCAGGTCGAGAAGATCGGCGGTGAGTCCGCGGACCCGTCGAAGTTCTCCGACCAGATCAAGAAGCTCGACGCCGACCCGAAGTACAAGGACGCCATCGCGAAGGCCACCGAGTGCACGGAGATGCGCACGAAGCTCGGCAAGCTGATCGGCCAGTGACGACCGCGGCGAGCCGGCGGGGAAGATGACGCTGTGAGATTCCGCCAGCTCGCCGTTGTCCTCGCCGGTGCCGTTGTGCTGACCGCCTGCGCCTCCGACGAGGAAAAGCCGCTGACCGACGCGCAGGGTCAGTGGGTCGACGCCTTCTGCGGCGGCCTGCTGCCCGGCATGAAGGCGGGTCAGGAGCTGCAGAAGCAGGACGCCGCCAACCCCGCCGCGGTCAAGACGGCCTACCTCAAGCTGGTCACGGCCAACGCCACCGCGCTCGCCGACGCCGAGACGAAGCTCAAGGAGCTCGGGCCACCATCGGACGAACTCAAGGACGTGCACGAACGGCTGACGAAGTACCTCGGCGAGTCGGCCAGGTCCTACACCGCCGCGAAAGCACCGGTCGAGAAGCTCGAACCCAACGCGCAGTTCTGGGAGGGCGCGGAGAAGGCGCTGGCGGACACGTCGCAGGTCAGCAGCCCGGAAGAGCTGCGGGCGACCTTCGACGCCCTGGAGAAGTCGCCCAAGTACGCGGCCGCGATGGGCAAGTCCGTGCCGTGCGTTGAGCTGAAGGCAGGCCAGTAACTCGACCAGCGTATTCACTCACGCCCCACTGGTCACAGTCGAACGTCTGTTCTACCCTGTGGGCCGTGGTTGGGCAGCTGTCCTTCTTCTCGGCCGAGGCGCGCACGCCGGCCAAGGCGGACCTCGCCGGCTTCCTCTGCGGGCCGGGGCAGGCCGTCAGCTTCGCGCGCGGCACGGCTGCCCGCGTGTACGTCGAGCTGCGCGACGAATGGCGCCTCCAGCCCCTCAGGCAGGCCTGTGCCGAGCGCGGGGTCACGTCCGAGCTCTGCGTCAACGAAGAGGGCACGCACTTCGTCCGCACGCCGTTCCGCACCGATCTCACCCCTCTGGCCGCCCGCTGGCTGGACGTATCTGTCAACGGATCTGTCAAGAAGGTCCCGGCTGACTTCGAGCTGAACGGCGCAGTGCTGCGGGTCTGGGCGCTGGCCGCGGGCAGCTGGATGGAGTCGGCGTACCTGCTCGGTTTGGACCCCAACGCGCCGCAGACACACCTGCCGTTGCAAAATGCCCTGCTCGCGTCCGGACTTCCGTGCACCCTGGTAGGGGCTCCGGCGTTGCGGGTAACCGGCCGACGAAGGCTGGCACGACTCGCTGAGCTGGTCGGAAGCCCTCCGCACGGGGTGGCGTGCAGCACCTGGCCGGCGGCCTGAGCGGGCGGTCCGGCATGGTTGTGTCACGCTGTCTCGTCGTACGGGCGTCGCGGATGGTGTGCTTTTCGGCCGACGCTGGGCAACACTGGCGGGCCTGGGAACCGGGTTTGGAAGAGAGCGGGACGGCGAGTGGCTGGATCGACACGGACGAGAAAGAGCAGCGGAGGAGCGGGTAGCACCCGACGACTTGTGATCGTCGAGTCGCCCACGAAGGCGCGCAAGATCGCCTCCTACCTCGGCGCCAACTTCGTCGTGGAGTCCTCCAGGGGACACATCCGGGACCTGCCGCGCGGTGCCGCCGACGTTCCCGCGAAGTTCAAGGGCCAGGCCTGGGCCAGGCTCGGCGTGGACGTCGACCACGACTTCGAACCCCTGTACGTGGTCTCCGCCGACAAGAAGTCGCTGGTCACCGAGCTCAAGGAAGCGTTGAAGGACGTCGACGAGCTCTACCTCGCGACAGACGGTGACCGCGAGGGCGAGGCCATCGCGTGGCATCTGCTGGAGACCCTCAAGCCCAAGGTCCCGGTTCGCCGGATGGTGTTCCACGAGATCACCGAGTCCGCGATCCAGGCCGCCGCCGCGAACCCTCGTGACCTCGACCAGGACCTGGTCGACGCCCAGGAGACCCGGCGCATCCTCGACCGCCTCTACGGCTACGAGGTCAGCCCGGTCTTGTGGAAGAAGGTCATGCCGAAGCTCTCGGCTGGCCGCGTGCAGTCCGTGGCGACGCGTCTGGTCGTGGAGCGTGAACGCGAGCGGATGAAGTTCGTCTCAGCGAGCTACTGGGACATCTCCGCGCAGATGGACGCCGGTGCCGAGGCCACGCCGCGTCAGTTCGGCGCGCGTCTCGTGGCCGTCGACGGCACGCGTCTCGCCACGGGCCGTGACTTCGGTTCGGACGGCAAGCTCACCGGCAAGGCCGACGTGGTCGTGCTGGACGAGCAGCAGGCCCGCGCCATCGCCGCCGGTCTGCAGAACGCGCCGGTCAAGGTCGCCTCGGTCGAGGAGAAGCCGTACTCGCGCAAGCCGTACGCGCCGTTCATGACCTCGACGCTGCAGCAGGAGGCCGGCCGCAAGCTGCGCTTCTCCGCCGACCGCACGATGCGAACGGCGCAGAAGCTGTACGAGAACGGCTACATCACCTACATGCGTACCGACAGCACGACGCTGTCGGAGACCGCGATCAACGCGGCCCGCACGCAGGCGACGGACCTCTACGGCGCGCAGTACGTCGCGAAGGAGCCGCGCCAGTACACGCGCAAGGTCAAGAACGCGCAGGAGGCCCACGAGGCGATCAGGCCGGCGGGAGAGGTCTTCCGCACGCCCGGCCAGGTGGCCGCCGAGCTCGACGCGGACGAGTTCAAGCTCTACGAGATGATCTGGCAGCGCACGATCGCCTCCCAGATGGCCGACGCGCGGGGCAACACGACCAGCGTGCGCATCGTGGGTCGCGCGGGCACCGGCCAGGAGGTCACGTTCGCCGCGTCCGGCCGCACGATCACGTTCGCCGGCTTCCTCAAGGCCTACGTCGAGACCGTCGACGCCGAGGCCGGTGGCGAGTCGGACGACGCGGAGTCGCGCCTGCCGCAGCTGGTCAAGGACCAGGACCTGACGATCGCGGAGCTGTCCGCGGACGGTCACTCCACCTCGCCGCCCTCGCGCTTCACCGAGCCGTCGCTGATCAAGACGATGGAGGAGCTCGGCATCGGCCGTCCCTCCACCTACTCGTCGATCATCAGCACCATCCAGGACCGCGGCTACGTGTGGAAGAAGGGCGCCGCGCTGGTCCCGTCCTGGGTGGCGTTCGCCGTGGTCGGCCTGCTCGAGGGTCACTTCGGCCGGCTCGTCGACTACGACTTCACCGCCGCGCTCGAGGACGAGCTCGACGGCATCGCCGCGGGGCGTCAGCAGCGCACCACGTGGCTGTCCGGCTTCTACTTCGGCGGCAGCATCGGCCCGGACGGCTCGATCGGCCGCTCCGGCGGCCTGAAGAAGCTGGTCGGCACGGGTGTCGAGGACATCGACCCGCGCGAGGTCAACTCGATCCCCCTGTTCAGCGACTCCGAGGGCCGCACGGTCGTCGTGCGCGTCGGCCGCTTCGGGCCGTACCTGGAGCGCGAGGTCGACGGGGCCGCGCAGCGCGCGAACCTGTCGGACGACCTGGCGCCGGACGAGCTGACCGCGGAGATCGCCGAGAAGCTCTTCTCGACGCCGCAGGAAGGTCGATCGCTCGGCACCGACCCGGTCTCGGGCAACGAGATCGTGGCCAAGGAGGGCCGCTTCGGTCCGTACGTGACCGAGGTGCTGCCCGAGGCGGCCGAGAACGGGACCGCGTCGAAGGCCAAGGCCCCGAAGCCGCGCACGGGCTCGCTGTTCAAGTCCATGTCGCTGGACACGGTGACGCTGGACGACGCGCTGAAGCTGCTCTCGCTGCCGCGCGTGGTGGGCAAGGACCCGGAGACGGGCGCCGAGATCACCGCGCAGAACGGCCGCTACGGCCCGTACCTGAAGAAGGGCACGGACTCGCGGTCGCTCGTCGACGAGGCCCAGATCTTCACGGTCACGCTCGACGAGGCCCTGAAGATCTACGCCGAGCCGAAGAAGCGCGGTCGCGCGGCCGCCGCACCGCCGTTGCGCGAGCTGGGCAACGACCCGGTGTCCGGCAAGCCGATGGTGATCAAGGAGGGCCGGTTCGGCCCGTACGTCACCGACGGTGAGGCGAACGCGTCGCTGCGCAAGACGGACAGCGTCGAGTCGATCACCGACGAGCGCGCGGCCGAGCTGCTGGCCGAGAAGCGTGCGAAGGGGCCGGTCAAGAAGAAGGCTCCGGCCAAGAAGCCCGCTGCGAAGAAGCCGGCCGCGGCCAAGAAGGCTCCGGCGAAGTCCAAGAGCTGAGTTGACGGAGGTGGCGGTGCCGACGAACGAGTTCGGTCCGGACGGGACTCAGGCCCCGCCGCCTCCTCGGCTGTTCCCCGACCCGTTGGCGGGACTGGTGACGGCCGACACGCCGATCGCTCCTCAGTGGACTGGTGGGTACGCCACGTCACGTGTGTCGGTGCCTACACCGCCGACGCCGACGGAGGAGATGCGCCAGGCGATCTGGTCGGCGATGGAGCAGGAGCAGCGACGGCCCCGTGGCCGGCGCCCGCGAGCCCCGCAGCACCAGGTGCCCCCGCAGACCCCACAGCAGTGGGTGCCGGCGGCGCACATGCCTGTGCCGCAACCACAACAGCCCGCCAAGCAGTCCGGTGGCGTGGCCGCGTTCATCGGCTGCCTGATCGTGATCGGCTTCTTCGTGCTGGTCGTGGTCAACATTCTTGGAGCGATCTTCAGCTAGCCGAGACTGAGAGTCCGGCAACGTCACCCACCCCATCCGGTTACGCTGATCCCACGAGGTGGGCCGAGTAGGGGTGACTGAAATTCAGGACGCGGACACAGGAGTGACCGAGGCAGGCCAGACGGGGCCGGCCGAGTCCAGCGTGTCCACGGTCCACCGGCTGCGCTCGGTGCTGGCCATCCGGCCGTTCCGCCGGCTGTGGCTCGTCACCTACCTGTGCAGCGTTGGCGACTGGTTGTCACTGCTCGCGCTGACCGGTCTGGTCTCCGAGATGATGAACAGCTACCAGTGGCAGTCGTTCGCGCTGTCGCTGGTCGTGCTCACGCAGCTGCTGCCGGGCATCCTGTTCGCGCCCATCGGTGGCGTGCTCGCGGACAAGTTCGACCGCCGCAAGGTGATGGTGGTCTGCGACATCCTGCGCGGCTCGTTGTTCATCTCGATCGCGCTGATCGGGTCGCCGATCTGGCTCTTCATGGCGAACTTCCTGGTCGGCTGCTGCGCGATGCTGTGGATCCCGGCCAAGGAGTCGGCGGTCCCGAACCTGCTGCGCCGCCCGGACCAGGTGGAGTCGGCGAACCAGCTCGGCCTGGTGATGACCTACGGCATCTCCACGATCAGCGGCTTCGGCCTGTACTCGCTGATCGCGGGCATCCCCGCCTACCTGAACCTGCAGGGCGGGAACCTCGAGTTCAACATCGCGACCATCGCCGTGATCATCAACGGCCTGCTGTACTTCACCTCCGCGATCCTGATCGCGACCCGGCTGCCGGAGCTGTCCGGCCGGACCGCGGCCAAGAAGAAGGAGGTCGAGGCCGACAAGCCGGGCTTCGTCGCGATGTTCCGCGACGGCATCCGGTTCGCCGCCGCGACGCCACTGGTCCGCGGTCTGGTGATCGGCATGATCGGCGCGTTCGCCGCGGCCGGTGTCGTGATCGCGACGGCGAAGCTCTACGCGCAGTCGCTGCTGGGCGGTGCCTCGACGTTCGGCCTGCTGTTCGTGGCCGTGTTCGTCGGTCTGGCGATCGGCATGGCGACCGCGCCGCGGCTGGCCCGCCGGCTCGCCTACAACCGGCTGTTCGGCGTCACGATCGTGGGTGCCGGCGTCACGCTGGTGCTGGTCGCGCTGGCCCCGCATCTGTGGATCGCGCTGCTGATGGTGGCGCTGGTCGGCGCCTGCGCGGGCGTGGCGTTCCTGACCGGTCTGACGATCGTGGGTTCGCAGGTCGAGGACGAGATGCGCGGCCGCACGGTCGCGCTCATCCAGTCGTTGCTCAAGATCGTGCTTTTCGGTGCCTCCGCCGGCGCCCCGCTGCTCGTCGCCCTGCTGCAGAAGCGCGAGGTCAGCGTCTTCGGCCACCCCATGGAGGTCGACGCGACCCGCCCGGTGATGCTCGGTGGCGCGGTGATCGCGATCGTCCTCGGTCTGGTCGCGTACCGGCAGATGGACGACCGGCGCGAGGAGCCGGTGCTGTCGTCGCTGTTCGCGGCGATCCGCGGCCGCAGGGCCACCAAGGGCCTGCTGATCGCGGTCGAGGGTGACACCCGCGAGGACACGTCCGTGCAGGCCCGCCGCCTGGCCGCCGCTCTGCGCGCCGAGGGCGTCGAGGTGCTGCTGGCCGCCGACCCCGAGCACGACGAACGCCGGCTGCGCACGATGCTGTCGTCCGTCGAACTGGCCGGCGTGCGCGCCCAGGCACTCGTAGCCGCCGCCGTACGCGCCGATGTCGTCGAACGGCAGGTGCGTCCCGCTCTGGACGAGGGCTCCGTCGTCGTGATGGAGCGCTACGTCGACTCACCGCTGGCGCACTTCACCGCGACCAGTTCGCTGGAGCATCAGGAGCTGGAAGGCCTGGTCGACTGGGCCACCGGACGGCTGAGGCCCGATCTGACCATCCTGCTGGACCGCCCGGTCGCGGACCGCAAGTCGATCGGCCTGGAACACCACTGGCGCGTCCAGCGGCTGCTGAGCGAGATGGCCGCCGCCGACCCGGACCGCTACGTCGTGGTCGAGGCCGACGGTGACGCCGACGTCATCGCCGACCGGGTCCGCTCCGCCGTCGTGCCGCTGCTCGCGACCCGCAGGCGCGCGGTCCCCGAAGCCGCGGTCTGACCGTTCGCTGGAAGACTGCTACCCATGAGCGTGTGGGACGAGGTCGTCGGCCAGCCTGACGCGGTGGCCACGTTGTCGGCGGCCGCCGAGGCGGCGGCCATGATCGTCGCGGGCGGCACTCCCGCGCCTGGCGTGATGACCCACGCCTGGCTCTTCACCGGCCCGCCCGGATCAGGCCGTTCGTCCACCGCGCGGGCGTTCGCCGGGGCGTTGCAGTGCGTGGTGACGGACGACCGGCCCGGCTGCGGTGAGTGCAGCGGCTGCCGCACGACGCTGCACGGCACCCACGCGGACGTGCGGGTCGTGGCGCCCGAGGGGTTGTCGATCTCGGTCGCCGAGATGCGGTCGCTGGTCCAGATCTCCGCTCGCCGCCCCACCTCCGGCCGTTGGCAGGTGGTGATCATCGAGGACGCCGACCGGTTGACCGAGGGTGCCGCCAACGCCCTGCTGAAGGCCGTCGAGGAGCCGCCGGAGCGGACGGTGTTCCTGTTGTGCGCGCCCTCCGACCACCCGGACGACGTGTCGGTGACCATCCGGTCGCGCTGCCGGCTGGTGTCGCTGGGGTCGCCGCGGCCTGCCGCGATCGCGTCGGCGCTGGAGGCGGCCGAGGGGATCGCGCCGGAGATGGCCCAGTGGGCGGCTGCGGTCTGTGGCGGCCACGTCGGACGGGCGCGGCGGCTGGCCGTGGATCCGCAGGTTCGTGGTCGTCGTGAGGCAGTGCTGCGGATTCCGCTGGCGTTGCGGAAGCCCGCCGATGTCTTCACGTGTGCCGATGAGCTGATCAAGGCTGCCGAAGAGGACGCTTCCACGGCCAACGAGGCCCGCAACGAGGCCGAGCGGGAAGCCCTGGAGACCGCGATGGGGGCCGGCGGTACCGGTAAGGGGACCGCTGCCGCCACCCGCGGGGCCAAGGGAGCGTTGAAGGATCTGGAGAAGCGGCAGAAGTCCCGCGCCACCCGGACCCAGCGCGACTCGCTGGACACGGCGCTGGTGGACCTGGCCGGGTTCTACCGGGACGCGCTGGTCGTGCACACAGGGTCGGAGGCCGCGTTGATGCATCCGGATCGGGCTTCGGACTCGCGGAC
Source organism: Lentzea kentuckyensis (assembly GCF_002150765.1). Taxonomy (GTDB): domain Bacteria; phylum Actinomycetota; class Actinomycetes; order Mycobacteriales; family Pseudonocardiaceae; genus Lentzea; species Lentzea kentuckyensis. Next base: position 45,186 of record NZ_MUYM01000021.1, read on the forward strand.
CGCGGCCGCTCAGTGGTCCCAGGAGTCGATCCTGCGGCGACTGGAGGCGGTGCTGGCCTGCCGGGAGGCGATCGAGGTCAACGTGAAGCCGCGCATCGCGATCGAGGCGATGGTCACGACGCTGCACCGGGGCTAGTGGCGTGTCGTGCCACTAGACCCAGCCGAGAGCCGCTGACACCTCGTCCGCCGCCCGCAGCACCCGCGGCCCGAGCGCGATCAGCTCCGGCAGCGAGTGCTCCATCGCGAGCGACGACGCCGACAGTCCGCCGATCACCGTTCCCGCGTGGTCCCGGATCGCGGCGCCCACGCAGCGCACACCGACCTCGTTCTCCTCGTCGTCCAGCGCGAACCGCGACCTGCGCACCCGCGACAGCTGCGACTTCAGCCGCGGTCCCGAGGTGATCGTCTTCGGGGTCCTGCCCGGCAGGCCCGTCCGGCGCAGGAACGCGTCCAGCTCGGACGGGGAGAGCGAGGCCAGCACGGCCTTGCCGATGGCGGTCCCGTGGGCGGGCAGGGACATGCCCAGGCGGGACGCCATGCGGTAGGGCTTGTTGGCCTCGATCTTGTCCACGTAGACCAGTTCGTCGCCGAACAGCACGGCCAGGTGCACTGTGCAGCCGGTGGATTCCTGCAACGAGCGCAGGAACGGCCGTGCTCGCTCCACCGTGTCGAGAGGGCGCAGCACCTTGCCGGCCAGGGCCAGCACCCGCGGGCCGGTCAGGTAACCGTCCGAGCCCAGGGTGGCGAAGCCGCGGTCCACCATCGTCTGGAGCAGGCGGTGGACCGTGGACTTCGGCAGGCCGGTGACTCGCGCGATGTCCGTGATGCGCGTGTGGTCGGCGAGGGCCTCCAGCACGGCGAGCGTTTTTTCGACGGCGGTATCGGTCATCTCGCCAGCCAGCCTCCATCGACCACCAGTACGTGTCCGGTCACATAATCGGACGCGGTGGACGAAAGGAACACCGCCGGGCCCACGAGATCTTCCGGGGTGCCCCAGCGACCCGCCGGGATGCGGCCTCGGATGGCCGGTTCGCGGTCGGGGTCGGCCCGCAGCGGGGCCGTGTTGCTGGTCTCGATGTAACCCGGCGCGATGGCGTTGACCTGCACGTTCGACGCGGCCCACTCGTTGGCGAGGAGCTTGGTCATGCCGACGAGCGCGTGCTTCGAGGCCGTGTAGGCCGAGACGAGGATTCCGCCCTGAAAGGACAGCAGGGACGCGATGTTCACGACCTTGCCGCCGCCGTTGGTGATCATCTGGGCTCCGCAGAGCTTCGAGATCTCGAACGCCGAGTCGAGGTTCACGGCCATCACCCGCTGCCAGTCCGCCAGCGAGACGTCCACGGCGGCGCCCCGGTGGATCGTGCCGGCGTTGTTGACCAGCACGTCCAAGCGGTGTTCGGCGAGGACCGGTGCCAGCGCCGGTTCGATCGAGGCAGGGTCGGCGAGATCGACGGAGACCGTGGCCAGGGCGGGGGCCACGTCGGACAGGTCACCGCGGCCCACCAGGATCAGCTGGGCGCCCGCGTCGTGCAGACCGCGGGCGATGGCGCGGCCGATACCCGTGCGGGCACCGGTCACCACGGCCGTTCTGCCTTCGAGGGAGAAGCTCACCGCAGCTCCGTCACGGCGACCGGGTCCATGTCTTCGTAGGCCTGGTTCTCGCCGCCCATGGCCCAGACGAACGTGTACGAGTGCGTGCCTGCTCCACTGTGGACAGACCAGGACGGGGAGATCACGGCTTCTTCGTTGCGCACCACGATGTTGCGGGTGTTCTGGGGCTCGCCGCAGAGGTGGATCACGCGGTGGTCTTCAGGGAGGTCGAAGTAGAGGTAGCACTCGGTGCGGCGGTCGTGGGTGTGCGGCGGCATGGTGTTCCAGACGCTGCCGGGGGCCAGCGACGTCACGCCCAGCACGAGCTGCGACGAGCGGATGCCGTCGGCGTGCACGAACTTGCGGATTTGACGCACGTTCGCGGTGCTCTGGTCGCCGAGTTCGAGGACGTCGACCTCGTCGAAGCGGGCGACCGAGGTGGGGAACGAGGCGTGCGACGGGGTGGAGAAGAGGTAGAAGCGGGTGTCCTCGCCGGCCGCGTGGAACTCGACGTCCACGGCGCCCTGCCCGACGTAGAGACAGTCGCGCGTACCGAGTTTGTGCTCGGTTCCGTCCACGGTAACTGTTCCGGAACCGCTGACGGCCAGCACGGCGAGCTCACGGCGTTCGCAGAAATGCGCTGAACGCAGCGGGGGAGCGCTCTCAAGCTTGAGCGGCTGACCTGGTGACGGCGACGCGCCGCCCAGCACGATGCGGTCCTCGTGCGTGTAGACGGTCCGGATCTCGCCCGGCACGAAGAGGTCGTCCACGAGGTAGTGCTGCCGCAGCCCGTCCGTGTCGAATCCCGGCAACTGCGCCGGATGGGTCGAGTGCCTGATTTGCATCTGGGGATGCCTTCCGATCGGGGCGGCGGAGTGACACGATGTGCGCCGACCAACATGGAACTACGTTCCGTGGACTGGAACAAGCCTCTCGTCTCCACGCCGCCGGAGACGTGTTCAGGCATATGAAAGGCGGCCTTGGTGTACCAGCAGAACCCGAATCCGACGGGCTCGCTGTTCCTGTCGGCTTTGCTCGCGTTGATCCCGCTCGTCGCCGTGCTCGTGCTGCTCGGCGGTCTGAAGTGGAAGGCTCACTGGGCGGGTCTGACCGCCCTCGCGCTCGCCATCGGCGTCGCGCTGTTCGGTTACTCGATGCCGCTCGGCCAGGCACTCAACTCGGCGGCGTTCGGTGCGGCGACCAGCGTGCTCGTGGTCCTGTGGATCACGTTCAACGCCATCTGGATCTACAACCTGACTGTCCACAGCGGACACTTCGCAGTGCTGCGGCGGTCTTTCAGCTCGATCTCCGACGACCAGCGGGTGCAGGCGATCGTCATCGCGTTCTCGTTCGGCGCGCTGCTCGAAGCGCTTGCGGGTGGCGGTGGTCCGGTCGCGATCTGCTCGGTCATGTTGATCGCGCTGGGCGTCGACCCGATGAAGGCGGTCGCGCTCGCGTTGATCGCCGACACCGCGCCGGTGGCGTTCGGCGGCATGGGCAACCCGATCACGGTGCTGAACACGGTCACCGGGCTGCCCGCGGACACGTTCGGCGCGATGACCGGTCGTCAGGTGCCGATCCTGGCGCTGCTGGTGCCGTTCGTGCTGATCTTCGTGGTGGACGGCAGGCGCGGCTTCAAGCAGGCGTGGCCGGCCGCTCTGGTGGCTGGTGGCTCGTTCGCCGTGACGCAGTACCTGGTCTCGAACTTCTGGTCCTACAAGCTGTGCGACATCATCGCGGCTGTCGTCTCGGTGCTCGCGGTGATCGGTTTCATGCGCGTGTGGCAGCCGGAACGCTCGATCCCGCCGGTGATCGCCGGTGGCTCGACCACGGACTCGCGGCGCGACGTGATCACCGCCTTCACCCCGTACGCGATCATCGTGGTGATCTTCTCGATCGCGCAGATCGTGCCGGTGAAGAAGTTCCTCGACTCGCTGACCTACAAGTTCGCGTGGCCCGGCATGCACCTGGTCGCACCGAACGGCAAGCCGATCAAGGTCGAGTACGCGCTGAACTGGGCGTCCGCGACGGGCTCACTGCTGTTCGTCTCCGGCCTGATCACACTGGCCCTGCTGGGAATCAGCGCGCGGAAGGGCCTGGAGATCTACGGCCAGACGATCAAGCAGTTCAGCTGGGCGATCCTGGCGATCTTCGCGGTGTTCTCGCTGTCGTACGTCATGAACTACTCGGGCCAGATCACGACTCTGGGCCTCTGGCTCGCGGGGACCGGCGCGTTCTTCGCGTTCCTGTCGCCGGTCGTCGGCTGGTTCGGCGTCGCGATCACCGGTACGGACGCGGGCTCCAACGCGTTGTTCGGCGGCCTGCAGGTCACCGCGGCGCAGCAGCTCGGCGCGTCGCCGTTCCTGTTCGGCGCCTCGAACAGCTCCGGTGGCGTGATGGCGAAGATGATCTCGCCGCAGAACCTCGCCATCGGCACCGCCGCCGCGGGCCTGGTGGGACGTGAGGGTGACCTGTTCCGCAAGGTGTTCGGCTGGAGTCTGTTGCTGTTGCTGGCGATGTGTGTGATCGCGTACCTGCAGTCCACACCGGTGCTCGGATGGATGGTGCCATGACGTTCAGTCGCAGAACTCTGCTCGGGGCTGCCGCGGCGACCCCGCTGTTCACCGGTGAGGCGTCGGCTTCCTCCGGGCTTTTCCGCGAGTCGCTGGACTTCGCGTTGCGGAGGCTGCGTCAGGTCGCGCCGAACGTCACCTCGTTCCCCGAGGAGACGAAGTTCGAGAAGTGGACCTACGTGGCTTCCGGTGGCTGGGTCGGCGGTTTCTGGCCGGGCATGCACTGGCTCGCGTTCCTGGACAGCGGCGACGAGCAGTTCAAGAAATGGGCGGTGGAGTCGGCGCTGCGGTTGTCGCCGCGGCGCACCGACACGTCGATCCACGACCTGGGCTTCCTGTTCTACCCGTCGTGGGTGACCGCCTTCCGGCTCACCGGTGACGTCTCGTGGCGGGACGGCGCGGTGCAGGCCGCGTCGTCGTTGATCCAGCGCTACAACGACAAGGGCCGCTTCATCAGGGCGTGGGGAGCGCTGGGCACACCGGCGAACGCGGGCCGGGCGATCATGGACACGATGATGAACCTGGACCTGCTGACGTTCGCGGCGGAGCAGACCGGGGAGTCGCGGTTCCTGGACGTGGCGGTCGCGCACGCCCTGACCACGCGCTCGAAGTTCATCCGCCCGGACGGGTCCACGCCGCACGTCTTCGACTTCAACCCGGACACGGGCGAGGACATCGGCCCCAACACGAACCAGGGCTACAGCCCGACGTCGTGCTGGTCGCGCGGACAGGCGTGGGGCATCTACGGGTTCACGACGATGTACCGGCGTACTCGACGTCGCGAGTTCCTTGATGCGGCACGAAAACTCGCGGACTTCGCGCTGGATGCCCTTACCCCGGACCACATTCCGGTGTGGGACTACCGCTCACCGTTGGCGCCCAACGACGTCAAGGACTCGTCGGCGGGCGCCATCATGGCGTGCGGGCTGATCGACCTGTCCCGCGCTTCCGGCCGTGCCTCTTACTACGTGGCCGCGGTGCGCATCCTGGATGCGTTGTGCCGCAAGTGTTTGACGACCGGTTCCGAACGGCACGAGGCCATCCTGGCGCGCGGCACTCGCAACCGCCGCACCGAGACGGGCATCGAGGTGTCGCTGCCCTACGGCGACTACTACCTGATGGAGGCGTTGCTCAGGATTGTGAAACCCCGGGAGCTCGCCCGCGCGATCGGCCTCTGACCGGCAGCGCGGCGAAGATCACCACGCCCGCGAGCAGCAGTCCCGTGCCGGTCCAGAACAGCGGGATCGACTGGTACGCGGCGTTGGTGTAGGCGAGCGGCGGCGTCTTCTGCGCAGGAGGCGCCGCCGGACCGCCTGGTTGTTCCGGCTGGCTGGTCCCGCAGACCACACCACCCTGCGGCGCCGCGGCCCGCACGATCTGCTCGCCGAGCGAGATCTGCGCGAGCGCCGTCGGCAGGTTCGGCAGCTTCAGCTTGTCCGTAGGCAACAGCTGCACGTCGAGCATCCGCGCCGTGGCTCCGAGCTGGAACCCGCTGAACCCGTTGCCCGTGAAGCTCGCCTTCTTCTCGTTGAGCCCCGCGATCTGCAGCTTCACGACCACCAGATCGAGCAACAGCGGGATGTCCAACGTCGGATGCGCCGCATCCAACGTGGCGAGCTCCTTGCCGTTCTGACTGACCTTGAGCACCGGCGCCGTGTAGGTGATCTTCGACGTCTTCTCGTCCCCGGTCGCCGTGGCCGTGAGCGTCGGCGGCGTGGCCACGTCGATCTTGATGCCACCCGCGAGCTCGACGCTGACCGCCCGCATCGTCGAGGTCGACTCGACCGCCTTGTTCTTGCTGCCCGGCAGATCGACGAGCTTGACGTTCGAGTTCGCCTCGAACGCGTCCGGAATGCTGACCAGGCTGCTCTTGACCGGCAACGGCACCTCGGCCGGCAACGCACTGAGCACTTCGAGGCCCGCGAGAGAGGTGCGGGCGGTGGCCAGCGGACTGACGCACGGCCCCAGCTTCTCGTCCCACCGAGCGTGCACACTGCCGTTGAGCAGCTTCAGCTTGCCGAGCGGTGTCTCCGGAATCGGCAGCCCGCCGTTGGTCGGCTGCGGGTTGTCCGGAATCGCGGTCTGCACGAGCGTGCCCGGCGACTGCGGCGACCGCCCCGCCACCGCGAACCCGAACGGATTGGCCTGCGTGACAACCCGCTCGGTGCTCAGAAACGCCTCGGTGTTGACCTGCGCACTGGCCAGCCCGAACCCGAACTCGGTGACCGACTGCTTGGGCAACTGGTCGCCCAGCCCAGGCAGGATCGTGTTCGTGGGCACCCCCTGCGGCCCGAGCCGAATCATCGCAAGCCCGGTCCCAGCATCCCCAACGGCATGCGCAAGCGGTTGCGGCCCGTTCGGCGCCGACACCGGCGGCTGGTTCGGGTCCCGAGGCCCAGGCACCGGCGTGGTGGGAGGCTGCGCGAGTGCGGGCGCCGCGACGAGTGCGGGGGCTGCGACGAGCGCGAGCAGCAACCCGGCCAGCGGCACGGACAACGAACGGCGCATGGACCCACTCCTCGGCGGTTAGGAGACGGTGACGTCGGTCACGGTCCGTACAACGAAGGCGACCCCCGTGAGTGACGGGTCTTCGGGTCAGCTATAGTTATCGCGTCTCGCCGCCTTAGCTCAGTCGGCCAGAGCGGCTCACTCGTAATGAGCAGGTCATCGGTTCGATTCCGATAGGCGGCTCGGTGAGATAGAAGGGCCAGGTCACTCGTGACCTGGCCCTTCTGCTGTTCGGCGGTCTGTCAGGCGCGCAGTCGCTCGAACCATGTCGCGGTGTGCGAGCCGGCTCATCGAGGCGTCCTCCCAGGTGTTTAGCCGTTCGTCAGGCTGCCTTGTGAACGGCGGACTAAGCTCGGCCGTATCCAGTCGAAGGCGCAGTGACCAGGCGCTTTCGCGGTGTCACGTGGGGTGAGTTAACGTTGCCCGCCTCCGCGCGATGACACCACCAACGGGTCCGGCGAGTCTCCACTGCCATCCCGCGCACGGGTGATCTGATGCGCCATCACCCTTGAGGCAGAAGGAGGAACGCACACCATGTCGTACATGGGCGGCGAGAACGGCGACAAGTGAGTCGCTGACCTGGGCTTTTGTGCCCCGCAACAGGGGGCCTGCACAGCCTGGTGCGGTGTGCAGGCCGTTCTACCTCTTGAGTTCCAGCAACATGCCGGCCCGGCGGTTCGCCGGCAGGTTGTTGATGTCCAGCTTGATCTCGACGCGGCCCGCGTCGGTCTTCCTGGTGATTTCGAAGTTGTCGCGGATCCGGTTGAGTGCGATCACGTCCCAGTGCACGTCGACTCCCGGTGGCAGGACGATGGTGTAGGTCGCGCGTTCCACCGGTTGCCGGAAGTAGAAGGTGAACGGGTCGGGTTTCTTGTGGACCATGAGCGGCACGCATTTCTTCGGCCAGGACCATTCCATCACCAGGCGTATTTCGCTGTCGACTTCCGCGGGCGAGTGGAAGTGCGAGACCATGTCGAGCTTGCCGTCCGCGGTCCAATGCGACGTGACCAGGAAACTCGGTCCCATGGTTCCGTCGACCAGCAGGCTGCGCACTTTCGCGTCGACCTTGTTCTCGATCCACTTTGGTTGTTTCCAGCCGGGGCCGAAGCGCAGCCGGAAGAATTTTGCTTCGGCGTTGCGGATGACGGCGTTGACCGTGATGAACTCCCGGGTGTCGCCGTTGGCCTCGATGACGGCGACCTGCTCCCACACCTTGATGTCGAACTGGCTGGGCTGCAGTTCCATCAGCATGTACGAGTACTTGGACAGGAGGGCGCGGTACTCGCGGGACTCCGACTCGAGCTTGGCCACGCGAGTCGTCAGGTGGACCAGCAGCAGTAGTACCAACACGATTGCGGCGATCACAAACGTCGCGCGAATGGCGACGGTGCCGAACAAGGTGGAGAGCACCGCGCCGAACGCGACGAGGCCGAGCAGTCCCTTGACGAACCCGACCGCTCCTTCGTCCTCGAGGAATTTCTCCAGCCACTGCGCGAACGACTTCAGCACTCAGTCCACCCCTCTGGTCGGCCGCTGGAGCCGGACCAAGCAGGATAGCTCGGGGCTGTCGGAGCCGTCATCGAAGTTGGTACGAACGGGTGGCTCTCCAATTGTCAATCAATTGGCATTGTTTCGCGTTTTATGTGGCAGGCGTTGTGGCACAGGTCGTGAGCGCCTGTTCCAGCGCCGACCGTTCCGCCGGCGCCACGCTCAACCCGTACGCCGCCTTCACCGTCACGTAGATCCGCCCGTACGAACACGCGTACCCGGCGTTGGGCGGCATCCACTCGTCCGGCGTCTTGTCGCCCTTCGACTGGTTGACCTTCCCGGAGACCGCGATCAGGTTGCGCAGGTCGTTGGCCGCGGCCACCCGCCGTTCCTGGGGCCACGTGGCCGCGCCGCTGCGCCACATCTCGGCCAGCGGCACCACGTGGTCGATCTGGATCTTCGACACGCTGGTGATCTGTGAGGCCGTGTAGGGGTCGTCGAGCGTGCCGGACTGCACGCCGCAGCGGCCGGGTTTGCGTTCCACGGCGGTCAGGTCGCGGGCCAGCACTTGGCTGCGTTGGTCGCAGCCGTCGCCGTCGGTGTCGAACCACGGTTGGCCGAACACGCAGGCTTTGCCGTTCTCGCAGTCGCGCACATAGCCGTCCAGCCGGCCCGGTGTGCTCAGCGGCAGGGCCGCCAGCGAGGTGCGGGCTGTTGCGGCGTCGAGGGTTCCGGTCGGCACGCGATCCACCTGTGGTCCGGGCGGGCCAGAGGCCAGGGGAATGGCGGAACAGCCGGTCAGCAGGAGGATCAGCAGCAACCAGCGCATGGAAAGGGCTTACCCGGGAAACTGGGTGGTGATGGCCGCTCAACGGCGTAACTCTGGGGGACGGATGACCGAAGCCAACGCGCTGGCCGAGGACCTGTGGGACCTGATCATGGACCACCACGCGTTGCGGGCGAACCTCATGGGCCTGCGTGACGACGGCGCGTTGCAGGACCACAGTGAAGAAGCGGACCAGGACTACCTGCGGCGCTACCGGGCCATCGCCGAAGAAGCCGGACGGATGCCGCAAGCCGACCCCGTCACGCGAGGGCTCATCCAGCATCTCGCCCAGGCGGAGTGCGACACCATCGAGTCGCGGTCGATCGAGTTCGGCGTCAGCGGGTATCTCCAGGCCGCGGTGCCCGAACTGCTCTACTTCCTGCCCGAGCTGAAGAGTCACCAGGCCGTGCCGCGTTTTCTCGCCACGGTCGCCGAACGGCACCGCGCGGGCATCGCCGCGGGCCGGACGCCGGTCAGACACCTTGTGGAGCAGACGATCGACCTCGTCGAGCGACATGACGCGCCGGGGTTGCGGGACTATCGCGACGTGCTGAAGAACGACGTTCTCCCGCACGGCAGGGACACCGAGCACGCCGGGCTGTGCTGGCTGCCCGACGGCGAAGAGCTGTACGCCAAGGCGATCCGCACGCACACCACGCTGGACCTGGGCCCGGAGGAGTTGCACGCCACCGGGCTCCGGCTCGTCGAGAACCTCAAAGGTGAACGAGGCGAGCGCGAAGGCCTCAGGTACACCAGCGCCGCGGAGATGCTCGCGGACGCCGAAGCAGCGGTGCGCCGGGCGGAAGCCGTTGCCCCGCAATGGTTCCGAACCGTGCCGGACCAGCGGTGCGTGATCGCCGAGACCGCGCCGTCCGCACCCGCGAGCACGCCACCGCACTACCTGCCCGCCGCGCTCGACGGCAGCCGCCCCGGCACGTACTTCGTCAACACCAAGGAACCGCACACCCAGCTGCGGAACGTCGCGGAGGCCACGGCGTTCCACGAAGCCGTGCCGGGTCATCACTTCGAGAGCACCAGGCTCTTGTTGATCGAGGACCTCCCGCTGCTGCGCCGCAGGGCCCGCGTCACCGCCTTCACCGAGGGATGGGCGCTCTACTGCGAACGCCTCGCCGACGAGATGGGCCTCTACAGCGACGAAGAGGCGAGATTCGGCATGCTCACGATGGACGCCAAGCGCGCGGGCCGGCTCGTCGTCGACACCGGCCTGCACGCGCAGGGCTGGAGCAGGCAGCAGGCCGTCGGCTACCTGCTCGCCACCACGCCGATGCCGCGCGAGCTCGCCGAGTCCGAGGTCGACCGCTTCCTCGCCCAGCCCGGCCAGGCGCTCGCATACATGGTGGGCCGCCTCAAGTTCGACGAGCTGCGCGCACGGGCTCAGCAAGCGCTAGGACCGGCGTTCGACGTCCGCGACTTCCACGAGGTCGTCCTCGGCCACGGCAAGCTCACCCTCGGGCTGCTCGACGACGTCGTCACGGCGTGGATCACCGAGCGTTGACCGCATCTGGTCCACGTCGAGCATGCCCTCCCAGCGCGACACGACGAACGTCGCCACGCAGTTGCCCAGGAGGTTCGTGAAGACGCGCATGGAGTCCATGATCCGGTCGGCACCCAGCAGCAACGCCACCGCCGCTGCCGGGATCGAGCCGACCGCGGCGACCGTGGCGGACAGCGCCAGGAACGCCGAGCCGGGCACACCCGCCATGCCCTTCGAGGTCAGCACGAGCACCAGCACGATCGTCAGCTGGTCGCCGAGATCGAGCGGGATGTTCAACGCCTGCCCCAGGAACACGGTCGCCAGCGAGAGGTAGATCGAGGCACCGTCCAGGTTGAACGAGTAACCCGTCGGCAGCACCAGCCCGACGGACGTGGGTGCGCAGCCGGCCCGCTGCAGCTTGACCATCATCCGCGGCAGCACGGCTTCCGAGGAGGCCGTGCCGAGCGCCAGCAGGAACTCCTCCTTGGCGTACCTGATGAACCGCAGGATGTTGACCCTGGCGAACCCCCACGCGATCACGCCCAGCAACCCGCAGAACAGCAAAGCCGCGCCGTAGGACGCCAGGATCAGCCACAGGTACGTGCGCAACGACCCCAGCCCGTACTGCCCGACCAGGAACGCCATCGCGCCGAATGCCCCGAGCGGCGCCAGTTTCATCACGTAGCCCAGCACCGTGAAGAACGCCAGGTTGACCCGTTCCAGCAGGTCCACCACGGGCGTCGCGCGCTCGCCGAGCTGGGCCAGCGCGCAACCGAACAACACGGCGAACAGCAGCACTTGGAGCAAAGCGTTGCGGGCCAACGCGTCCACGACACTGGACGGGATGAGGTCGAGCAGGAACTGGACGACGCCGGGGAGATGACCGCCCTGCGTCTTCGCCTCGACGGCGGTGGCGTCCAGGGTGGCCGGATCGACGTTCATGCCGGCCCCCGGCCGCACGACGTTGCCGACCAGCAGTCCGAACGCGAGCGCGGCCGTCGAGACGACCTCGAAGTAGATCAGGGCCTTCACGCCGATCCGGCCCACCGCACGTAAGTCGCCGACCTTCGCGATGCCCGTCACCACGACGCAGAAGATCAGTGGCGCGATCACCATCTTGATCAACTTGATGAAGCCGTCCCCGATCGGCTTCAGGTCCGCACCGAACGACCGGAAGAAGTGGCCGACCAGGACGCCGGCCACCACGGCGATGAGGAGCTGCAAGAACAGCGACCGAGTTTTCACATCCCGGAAGCTAAATCTCATTTGTAAGCAATGGAGTGCCCTGAGTGTTACGAGGTCCGTCCGACCGCCTGGGCCAGGAACTCCGTCCACTTCTCGTTCTGGCCGGTCGCGTCACCGAAGAGGTGGTGGCCGACGGCGCGGGTGCCGTGGAACCGGTACAGGCCATCGGCTCCGCGCACGCTGAGGAACACCCCCGGCAGGTCGTAGGCGAAGTCGACGACCCCGGTGATGCCGAAGGGCTCCAGCGTGACCTCGTCGCCGACCTCGGGGTCGGCAGGCACGCCGAGCGCCGCGAGCAGCCGGGCCCACGCGTCGTCGGGCTGCTCCTGGGGCGCCTGGGCGAACACGTACGTGCCGCGACGGCCGCTGAAGTGCTTGACGTACTGGCCCAGTGTGGAGAGGTACATGTCCCAGCCGTACGAGGTCTGGTCGAGGTACTCGTCGCTCCAGCCGTCGCCGAGGATGCCGCTGTGCACGAACCGGAGCACGGTCGAGCCGCCGTCACGCGCCTCGATCAGGTACTCCATCGCGTGGATCGTGCCGTCGTCGGCCTTGTCGCTCTCGTAGGCGAACCGTTTGCCCGGCTCCCAGGCGGTGATCGTCGAAGCCTCCTGGAAGAAGCCCAGGTCGAGCGACATGCGGCCGCCGAGGCGTCCGTCGACGGTGTGCGGGCCCATGAACCACGAGTCGATGCCCGGTCCGGTCGCGATGGCGTCCCAGACCTGTTCCGGGGTCCCGTCGACCTCGACTTCCTTCTTGATCTCGAACTCGCGGGTCACGACTCCTCCTCCTTGGCGGTGACGCTCGGGTGCAGGGCGACGACGACTCGGTGCGGACGCCCTCCTTCGGCCTGTTCGTCGTGGTACTTCGACACGAGCTGCGTCACGCACGAGGCGAGCTCCTCGGCGAACGCCGCGCGGTCCGCCGCGGTGGCGAAGCGGATCTCGCCGTCCAGCGCGAAGGTCGCGAGCCGCTTCTTCGCCTTGGTGGCGCCGGTGATCAACGTGCCCACGTCGCGCACCAGCCTGGCCGACACCGCCAGCAGCCACCGCGCGGACAACCGATCAGGTGACCTCGCCGGGTCCGGTTGCACGGCGGCCAAAGCGGTCGGGGAGATGACGTAGGACGCCGCCGTCGCCTGCAGCAGGCGTTCGTTGACATTGCCCTTGCGTCGTTCCTCGACGAGCTCCACCAGGCCGTGCTGCTCCAGCGTGCGGAGGTGGTAGTTCACCTTCTGCCTGGGCAGGCCGACCTTCGCGGCGAGCATCGTCGCCGATCCGGGCTCGGCCAGCTCCGCGAGCAGTCGCGCTCGTACGGGGTCCAGCGACACCTCGGCCGCGGACGGGTCCTCGATCACCGCCACTTCGAACATGGACCCACCGTCGCACCGAAAACAAAATTAGTCAAGAACTGCGTTGCTGTCGGTGACTTTGCTCCACCTGGGTGGCTTTGGAGCCGGTACCGTAAGCCGTGTCTCGATTGGTCGTTGCTTGTTCGCAACCCCTGAGGAGACAAGATGATCACGATGCTCGTCCTGACCGTGCTGGCTCTGCCGTTCGCCCTGACCGCCGCCAACATGGGCAGACGGCGTTGGATTCGCAAGAGGGGCTGCGCCAGAGTGCGGGCCGAGCTCGACGCTTTCCACGCCGAGCTGGCACGTCAGGGGCTCAGTCACTTCTCCGGTCGGTGAAGCGCGCTCGTCGACGGTGAGAGCCGGGTGACCACGTCGCCATAGCGGTCCAGCAGAGCGGCCGTGACGGTTTCCGGCGTGCCGACGACGGCGAACTCGTGCAGCACCTCGTCGGAGATCAGCTCGCTCATCTCCACCCACTGCTGCCGCCGGGACATCCGGTGCAGCTCCTCGTGCAGCGCTCCCCAGCCGTGCAGCTCCAGCACCGGCCGGTACGCGGGCGTCGATCCGTAGAACGCGATCTGCCGCTTGACGTCGGCGATCTCCTTGTCGTTCGTCGCGGCGAACACGGGCCCGCTGATCTCGAAGCCCTCCAGCGTCCTGCCCGCCTTCGCGCGGCCGCGGGCCAGCGCCGGCAGCGTCACCTCGCGCAGGTATCGCTCGGTCGTGAAGTTGTGGCACAGGAAGCCGTCCGCGACCTCGCCCGCCACCTCGGTCATCAGTTCACCGACGCCCGCGAGGTAGATCGGCGCGGTGCCGTGCGGGTTCGGGCCGGGGTCGAAGAACGGCGTCATCAGCGTGTGCTTGTAGAACTCGCCGCGGAACGCCAGCCGCTCGCCCGTTTCCCACGCGTGCCAGATCGCGCGGATCGCCAGCACGAACTCGCGCATGCGCGCGGCCGGTTTGCTCCACGGCATCGAGAACCGCTTGGTGATGTGCGCTTCGACCTGCGGCTGCTGTCCGCCGGCCGGTTCAACCTGGGGCTGGGCTCGCAGGTCGAAGCGCACA
>NZ_MUYM01000210.1:0-254 GCF_002150765.1 Lentzea kentuckyensis
CCCGCGTCGGCGGCCGCGAACCCATCGCCCGCCTCGCCGACGTCCTCGAAGAACTCCCGGAGACGTTCTTCAACATCGACGTCAAAGCCGACAGCGCCGTCGAACCCATCATCACGCTGCTGCGCAAAGCCAAGGCCCTGCAACGGGTCTGCCTCGCCAGCTTCTCCGACAACCGGCTGGCCCGGCTGCGCCGCCAGGGCGGGCCCGACCTGCTCACGTCCATGGGCCCCCGCTCCGCTGGCGCGCTCTGGGCG
>NZ_MUYM01000210.1:275-549 GCF_002150765.1 Lentzea kentuckyensis
CGCGGCCAGGTCGCCCAGGTGCCCGTGAGCCAGGGACGACTCAAGATCGTCGACCGCAGGTTCGTCCAGGCCGCCCACCGCCGCGACCTCGAAGTGCACGTGTGGACGATCGACGACGAGGCCGACATGCGCGCCCTGCTCGATCTTGGTGTGGACGGACTCGTGACCGACCGGCCCGATCTGCTGCGCGAAGTACTCCGGTCGCGCAACAGCTGGTAACAGGTTGGACAGTCGATCATTGGACGTGTCGGCGGACAAGTACAGTCCGCCGACA
>NZ_MUYM01000210.1:604-1065 GCF_002150765.1 Lentzea kentuckyensis
CGCGACCAACGCCGCCAAGGCGAACACCGCGCTCAACGGCACGAACCCCTGCGCGAACGACAACGCGTTCGACCACTGCGACGTCACGTTCCTCGGACTGCAGTTCCCCTCCGGCTCGCTGTGGGGCTACCTGCTCTCCGTCGCCACCGTGATCCAGGTCCTCGTGCTGCCGGTCATGGGCGCCATCGCCGACCGCACCCAGAACAAGAAGAAGATGCTCGGCTTCTTCGCCTTCACCGGCTCCGCGGCCACCATCGCGCTCGCGACCGTCGAAGGCACCAACTGGACCCTCGGCGTCTTCTTCTTCGTCATCGCCAACATCTGCTACGGCGCCAGCGTCGTCGTCTACTACGCCTTCCTGCCCGAGATCGCCACACCGGACGAACGCGACGCCGTCTCCAGCCGCGGCTGGGCGTTCGGCTACCTCGGCGGCGGCGTCGCCCTCGCGATCCAGCTCGGCA
>NZ_MUYM01000211.1 GCF_002150765.1 Lentzea kentuckyensis
TCGCGATGAGGCCGAACTCCTTGTTGTTGATGAGCTCGAACTCCTGCCGCTCGCGCAGGGCCTCGATGGTCAGCCGCAACTGGTGCTCGACCTGGTCCATCGGCTGGCTGTAGAGGTCCGCCACACGGGTGTGGACGCGCAGGATCGTCTGCGCCACCGAGAGTTCGTACTCGCGCGGCCGCAGTTCGTAGTCGACGAACGTGCCGGGCAGCGTCGGCTCGCCGTTGTGACCCGAGGCGATGTCGATCTCCGCCTCGCCGTGCTTGTTCGACGCGTTCGAGGGGTTCGCCAGCTGCTGCGCGATGTGGTCGCGCATCGGCTCGATCTGGCCGTTGAGCTGGTTGAACGTCGCCCGCGTCAGCACGACGGCGGTCGTCGGCGTCAACGCCCGCGCGGTGAAGCTCCAGTCCTTCTCGGCGCCGGACAGCACCGGCTCGTCACCGATGTACTCGCCGTCCGCGATCGTGCCCAGTGCCACCTCGTCGCCGTACTCGCCGAGGCCGGACTTGGTGACCTTGCCGTGCGCGATGACGACGATCTCGTCGACGGACGTGCCGCGTTCCGCGATCACCTCGCCCGGCTGGTACTCGCGCTGCTCGAAGCGGTTCGCCACGGCGGTCAGCGCGGCCTCGTCGTCGAACCCGCGCAGCAGGATGAACTCCGCCAGCTCCTGCGGCACGATCCGCACCTCGGAACCGACGCTGGTGAACGTGACGCGGCCGTCGCCGATCGCGTAGGTGAGGCGCCGGTTCACCCGGAACGCACCACCCTTGGCCTCGACCCACGGCAGCATGCGCAGCAGCCAGCGGGGCGAGATCCCCTGCATCTGCGGTGCGGACTTGGTGGTCGTGGCGAGGTTGCGCGCAGCGGCCCGCGACAGGCTCATCTGCTGGTCCTCGACCCCAAGGCCCGGATCGGTAACAGTCACTGCGAGTCCAATCTTCTTCAACGAACGAGAACTGCGGCGGTGCCGAGTCCTGTGGGGGAGTGGAACGACTTCCGGCTGGGGGTGGGGGAGAAGCTGAACCTGCCGGACCGCTGCGACCAGAGCAGCTCACCGGCGAGCCACGACTTGAGTGCCTCGACGTACCGGTGCAGCCCGGCCCGCGCCTCCGCGTCGAGCTCGTACTCCTCGGCGAGCGAAGGAAGTTCGGCGATGATCGAGACGATCTGCCGCAACCGTGCGGAGACCAGGTCGGAGACCACCGAGACGGCCTGCCGCACCTCGCACTCGAAGAACTGCTGAACCGCGAGCACC
>NZ_MUYM01000212.1 GCF_002150765.1 Lentzea kentuckyensis
CCTCGGGCAAGCCGGAAATCACCATCCCCCTCCCGCTCCCCCTGCCCACCATCTCGCTCCCACTACTGCCCGGCATCAGCTTCGGCTGAGTCGAGGTCTTACCTCGCAACCTGATCGCTAGGCTTGTCACATGGCAGGCAACCGTGAGGTGGAGAGCGACCGGCTGGCCGAGCTAGCCGGCGAGGCATCGGCCGAGGCGGCGATCAGGGCTGCCGCAGCAGCGCCCGAACTCGAAGCCTCACTGGCGGTCCCCACGGACCTGACCGCGGCAGCGTTCTTCGACGTCGACAACACGATGATGATGGGCGCCTCGATCTTCCACTTCGCCCGAGGCCTGGCCGCGCGCAAGTACTTCTCCTCCTCCGACCTGGCAGGCTTCGTCTGGCAACAGCTGAAGTTCCGAGTAGGCGGCCGAGAAGACCCGGAATCGGTCAAAGCCAGCCGCGAACAGGCCCTCTCCTTCGTGGCAGGCCGCAGCGTCGCCGAACTGGTCTCCCTGGGCGAGGAGATCTACGACGAACTGATGGCCGACCGCATCTGGAAGGGCACCCAAGCCCTGGCCCAAATGCACCTGGACGCAGGCCAACGCGTCTGGCTGGTAACCGCCACCCCAGTGGAACTGGCCCAAATCATCGCCCGCCGCCTGGGCCTGACCGGCGCCCTGGGCACAGTCTCGGAATCCGAAGACGGCATCTACACGGGCCGCCTGGTAGGCGACCTCCTGCACGGCAAGGCCAAGGCCCAAGCCGTCCGCTCCCTGGCCGCCAAAGAGGGCCTGGACCTACGCCGCTGCACGGCCTACTCGGACTCCTCGAACGACGTCCCGATGCTTTCAGTGGTAGGCACCGCAGTAGCAGTGAACCCCGATTCCCAGTTGCGCGAAATCTCCCGCCGCAAGGGCTGGGAAATCCGAGACTTCAGAACGGGCCGAAAAGCAGCAAAAATCGGCGTCCCGTCTGTACTGGGCGCGGGTGCCTTGGCCGGTGCGGTGGCGGCCACGCTGGCATACCGACGCCGCGTGAAGTAAAGGCGACGCCGAACCGCACCACCTACGCAACGCGCAGCCGCCGTAAGCAACAGGCGAGCCGCCCGACGCAAGGTGACCACCCACCCCACTCGCGTC
>NZ_MUYM01000213.1 GCF_002150765.1 Lentzea kentuckyensis
TCGGCCACGCCGGCGGCGAGCACCCGCGCCGTGGTGCGAAACCCCAGCGAGGTTTCCCGCCACCGCACCGCTCGTGGTCAGCGCGACCAACGATCCACAGCCATGCCAGCGCCACACCAGACGAGATCACCCCGCACTCCGACCCGACCTCGCCTGGCCAGGCGCTCACCGGGGGGACCAACTCCACATCGGCCACGCAGACGGCGAACACCCAGCCGTGGTGCGAAACCCGGGCAAGGTTCCGCGTCACCGCACCCGCTCGTGGCCCAGCGCGACCAACGATCCACAGCCATGCCAGCGCCACACCAGACGAGATCACCCCGCACTCCGACCCGACCTCGCCTGGCCAGGCGCTCACCGGGGGGACCAGCACACGTGCCGACCCAACGACCCCGCGATCGGCCCAGCACCGCACCACCAAGACCCCGCACCACCGGGATCACCGCGCACCTGCCGGCAAGTCCTCGCCCGGCCAGAGCCGACCGACGGCGCCCAGCTCCACGTCGAGCCAGGCGCGCTAGGCCTTGGCCACGCCGAGCTCGACCGGCAGTCCGTAGTCGATCCACGTCCGTGCCACCTCGAACCCGGCGCGCTCGTACACCCCGAGCGCACCAGTCGAGTTGGCCGTGTCCACGGACAGCCCGGCGCGGTGGTAACCCTGCGCCCTGCCCTGAGCCAGCGTCCAGCTCAGCAAGGCCGAGGCGACACCACGCCCGCGGTGCTCCGCGAGGGTGCCGACGTCCCCGATCCACAGTTCGCGGACGCCGGTCATCTCCTCGACGACCGGGTAGTGCCGTGCCAGCACGAAACCGACGACGGCGCCGTCCGCGAGCGCCAGGAAGGAGGTCTGCGGGACGAACCGCTTGCTGTTCGTGAAGGACGCGGCCCATTCCTCCGGGCTGCGGTCGACCGAACCCCAGTGGCCGGCGAACGCCGCGTTGCACACCAGGCGGACTTCTTCGCCTCGGGCAGCGGAGAACGGCACGATCTCGTAGGCAGGCGGGATCGGGACCTGGGCGAGTGACTCGCCCAG
>NZ_MUYM01000214.1:0-2145 GCF_002150765.1 Lentzea kentuckyensis
TCCCGGCCGGCGTTGCGCGCCGTTGTCGCGTCCTCCCGCATGTTGTGCGTCGGTGCGGCTCCGCTGATCCCGGGTCTGGTCGACCGGTACGTGGAGGAGTTCGGGATGCCGTTGCTCGACAGCTACGGCAGTACCGAGATGGGCAACGTGGCGTTCGCGTCCGTCGACAACCCGGTGGCCTGCGGACCGGCGGTGCGCGGCGTGCGACTGTCCATTGTGGATGAAGACGGTGTGGAGGTCCCGGCGGGCGAAGTCGGTGAGATCATGGTGCACACGCCGGATCTCATGATGGGCTACCTCGACGAGGAAGGCGTGCTGGATCCGGTCGAGCAGGGCTGGTACGCCAGCGGCGACTTCGGGCTCCTCGATTCCCAGGGCAACCTGCACGTGCTCGGCCGCAAGCGCGCGGTGCACCGCATGGGCCACACGCTCTACCCGGACATGATCGAACGCAGGATCGCCGAGGCCGGCTGTTCGGCGAAGGTGGTCGCGCTTCCCGACGAACGCATGGGCAGCCTGCTGGTCGCGTTCGTCGAGGACGATCTGAACCGGCCGCCCGCCTTCTGGAAGGAACAGTTCATGCCGGTGCTGCCCGCGTACGAACAGCCGAACCGGGTCGTCGTGATCAAGAACTTCCCGCTCAACCGCAACGGCAAGCCGGATGGCAAGCGGCTCGAGGAGATGGCCGTGGAAGGCGTGAGCGTCGCATCATGAGCGGCAGCACGGCATTGGTGTTCCCCGGCATGGGCGCGGCGGGTTTCGACGAGATCGGCCGGTTCCTGGTGCTCGACAGGTACGCGCGCGCCCGCGTGGCGGCGGCCGACGAGGTGCTGGGCGAGTCCCTGCTCTCCGGTCTGCGCGCCGAGGGTGACGACTACGGGGACTTCTCGCAGGTCTCCTTCCTCGTCTGCTCTCTCGCGCTCGCCGACCGGGCCGAGCGGGAACTGGGGGTGGAACCCGGTATCTGCGCCGGCCCGAGCCTCGGGCAGCGGCCGCTCGCGGTGTACACCGGTGTGCTGGACTTCGCCGACGCGATCCGGATGACCGTCGAACTCGCCCGCTGTGAACGGGAGTACTTCGGCGCGGAACCAGAAGAGCTGGTGACGCACTGCTTCGTGCACGTGCCGGAGGACCCCTTCCGCGTTCTGCTGACGGAGCTCACCGAACGAGGCGAGTGGATCGAGGTCTCCGGTACTCTCGATCGGGGCGGGTTCCTGGTGTCCCTGCGGGCGTCCTTGCTGGACGAGGTAATCGCGTCGGTTCGTGCCATGGGTGGGTACTCGATGCGCACCATGCGCCCGCCGGTCCACGCGAGACGGTTCACACCGCTGCGCCGCAAGGCGGAGCAGGAGGTGATGAGTCGCTACGAGTTCGCGGCCCCGCGCACACTCGTGGTCGCCGACCAGGACGGCAGGATGGTCGAGTCGGCCGGTCNNTGGACACCTTCGACCGGCCGATCGACTGGCCCGCGGTGGTGGACACGCTGGCAGGACACGGGGTCACGACGGCGTACGTCACCGGGCCGGACCTGTTGTTCCACCGGCTCGACTGCACGACCCGGCACTTCCGTGTGGTCCCCGTCACTCCGAAGACGGCCTGGAAGTGAAGTAATTCCGCATTTTGCGGACTTTGCCGGCGCGCCCCGACGTTTAGTGTCGTGAGGATGAAGGAAGAGTCCGCGGTGGCAGGCACCGAGACGGGACAAGGCCTCTCCCACACGCTGAGCCAGCGCCACCTGTCGATGATCGCGATCGGCGGGGTGATCGGCGCCGGCCTGTTCGTGGGGTCCGGTCAGGCGATCAAGAGCGCCGGGCCGGGTGTCCTGATCGCCTACGCCGTGACCGGTCTGCTGGTCGTGCTGGTGATGCGCATGCTCGGTGAGATGACCACGGCGGACCCCCAGACCGGGTCGTTCTCCGTGTACGCCGAGCGCACCCACGGCCGCTGGGCCGGCTTCTCCGTCGGCTGGCTCTACTGGTGGTTCTGGGTCGTTGTCGTCGGTGTCGAGGCCACCGCGGGTGCCGCGATCGTGCACAGGTGGATTCCCGTTGTGCCGCAATGGGCCTGGGTGCTCGTGCTGATGGTGGTGCTGACGCTCACCAACCTCTTCTCCGTCCGGTCCTACGGCGAGTTCGAGTTCTGGTT
>NZ_MUYM01000214.1:2166-3322 GCF_002150765.1 Lentzea kentuckyensis
CGTCTTCTACCTGGGCTCGATCGCGGTCGTGGTCACCCTGCTGCCCTATGACGACGCGTCGGTCAGCCAGAGTCCGTATGTCGCTGTGCTGCAACGGATCGGGCTGCCGGCCGCGGGCACGGTGCTCGACGTGATCGTGCTGACCGCGGTGCTGTCGTGCCTGAACTCGGGCCTGTACACGGCGTCCCGCATGGTGTTCTCGTTGTCCAGCAGGGGTGACGCACCCACGAGGTGGAGCCGCGTCTCGTCGTCGGGCGTGCCGGCCTCCGCCGTGCTGGCGTCGACCGTGGTCGGGTTCGTGACCGTCGCGCTCAACTACGTCGTGCCGGACGCGGTGTTCACCTTCCTGCTCAACACCTCCGCCGCGATCGCACTGCTGGTGTGGCTCGCGATCGCGTTGTCGCACCTGCGGATGCGCCGTCGCCTGGAGCAGGAGGAACCGGAACGCCTGGTGCTGAGGATGTGGGGGTTCCCCTATCTCACCTACGGCGCGATCGCATTCATCGTGTTGCTGATGGCCGGAATGCTGCTCGACGACTCCGGCCGGTCGCAGATGATCGCCAGCCTGCTCCTCGCCGCCGTGGTCGTCGGGGTGGGGATCACCCGGCAGCGTCGTTCGGACGGGGCGTGACCATGGTGCTGCCGACCGTCCAGGTGCCCAGCAGCGACCGAGGGGGAACACCGGTGGAACTGGGAACGTCGTTGCGTCTGGTGGACAGCAGGGCCCCGGCGGTGACGAGGGCGGTCGCTCTCGTGGAGGAGCTGGCCCGCCATCGCAAACCGGTAGGCATCGCGGAACTGGCTCGTTCGCTCGACCTCGCGAAGTCGACGGTGTCGAACCTGTGCACCGCCCTCGAAGGCACCCGGATGATCAGGCGGGTCGAGGGAGGCTGGCAGCTCGGTTACAAGGTGGTCGAGCTGGGACAGGCATTCCTGGCGGGCAGCGACGTCGTCGAGGAGTTCCGCCGGGCCACGAGCCGGCTGCCGGTGGGCGCGCAGGAAACGATCCTGCTCGCCGTGCTGGACGGCCCCGACGTCGTGTACCTCGCCCGGCACGACGGCAGTCAGTCGATCAGGCTGGCGAGCGACATCGGCAGGCGGATGCCGGCCGTGGTCACGGCTCTGGGCAAGGCCATGCTCGCGACCCTGCCGGCCG
>NZ_MUYM01000215.1 GCF_002150765.1 Lentzea kentuckyensis
CCGGATCAAGCAGCTCAAGAAGAGTCTCAAGGAGATCGACCGATCCGCGGTCAAGGCCGGGTGGTGGTCGCTCGTCCTGGAACAGGTGGACGACGGGATCCTGTGACGACCGTCCACAACGGACGAGACGACCCCGGTCACGCCGGCGCGACGCCCGCCGAGCGGAAGCGCACGGTGCACAGCTCGAAGGGCCGCAGGCTCAGCCGTGCCTCGCCACCGTCCTCCCAGGCGGCGGAGCCTCGTTCGAGCAGGTCCGTCCGCTGCCAGCCGCGGACCGCGTCGGCTGCCCGTACAACGGCCTCGACGCGGTTGCCCAGTGCCTCGTACACGCGGACGACGAGATCGCCCGAACCGTCGTGGGCCAGCAGAACGGCCTCCACCGCGACGNNACGGGCGGTTCCACGTCGCGGGCGCCCGTGAAGCGGCGCGGTGGCAGGTTCACCCGGTAGCCCTCGGCGACGGCTTCGGCCAGGCCCGCCTGCGGGGTCACCGTGATCACCCGCTCGTGCGATCCGCCGTCGGCGTGCGGATCCGGGTAGGTGGGTGAGCGCAGCAACGACAACCGCACCTGGGTGGTCGTCCCGCCGTCATCGCGAACGTGCCTCGTGACGTCGTGGCCGTACACGCCGTCGTTGGCGATGGCCACCCCGTACCCCGGCTCGCCGACGTGCAGGAACCGGTGGGCACAGATCTCGAACTGCGCGGCCTCCCACGAGGTGTTGTCGCCGATCGGCCGGGTCACGTGGCCGAACTGGGTCTCCGCCGCGCTGCGGTCGGCGCGCAGGTCGAGCCCGAACCCGAGCTTGAGCACGCGTGCGGTCTCGTGCCACAGCACCGCCGTGCGGAACTCCACTGTGGACTTTCCGGGGCGGATCAGGACGTGCTGGACCACGCTGGAAACGTCGCTCAGACGCCGCTCGACGCGCACCGCGGGTATCCCGTCGACCTCGGTGTCGGTCATCTCGGCGGCCACGGGCACCGCGATCGGCGTGCGGCGGTGGTGCGCATCGAGATCCCAGGCGTCCCAACGGTTCGGCAGGTCGCGGAACAGTTCCAGGGTGTTCGCGAGGCGGTCCGGGGCGACGGCCTCGCGGCCATCCGCTCCGCGCAGTGACACGAGCCGGCCCTGGGCGTCGAGGCGTGCCACGACCAGTGGCGAGGCCAGCACGGCTCCGGACGAGCTGACGTCCACCGTGGACTCCTCAGGTGCGACGGCCTGCGCGACCCCGAGGGCTTGCACGCCGTCCTGCGCGAACGNNCCGCGAGCGCGCGGAGCGAATGCTCGACGATCTCCTCCAGTCGCGCGGCGACCTCGGTGTGCGTCCGCTCGGCGTCTCGGTGCACCCAGCTGATCGAGCTTCCCGGCAGCACGTCGTGGAACTGGGTCATCAGCAGTGCCCGCCAGCAGTCGCGCAGCGTCCGCGCGGGCCAGGCGGCGACACCGCGCAGCGCCGCCGTCGCCGCCCACAGTTCCGCCTCCCGGAGCAGGTGCTCGCACCGCCGGTTGCCGAACTTCGTGCGCGCCTGCGAGGTGTAGGTGCCCCGGTGGAACTCGAGGTACATCTCCCCGGACCACACCGGCGCCGGGCGTCCCGGCCGTTCGGCGTCCCGCAGCTGTCCCTCCGCCTCGGTGAAGAACTCGGCGACGGAGGCGTGCTCGAGCCGGGGTGAGCCTTCGAGGTCGCGGACGCGTTCCGCGGTGGCCACCATCTCCCGGGTGGGTCCGCCACCACCGTCGCCGTAGCCGTAGGGCACCAGCGAGGTCGTGGCGATCGCGTGCTCGGCGAAGGACGTCTCGGCGTGGGCGAGCTCGGCCGCGGACAGGCTGCTGTTGTAGGTGTCGACCGGCGG
>NZ_MUYM01000216.1 GCF_002150765.1 Lentzea kentuckyensis
CAACGCCACGTGGCACTTCCACTGACCCAGCTCCGCGTTCGCATGCGCCTGGGTGTGCTCGTCCCACCGCGCGTACAGCAACGGCGACGCCGCGACCCGGTTCTGCACCGAGTCGTCACCGGCCGCGGTGCGCCTGAGCGCCGTCGTCGCGCCCTCGAACCACGGCTCGCCCGCCCGCGCGGCCAGGAACGTGTCCCAGTCACTCTGCTCCGGCGACAACCCGACCGACCGCAACGCCGGCGTGAGCAGCACCAGCCTCCCGACCCGGTCCGGGAAATCCGCCGCGTACCCCATCGCGATCCCCGCACCCGCCGAGTGCCCCAGCACGTCCACCCGCTCCAGCCCCAGGTGACGGCGCAGCATCTCCACATCCCGCACCAGCATGTCCCGCCGATAGGTGAACGGATCCGCCGGCTCGTCGGACTCACCCGTACCCCGGTTGTCCAGGATCACCAGCCGCCGGAAGACGTCCAGCCCGCCCAGGGTCTCCAGATAATCCGACGACCTGCCCGGACCACCGGCCAGCACCACGAGAGGGGTGCCCTCACCCATCTCCCGATAGGCGAGTTCCGTGCCGTCGAACGAGGTGAAGCGTGCCATGCTGCACATCATGCCGAAGATCGCCACAGCCGACCTCGTCGACCGGCCGCAGCTGCTCGAGTTCCTCCGCACCCGCCACCACGGCGTGCTGATCACCCGCCGCTCCACCGTCGACGGAGTGCAGGTCTCCCCCGTCTCCTGCGGCGTCGACACGCAGGGCCGCATCGTCGTCTCGACCTACCCGCAACGCGCCAAGGCCCGCAACGCCCGCCGCACCCCGTCCGTCACGATCTGCGTGCTCTCCGACGACTTCGACGGCCCCTACGTCCAGATCGACGGCACCGCCGAAGTCCTCGACCTGCCAGAAGCCCTCGAGGACTTCGTCGAGTACTACCGCTGCATCGCCGGCGAACACCCCGACTGGGACGAGTACCGCGCCGCCATGCTGCGCCAGGGCAAGTCCCTCATCCGCATCACCATCGACAGCTGGGGCCCCATCGCCACCGGCGGCTTCCCACCCGAACTCGAGGCCTGAGCCCTACGCCGACCAGGCGCCACCCCAGCCTTTCGGCTGCTCCAGCAACACACAGGCGCCACCGTGCGGCCCCTCGACCGACGCGACGAGTCCGGTTGGCACGGTCGTGGGCTCCACCAGCACCCGACCGTCCAACTCGGACACCCGCCGGCACGCCGCACCCACATCA
>NZ_MUYM01000217.1:0-219 GCF_002150765.1 Lentzea kentuckyensis
CGGGCCTTTCGGTGCGGTTCATGGGGATCAACGACCAGGCGATCATCAACTACCTGGTCAGCGCCTACTACTCGGCCGCCATCATGGTGCCGGACGCGATCGGTGTGCTGGAGCACGTCGAGCTGGGCCGCGAAGGCTGATGACGTCGTTCACCATGCCGGAGTTCTACGTGCCCCACCCGGCGCGGATGAACCCGAACCTCGAACGCGCCCGCGCCCA
>NZ_MUYM01000217.1:274-998 GCF_002150765.1 Lentzea kentuckyensis
TGGGTCTTCTACTTCGACGACGAGTTCTTCGCGGAATTCAAGCAGACCAAGGATGTGGCGGGGGCCAAGGCCTACCTGGACCGGTTGCCGGCGTTCATGCCGATCAACGGCACGGACCCGGCACCGGAGCCGCGGAACCCGACCGAACGCGGCCTGGTGGATCTGTGGCAGCGGACGATTCCGTTGATGTCGCAGGACTGGCGGCGCCGGTTCACCACGAGCACCCACAACCTGCTGCTCGAGTGCATGTGGGAGATCAGGAACATCGAGAGCGGCACGGTCGCCAACCCGATCGAGTACATCGAGATGCGCCGCAAGGTCGGCGGCGCGCCGTGGTCGGCGAACCTGGTGGAGGTCTCCGAAGCGGCCGAGGTGCCCGCGTCCATCGCGGGAACCCGCCCGCTGCGGGTCCTGTCCGACACGTTCTCCGACGCGATCCACCTGCGCAACGACATCTTCTCGTACGAGCGGGAGGTGTTGCGCGAGGGTGAGAACTCCAACGGGGTGCTCGTGTTCGAGAAGTTCTTCGGCCATGACACGCAGACCGCGGTCGAGGCCGTGAACAACCTGCTGACCTCGCGGCTGCACCAGTTCGAGAACACCGTGTTCACCGAGCTGCCGCAGCTGTTCTCCGAGAACGCCGTGGATCCGGTGGACCAGGCCAGGGTGCTCAGGTACGTCAAGGGCTTGCAGGACTGGCAGTCCGGCGGGCACGAGTGGCACC
>NZ_MUYM01000217.1:1062-1731 GCF_002150765.1 Lentzea kentuckyensis
GTCAGCACACGAAGACGTGGGTGCGGGACATGGGCATGCTGAACGGCACGCCCTGGACCGAGGCGTTCTACGACGCCGCCGACTACGGCGGTTTCGGCCCGCTGACCCACCCCACGGCGTCGCTCGAAGACCTCAAGCACATCAACGACTGGCACACGTGGGGCTTCTACCTGCACGACGTCTTCCGCGAGGGGTTCCTCCGGCCGCGCAACACCTCCGGGGGCAAGGCGTTCATCGCACGGCTCAAGGAGATCCTGGGCAACCCCTCGCTGCTGCCGCTGAACCCGGCCGAGAAAGGGCTCGCCGACCTCGTCTCACGGTCCTCTTTGGACGAAGAAGACCGGGCGGGCGTCACCGGCCTGCTGGACGGAATGCTCTGGGAGCTGCACAACACCGCCCAGGGCAGGGTGCCCGACCCGATCGACCTCGTCGAGATGCGCCGCAGCACCAACGCGGCCGACCTGTCGGCGGCACTCGCGCGGAAGTCCGTCGGCGCCGAGCTGCCCGCGGAGCTGTTGCACAACTCCACGATGAAGGCACTGGTCGACTCGTTCGGCGACGTTCCCGGTCTGCGGCAGGAGATCCTCGGGTTCGAGGCCCTCTACGGTTCCGGCGCGAGCACCACCAGCGCGGTGCTCGCGGTTCAGCAGTTCTTCGAGTGCGAGGTGC
>NZ_MUYM01000218.1 GCF_002150765.1 Lentzea kentuckyensis
GACGTCGCCGCGTCGAACACCCCCAGGCAGTTCGGCCCCAGCAGGCGCGCCCCCGCCTCACGAATCCGGCCGATCACGCGATCGTCGATCCCCGACGGGATGCCGACGAATCCGCGCACACCGACCGCCAGCGCCTCGTCCACCACGGCCGGCACGTGCGCGGCGGGCACGGCCAGCACGACCAGTTCCGGCGCCTCCGCCAGTTCCGACAGCGAACGCACGGTCGGGTGCGAGAGAACCGATCCCCCGCCGCGGTTCACGAGGTGCACGGCCCGGCGATCACGCCCGGTCAGAGCGCCACGCGCGAGCCAGTGGCCCCACTTGGCTGGGTCGTCACTGGCGCCTACGACCGCGACGGACGCGGGATCGGAGAAGATCATCTCGCACCGAGACCGCGGGAGATGATCAGACGCTGGATGTCCGAGGTGCCTTCCTCGATCTCTTCGAGCTTGGCGTCGCGCATCCACCGTTCGACGGGGTATTCACGCGAATAGCCGTAGCCGCCCAAGGTCTGTACGGCCGCGTGCGTGCACCACATGGCGTTTTCCGACCCGACGAGTTTCGCCATCGCCGACTCCTGCGCCACGGCGTCCCCCGCGTCGTACAACGTCGCCGCGCGCACGGTCAGCAGGTGCGACATGTCGACGCGCGTGGCCATGTCCGCGAGCCGGAACGCCACCGCCTGGTGCTGGATGATCGGCACGCCGAACTGCGTCCGTTCCCGCGCGTACTCCGAAGCGAAGTCCAAGGCCGCCCTCGCCAGCCCTGTCGTGGCGGCGCCGATGAGGATGCGCGAGGCGTCGAACGTCCGCATCAGCCCCGAGAAGCCCTGCCCCTCCTCGCCGAGGCGGTTCTCCAGCGGCACGCGCACGTCGTCGAGGAACACCTCCGCGTTGACGATCGCGCGTTGCCCCATCTTCTGGAACGGTGGCCCGACCTTCAGTCCCGGAGCATCCTGTGGCACCACGAACGCGGTGACGCCCTTCGCCCGCTTGGCCGGGTCGACGGTCGCGAAGATCACGAACTGCGCGGCGTNNACGCCGCGCCGACGTCTGGATGCTCGCCGCGTCGGACCCGCTGCCCGGCTCGGTGACCGCGACGGCGGTGAGCGGCGGTGTCGGAGTTCCCAGCGGACTGAGGAACCGCTCCTGTTGCTCGGTCGTGCCCAGGTGCTCGATCGGGGCGCTGAAGAAGCCGTTGGACGTGATCAGGTTGCCGATGCCGATGTCGCCGTGGCACAGCTCCTGCTGGATCAGCACCTGGGTGAGCAGGTCGGTGACCCCGCCACCACCGAACTTCTCGCTGATCATGAACGACGTCAGCCCGAGGTCGGACGCCTTCTCCCACACGTCGAGCGGCGACTCGGTGTCCGCCTCGTCGACGGCGCGCGCCCGCGGCCGGATGTGGTCGGCGGCGAACTTCCTGGCCAGTTCGACGAACTGTTCCTGTTCGGCCGTGAGCCGCAGGCCGTCCCGGACGGTCCGCCCCATCTCGCACCCCTAAATTGACTGACGAATCAGTTATTCACGATCCACGGGGCAGCCTAGCTGTGTCAAGACGTGTCCGTAGGGTCGCGAACGGGTGACTGATTCGCCTGTTCAGGGCGGGGTCGTCACGCGCTGGAGCAGGTCTACCGAGAGTTGTCCGGAGATCGCCGAACGGTGGGTTGACAGCTCGGGTCCACCCGGCCGGTCAGGGCCGCAGCGCCGCCCGCACGATCTCCAGGGCTTCGTGCGACGAGAGGCCCAGTTCCGCGGACATCGTCGCGTACTGGGCCGCCGCCGCACGGATGCGCTCACGGTTGTTGTCGCCGTTCGCGCTCACCACGGNNGGCCGGCTTCCTCCAGTTCGCGGTAGGCGCGTGCCACCGTGTTGACCGCGAGTCCCAGGTCCTTGGCCAGGGCGCGCACGGTCGGCAGCTTGGCTCCCACCGGCAGTTCCCGGTTCGAGATGGCGCTCGCGTAGTGCACGCGCACCTGCTCGTACGGCGGCATCTCCCCATGGTGCTCGATCTTCACTGCGCCCCATCCTCCCCGGCCTGTCACTACCTCTGTATTGACCAACGGAGGAAAGGCGCGGAGGTTGCGGTCGAATCAGCGGAGATTGGTCTGGTCCGCACCCATCTGCACGTAGAGCTTGCGCCAGCCCTGGTCGGCGGCCGTGGCTTCTTTGCCGTCACAGTAGGGCTTTGTGCCGTTCGAGGTGTAGTAGCGGAGGATCGACAACGAGACGACGGTGTCCCAATTGCCTTCGTCGAAGTACTCCTCCCCCGGTGTCTGGTCCTGGTGCTTGAGGCAGGAGACGTCCGACTGCTGTTCGTCGTCGAACACGGCGGTGGCCGTTTCCGACGTCGTCGAACACGCGGCCAGGGCGAGCACGGCCAGCACGATGAGCTTCTTCATGATCCTTCTTCCTGTTCACCCGGCCAGCGCACGCGTGGCCAGACCGACTCCGACGAGCATCACCAGCGCCGCGGTGCCCAGCGGCGTTAAGCCCGCGAGCTTGCGGAAGCGGGCGAAGCGGGCCAGCCGCGGACCGAACCGGTCCCGCAGCGAGACCAGCAGCAACCCGGCGGCGGTCAGCGTCGCCGCCATGCCCAGGCCGTACGCGAGCACCAGCACCACGCCGAACCACGTGCGGCCCAGCGCGATCGCGC
>NZ_MUYM01000219.1 GCF_002150765.1 Lentzea kentuckyensis
CCGCTCCTGGCACCGCGCAGGACTCCGGTGTCGACCCGTGCGACAGGCGCCCCGTGGGCCGCCTCGACCTCCGTGTCCGACGCCAGTGCGACGGTGCCTGACGTCGGCACTGCCAGCATCGCCGAAATCAGTATCGTTGTGATCCGGTTTCGCATCATCGCCTCCTGGCCGTTCGAACGGTTTACCAGGCGATAACCGATCGTTCTCTGCCAGACCTGGCCGCGTCCAACATCAAAGCCGCACACACTGATGATCTGAACGCATGAATCTCTGTTCGCCCGGTCATGTCGCCACCCGCGGTAACGGCGTCCAGGTCACGTCGATGGGCAACGACAACAACCTGGAGCTCAACGACTTCCCGTGTGTGTCGAGTGCCAGCGAGGTCGTCACACCGCCGTCGACGATCTGGTAGCACACGAAGTGCAGGGCCGACAGGAGCGGCAGTTCGTGGCNNGCCACGAACTCCGCCAGGTGCTCGCGGACCCGCTCGGCGGTGACCTCGCGCGACAACAACGGGAAAAGGTCTTCCTCGTAGGGGAAAACCGACAGGGTGGCGACGTTGCCCTTGTCACCGGCGCGGCAGTGGGCGAGATCATGGAGCAGCATCGGCGGCCTCCACCACGGTGACCACGGGTCGCACGAGGTCCCGCGGGATGAGGGTCGACGCGATCCCGAGCACCTCGCCGATGTGCACCCGGACCCCGCCACCGCCGGCGGGACCGTTGGTGTACAAGGACTCGACCTCATCACCGATCGCGTCGAGCACCGCGTCGTCGCGGCTGATCGCGGCCACCCGCAGCCGGCAGTCCGTCTCGCCACCGAGCACCTCGGCCCGCAGCGGCGTGCCGGACAGCCGGGTGGTGACGATCTCGCCCGCCAGCGCGGCCCGCGCGGCCGCGTTCGGGCCCACGTAGGAGATCTCGGCCTCGATCTTCTTGCCCGCCCGGTACCCGACACTCACCTTGAGCCGGCTGGGCCGCGGNNCGCGGCGCTCGTCGACGGTGACGGCGCGAACGTCGAGGACGACGTCGGGTGTCCGGTACGCGGCCGGATCGGTGATCTCGTACAGCAACTGCTCCCGCACGGTCGCACGGGACAACATTCCGCCGGTGCCGGGCAGCTTGCCCAGTTCCGCGGTCCCGTCCGCGGCGACGTCGGCGAACGGGAAACCCAGGCGGGCGAGGTCCGGCACGTCCTGGTAGCCGGGATCGGCGAAGTAGCCGCCCGTCAGCTGGCCCGCGCACTCCAGCAGGTGCCCGACGAGGGTGCCGGCGGCGGTCGCCGAGACGTCGCCGGGGTCCCAGCCGAGCCGGTGCGCGAGCGGCGCGAGGAACAGCGACG
>NZ_MUYM01000022.1 GCF_002150765.1 Lentzea kentuckyensis
TCGATTACATCGGCTCGTAACTACAACCAACTTGCAGGTGCGGCGCGCTCGACCCGGAGCTGGAGCCGGGATTGTCCAGCATGTCCGACAGATGGGCACCGCCCGCGCCACGTGAAGATGCACATCTGCTTGCCGCCGAGTCGACCATGACCGCGATACGACGCTCAACCTGGTCGCCGTGCGCCGGACCGGCGTGCCTGGCGTGATTGCCCTGTTGGTTGGAGGTAAGTGCCTGTTGATGTTGAGTTGGTGGTACTTGCAGACGCCATCAACGCAAGGTGGGGGTGCTTAGCCCGGCGTTGCCCCGGTGGCGGCGAACAACGCGTCGGCCTGGGCGCCGTGCCCGGCCGCGGCGTCGGTGCCGTGCAGCCGCGTCATCAGGTCCGCGGACAACCGCAGCGAGCGGGCTTCTCCTAGCCGGTGACCGGTTTCCCGGTGCACCCGCAGCGCCTGACGCACGAGGTCGAGTGCCCGCTCGTGGTCGCCGAGCTCGAAGTGCACCTGCGCCAGCGCGTGCAGCACCCGGCCGCGGCGCAGGGCGAGCCCGGCGGCGGTCACGAGTTCCAGCGCCTGTTCCCCTAGCACGAGCGCCTGTGCCAGGTCGCCCACCGTGCGCCGGGCGTTGGCGAGACCGACCAGGGCGGACACCTCGGCGCGGCGGAAGCCGATGTCCCGCGCGGCCTGCAAAGCGTTGGTGTGGTGGGTGATCGCGAGCTCGGTGCGGCCGCCGCGCAACGCCGCCGTGCCCAGCGTGTTGTGCGCCTCGGCGACCAGGCGGGGCTGTCCGGTCGAGAGCGCCAGCTCCAGCGCGTCCTGGGCGTGAGCGGCAGCTGCCGTGTGGTCACCGGTGTCGAGCAGCAGCCGCGCCAGGCCGTCCAGCACCTCCACCTCGGCCTGACGGGACGCCGTGTGCCGCAACAGTTTCCGCGCCGCGTCGAACTGGGCTGCCGCCTCGGCCAGCCGCCCCAGCTCCCAGTACGCGGAGCCGAGGTTCACCCGCACGGTGACCGCCGCCGCGCGTTCCCCGGATCCGAGCGCGCTCTCGTAGTGCCGGATGGCCTCGTCCAGCCTGCCCTGGTCCTGCAGGGCGATGGCGAGGTTGTTGGTGGTGGCCACCTCGACCGGCCGGACGCCGTGCTCCCGCGCGACGCGCAGCGCCTCCTCGTAGTGCTCGATCGCGGGCGGGTACTCGCTCAGGCCCGCGTAGAGGGTGCCGAGGCTGTGACACATCGCGGCACGCGCCGGCGCGTCACCGGCCGCGGTGGCGGCGCGCAGCCCGAACGTCGCCGCGACCCGCCACTCGGTGCCGTCGGTCTGGATCCA
The DNA here is from genome assembly GCF_002150765.1 of Lentzea kentuckyensis. Taxonomy (GTDB): domain Bacteria; phylum Actinomycetota; class Actinomycetes; order Mycobacteriales; family Pseudonocardiaceae; genus Lentzea; species Lentzea kentuckyensis. The sequence goes on from NZ_MUYM01000022.1 coordinate 1,324, forward strand.
GAAGTACCCGCGCAGCGCGTCGGCCAGCTGCCACGCGAACGGCAACGGTCCGTGCTCCGCGGCGTGCCTGACCGCGGCGACCAGGTTCGCCCGCTCGGCGTCGAGCCACGCCAGCGCCTCGTGCGCGTTGGCGAACCGCGTGGGGCCGCGGGGTCCCGGCAACCGGGTCATCTCCGGGTACAGCAGGTCGGCGGCGGAGTGCACGGCGCCGAGGTACCAGGTCAGCAACCGGTGCACCGGCGCGCCGCCGGGCTCGGCCCGTTCGGCGGCGTAGAGGCGGAGCAGGTCGTGCAGCTGGTAGCGGTCCGGCGCGTGCCGCTGGACCAGATGACCGGCGGCGAGCGTGCGCAACGCCTGCGCCGCCTCGGACACCTCGACGTCCGCCATCACGGCGATCATGCCGGGCGTGACGTCCGGCCCCGGCGCCAGGCCGCACAGCCCGAACACCTGTCGTGCCCGCGGTGCGAGCGCCGCGTAGGACAGGTCGAACGCGCCACCGACCGCGATGTCGTCGCTGATCGCCAGCTCGGCCAGCCGCCGTGCGCGCAACTGCCGGACCTGGGCGCCGATCGAGCCGTGCCGGTCGCCCGCGATGTTCGCGGCCGCGATCCGCAACGCCAGCGGCAGCGACGCGCACAGCTCCACGAGCTCCTCCGCCGCCCGCGGTTCGGCGTCCACCGCCTCGGCGCCGAGCACCTCGGCCAGCAACGCCCGCGACTCACCCGCGGTGAAGACGTCGAGGCCGACCCGGCGCGCACCGTGCGTGACCGCCAGGCCGCGCAGCTCGTCGCGGCTCGTCACGAGCACCGCGCAGCCCGGCGTCGCGGGCAGCAGCGCCCGCACGTGATCGGCGTCGGCGGCGTTGTCGAGCACCACCAGCACCCGCTTGCCCGCGAGCATCGAACGGAACACCGCGAGCTGCCCCTCGTGGTCGAGCGGCACCTGCTCGGCCGGCACGCCGAGCGTGCGCAGGAACAGGCTGAGTGCCTGTTCCGCACTGACCGGCGGCCGGGTCGCGTAGCCGCGCAGGTCGACGAACAGCCGCCCGTCCGGGAACGCGCCACCCAGCCGGTGCGCGAGGTGCACGGCGAGCGCCGTCTTGCCGACGCCGGGCGGCCCGACCAGGGTGATGATCGGCATGCCCGGCGCGGTCAGCCGGGCGGTGAGCTGGTCGAGCACCGCGGCCCGGCCGGAGAAGTCGCCGAGGCCGGGCGGCAACAGATGCCACGCCGCGGCCGGTGCGGACGGCCCGCCGGAACCGAGGGTGCCGAGGTAGCTCTGGTGCAGCTCGGGACCGGGGTCGATGCCGAGCTCGTCCGCGAGCAGCCGCCGGACCTGGTGGTAGGCCTCGATCGCCTCACCCGTCCGCCCGGCCTGGTGCAGCCCGCGCACCAGCAGCGCCCACAGGCGTTCCCGCAACGGATGCGCCGCCGTGAGCGTGCGCAGCTCACCGGTCACGGCGGTGGCGCGGTCACTGTCCAGATCGAGCTCGATCCGGCGCTCCACGGCGGCCAAGTGCCGCTCCGACAACGCCGTGGTGTCCAGCTCGACGTCCACATCGGACAGCGGAACGCCGCGCCACAGCCGCAGCGCCTGGCTGAGCAGCTCGTGCTCCTTCACCGCGTCGGGCGCGGTGCGCACCTGGTCCAGCAGGGCGCCGAACACGGCCAGGTCCAGCGCGTCCGGCTCGACCTCCAGCCGGTAACCGTCGTGAGTGGTGCGGATGAGATCGGCGGCGAGCGCCTTGCGCAGCCGCATGACGTAGATGTTGACGGTGCGCCGCGGGTTGGAGGGACCACCGGCGGGCCACAGCACCCGAGCCAGCTCGTCGGTGGAGACGTTCTCGTTGTGGCGGAACAACAACGCGGCGAGCAGCGCCCTCAGCTTGGCCGCGCCGACGGACACCGGAACGCCGTCCTCGACCACCTCGAGGCACCCCAGCACCCTGAACTCGTAGCCCACCCAGTCCCCCCACCGATTGGTAGGGGGATTGTGCCGGATGGCGAGCCAGGGCGCCGGGGTTTTTACGCCGTTCGGTCTACTGCAGCCCGAGCAGCCCGTTGATCGCCGTCACGAGCCTGCCCTCGACGCCGTTCTGGTCGGTGTGGCTGTCACCGGCCTTCAACGGCGCGATCAGCGAGTACGAATGGGCGAACTTCCCCGGTGCCGGAACCTCGGGGTCGCCCTCCCATCCGGTCTCGTCGGCGCCACCCTTGCTGAGCAGGTCGAAGGCCGGAACGTAGCCGTCGATGTGGTTGGCATAGGCCATGACCCACAACGGCGTGGTGCGGCCGTTCGCCGCCCACTTGTTCTTGGTGCCGACGTGCCAGCCGCTGAGCACCTCGTGCGACATCGTGAGGATGGTGAGGCCGCCCAGGTCGATCTTCTGGATGGTCATCGGCAGCGAGCCGGGCCGGTTGCCGGCGTCGAGCTCCGCGAGCATCCGCCGGGCGTGGCGTCGTCCGGTCCCCGCCTCGTCCCCGTCCGGCTCATCCTTGCGCGCCTCGTACTTCGTCCTGAGTTCCTGGACCTCCGTGGCGTTGCCGAAGTCCACCGCGTAGGGGAGGGGGACGTTCTGGATCGAGGTCGTGATGGGACCGTAGAGCGGGTTGTACGCGGCGTTGCGGACGGTCGCGACGATCGCGGAGACCAGCCGTTCCGCGGCGAACCTGGTCATCTCCGGTCCCTGCGGCGGTCCGCCCTGGTCCGGTCCCATCGGGTTGATGTCGCCGGCCGCGCCCTGGAAGAACATCACCAGGACCTTCGTCGCCCCCAGCCGCTTCTCCACCTCGTCCATCGCGTAGCCGCAGTAGTCCGCGTCCAGCGACGTGTGCCCGTGCGGTGAGCAGACCGGGTGACACGCGTGCCCGGCCAGCACCGCGAACAGGTCGTAGTTGTCCGCGCGCCGTGCGACCAGCACGGGAACATCGCGTGGCGCCCACGCCAGGCCGCGGCGGTTGTACCCGATCTCCGCGAACCCCTCCGCGTAGCCGAGGGTCACGTCGACCAGCGCCTTCGCGTGCGCCTCCTGGGCGATCCGGACGACGAACGGGATGAAGTGGTCCCTGGTGTAGGCCTGCGTCACCGATGGTGCCCTGTCGCTGCCGAGCAGCACGTACGGGTCCGGCTTGGCGCCGACCATCGGGCCCGCGTGGGTGTGGCTCTGGGAGAGCACGAAGTTGCGCGCCGAGTCGACCACGCCCAGGTCGATCAGCCTGCCCAGGATGTCGTCGTAGACGGGCTTGGGGATGCTGATCACGTCGACCTGCATGAACACCACCCGCCCACCCTGCGGAGAGGTGATGATCGCGCAACGGACCTTGAGGTCGTTGGCGATGTTCCCGTCGGAACGCCGGTCCACGTTCCACCCGTAGCCACCCATCGGGGTGCCGGTGGGGACCGGCAGGTAGTTCCAGTGGACCGCCATCTTGAACTTCTGCGGGAACGGCATCGGTCAGCCCACCTCCAGGACGTCGTTCTCCCACACATCACGGACGATCCAGGAGGAACCAGGGGTCGCCTGCATGCGGTGCACCATCCGGCCGGCCTTGGTCCGCGCGAACGCCGACAACCTGCCGTCGCGGCCGAGCACTCCCGACGGCTCGCCGGTGGTGACGTCCTCCAACGTGACCCAGCCCGACCAGTTCGAGCCCCACGCCGACTGGGAGCGGTGGATCAGCTGGTTCTCGTCCACCTCACCCGCGCGCTTGGCGAACAACGCCATGCCGCCGCTCGGTCCCACGACGACGGACGGCCGGCCGACGATCTTGTTGTCCGTCCACTCCTGCCACGAGCCGAGCCAGCTGCCGCCCGCGCTCGTCTGCCAGGTGTGCGCGAGCCCGTTCACCGACCCGGCGAACACCGTGATCGCACCGTTCGGGTTGACCACCGCCGTCACGTCCTCGTTGACGGCGTTGTTGCCGGGAATCGCGGCCCAGCTGTCGACCGGGTTGAACTGGTCGCCCGCGAAGCGCTGCCAGCGGTGCACGACGCCGCCGTTCTTGCCGCGCGCGAACACCACCATGCCGCCCGTGGGGCCGATGACGGCCCAGGGCCGACCCACCCCGTCGGCGGGAAACGCCAGCCACGGTTTCCAGGGACCACCGGGACCCTGCTGGTAGCTGTGGTAGATGACCCCGTTGGTGGCCCTGGCGAACACCGACATGGCGTTGTCGACGTTCAGCACCGGGAACACCTCCTCGACGAAGCCGATCTGGCTCGGGCTGCCGAGGTTCGACCAGTTCCACTCGACCGCGCCCTGGGTGGGCTGCCAGGCGGTCAGCATCTGACCGGTCAGGTCGGTGGTGAACAACGACATCGCGCCGTTGGCGTTCAGCAACGGGACCGGCCGTGCCTTGATGTCCGGGCTGTTGCGCACCATCACCCAGCCGTCCCAGGCGCCGCCCGCGTTCCACCAGCGGTGGTAGGCCTTGCGGTCCGGGCCGATGCCGAACGCGATCAACGCCCGCCCGGTGTCCAACGCCGCGGGATAGCCGTGCGACAACGTCCCCAGCATGGGTACCGTCGTCGTCTGGGCGAACGCCGGTGGCACCAGCAGTCCGCCCAGCGCCACCGCTCCACCCGCCACCGCGACGCCTTTGAGCAAGGTCCGCCTGCTCACACCGTGACTACTCATCGGGCCCCCCACTGAACTCGACCATGGGGGCACCCTGCCGCAGCCCGGCTTCACCTCGGTGTCATCCCGGTTCGACCGATCAGACCGGCTGTATGCGCGGAACAGTCCTTGTGGGGCCTTTGCCGGTTAATTAGTTTCGAACCAGTGGCGAACAAGTCTGTGCGGATCCAGGTGCTGGGTTCGACGCGGGCGTGGCGCGACGGCGCGGAGCTGGAGCTCGGCCCACCCGGCCGGCGGGCGGTGCTGGGGTTGCTCGTGCTCGCCGAGGGGGAGTCGGTGGCCACGCCCGACCTGGTGGACGCGCTGTGGGGGGTCCGGGCGCCGCGGAGCGCGGTGAACGTGTTGCAGACCCACGTCAAGCACCTGCGGCAGATCTTCGAACCCGGCCGCACGTCGCGTTCCGGCAGTGCTGTCCTGCCCTATTCGAACGGCGGCTACGCGCTCAACGTGGGGGCTGTGGACGTCGATCTGATGTCGTTTCACCGGCTGGTCGCCGAGGCCAACGACGCCCAGCGGGAGGAGAGCCTGGACCGGGTCGCGGCGCGGCTCGGCGAGGCGCTGGGGTGGTGGCGCGGCCGGCCGCTCGCCGACCTGTCCGCGCTGGCCGGACATCCTCGGGTGGTGTCGCTGGTCGCGCGACACCGGGAGGTGCTGGCCCGGTACGGCGACGCGATGATCGCGATCGGGGCCGCCGCGGACGTGCTGCCCGGCATCGCCGAGGCCGCCGCGGACCAGCCGCTGGACGAGGCCGCCCAGGCCCGGCTGATCCGCGCCTATCACGCCGTCGGCCGCCGGGCGAAGGCTTTCCAGGCCTACCACGAGGTTCGCGACCGGCTCGTGGAGGAGCTCGGCATCGACCCCGGCCCCGAGCTCCGGGCGGCGCACGCGGCTCTCCTGCACGACGACAGCGGCGTGCCGGTGGCGAGCGCACGGTCCCGGCCGGCCCCGCGCGTGCCGCGGCAGCTGCCGGCGCCACCCGCGGGCTTCACCGGCCGGACCACCCAGATGTCCACATTGGACGGACTGGTGCCGCCGGGCACGAGCGGCGCGGTGGCGATCGTCGCGATCTCCGGCACGGCGGGGGTCGGCAAGACGGCGCTGGCCGTGCACTGGGCACATCGCGTGCGGGACCGGTTTCCGGACGGGCAGCTCTACGCGAACCTGCACGGGCACTCGAAGGGCGGGCCGACACCGCCGATCGAGGTGCTCGCCCAGTTCCTCTCCGCGTTGGAGGTGCCGGCCGAACGCGTCCCCGTCGAGGTGGAGACGGCGGCGGCGATGTACCGGACGCTGACGACGGACCGCAGAGTGCTGGTGCTGCTGGACAACGCGGCCAACCCGGACCAGGTGCGGCCGTTGCTGCCCGCCGGCCCGGCCTGCGTCGTGGTGACCGGCCGCGACCGGATGACCGGCCTTGTCGCCCTGCACGGTGCCCGGCAGGTCACGCTCGACGTGCTGAGTCCCGAGGACGCCATGGAACTGCTGGCGAGCGTGCTGGGGCCCGAGCGGATCCGGGCCGAACCGGTGGCGGCCGCGGAACTCGCCAAGCTGTGCGCCTACCTCCCGCTCGCGTTGCGGATCGCGGCCGCCAACCTCGCCGACCACCCGCACCGGGGGATCAACGACCACGTAGCCGACCTGAGGGACAGCAACCTGTTGACGGCCCTCGCCGTGCAGGGCGATGAGCACACCGCGGTGCGCACCGCGTTCGACCTCTCCTACGCCGCACTGCCCGCCGAGACGCAGCGGTTGTTCCGGTTGCTGAGTCTCGTGCCAGGCGTCGACGTCGGCGTCGAGGCGGTCGGAGCGCTGATCGGCACGGAACCGGAGCAGGCGGCGCGACTGCTGGATCGGCTCGCCGGCGCCCACCTCGTCGAACCGCACGCGCCCGGCCGGTACGGCTTTCACGACCTGCTGCGCCGGTACGCGGCCGAACGCGCGGAGACCGATCAGGACCTGCGGGCCGCGCTGGGCCGGTTGTACGACTGGTATCTGGGTGCGGTCGACGGTGCCGCCCGGCTGCTCTACCCGCACATGCTGCGGCTGCCGGTGCCGGCGGTGGAGGCCAGGACGCCGGCCGGGGTGAGCACGCCGGCGGAGGCGTCGGCCTGGCTGGAGTCCGAGCTGGGCAACCTCGTCGCGGCGGTCAGGACCGGGCCACGACCCGCGGCCTGGCTGCTCGCCGACGCTCTGCGCGGCTACTTCTGGATGTGCACGCGTCAGGTCGAGTGGCTGGCCGTCGCGGAGGCGGCGCTGGCCGCGGCCGAGGAGGAGGGCGAGCCGCGCGAACGGGCCGCCGCCCGGCTCAGCCTCGCCGACCTGTACTTCCGTCAGGGCAGGTACCGGGAGGCCGTCCGGCACTACACGCACGCGCAACTGCTGGCGCGGCAGGCGGGCTGGTTCGAGGCCCAGGCCGCCGTGCTCGGCAACCTCGGTGGCGTCTACTCGCAGTCCGGCCGGCTGAACGCCGCCGCGGTCCGCTTCAGCCGTTGCCTCGCGCTGAGCCGCGGCATGGGACAGCCCGCGGGTGAAGCCGTCGCGCTCGGCAACCTCGGCCTCGTGCACTGGGAGATGGGCCGGCTGGCGCAGGCGGCCGAGCACTACACGCTGGCGCTGCACCGGTACCGGGAGATCGGGTCGCACTACGGCGAGGCGCTCAACCTCGGCAACCTCGGTGAGACGCAGCGCGCCCGCGGGCTGCACGCCGAAGCGGTCGAACTGCTCACCCGCGCGCTCTCCCTGCACCACGAGGCCGGCAACCGCAACGGCGAGGCCCAGGAACGCAGCCGGCTCGCCGTGACGTTCCTCGACCTGGGCCGCCGCGCGGAGGCACTCGACCACGCGCGCACCGGCCTCGCGCTGGCGCAGGAGACCGGTGACCCGCGGACCGAGGTGGAGGCGCTGGCCGCGTTCGCCGCCGTGGACCTCGCACTCGGGCACCGGACGGACGCGGTGCGCCGGTACCGCCAGGCGCTCGAGGTGGTCCGCGGTACCGGCGACCGGTACCCGGAGATCGACGTCCTCATCGGCCTGGCGACGGCCACCGCGGATCCCGGGCCGGCCAGGCAGGCGCTCGCCCTGGCCGAGCGAGCGGGGTACCTCGGACTGCGCGACCGGGCCCGGTCCGTGCTCGCGGAGCTGGATCCGGGTTAGTCCACCGGGTCAGTCCATCGGGTCAGTCCACGACGAGGTCCCCGATGCCCTTGCGCATGACGCGGCTGGTGCCGTTCGGCCACACGTGGATGAAACCCCACGGATTGACGGTCCCGTCGGTGCCGTCGCCGTTCTTGCAGGAGAACTCGGACATGTTGAACGTCCGCCACGCCCCGGTGCCGTCCTCCAGCCGGGTGTTCGACTCCTCCGCGCTGGTGACCCAGCCGCACGTGGTGCCGTCCTGGTCATGCGTGACGTGCGGTGTGATGGCGGTGATCTCGCCGCCCTCCACACACCACGTCACGTAGTACTCGTAAGCCCACCGGCCTGGATTGGCCAGGTGCACGGACACGGACGTGTGCACCGGCGTTGAACACTTGGTCTCCTGCACGGCGCCCGCGGTGCCGGTGGTGAGCCCGGCGGCGAACAACATCGCGCATCCCACGACCGCCGTCTTCCTGTGGTCGAACCCCATCACTGCCCCCTCGAACTTGCGTTCTCCCAATGTGGTGCCTGTCGCAGGGCGTGCGCAAGGTGCGTGCGCAGTAAGTCCAATCGACGTCCAACCGCCGTCCAGTCCAGCGGAATAGCTTGTGCCACAAGGTTTTCCTAAGGGGAGTGGGAATGATGAAGGCACAGCTCAAGAGGGGTGTCGCCGCGGCGGCCGTGATGGTGTCGGTGCTGGCCGCCGTCGTCGGTGGCGGCGGGAGCAGCGCCGCGCAACCGGCGGGGCTGCGGGCGTTCGGGATCTCCGCCGACGGCACGTTGATGGCGACGTTCACGACCGACAAGCCGCAGGTGCTGGACTGGGTGCGGCAGATCCAGGGCTTCTCCGGCGACACGGCGGCGATCGGCCTGGACTTCCGGGTCCAGGACGGACTGATGTACCTGGTGGGCAACTACGGTGGCGTCTACAAGGTCAAGCTTCCGACCAACCCGCCCTACGACCCGGTCGTCACGAAGGTCTCGCAGCTGACCATCGCGTTGTACGGCACGAACTTCGGCGTGGACTTCAACCCGGCGGCCGACCGTCTCCGCATCGTCAGCGACAACGGCCAGAACCTCCGTCACGACCTCAACACGAACACGACCGTCGCCGACACGACGCTGACGACGCCGCCGGCGGGCACGACCAAGGGCGTGACCGCGGCCGCGTACACGAACAACGACCTGAACCCGGACACCGCGACCACGTTGTTCGACATCGGCACGATGACCGACCAGGTGCTCATCCAGTCACCGGCCAACAACGGCACCCTGGCACCGACCGGCAGTCTCACCGTGGACGCCGCCGCCAACGCCGGCTTCGACATCTTCAGCAATCTCAGTGGTGGCAAGGCGGTCTCGGTCGCGGGCTTCGCCACTCTCGTCGCACCTGACGGCAGCGCTTCGCTCTACAGCGTCAACCTGCTCAACGGCACGGCGACCGGCATCGGCAAGTTCCCGCTGTCGATCACGGACCTGGCGATCTCGCTGAACGGATACTGATCCACGCTCTCACCACGGCCGTCCAGTCGACGTCCAGTCCCGATCAATAGCTTGTGCCACAGGCTTTTCCTACAGGGAGTGGGGCTGATGAGGGCACAGGCGAAGAGGGGCGTCGCCGCGGCGGCCGTGGTGGTGTCGGTGCTGGCCGCGGTGGTCAGCGGTGGCGGGAGCAGCGCCGCGCAACCGGCGGGGCTGCGGGCGTTCGGCATCTCGGGCGACGGCACGTTGATGGCGACGTTCACGACCGACAAGCCGCAGGTGCTGGACTGGGTGCGGCAGATCCAGGGCTTCTCCGGTGACACCGCGGCGATCGGCCTGGACTACCGGGTCCAGGACGGACTGATGTACCTGGTGGGCAACAACGGTGGCATCTACACGGTCAAGCTCCCGCCGACGCCGGCCTCGGACCCGGTCGTCACGAAGGTCTCGCAGCTCAGCGTCCCCTTGTACGGCACGAAGTTCGGCGTGGACTTCAACCCGGCGGTCGACCGCCTCCGCGTCGTCAGCGACACCGGCCAGAACCTGCGGCACAACCTCGGTGACCACACCACGACCGAGGACGCCATCCTGTCCACGCCGCCCGCGCTGGGCCCGACCAGGGGCGTGACGGCCGCCGCGTACACCAACAACGACCTGAACCCGGACACCGCCACCACGCTGTTCGACATCGGCACGATCACCGACGAGGTGCTGATCCAGTCGCCGGCGAACAACGGCCTGCTGACCGCCACCGGCAAGCTCACCGTCGACGCCACCGACGCGGGCTTCGACATCTACAGCACCCTGAGCGGTGGCAAGGCGACGTCCTCGGCCGGCTTCGCCGCCCTCGTCGCGGCGAACGGCGCGGCGACGTTGTACAGCGTCAACCTGCTCACCGGCACGGCGACGAGCATCGGCAAGTTCCCGCTCACGATCGCGGACCTGACCATCTCGTTGACGGGCAGCTGACCCGACCACAACGGACAGTGGGTACCGCGCCGGCGGGTGGCGTGGCTCGGCGCGGTACCCGTGCTCAGCACACCAGCCCGCGCGGGCGCGCAGCACCCGCCAGGTGACCGGAATCGACCGGTCACGTGGCGGGTCCGCTCATTCCGGGCGTGATCTTTCGCGCCGCCGTTCGCGTGACGCCCGCAGGTAACCTCTGACCAGGGATTCCAGGTCGGGTTCGGTGCCCGCCCAGCCCGGCGGCGCGGGCTCGGGCTCCCGCAGCAGCAGGGTGGCCTGGCGCTCGGTGCGGGTCGCGCTGATCAGCGTTCCCGCCACGGCGGACTCGTCCGCGGCCGGGCCGACCAGGATCCGGTGCCGCGCCAGCACGTCGTCGATGTCGCCGTCGACCTGCACCCGGCCCTCGTCGACGAGCAGGAGGTGGTCGCACACCTCGCGCAGGTCGGCGAGCAGGTGCGAGGACATCACCACCGTGGTGCCGCGGTCGGCGACCTCGGTCATGATGATCCGCAGCGTCTCGTCGCGGGCCAGCGGGTCCAGGTCGGACAGCGGTTCGTCGAGCAGCAGCAGCCGGGGGAGCCGGCCCAGCGCCACCGCGATGGCGACCTGCGTCAGGGTCCCCGCGGACAGGGTGCCGACCTTCGCGTCGTGGTCCACGCCTGCCAGCAGCCCGAGCACCTCGTGGACCCGGTCGGTGGACCACCGGTCGTTCATGGCCGCGCAGGCGCGCACCAGTTCGCGCACCGTGAGGTCGCGGTAGAGCGAACGGTTCTGTGCCAGGAACGAGACGTCCGGGTGGATGCGGCCGCCGACGGGGGTGCCGAAGGTCCTCAGCTCACCGGTCGTCGGGCGCACGAGGCCCGCGGCCATCCGCAGCAGCGTGCTCTTGCCCGCGCCGTTCGGGCCGACCAGGGCGACGACCTTGCCCTCGGGAATGCTGAACTCGCAGTCGCGGACCGCCCAGCGGTTGCGGTAGCGCTTGCCGAGGGCGGTGGCGGTCAGGGGGATCATGATCGTTCCTCGGCGGGGTAGTGCTCGTCGCGGACCGCCACGTACAGGGCGTCGACGTCCTCGACGACGAGGCCGCTCTCCCTGGCGTGGCCCATCCAGCCGGCCAGGTCCTGGCGCAGCGGTGCGTCGTCGCCGGCGGTCGCCTCGGAGGACAGCGAGGTGGTCACGAAGGTGCCCAGGCCGCGCCGGCCTTCCGCCAGCCCCTCGCGTTCCAGTTCGCGGTACGCCTTGAGCACGGTGTTGGGGTTGACGGCGGTCGCCTCCACCACCTCGCGCGCGGAGGGCAGCCGGTCACCGGTGGTCAGCAGACCCAGTCGCATGGCTTGTTTGACCTGCTGGACGATCTGGACGTAGGTGGAGACCCCGGACCGCCGGTCGATCCGGAACTCGATCACATCGGTCAGCATAGGTGCTCTCGCAGTTCAGGGCCTCCACCACGCTCAACTCTGCCGCCGCAGCACCCAGGCGGTACCTGCCAGCAGCAGGACGGCGAGCCCGCCGTAGATCGCCGCGTCGACCAGGTGCACCTGCCAGGCCTGGCTCGCCGGGATGTAGTCCGCGTACAGCTTGGCGATACCGGACTTCGGCAGGCACGCCAGGTACTTCTCCTGCACGTCCTCCCCTCCGATCGGCCCGCTCGAGGTTTTGCAGGCCTGGTTCAGTTCGGTGGCGCGGTCGGCGGGGATCGGTCGTCCGGCGGCGTCGGCGAAGCCCGATGCGATCACCAGACCGCCGTCCTTGCGCACGCTCATGTCCGTGCCGAGCGCCGCCTCCACGTGCTGGGTGGGAATCAGGCGCTCCACCAGGCTGGAGAGGGCGAAGCGCACGACGACGAACACGCCGAGCCCCGCGGTCATCGCCACCAGCGTGCGGCGGGACACGACGCCGACGAAGGTGCCGAGAGCGAAGGCGAACAGCGCGTAGCCGGCCGGGGAGACGTGCTGGATGCCGAAGGTCAGGTCCGCGAACGGACCGTTCATCAGCGGACCCAGCGTGCCGGCCGCGGACAGCCACGACGAGACCATGATCTGGAGCACGGTCAGCACGACCAGCGCGGGCACCAGCGCGATGACCAGCTTGCTCAGCATCCACCGGGTACGACTCACCGACTGGGTGAAGGCCAGCACGTGGGTGCCCTGTTCCAGTTCCCGGGCGAAGAGGGGAGCCCCGATGAAGACGCCGATCAGGGCGGGGCCGAAGATGATCAATGCCCGCCCCAGGTCCAGCGGGTTCGCCCACTCCTCCGCGAAGCTCTTCACGGCCGGCGCCGGCGCCGGGCACTGCTCGAGCGGCAGCGTCACGCAGCCGGTGAGCTGCGCCGAGGCGAGGGCGTCGATCATGTTCGACCGCAGCAGGGTGATGACGCCGGCGCCGACGACCAGAATGCCGAGCAGGGTGAGCAGTTGCGCGCGTTGCCGGCGCCAGGAGACCCAGATCATGCCGCTTCCTCCTGTGCTGCTTGACGCATGCGGTTCAGGGCCAGTTCACCGAGCGGCGTGCCGTCGGCGCTGAGCTGGTCGACGTCCCCGGCCAGCAGGATCTGTCCTTTGTGGAGCAGCACGAGGTGGTCGCACACGCCTTCCAGCTCCGCCAGCACGTGCGAGGACAGCAGCACGGTGATGCCCTGGGTCCTCGCCTCGGTGATCAGCGCGCGCAGCACGGTCTCGCGGGCCAGCGGGTCCAGATCGGCCAGCGGTTCGTCGAGCAGCAGCAGCCGCGGGCGCTTGCCCAGCGCCAGTGCCAGCGCGACGCGGGTGCGCTGCCCGCCGGACAGGGTGCCGATCTTCGCGTCCATCGGCACGGCGGCCTGCTCGGTCAGGTGTTCGGCGTATCGTTGGTCCCAGGTGGGGTTGGTCCGCGCCCCGAACGTCAACGTCTCCCGCACGGTGAACTGCTGGTACAGCGGTTTCTGCTGAGCCAGGTAGGCCACCGCCGGGTGCAGTCCCCTGCCCGTCGGAGAGTCACCGAAGACGGTGATCCCGCCGGTCGTCGGCCGCAGCAACCCGGTGATCAGTCCCATCAGCGTGCTCTTGCCCGCGCCGTTCGGGCCGACCAGGGCGACGATCCGGTTGCCGGGGATCACCAGCGACGTCTCCCGCAGTGCCCAGCCCCTTCGGTAGCGCTTGCCCAGGCCGGTGGCGACGACAGGAAGCGCCAGGCTTGGCCGACTTCGTGAGTTCATGGCGGCGAAGTTACACCTTTCACTAGGGAAATAGTGAACCCGTGACACTCGCCTCTCGGAAGCAACCTGGCCGCATGATCAACTCCGAACGGCTGATTGAACTGGCGCAAGATCAACGTACGGTCTGCAGGGGTGAAGCGAAGACCACTGGTACGGCCCGTTTTCCTGGCGTTGATCGTGATCGCCGCCGCGGTCGTCCCCCAGGTCGCCAAGCCGGAGCACGGCGAGGGCGGCGCGCACGACCACCACCAGCGCCTCGAAATCGCCGCCGCCGCAATGGTTCCCGGCGCGCCGAAGCTGCCGAGGGACGGATGGGTCGCCACCGCCAGCAGCGAGGAGTCCACTGCGGACAATCCCGCCGCGCGGGTACTGGACGGAGATCGCGCGACGATCTGGCACAGCCGGTGGAGGACGGCGACCTCGTTGCCGCAGTGGGTGACGATCGACATGCGGACCGTGCAACGCGTGTCGGGACTCGTCTACACGCCGCGGTCCGACCGCAAGAACGGACGGATCGGCCGGTACGAGATCCGCCTGAGTTCGGACGGCGGCACCTGGGGTGCGCCGATCGTGACCGGCACGATGGCCGACGACGAGACGGTCAAGACGATCGGCTTCGCGGTGAGCAGCGCGAGGTACGTGCGGCTGGTGGCGCTGTCCGAGGCGGGCGACCGCGGACCGTGGGCGAGTGCGGCGGAGATCGACCTGCTGGGCGATCCCGGACTGCCACCGCCGGCGCAGGGTGATCCGAGTGTGGCCGGAAGCTGGGGACCGACGGTGGGGTTTCCCCTCGTGCCGGCGGCGTCCGCCGTGCTGCCCGGCAACAAGCTGCTGACGTGGTCGGCCTACACCACGGACAACTTCGGCGGCGCCAACGGTTACACCCAGACCGCGATCATGGATCTCACCACCGGGCAGGTCAGCCGGCGCCAGGTCGACAACACCGGGCACGACATGTTCTGCCCCGGCACGTCGATGCTCGCCGACGGCCGCATTCTGGTCACCGGCGGCAGCGACGCCACGAAGACGAGCATCTACGACCCGCGCACCGACGCGTGGTCCAGCGCGCCGGACATGACAGTCGGGCGCGGGTACCAGGGCCAGACGACCTTGTCGACCGGCGAGGTGTTCACGGTCGGCGGTTCGTGGTCCGGTGGACGAAAAGCGAAGGCCGGTGAGCTGTACTCGCCGAAGACGAACCAGTGGCGCTCGTTGCCGGGCGTGTCCGCGGCGCCGTTCCTCACCGCGGATCCGGCGGGTGTCTATCGCGCGGACAACCACGCGTGGCTGTTCGCGGCCAGTGGCGGCCGGGTCTTCCACGCGGGACCGAGCGCGGCGATGCACTGGGTCGACACCGCGGGCCAGGGCAAGGTCACCGACGCGGGTGCCCGTGGAGACAGCCGGGATGCCATGAACGGCAACGCGGTCATGTACGACATCGGCAAGATCCTCACCCTCGGTGGAGCACCCGCGTACGAGAAGGCCGATGCCACCAACGCCGCGTACACAGTGGACATCACGGGCCGCATGCCGGTCGTGCGCAGGACAGCCGACATGGCGGCGGCGCGGGCGTACGTGAACAGCGTCGTGCTGCCGGACGGCACGGTGATGGTGGTCGGCGGCCAGAGCTATCCGGTGCCGTTCTCCGACCAGACCTCGGTGCTGGTACCGGAACTGTGGAACCCCGCGACCGGAAAGTTCACCAAGCTGGCCGCGATGGCGACCCCGCGCAACTACCACAGCGTGGCGAACCTGCTGCCGGACGGAACCGTGTTCTCGGGCGGCGGTGGGCTGTGCGGCAAGTGCGCCACCAACCACCCGGACGGGCAGATCTTCGTGCCGCCCTACCTGCTCAACCCGGACGGCTCCCGCAAGCCCCGCCCGGCGATCACCTCCGCGCCTGCCGTGGCGGCCAACGGGGCCACGGTCACGATCGGCACCGACCGTGCGGTGAAGGGGTTCTCGCTGGTGCGCGTCAGCGCGGTGACGCATTCGGTGGACAACGACCAGCGCCGCGTGCCGTTGTCCTCGACGGCGGTGTCACCGACCTCGCACCGGGTCGTGATCCCGGCCGATCCGGGGATCGCGTTGCCGGGCAACTACCTGCTGTTCGCGCTCGACAACGCGGGCACGCCCAGTGTGGCGGCGCAGGTCAGGATCGGTGGCTGAGCCGCGCCACCGACCGACGGGTCCGGACCCTGAAGCGGACTCGGCAGCGGGCTCAGAAGAAGCTGCCGAAGCCGCCCTCCTCCTCACCACCCTGAGCCTGCTGTTCGTCGTCGCGGAACACCTCGTTCAGCCCGGCGAACAGCAGCGCGCCACCGGCCACGCCCGCCGCCGCCACGCCCGCCGTCTTCAGGAAGCTGTTGCCCTGCCGTGGCTGGTCGGCCGGGTAGCCGGGCTGGCCCTGCCGCGACAGGAAGCCGCCACCCGCCGCCGGCGGCACGGTGCCGTGGCTGAAGGCGGGGTTCGGCGCGGGGCTGGCGAACGCGGGGTTGGTGAAGGTGTGACCGGACGGCTGGGCGGTGTGCGCCTGGAGCGTGCGCAGCGACTCCTCCTGCACCAGGACGGTCTGGACGAGCAGGTAGACCGCGTCCGGCTGGGACGCGATGTACTGCGCGATCACCTCGGCGGCCTGCGGGTCCTTCGGGGCCGGGTGGGCCTGCCGCAAGCGGTTGGCCAGGCCGAGGATCAGCTCGCGTTCTTGGTTGTCCACGGGGAGGACTCCTTTCGACGCCACCCATGCTCGGCCTGGTGGCGCGTGCGCGGACACCGGTGACCCGGCCTGAAATACCCGCCACCTGGCTGGTGGTGTCCAGCCGGTCGGGGGGACGGCCCTCGCCACTACCCGGATGGCACGTACTGCCTGGTCTGGCCCAGACTGATGCCATGGTTCGTGTGATCGTCTTCGACGACGAGGAGCTGGTGCGTTCAGGGTTCCGCCTGATCCTGGAGGCGGCGGGGGACATCGAGGTCGTGGCGACCGTGTCCGGCGGGCAGGCGGTCAAGGAGACCGCGCTGCACCGGCCCGACGTGGTGCTGCTGGACATCCGGATGCCCGACGTCGACGGGTTGACGATCCTGCGGCAGCTGCGCGGTTCTCCGAAGCCGCCCGTCGTGGCGATGCTGACGACGTTCGACTCGGACGAGTACATCGCGACGGCGCTGCGGTCGGGCGCGGCCGGGTTCATCCTCAAGGACACCGCACCCGAGCAGCTCGCCCAGCTCGTCCGCACGCTCGCCGCCGGCGGTGTGGTGCTGTCCCCGAAGGTCACCCGCACGGTCGTGGACGGCTATCTCGGTTCCGGCGCGGGTTCACCGGCGGCGGTGCAGGCCGACCGGCTGACCGAGCGCGAACGCGCGGTGCTCGTGCTCATCGCCGAGGGACTGTCCAACACGGAGATCGCCGCCAGGATCCACATCAGCGTCGGCACGGTGAAGGACCACGTCTCCACCATCCTCACCAAGCTGGACGTCGGCAGCCGGGTTCAGGCGGCGCTCGTGGCGCAACGCGCCGGGCTGCTCGACGGCGGTACGGCGTGAACCGGGCACGGCTCATCGACGCGGGCCTGATCGCGGTCGCCGCCGTCGAGTCGGCGCTCAACTGGCCGACCGCACCGCCGGAGATCGCCGCGGCGGTCGTGGCCGTGGTCGCGCTGCTGTTCCGGCGGCGGTGGCCGATCGCCGCCTTCCTGGTGACGCTGCCCGCGCTGGCGTTCACCGGCGGGGTGCTCGCGACCGTGTTCGCCCTCTACGCCCTCGCCCTGCGGTACTCGGACCGCTACCTGCTCACCGGCTGCGGCGTGCTCGCCGCCGCCGGATACCTGGTTCCCGGCGGGGAGTACGAGTTCTCGCGCATCGACTTCGTGCTGGTGTTCATCTACGCGGTGATGACCTCCGCGGCACCGATCTTCTTCGGCCGGCTGGTGCGCGCCCTCGACGACGTCCAGCAGGCGCGTGAGCACGAACGGGAGCTGGACGCGCAGGCGGTGCTGGCCAAGGAACGCAACCAGCTCGCGCGCGAGATGCACGACGTGGTGTCGCACCAGGTCAGTCTGATCGCCGTGCAGGCGGGCGCGCTCAGCGTGTCCACCACCGACCCGAACGCGAAGGTGGCCGCGGAGAACGTCCGCAAGCTGTCCGTCGACACGCTCGACGAGTTGCGGCACATGGTGAACCTGCTGCGCGCGTCGGGAAGTTCCGTCACCGAGCTGACCCCGCAACCCAAACTGTCCGATTTGGACAGGCTGGTCGCGGGCAGCGGCATCGAGACCACGCTGACCGGTGCCGCGCCGGAACACGTCGACTCGGCGTTCCAGCGCACGATCTACCGCACCATCCAGGAAGCGCTCACCAACGTCCGCAAGCACGCCCCCGGCAGCACGGCCGCGGTCGAGATCGCGCACGACGACACCGACCTGACCGTGACCGTGACCAACACCGCGCCGACCCGCCCGACGCTCGCGCTGCCGAGCGCGCGCCACGGCCTGGTCGGTCTGCAGGAGCGAGCGGCACTGCTGGGCGGCACCATCACGGCCACTCCGGCTGTCGGTGGTGGGTTCCGGCTCCAGCTGAGGCTGCCGCTCGCCCGGTCGAACTGACCTCTCACGAGCGATTGATCATCTTGGCCGCGAGCCGGACGCCCTGGCTCAGGCTCACGTGGGGCAGATAGGCCCGGCTGACCGCGTTCGCGATGCGGGGCAGCGCGGCCGCGTCCGGGTAGGCCATGAACATCGGCCGGTAGCTCGGCTGGAACTTGGCCTTGAACGCGAACAGCGAGCGGAACCCGTAGACCGGCTCCAGCACCTGCCCGGTGAGGTCCAGGACGCGCTGCAGCAACCTGGGCCGCTCACCGCGGTCCAGCCGGGCGAGCGGTGCGCCGGACAGGCTGAGGAAACGGGCACCTTCGGCTTTCAGGTCCAGCGCGGCCGAGGCGATCAGGAACTCCATCGAGCCGCGGAATCCGTTGGCGCGGCGGCGCATGAAGTCGAGGGTGTACCCGACGACCTCGCCGTCGGCGTACACCGGCAGCCAGCTCGTGATGCCGTGCACCGTGCGGTCGGCGTCCACGGCCAGCAGGCAGCGCACACCGTCGCCGGTGAGCTCCTCCAGCCCGCCGAGCGTGAAGCCCATCTCCGGCAGTCCTTTGTCCGCCACCCACTCCGATGAGATCGACCGGATCTGGTCGGTGATCGCGAACGGCGCGTCGGCGTACGTGCACCACTCGGCGGTGATGCCCTCCTTGCCGGCCTTGTTCAGGGCCGTGCGCACGTCCTGCCACTTCTTGCCGGTGAAGGCCAGCGTGTCCAGTTCGATCACGGTGTCCTCGGCGACCTGCACCGCGGCCCAGCCGAGATCGACCACCGCGTCCCTGGTCTCCACGCCGATGCTGTAGAGGCACGGTGTCCAGCCGTTCTCCTGGCAGAACTCGGCGAACCCGCGCACCGCGCCGATCTTGTCCGGTCCGATCGGATCGCCCACCGTCAACGCGATCGTCGCCACCACCCGATAGGCGATCGCCGTCTCGCCGTCCGGCGTGAACCAGTACTCGTTGCCACGCCACGTCGTCATGTACGCCAACGACGAACCGCCGTACCGCTGCATCAGCTCACGCGCGTGCGCTGCTTCCTTCTCCGACGTCGACGGCCAAGCGCGCCACGACGCCATCAGCAGACCCACCAGCACGATCAGCCAGAACACCACGCCCGTGTACTCGAACAGCAGTGCGCCGATGAAGCCGCTCGCCTTGAACTGCAGCGGAACGAGCCCGAGGTAGCCCGGCGGCAGGAACCGCGTCGGCAGGTCCGCCAGCAACTGCGCGAAACCCGGCTCGGGCGTGAACTGGTCGCGGAACAGGTACCCGCCGAAGACGTACAGCATCGACAGCAATCCGATGCTGATCGCCGTGAACCGCCAGAACTTCCTGATGGCATGCCGAGGCAGCCGCACGGCGAAGTGCTTGCGCGTCAACAACAACACGACCGCGATCGCGGCCGGCGCCAGGACCGGAACGGTGGAGGCGAACCCGGTTTCCAGCAGACCGTTGTCCGGGATCCGCGCGGCGTCCGCCACGAACCACCCGATGAACGCGGCGTACGCCACGTTGAACACCAGCGCTGACCACCACGCGAACCGCCGGCCGCGCCGCAGCCCCTCCGCCAGCACCAGCAGCAGCAACACCGGCAGCAACGACATCACCAACGCCGGGAACCGCCCGTACGACAGCTGGACCAGCATCGTCCGGCACTGCCCGGCCGCGTCCGAGGCACACGCGATGTCCACGTCGTCCTTCGCCGGTTGCACGACCGCCAAGGCGTCCGCGAACCACGACAACGGGCCGTTGGGGAACGGCGACATCATCGCCACCACCGGCCCGAGCGCCGACGCCGCCACCAGCAGCCCGACGAGGACGCGCGTCTCCGCCCGCGACCGGGGCCTGCCGTCCGAGCGGTCGCGGAGGAACACCAGGCCGATCAGCAGTCCGGCCACGCCACCGGTCAGCCGCAGCAGGTCCTCCAGCCAGCCCGAGTACAGGGTGAGCACCAGTACCGACAGGGCTGTCATCAGCCGGACGCGGCGCCGCCACAGCAGCGGCATCCGGAACGTCAGCGCCAGCGCGAGCCCCACCCCGCCGATCGACGGCCCCGCCGCGACCTCGCCCTGCAGCGACTCGAGCCAGAACCAGCGCAGTTCGCTGCCGAGCAGCACCACGCCCAGGCCCAGGAACGCGCCGAGCACGTGTGACGCCAGGAAGATCACCGCGGTGCGCAGCGCACCGAACTCGCGTTCCGCCAACGGCCCGAAGACGAGCAACAGGACCGTGGTCGCGACGTAACCCAGCAGGTCCATCGACCACAGCGCCGAGCTGAGCACAGTCCACAGTGGACTTTCAGTGCCGAACCCGACGCGCTCCAGCTCGTTCGAGTTCCAGATCGCGCTGGTCAACGCCCCGACGGTCCAGAACGCGATGAGGAACACGCACGTCAGTGGAGCCGTCCGGAGTAGACGGCTGATCAGGTGGTTGATGCGGCGCACCGCGTTCGTGATCATTTGCTCAGTCCTGTTCGCGTGGCGAGCCACGGCAACGAGTCGTAAAAGCCCGGTCGCCACACGTTCCAGTCGTGGCCTCCCGGCAGTTCTTTCCACACCACGTCCATGCCCGCCCTGTGGCAGGCCTCGTACACGTCGGCGTTCGCCTGGCGGTAGAGCGCGTCGCCCTGGCCGGCGACGATCACGCCCGCGGTGTGGGAAAACCGTTGGCGGGCCAGCACGTCCATGGGGTTGACGCGCGCGAACGCCGCTTCGTCGCCGTCGAACGCGGCCTTGACCGTGTCACCACGGGTGCCCAGCGTCGGCTCGCGCTGCCCGGTGAGGTCGATGAAGTTGCCGTACACGTCCGGTGCGCGCACGGCGAGCTGTAGTGCGCAGGTGCCGCCCTGGGAGAAGCCCGCGATGGTCCAGGCTTCCCGGCGTTCGTCGACGGTGAGCCGCTGTTTGATCCACGCGGGCACGTCGCGGGCCAGGTAGGTCTCGGACTGGCCGAGTTTCGAGTCCAGGCACAGCGGGTTCGCCATCCGTGCGCCGAGCTGGTCGGCCACCACGACGATCGGCGCCAGTCCGTCGTGTTTCCCCGCGAACTCGTCGAGGCGGTCGGTGAGCCGGCCCGCGTCGAACCAGTCGCGCGGCGAACCCGGCTGTCCCGGGAGCAGCACCACGACCGGCAGTCGCGGCCGGGGCGTCGCCGCGTACGCGGGCGGCAGGTAGATCCACGCCGGACGCGCGTTGAACGCACCGGGGATGCCCGCCTCCGACACCGTGCCCTTCTCCGGAAGATCCACGGGTTTGCGCCAGACGTCGGCGAGCTTGCCGCCCGCGGGCACCTCGACCACGCTCGCCGGCGGCTTCGCGGCCTCGTCGAGGCTGACCCGGTTGTTCGTGAACAGTTCGAGCACGGCGCGCGAGGTGGGGTAGAAGCCGAAGTACGCGTTCGCCGCGGTGAACGCGCTCGTCAGCACGACCGGCACCAGCAACAGGCTCAGGACACCCCAGTACCACCGTTGGACGCACAGCCGCACGATGGCCAGGCTCGTCGCGACCAGGACCGCGCCCGCCCACACCGCCAGGATCGCGGGCAGCGGCTCGGGCCACGGCTTCCACACGCGGTCGACCAGGAACGTCAGCACGGCCGCCGCAGCCGCGCACGCCAGCACCACGGCCGGCAGGACTCGGGTCCACCACGTCCGGTTCCGGCGGATTGCCAGAATCGTCAGCGCGAGCACGCCGGCGACCGCGGCGGCGACGGGGAGCGGTCCGGTGATCAGGGACAGGTCCAGTGGGCTGAGCATGTGTTCCGTTCGTCGGCGAGCCTGCGAGTCCGCACCGGTGAGCCTAACGTCCTCAATGGACACAGGCGCGCGACAGGCGTCCCGAGGGGAGTGGTGGACGCCTGCCGCGCGGGTTCGTGATGGGCGGTCAGTCCTCGTCGTCGCCGAGGAACTCGTCGGCGACCTGCCCGAGCACCAGGCCGCCGGCCACCCCGGCCGCGCCGGCGGCGAGCATGCCGCCCATGCCCGGCCCGCGCCGCCCGCCCTCGTGGTCGTCGTGGTGGTGCGAACCGGGCCGGCGCTCGGCGATCTGCGCGAGCCAGCCGCTGATCGCCGCGGCCCAGTCGGTGACCTGCGCTTCCTCGTGGGAGAGCCGGAGATGGCCGATGTCACCGGCCGGGGAGAACGTGCTGTGCCGTTCACCGGCCTGCAGGACCACGTGCAGCTCCTCGGGCTTCGCCACGAAGGTCAGTCCGACCTGGTAGACCTCGCCCGCCAACCGGGCGGGCGGGAAGAACGCGAGCTCCTGGTGCCAGTCGAGCTCGTGCGGGACCCCTGGCAGGCGCCCGGTCTCGACGTCCGTGCCGCGGAAGGTGAACCCGAGCCGGCCGAACGCGTCCAGCACCTTGTCCTGTGACGGCAGCGGATGGACCAGTACGGGGTCGAGGTCGCCTTTGTCCGGTGCGCCCGCGATCACCAGTTCGGTCCGCACGTCCACGCTGATCCCGGGCAGTGCCGTGCCGCCGACCGCGGTGATCGGCGTCTCCCACGGCAGGCGCAGCTGGAAGGGGATCGAGACCAGCCGGCCGGCGGCCACCCACACGTCCCGCTGCACGACCAGCCGCTGGAGCTCCAGGGCCTCGCCGGTGCCGCCGTGCTCGGTGCCGGTGCGCGCGACGAGGGACAGCACGACCTGGCCGATCTCGGCGTCCGCGCTGCCGCCCTGGACGTGCACCTGGCCGGTGAGCACCAGTCCGGGCACGGCGTGAGGTGAGTCCAGCACGGTGTCGACGGACGGGCCACCGATGCCGAAGACGCTCAGCATCCGCTTGAACATGGGGCTCCTTCCGCCGGCAGATGTGCGATCAGGACAGAGTCTCGTGGGGCGTGCCCCTGTCTCCCAGCCGCCAGGCGTCCGGAACAACCCGCCACCTGGCTGGAGCTACCCCCGCCGAGTGGCTGGAGTACGTCGGGAGATGTACGAGAACGTCGGCAGAACGCCATGTGCGAGCTGGTTGATCTCGTTCTGCGCGGCCCCCGGCACGCCGGGCGAGGCTGCCGCCGATCGCAGGATCACCAGCAACGCGATGATCGTCCACAGTGGAGAAAGAACCAGGGCGAGCACCGTCGCCGCGAGCAGGCGCCAGTCCCGCGCCCGCTGTTGGAGTCACGCGGGTGCGGTCAGCGGCCCGATTCCGTGCGGCGCACGACCCGGGCGAGCAGTTCGGCTTCCTCGCGGCCTTCCTCGTCCGAGGAGGTGAGGGCGAGCAGGAAGACGATGAGCACGCTGAAGCCGGCGCCGCCGATGATCAGGGACGTGATCAGATCCTCGGAGTTGCTGATGACGACCCTGGCGGTGTGGTCGTGGGCCATGCTCATGGCGGACATGCCGGTGTAGTGCATGCCGGTGACGGCCAGTCCCATCACCAGGGAGGCGCCCAGGACGGCGAGCGGGCCGGTGACCTTCCTCGTGAACCACAGCGCGGCGGTCGCGGCCACCACGGCGATCACCACGGACAGCCCCACGATGCCGGGGTTGTAGCTGACATCGGCACTGATCTCGATCGCGGCCATGCCGGTGTAGTGCATCGCGGCGACGCCGAGACCGGTGACCAGACCGCCCGCCGCGAGTGGCCAGAGCCGCTCGTCGCGTTGCCGCAGGGCCAGCACCAGGCCGATGCCGACGACCACGATGGCGACGATCATGCTCAGCAACGTGACGGGGATGTCGTAGGCGACGGTCGCGCCCATCCACGTGCCGAGCATCGCGGTGAAGTGCATCGCCCAGATGCCGAGGCCGCCGATCGACACCGCGGCCACCGCCAGCCACCATTTTCGTGACGCGCCTGCCGCGTTCCGCGCGCGCTCACTCGACAGCAGGCCGAGCGCGGATCCCAGACAGGCAACGAGATAAGCCGTGATCGGTGTGAAAGTCCCCAGGTCCATAGCTGGATGAAAACATTTCACATCTATCTAATCAAGACCACTGTGGACGGTCGATGGGCGACAAGATCCGGCCAGATGGCGTGGATCAGCGGCGATAGGACGGTCGCATGTGTCGCGAGTCCGGATTCGTTGCTGCGCATAGAAATTCTTTCCGTGCCCAATTCTTCTGCGCTCTGAGGCGCGACGCGAGCCGGACCGGGACTCTTCGGGGGTCCCGGTCCAGCCGCTCGACCTGTCGGGTGGACGTGTCAGTCGACCCTGGCGCTGTCCACCTTCGCTTCCGCGATGATGCGCTCGGCCTCGTCGAGGGCCACGTTGCGCAGTTCCGCGAGGGCTCGCATGGCTTCTGCTCGGCGCGCCGACATGGCGAGCCGGAAGTCCTCGCGAATTTCCTCGCGTTTGACCGCGGCCTCCTCGTCGAGCTTCCTGGCGCGTTGCTCGGCCTCTCCGACGATCATCAACGCCTTGAGCTGTGCGTCCCGGACGACGTCACGGCGCTCCTCCTCGGCCAGGGCGACCATGCGGGCCAGCCGTTCGGGCAGGCCCTTCGGGTCGATCGGGGTCAGGCAGATGCGGTGCAGTCCGTCCTGCAGTGCCGCGTTCTCCTCCTGGGCCGTCATCAACCTGCTGGCCAGGGCGTCGGCGCGGGCTTCTGAGGCATCCCGGTCGGCGATCACGAGGCGCAGCTCGGCTTCCAGCTCGGCGACGTAGTCGTCCACTTCGTCGCGGTCGTAGCCGCGCCAACGCAGTCCGAACCACGTGCGGAGCGGTACGAGCTCTGTCCTGCTCTCGACACTCACTTGCCGTCTCCTCTGCCTCCCGCGAGTCAGTCCTGACAAGGTGTACGTACGGGGTGCGGCATCGGTTCTAACGGGTTCACCAGGCATGATGTGTGCGTGAACAACAAACTGTGCCCCTGTGGTACCGGTCAGTCCTATGTGGACTGTTGTGGTGCGCTGCACTCCGGGGCCCGCACCGCGGCCACCGCCGAACAGCTGATGCGCTCGCGTTACAGCGCTTTCGCGATGGCCGATGAGGACTACCTGTTGCGCACGTGGGCCGCGAAACACCGCCCTTCGAGCGCGGGCATCGACGCGACGGACCGCTGGTTGAAGCTCGAAATACTGGCAACTGAGAACGGCGGAATGTTCCACAACGAGGGTGTCGTGGAGTTCCGCGCGCACTACGTCGGCGGCGTCGTGCACGAGCGGAGCAGGTTCGTCCGGGAGAACGGGCAGTGGGTTTACGCCGAAGCGGAGGCGGAGTGACATGCGGGTCCTGAGCCGGTTCAACGGTCCGCCCGGGATGGGCAACGGCGGCTACTCGGCCGGTCTGCTCGCCGCGCACGTCGATTCGAAGGCCGTCAGTGTCCGGTTGCGCAAGCCCGTGCCGCTGGACCGCGAGATGGAGGTCCGCGACGGGCAGCTGTTCGACGGTGAGACCGTGATCGCGTCCGCCGAGCCCGCCACGCTCGACCTGGACGTGCCGGCCGCTCCGACGCTCGACGAGGCCCGCAGGGCCGCCGCTAAGGTGCCGTGGCGCGACCGGCACCCGTTCCCGACGTGTTTCGGCTGCGGGCCCGGCCGGGAGGACGGCATCGCGGCGCTGCTCGGCCCGCTGGACGGGCGCAGCGAGTGGGCAGGCGTCTGGAGGCCCACTGACCTGCTGCCGAACGACGGGACCGCGGTGCTGCCGGAGATCGTCTGGGCGGCGCTGGACTGCCCGTCGGCGCAGCCCGTCGCCCCGGACGGCGGCCCCGCGTTCGTTCTCGGCACCTTCGTCGCCCAGCTGGAGCACCCGGTGGAACTGGGTGTGGACCACGTGCTCCTTGCGTGGGAACTTGGGCGCGATGGACGCAAGGCGTACTCCGCGTCGGCAATCATCAGCCCTCACGGTGTGTGCGGACGAGCGCGGGCCGTGTGGGTATCGATCGGATGAGATCAAATAACCCGACTGGGTGACAAGAGTGCTCCGCGTCTTGATAGCGTGCACCCCCGTTGCCCGGTTAAGCCGAAAGGGCGAGTGAACGGGATGGCACGGAGGTGATCAGGCGCTTGATGGGCCGACGTGCCGCCGCCCATGGCGACCAGCAAACACAGACCCAGACCGCGGCTCAGGTTTCGGAGCAGTACGCGAGCCCCGTCGTCGACATGGATCTGTACCCCGTCGAGCAGCCCCCGGCAGCGGTGTCGCCGCCGGAGCCACTACCCCAGCGCACGCCGTTCGCGGCGAGCTTCGTTGGGGCGACGCTCGTTGTTTCCGCACCTGAGGGCCCCAGCCAGGCGGCTTCGGGACTCGCGCGAACGCTCCCGGTCGACCGCGGCCGGACCGTGGTCGTGGTCGACTTCCCGAGCGGCGACCAGAGCACTTTCTGGCCGCACGTCGTGTCCGCGCTCAGCGGCCGCGGGCCCATCCGGCTCGCGGTGTCGCACGCGGGCACGATGCGCCCCACCGCGCCCGCGCAGTGGCTCGCTGAACAGCTCCAGGCCGAGGTCGTGGCCCCGGACGGGGTCCTGACCACCGTGCCGGGCGCCGCGTTCGTCGTGGGCACCCAGGGCTACGGCAGCTGGCTGCGGTTCCAGCCGAACGCGTCACCGATGCCGTTCGGCCGCCGCTTCCCGGTGCCGCAGTGGGAGGCGATGGACCCGAACTCGCCGTGGCCGACGGGCGAGATCGGCATCTCCGAACCCATTCCGTCCGGGCTGTGGCTGCGCGCGCAGCAGCCGCCGTTCGACCCGTCCGCCCAGGACTCGCGGCCGATCGTGGCGCTGCCGTGCCGCGACAACGTGCTGACCGTCGTCGTCGGCGGGCCCGGCCAGTCGTCGATCCCGACCGAAGAGGTCGTCCGCCTGCTGACCGCGCTGCCCCAGGCGGCCCGGTCACGCGTGCGGCTCGTCCCGTACGGCATCGACACCGGTCTCGGCCAGCTGGTCGCGGACCAGGTCGGCGAGCCGATCGCGATGTTCACCGGACTCCCGGTCGGCAACCTGCGCACCGGCGGCCCCGCGGTGATCGCGGTCGACCCGCGCGGGCAGCAGACGTGGCGGCCGTTCGTGACCGAGGTCACGTGCACGCCGAACGAGACCGTTCCGGTCGTCTCCGGCTACCGCACCCCGGTGCAGGGCCTCTCCGAGGTCGAGCCGGGCGTCTTCTCGCTCGGCGAGGGCGTTGTGCTCGAGGTCGTGCCCTCCGGTCTGTGGGTGCGTGAGCAGGAGGAGCCGTACAACGCGGCTGAGGTGCGTTCTCAGCCCGTTGACCCGGAGTGGGCACGTCTGACCGTTGGCACGCCTGGGCGCACCACGCCCGGTGCGGTCGCGGTGCACGGTGCCGCTCTCGTGGAACGTCTCGAACCCGAGGTGCGCAAGCTGCTGCGTCTCGTGTTCTGCGACGCCACGGTGTCGCCGCCCCCGCCGCCTCCGCCCCCGACCACGCCGGTTCCCTCCGTGACCGACTCGCTCACCGGCGGCTCCGCGCAGATCGCGTCGGCGCTGAGCGCGGCCGCGCACGCGATGTCGACGCGCGACCCGCAGGACCACGGCACGGGTTTCTTCACCCCCGTCATCCCGGCCGAGCCCGAACCGGAGCGGCCCGCCTACGCGGGCATCGAGCCGAGTGTGGCGTCGCACGCGCTGGACGACCCGGACGAGGCCGCCTTCCCGTCGGACGACCCGGACTCCGCTCCGGTGCGGTTCCGGATCGACGGTCCGCTGCCGCTGCAGCCGCTGGCCTCGTGGGAGGCTCCGCCGGACGGCAGCGGCGAACGCGAGACGGTGCCGCCGGACCACATCAGTTCGGACGCCGAACGTGACACGGTCCGGCGCGCTCTGGGCGAGCGCTACGGCGTGCACGCGGCGACGGTCGTCCGCCTGCTCTCCCAGCGCCCGGACGCCGAGGAGGACCCGACCGCGTTCGAGGCCATGGTCACCGACCTGACGGCGTTGCTCGCGTGCGTGTCGCAGGACGAGGAAATGGTCGTCGACACGCTGCGCATGGGCCGTCTCGGCCGGCTGCGCCCGTACGTCGCGTGCATCGTCTCGGGCCTGAACCGCCTGCCGGTGCACTACGGCGTGGCAACCGTGTGGGGCGCGAGCGGCCCGACCGGTCCGCGGCGCTTCCGCAGCGGCGACGTCCTGGTCGAGCACGGCCTGCTGGACGCCGTCGCGAACCCCGCCCAGCGCGTCGAGGGCGCCACCGAGTTCCTGCTGTGGTCGGTCTCCGGCCGCCGGGTCGAGGTGGCGGACCGCGTCGCCGTGGCCACCGAGGAACGCGTGATCTTCGCGCCCGGCACGCCGTTCCGGGTGCTGGCGGTGGCCGAGGCCGAGGGCGATCACCCGCAGCAGGTGCTGCTGCAGGAGATGGCCGGAGCGGCGGCGGACCAGGAGATCGCCGGGATGCGGCCGAGCGTGCTGTCGCAGCTGGAGCGGGCGGCGGCGAACCTGCGGGTGCTGCCGGTGTCGCACCAGGTGTCGGTGCAGGCCTGACGCGCGGGAATTGTCAGACCTGGCTGAGATGATGGGAGTGGGGCCTCGGCGCCCCCCGGCGGGGGTCGAGTCGGGATCGATTCCGAGGAGGGGCGGGCGGTGAGCGCGTACCTGGGCATCCGGTACGCGGAGCCACCGTTCGGCCCGCTGCGCTTCCATCCGCCGGTGGACTGCGACGGCGAGCCGGCCGGCGAGTTCGGCGACGCGCACACGTTGAACGTCTGGTCCACAACGGACGGTCCGGCGCCGGTGCTCCTGTGGGTGCACGGCGGCGCGAACACCGTTGGCTCGTCGGCACAACCGGAGTACGCCGGCGACGTGCTGGCGAGCCTCGGCGTGGTGTTCGTGAGTTGCAACTACCGGCTCGCGGTCGACGGATACGGTGCCCTGGAAGGCTTCCCGCACAACCGGGGCCTGCGCGACGTCGTGTCCGCGCTCAGGTGGATTCAACGCAACATCGCCCGCTACGGCGGAGATCCGGGCAACGTCACGGTCGCCGGCCAGTCGTCCGGCGCGCAGACCGTCGCGAGCCTGATGGTGATGCCGGAGGCGAAAGGCCTGTTCCACAAAGCGATCGCGCACAGCCTGGCCGGGCGGTTCTTCACCCCGGACGAAGCCGTCGAAGTGCAACGGGCAGCGGAGCTCGAAGTGCTGTACCAGCCGATCGTGGACGGCGACACGCTGCCGCGATCACCGCTGGAAGGCCCGTACGACGTGGATCTGCTGGTGTGCCACACGGCTGACGAAGATCCCGAACTCTTCCAGCAGCCGACCGCACGACTGGCGGACGAGCACGGGCGCGCGTTCCGGTCGATCTACGCCAAAACCCCGGCGCATCACGGCGCGGACGTCCCGGACATGTTCCGCGGCGAGATCGCCCGAGCGTGGGCCAGGTTCGCCGCAACCGGCGATCCCGGCTGGCCGCGACCCGAGCTGAAGCGCTGGGTCAGCTCTCCGTCGTGAGGCCGAGCGTGCCGTCCAGCCGTGGCACGCACGCCCCGTCGCGCTTGTCGGCCGCCAGGAACTCGGTGAGGCACCGGCCGATCTGCTCGTGACCGCGCGCGTTGGGGTGGAACGACTCCTGCAACGCGTGCGAGGAGCGCTTGTTGTCCTTCAGGCCGTCCCAGTCGACGGTCAGCCTGGTGAACCACTCGTCGTCGAGGTCGTCCCCGCCCCGGCACGCCTCGCGGCCCTCGCCGGCCCGTGACAGGTCGAGGAACCGGGCGTTGACCTTCTCCGCGGCGGTGCGCAGGCCGTTCGACAGTTCCGGCACGGCCTCCTCGACGACCCATTCCAGGTCGCTGGTGCGCAGCGGGCAGCCGGACAGGTTCTGCAGCGAGCGCGGCATCTTCGGTGACACCGGCGCCGCGTACGACTGCACGACGAGCTGGTAGGACGAGTCGAGGTAGCTGGAGTCGCGCATGGTCTGACGGATGGCCTGCAGCGTGTTCTCCACCTTGGGGACCATCCGCCGCACGCGTTTGGACCACTCCGCCGCGACCGACGACGTGCAGTCGCTGCGCTTGCCCCACGCCTCGAAGCACTTGTTGAGGACCTCGGCGAAGTGCGGGTCGTCGTTCGCGCCGATGGCCACGACGATGGCGACGACCTTGTTCTGCCCGGCGATCTGGCGCAGCTTGGGCAGCTGCTCGTTGCGCAGCTTGTCGGAGTTCGCGCCCGAGCAGGCCAGGTTGATCTTCTGGTCGGCCTCGAACACGGTCTTCATGATCGACGCCTCGCGCGACCGGTGACACCAGTTGCCGCCGTCCTCGCCATTGGTGCCGGGCTCGTAGTCGCCGGCGCCCTCACCGGACATCGTGCTGTCGCCCAGCGCCACGACGGCGGTTCTGGCCTCGCGGTCCGGTTCGGAGGGCGGTGGGAACGGGTGGTCGCTCACGATCAACAGGATCGTGAGCAGGCTGATCGCCGCGAGGGGCAGGACTCTCCGCATCGCGGACCAGTTTACGGGGCTGGCCGAATGCGAGGGAGATATGGCGTTGCCGCCACCACTTGTCGTGAGGAAAGTGGAGGTGTGGGGAATTTGAGGGAAGTAGTGGTAGTCGGTTACGACCGCACCGCGTTGCTGGATCTGGCGGGACCGATCGAGGTGTTCCAGGCAGCGAACCACCGCGAACCGAGATACCAGGTCACGGTCGCGTCGCTCGGGGGAGAACCGTTCACCGCGACCGCGGGGGTGCGGATCGAGGCGAGCGAGGACCTCTGCACGCTGGACCGCCCGATCGACACGTTGCTCGTGGTCGGCGGCTGGGGGTACGACGAGGCCGCGGCCGATCCGATGCTCACGACGAACCTGCGGCGGCTCGCGCTGAAGTCGCGGCGGGTCGCGGGCGTGTGCACCGGGGCCGTGGTGCTGGCCGGCGCGGGGCTGCTCAAGGGCAAGAAGGCGACCACGCACTGGGCCTTCACCGGTGAGCTGGAGAACCGGGGCGTCGAGGTGGAGCCGGACGCGATCTTCGTCTGCGACGGGCAGGTGTCCACGTCCGCCGGGGTGACGGCGGGCATCGACCTCGCGCTGGCCATGGTCGAACAGGACCACGGCTCCGCGGTGGCCCGCCGGATCGCGCAGTACCTGGTCGTGTTCCTGCAGCGGTCGGGCGGTCAGTCGCAGTTCAGCGTGCACACCCGCGCGCGCCCGGTGTCGGACGGCTCGCTGCGCGCGTTGCTCGACGACATCCACGCCGACCCGACCCGTGAGTGGACGGTGCCGGTCATGGCGCGCAAGGCGATGATGAGCGTGCGGCACTTCGCCCGCGTCTTCTCCCGCAGCGTGGGTGTCTCGCCCGCCGTCTACGTCGAACGAGCCCGGGTGGAGGCCGCCGCCGACCGGCTGGCCAGCACCGGTGACTCGTTGGACCTCGTCGCCCGCCAGTCGGGGTTCGGCTCGGCCGAAACCCTGCGTCGGGCCTTCCTGCGCGTGCTCGGCGTGTCGCCGGGCAGCTACCGCGCCCGTTTCCGGACAACTGGGGTTGCCTGATGGAAGCCACGTTCGTGCTCTACCCGAACATGACCGCTTTGGACTTCGTCGGCCCGTACGAGGTGCTCGGCAGCGTGCCGATCGTCTCGCCGCGGTTCGTCGCCGCTTCCTTGGAACCGGTGAAGACCGACAACGGCCTTTCGGTGGTGCCGACCGACACGTTCGCGTCGCTGAAGTCGACGGACATCGTCGTGGTGCCGGGCTCCGGGCACTGGCGCGAGCTGCTGAAGGACTCCGGCGGCGTCGTCGAGTGGCTGCGGGAGGTGCACCCGACGACGAAGTGGACGACCTCGGTCTGCACCGGGTCGACGCTGCTCGCGGAGGCGGGCCTGGTCTCGAAGGCGACGACGCACTGGGCCGCGCGTTCCGATCTGGAGGAGCGCGGCGTCGAGGTCTCCACGGACCGGGTCGTGTTCGACGGCAAGGTCGTGAGCGGCGCCGGCGTGTCGGCGGGCATCGACATGGCGTTGCGGCTGGTCGAGGCCGAGTTCGGGGAGATGGTGGCGCAGGCCGTGCAGGTCGGCATCGAGTACGACCCGCAGCCGCCGCGCGCCTACGACTCGATCCCGCCGGAGATCGCGCAGGGCCTCAAGGCCGCGTTCGACTCACGTCAGAGCTGACTGTTCGATGTCGTCGGCCTTCTCGCGTTCGCGGGTGGCCCAGAACATCGTCTCGTGGAAGTGGCCGCGATCGACCTCGGCGACCCGCGCGTAGACGGCGGCGCTGCGGCGGTGGTACTCCGCCCAGGTCCGCCTGCTCGCGTTCGGACGTGGCATCAGGCGGCTCAGCGCCTCGTGTGCCTGCATGAGGGTCTGCGCTTCGTCGGCGGTCTTCCACGTCATGAGCCTGTTGTACGAGGACCGGCTGGTTTGAGGCCAGCCGGTTTCTCGCAATTTCTCGCGGACTACCCGGTCGGAGGATCTTCCTCGACTTCTGCGGAAAGGTCGTCGATGACGCGCATGATGATCTGGCGCGCCGCGCGGCCGTAGCTGGCGATTCCGGCCAGCGACTCGAAGACCTTGCCGTAGTGGTCGATCTCCTGGGGTTGAGCGAGGTTGAGCTCGGCGGAGAACGTCTCGACCCGGACGTGATCGGAGTCCAGCAGCCAGAACCCGTGTTGAGGCGCCGCCGCGGCATACGGTGTTTCGAACGCGATGACGCCGAACTTCACGTTGGGCAGCGTTGCCAGTGCAATCAAGCGGTCCAGTTGCGCGAGCATCACCTCCGGCTCGCTCATGCGGTATCGCAGCACGGCTTCGGTGAGGATGATGTGGAAGCGGCGATCCTGCTCGTACAGAAGTTGCTGACGTCGCATGCGGATCTGGACTGCCGCGTCAACGTCATCGCGCGGCCCGAACAGTGGCTCGCTGCGGCGGAGTTGCACCTTCGCGTATTCGGGTGTCTGCATGATGCCAGGAACCGCAGACGGCTGGAACACTCGGTAGAAGTGGTACTTGGCGTCCTGCTGGAGAATCGTGCGCTGATGTGACTGCATGCCTGCGCGGAGAAGGCGTTGCCAGTCCGCATGCTGCGTCTCAAGTGTGTGCAGCGAGGCGAGGAGTGCCTCGGTTTCGCCCTGGCTCTTCGTTGCGCGCGTCCAATTGCGGACGTCGTCGTCGGTGGGAGTTTGATGGCCGTTCTCGAGTTTGGAGACCTTCGATGGTGGCCACGCCAACGACTCCGCCAGTTGCTTGCCGCTCAGGTTCGCCTGGCGGCGCAACTCACGGAGTCGCTTTCCCAGCGCTACGCGCGCTTCGTGGACGCTAGTCGCCGACGCCCCTGATGGCGTGTCCCGCGACGAAATCACCTCTCTTCACCGCGTGATGCCACGCAACGTCACGCCAGTAGTTGGCTTGGACGATCTGCTCGTGGTCGTCCTCGATGATCTCGACGGTCACCAGATGATCGTCGGAGTCGTCGAAATGCAGCCGTGCCAGTTTTCGAGAATCGAACAGCCAGTAGTCGTGGTTGGGCAGTCCCAGCTCATGGGCCTCCGTGCGCACGAGATACCGGATGTCTTCGCCTGCGTCGATGTTGTGCCGCGAGGTGAACAGACCGTAGCGGCTGTAGTCGGTCGGAGGCATGCTCACCACGCGGACGCGTTCGAACCTCCGCCCGGCAGCGGTCGCCGCCCGGACATTCGGCAGCCACCACCCTTCCCTGATGTCTTCCGCGTCGAGATCGCCGGCCAGGAACTCGGCCACTCGTTCGCCCTTGGCGTTGTAGCGATCACGCGTTTCGAGCC
Organism: Lentzea kentuckyensis; assembly: GCF_002150765.1. Lineage (GTDB taxonomy): Bacteria > Actinomycetota > Actinomycetes > Mycobacteriales > Pseudonocardiaceae > Lentzea > Lentzea kentuckyensis. The sequence continues at coordinate 34,950 of NZ_MUYM01000022.1, forward strand.
GGTAGGCCGTGTGCTCGAAGGACTTGAAGAGCTCGTCGAAATGAGGGCTCGGATAGTCGTAGATGGTGGTCAGCGTGCCTCTCCCTGATCATTGCGCTGGTAGAAGCGCAGCACGTCCTCCGGGATCTCGATGATCGCCTCGCCTGCCGGTAGTGGACCGACTGTCGCGAGCGCCTCCGGATCCGTCACGACCCAGCCTTGAGCGATGTAAGTCCGGCGATCGGTGCGATCGGTGGCGAACAGCGTGGGCGAACCGTCGTGCTCGGACTCCGGATCTTTGCCCAGGAAGGTGACCTGCATGGTGTCTCCGTTTCTAGAACTTGCTAGAAACGATGGCAGGTTTGGCAACGAACGGTCAATGACCCGGTCAGGTGAGCCCGGACTGGACGGCGAACACGACGAGCTGGGCCCGGTCCCGCGCCCCGAGCTTCACCATCGCCCGCGACACGTGCGTGCGCACGGTCGCGGGCGAGATCACCAACCGAGCCGCGATCTCGTCGTTGGACGCGCCGGACGCGACGTGCCGCATGATCTCCCGCTCCCGTTCGGTCAGCTTGTCCAGGTGCGGCACGGGCCTGGCCGACGCACCGGACGCGAACCGGTCGATCACGCGGCGCGTCACGGACGGCGAGAGCAGCGAACCGCCGTCGGCCACCACGTGCACGGCGCGCAGCAGGTCGGTCGGGTCGGAGTCCTTCACGAGGAACCCGGAGGCGCCCGTTCGCAGCGCCTCGAACACGTACTCGTCGAGATCGAAGGTCGTGAGCATGACGATCTTCACGTCGGCGCACGCGGGGTCGGCGGAGACGCGGCGCAACACCTCCAGGCCGTCCATCAGCGGCATGCGGATGTCCAGGAAGACCACGTCCGGTTTCACCGACTGGATCAGCGACAGCGCCTCGCGGCCGTCGGCGGCCTCGCCGGCGAACTGGACGCCGTCCTCGGTCTCGATCAACGTCCGCAGTCCCATCCGGACCAGCGGCTGGTCGTCGGCCACCACCACGCGAATCATGCGGGCAACGGTATCCGGGCGATCACCGCGAAGCCGGGCGATCCGTCGACCTCGAGCGTGCCGCCCAGCGCCTCGGCCCGTGAGCGCATGCCGGTGATGCCGTGGCCCTCGGTGAACGTGCTCGGCGTGCCGGTGTCGGTCACGTGCACGACGAGCTCGTCACGCACCACGTAGACGCGAACGGACGCGGTGACGCCGGGGGAGGAGTGGCGCAGGACGTTGGTCAGCGACTCCTGCACGATCCGGTACACCGCCAGCTGGTAGTTGTCCGGCAGTTCCACTTCGTCCACGTCGACCGTCACGTCGAGTCCTGCCTCGCGCATCCGCGCCGCCAGTGCCGGGATGTCGGCGAGCGTGATCGTTGGTGTCAAAGGAGCCGAGCCCCGCAGAGTGTCCAGTTCGGACCGCAGGCCGTCGAGGGCCTCCTTGGACGTGTCGCGGATCGCCTCCAGTGAGGCGCGGGCCTTCGCCGGGTCCTTGTCGAGCACGTACAGCGCGACGCCGGCCTGCATGGCGATCACGCTCAACCCATGTCCGACGACGTCGTGGACCTCCTGGGCGAGCCGGAGTCGTTCGGAGATCACCGCGCGCTCGCGAACGTCCACAACGGACCGTCGCCGCAACCGCATCAGCACGCCTGCCGCGCCGGGCAGCAGGATCCACCCCGCCGACCAGGTGATCCACGACGTCACCGTGTCGTTCCACCACGGCAGGATCGCCAGTGCGTACAGCAGGGCGCATGCGGCCGCCAGTTCGATGCGCGCGTACACGGCCACCGCGTACATCGCCGCGACGCCGCTCATCAGGATCGGGCCGAACGGGTAACCGAAAGCCAGGTAGACCACGATCGGGACGGTCGTGATCCCCACCGTCCACAGCGGACGGACCGAGCGGAACAGCAGGCCCGTGGCCGCCACCGTGATGAGCACGTAGGCGAGGACGTCGAGGGGTGCCCCGCCCTGCAGGCGTGCGGCGAACCGCGTCCCGGCGAGTCCGAAGAACAGCAGCGCCGCGGTCAGCGCCACGTCCTGCCATTTGATCCTGCCCAGACCGAACTCCATGTCGCAGACGATACGACCGGGGACGTACGCAGATGTGCGTATCTTCATGACGCTCCGGAGCGGACGACCCGATCGGTTCCGCGGCACACGATTGGTCCCATGATCGTGACGACGGAGAAGCTGACGAAGCGCTACGGCGACCGCGCCGTGGTGGACGAGGTCAGTCTGTCCGTGCGGCGGGGCGAGGTCTACGGGTTCCTCGGTCCGAACGGCGCGGGCAAGACGACCACGATCCGCATGCTGCTGGGGCTCGTGCAGCCCACCAGCGGCTCGGCCCGGGTCCTCGGTGAGGCACCGGGCACCCCCAGGGCGTTGCTCAAGATCGGGTCGCTGATCGAGGGGCCGGGTTTCTACCCGTACCTCTCCGGCCGCGACAACCTGCGTGTGCACGCTCACCGCAGGGGAGTCGACCGGACGCACGTCGAGGCCGCGCTGGAACAGGTCGACCTGGTGGGTGCGGCGGGGGAGAAGTTCCGCCGGTACTCGCTCGGCATGAAGCAACGGCTCGGAGTGGCCGCGGCCCTGCTCGGCCAGCCGGAGCTGCTGATCCTGGACGAGCCGACCAACGGCCTCGACCCGGCGGGCATGGCCGACATGCGTGACCTGGTGCGGGCGCTGGCGGCGCAGGGGCAGACCGTGCTGCTGTCGAGCCACCTGCTCGGTGAGGTCGAGGAGATCTGCGACCGGGTCGGCGTGATCTCTCAGGGCAAGCTGGTCGCCGAGAGCACCGTCGAGCAGCTGCGGGGCGACACCGTGCTGCTGATCAAGGCGGATCCGATCGAGAAGGCGCACGTGCTCATCGAGGGCAGCGAACTGCGCGGCGACGTGCTGCACGTGCACCGGGACGACCCCGGCGCGCTGATCCGCACGCTGGTTCACGCCGACGTGGACGTGCAGGAAGTGCGGCCGCTGCGCCGGACGTTGGAAGAGGTCTTCTTCGAGATGACGGGAGTGGCGTGATGGGCAGCGTCAAGGCGGAGCTGCTGCGGCTCTGGAAGTGGCCGGCGACGTGGGTGCTGATCGGCGTCTGGCTGGTGATGTCACTGACGTTCGGCTACCTGTTCAACTACCTCGCGCTGAACGGCGGCACCAACACGCGTGACCTCTCGCAGCAGCAGCTGATCAGTGCGATGCAGCCGGAGAACGTGGGCGCGGCGGTCGTGCGCGGGCTGCCGATGTTCGGCGGCGCGATCGTCCTGGTGCTGGCCGCGCTGGCGGTCGGCAGCGGTTATGGCTGGGGCACCTGGAAGACGACGCTGACCGCCGGGCCGCGGCGGATCTCGGCGATGGCCGGCACGGTGGGGGCGCTGGCCGTCATCGTGGGCGTCCTGGTGGCGCTGACGTTCGTGGTCGACCTGGGAGCGGCCGTCACGGTGGCGTCCCTGGAGGGCTGGGACTGGAGTCTGCCGGGTACCGCGGCGTTGAAACCGCTGGGCGCGTCACTGCTGATCGCCGCCATGTGGACGGGGTTCGGGGTGTTCCTCGGCGTGGTCACCAAGGGGCCGGCGCTCTCCGTCGGGCTCGGGCTGATGTGGGCCATCGTCACGGAGAACCTGTTGCGGGGTGTGGGATCCCTGCTCGGACCGGTCGAGTCGCTGACCGAGATCCTGCCCGGCGGTTCGGCCGGCAACCTCGCCGGTGCCGTCGGCGGATCGGGTGCTCCCGGCGTGCTGAACGACCTCGGCGGCACCACCGCGGCGCTGTTCCTCGTCGGGTACGTGGTGTTCTTCCTGGGCGCGGCGACGCTGCTGAAGGTGCGCCGCGACCTCGTATAGGGCGACGCTCGCCCAGATCAGGCCCAGCACGACCGCGACTCCGGTGGGGTAGTCGCGGTCGTGCAGTCCTGGGTTGACCGGGCCGCCGTATTGCCGCCACAGCAACGGAACCGCGAGGATGGCGACGATTCCCGTGGTGACCAGCCCGATGCCGATGGACGCGCGTTTGACGATCAGGCCGGACGCTCCGACAAGTGGTGCGACGAGGAAGTCGTGCAGGACCACGCCGCCGCCGAGCCAGGCCAGCAGTTCGACGGTGATCTGGGGGAGCAGCAACCACGCACCCCACGCGGCCAGTCCTGCGCCTGCGATGCCGAGCAGGATTCTCACTGGACCTCCAACGACGTGACCCACTTCGTCTGCAGGACACCTGGGCGGTTCGGGGCGATGAGCCGGCAGGGATAGCCGTGGTCGAGGCTGAGCTCCTCGCCGTCGAGTTCGAGTGCCAGCAACGTGAGCTGGTCTTGAGCGAACGCCTCGGGCAGCGTGGTCGCGCGGTAGAGCCCGTCCTTCTCCAGCGACTCGACCCTGATGTCGCCCTTCTGCGGCACCAGGTCGGCGATTCTGACGCCGGTCCAGGTCGCGTTCTGGCTCCAGCCCTCGACGCACGCGATCGGCAGTTCGACGGTGGTCTGCGGCATGGCCTGGAGCTCCGCCAGCGAGTAGCTCTTCGGTCCGACTTTCAGGCGCCAGTCACGCGGCACCACGATGTTCGCGGCTTTCGCCGTGCGGTTCACCGGGAGTGCGCCTGGTGATCGCCAGGCCAGCGCCGAGATGTTGCGCAGCCACGGAACCGTGACGCCTGCCGTGGCGACGACCGCCACACCTGTGGTCAGCGCGGTGGTGCGCAGGAAAGCTCTGCGGGACAGGATGGTTCGTTCTTCGGACGCCGGTTCGAGGGTGCGCCGGATGACCGGGATCTTCACCGCGATGTGGATCAGGAGCGACCCTGCCACGATCCACGCGACGGCGTAGTGGGCGGTGGGGAAGTAGAACGACCACGGGTAGTTCTGCGCCGCGTTGAACAGCCCGGTCACCAGTTCGAAGAACGACGCCGCGATCAGCACGAAGATCGAGCCGCGTTCCAGCGCGTGCGGCACGTTCCGGACGAGCGGCCGTTCGAACAGCTTCGGGTAGACGCTCCACAACTTGGCCAGCAGCAACGGGATCGACGCGACCCCGGAGATCACGTGCACCCCCTGGGTGACCCGGTAGAGGTCGACCGGCCGGGTCGGCCACGGCCAGTCGTGCTGCACGCCGTGGCTGAGCAGCCCGGTGACGAAGCACAGCCCGAACGTGATGCCGAGCCACGTGCCGACCCGGCTGGTCACTCCGGTGTGGTGGGCGGGTGCCTTGAACGCCGGTTGCCTCACAACCGCTCCCAGCAGGCGAACCAGCGACCGGCGCGTTCTTGTTGCCAGAGCAGGAAGAACCCGGCGGTTTCGAGGGACTCGGCGTCGCTCCAGGCCCACGGGAACCACTGGCCCTTGGTGCCTTCGGTCCGCACCCGTGCCTGACCGATCGTCAGTCCGGAACCCGGCTGCTCGACCTCGACGACGACGGTTCCGCTGGGACGGAGGATCTGGTGGGCACGGCGCAGGAGTGCGGCCGGGTCACCGCCGATGCCGATGTTGCCGTCGGCGAGCAGCATGTGGTGCCAGCGTCCTTCGCCTGGGAGCAGGTCGAACACGTCGCGGCGGATGGCGACGCCGCCGCGCGCGGTGGTGCGGCGAACGGCTTCCGGGGAGACGTCGACGCCGAGGGCCTGGACGTTGCGGGCCAGCAGGGCGGCGACCAGGCGTCCGGGTCCGCAGCCGACGTCCAGGGTGGGGCCGGTGCAGGCGTCGAGGAGGACGGAGTCCCCGCCGGCGGCGTCGGCCTGCCAGCGGGCGACGGACAGCTCGCGCGGCGTGGCGCCGGGAAGGTCGAGCCAGCTGGGGGTGCCTTTGAGGGCTTGGTCGAACATCATCAGGCCACCGCCTGGCTGCCGGGGTGCTGGCCGGCGTTTGCAAGTACCACCAACTGTTGATCGAATCGCCGCCAACTACACCCAACTTGTTCGATGCCCGCCGAACCGGTGGCGCGCCGGCGAGGCCGAAGCGGCCTGTTGGTGGAGAAGTGCCTGTTGATGTTGAGTTGGTGGTACTTGCAGGACTTTGTCAACGAATCCCGACGGCGCCCGATCTGTCCACTCTGGACGTTGATGAAGGGAGCTTTCCCAAACCTCAGGTTGATGAAAGCTCCCTTCATCAACCTCAGTACGGCGGGCACACTCGGACATACTGGACAATCGCGGCTCCAGCTCAGGGTCGAGCGTGACTCGCCGACAGAGTCCTTGCCGATGCCATCTGTCATCGGGCCACCGCCGCGACGTCGGCGAGCGTGGTGGCGAACCGGCTGTGCGGCACCAAGGTGGCCACCGCGCGGGCGTCCACCATGGTGTCCACATCGGACAGCATCGGCAGCGTCCGCACCTTCAAGCCCTGCAGCGCGTCGAGCGTCCGCGCCCCAGTGTCCGCGCGTGACATCGGCACGTCCCGCAGCACCTCAGCCCGCAGCGGATCGCGCAGTCCGAGAGCCCACCAGCCACCGTCGAGCGCGAACCCCAGCGCGGCCTCCTCGAACTCCGCGCAGGACTCCAGCAGCGAGGGCGTCACCTGCGGGGTGTCCATGCCGATCTGCAGCACCGGCATCCCGAACCGCGCGATGTCGGCGTGCGCGTGCACCAGGCGTTCGGCGAACGTCCGGCCCCGCTGCGGGATCACCACGCACTCCGCCAGGGCGTCCCGCACGTCCTCACGGCCCACCACCCCGGCCAGCGCCACCACGGGCACCGCACCGGGCGTCGACAACGCGGCTTCCAGGGTGTCGAGCAGCGACGCCGCTGCCACGTCCGCGGCTTCCTCGGCCGTCAGAGGCGGGCACAGCCGGGTCTTCACCTGGCCAGGCACGGGGGACTTGGCCATGATCAGCAGGCAGAACCTCATCGCAGCACTCCCGCCATGTCCCGCGCCGCCCGCAGCGTGCCGCGCACCGAGCCCGAGACCTTGGAGCGCGTCCCGGCCGCACGGGGGCCGTAGGTCACGTCCACCTCGCGCACGCGCCAGCCCGCCGACGCCGCGCGCACCAGCAGTTCGAGCGGGTAGCCGAACGCGCGGTCCCGCACGTCCAGGGCCAGCAGGGCTTCGCGGCGGCACACCCGCAGCGGCGCGATGTCGTGCACGTTCAGGCCGCGGCGGCGCAACAGGCTGGAGATCACGGCGTTGCCGGCTCGCGCGTGCCATGGCCAGACACCGGACGAGACCGGCACCCGGCGGCCCACCACCAGGTCGGCGTCAGCGAGCAGGTCGGCCATGGCGGGCAGTTCGGCGAGAGCCAGCGAGCCGTCGGCATCGGAGAAAGCGACCAGGTCCGAAGTAGCGGCCAGAAGGCCGGTGTGCACGGCGGCGCCGTAGCCGCGGCGGGGCTCGTGCACGACCAATGCTCCGTGCGCCTCGGCGATCGCGGGGGAGCCGTCGGTCGAGCCGTTGTCCACGACTATCGCGCGGCATCCGGCAGGCAGGGTGGCGAGCACGGCCGGCAGTGCGGCGGCCTCGTCCAGGCAGGGCAACACGACATCCATGCGTCCACCCTGGACCATTGGAAAGTCTTGTGGTGCTTAAGGAATTGTTACGCACGAAAGAGTTCTTACGGTTGTCTTGCGTGGTCAGCGGACATCCGCGCGACCCCCTAAGTTGGGCGCGGTGCGTCTAGTCATCGCCGGTCTGCTCGTCGCTGCCGCCATCATCGTCGGGCTCGTCGTCAACGCCCACGACCCCAACGTCATCTTCGCCGCGGCGGCGCCACTTTTCGGCGACTGGCAGCCGCACATCGGTCCGGGCACACCCGCGGCCGTCCTGATCGCGTTCCTCGTCATCGCCAAGGGACCGGAGCTCGCGCAGCACCGGTTCGCGTTGCCGATCGCCTACGCGGCCTCGGTCACCTTCACCTTCAGCCTGGCGATGATCGACGGCTGGGGCCGGTTCGTCACCAGGCTGACGACCGAGGACGAGTACCTGCACGAGGTTCCCCAGGTCACCGACATCCCGGCCATGCTCCGCGGGTTCGCCGCGCGCATCCCCGACTTCCAGCCTGATTCGTGGACCACGCACGTCTCCGGGCACCCACCGGGCGCGCTGCTCACGTTCGTCGCGCTGGACCGCGTCGGGCTCGGCGGGGGAGCGGCCGCGTCGATCTTCTGCGTCCTGGTCGGGTCGCTCGCGGTCATCGCCGTCCCACTGACCATCAAGAACAACGCGGTGCTGCCGTTCCTGGTGCTGTTCCCCGGCGCCGTGTGGGTCGGGGCGTCGGCGGACGGCATGTTCATGGGCGTCGCCGCGGTCGGGATCTACCTGCTCACCAGGTGGCCGTTGCTGGGCGGCGTCGTGCTGGGCTGGTGCCTGTTCCTGTCGTACGGCCTGGTCCTGCTCGCCCCGCTCGCCCTCATCGCCGTCGGCAGGAAGGCCGTCTGGGCGATCGCGGGCGCGCTGGCCGTGGTGGGTGCGTTCGCGCTGGCAGGCTTCTGGTGGCTCGACGGCTACGAGCTCGTCAAAATCCGCTACTACCAGGGCATCGGCGACACCCGTCCGTACTGGTACTGGGTGTGGGCGAATCTCGCGGCGCTCGCGCTGGTGATCGGCCCGGCCGCGATCAAGGGTCTGCGCAGGGACAAGTGGGTGATCGGAGCGGCCGTCGCGATCCTGGCGGCCGATCTGTCCGGGCTGAGCAAGGCCGAGACCGAACGGATCTGGCTGCCGTTCGCGATCTGGCTCATGGCGGGCACGGCCAAGCTGGACCACCAGAAGAGGTGGCTCACCGCGCAGGCCGTCACGGCACTGGCGGTGAACCACCTCGTGCTCACGAACTGGTGACCGGTTCCCGCTGTTCGGCGAACGCGAACTCCCGCACGCCCTCGGTGAACCCGACCTGAGCCTCGAAACCCAGCACGTCCAACGCCTTCGCGGGCGACGCGACCACGTGCCGCACATCGCCGGGACGTGCCCCGCCCACGATCGCGGGTGTCGGGCCGTCGCACGCCTCGGCCAGCGCGAATGCCAGCTCGCCGATCGTGTGCGGCGTGCCGGAGCACACGTTCACCGCCTCGAAGCCGGGCCGCGGTGACGACAACGCCAGCACGTTGGCTCGCGCCACGTCGGTGACGTGCACGAAGTCGCGCCGCTGCCGCCCGTCCTCCATCACCCGAGGAGCGACACCGTTCTGCAGCGCCGACCGGAAGATCGACGCGACACCGGCGTACGGGGTGTCGCGCGGCATCCGCGGGCCGTAGACGTTGTGGTACCGCAACGCCCACACACTGCCGCCGGTCTGCCGCGCCCACGCCACCGCGAGGTGCTCCTGCGCCAGCTTCGTCGCGGCGTAGGTGCTGCGCGGCTCCAGCGGAGCGTCCTCGGGTACCAGCTCGGACACGACGAAGTCGCCGCAGAAGCAGCGAGGTTCGTACACGCCACGTGCCACATCATCCGCGGACCGTTCGGCGCGCACGATTCCGTGCGACAGGCAGCGGTAGCGCCCCTCGCCGTACACGACCATCGAGGACGCCAGCACCAGCCGGGACACGCCGGCCCGGTACATCTCGGCCAGCAACACCGCCGTGCCGAGGTCGTTGTGGCGCGCGTAGGAGGGCGCGTCGAACGGATCCACGCCGTGGCCGACCATCGCGGCCTGGTGACATACCGCGTCCACAGTGGACAACAGAGGCTGCAGGACTTCGGGAGAGTTGACGTCTCCGACCACGAGTTCGTGGTCCAGCAGGGGAGCGGCACCATGTGCTTCGGGCAGCAGCGCGTCGAGCAGGACGCACTCGTGGCCCTGTGCGGCCAGCTCGTCCGCGACGTGCGATCCGATGAACCCTGCCCCGCCGGTGATCAGTACTCGCATGCACCGACCGTAGGACCGCACAGCACCGTCAGCGCCCTCAGGAGCTCAGCCGTCAGAACTCCGTAAGCTCCACCACGAACCGCGAGCCGCTCGGCGAGCGATCCTCCACCCACACCCGCCCGCCCAGCCGCAGCACGTGCTCGCGGACCAGCGCCAGCCCCAGCCCGCTGCCGGTGTCGTCACCCCGGCTGCCCGCCATCACCCCGCGCGCGAACCGTTCGAAGATCAGCTCCCGCAGCGGCTCGGGCACGCCCGGCCCGGCGTCCTCCACCTCCAGCCGCACCCGCGAGCCGGACACCCGCACCGACACCAGCACCGCCCCGCCCGCATGGCGCTCGGCGTTGTCCAGCAGGTTGGTCAGCACCCGGTCGAGCCGCCGCCGGTCACCCAGCACCACGGCGGGCTCCAATGCCAGCGGAACCGCGGCACGGGTCGCGATCACGTTGCGCACCAACGCGTCCAGAGCGATCTCCTCCGGTGGCGGGTCGTCGGTCTGGTCGGCCCGCGAGATCTCCAGCAGGTCCACCACCATCCGGGCGAACCTGTCGACCTCCGAGGTCAGCAGTTCCAGCGCGGTCCCGGCGGTCCCCGGCAGCTGCTCGCGCCGGCGGCGCAGCACCGCGCCCGCGTTCACCATCGTCGTCAACGGCGACCGCAGCTCGTGCGACACGTCCGAGGCGAACCGGGCGTCCCGCAACGCCCGTTGCTCCAGCGCGTGCGCGGTCGAGTTGAACTTCGCGGCCAGCGCGGCCAGATCGGGATCGTCCTGATCGGGCAGCCGGGCCCGGAGGTCACCGCCGGCGATGCGCACCGCGGCGGAACTCAACTCCGCCAACGGCCGCAGCGCCCGCTTGGACGCCCACGAACCCAGCGCCGCACCGAGCAGCGCCGATCCGATCGTGCCGGCGATCAGCACCGCGCCGAGGAACCCGAACGTGCGATCGAGCTGCTGCAACGGGAACAGCTCGACGTAGACCGAGTTGCCCGCCACCGGGCGCGCCACGGCGATGACGGGCAGCCCGGCCACGGTGATCCGCGACCGGCCAGGCGGGTGCTGCACGAGGTCGGCGGGCAGCTGGGACGGCTCGACCTTGCGGCCCGCTGTCACCTGGCCGTCCGGGCTGAGCACCAGGATCGACGAGTCCGGCCCGGTGGTGAGCCCGGTCAGCAGCTCGTCCAGCCCCGGTGAGGACAGGGACTTCTCGACCAGCCGCACGTTGACCTCGGCCTGCCGGGTCGCGCTCGCCTCCCGTTGCCGCAGCATGTAGCCGGAGGCGAGGTTCCAGGTCGCGAACGCCAGCACGCTCGTCACGACCAGCAGGCCGAAACCGAACGAGAGGGTGACCCGGCAGCGCAGTGTGAGTCTCACGAGCGGATCCGATACCCGCTGCCGCGCACGGTGAGGAGCAGCGCAGGATCGTCCGGGTTGGCCTCGATCTTGCGGCGCAGTCTCCTTATGTGCACGTCGAGCAGGCGAGTGTCACCAAAGTAGTCATATCCCCAAACCTTTTGCAGCAACTGTTCCCTGGTGACGATTCGGCCGGCCGCACCAGCGAGTTCCAGCAGCAGCCGGAATTCCGTTCTGGTCAGGTGAACGCGTTCACCCGCACGGTGCACGAGCCCTTCCTGCGGACGGATTTCCAGATCGCCGATCCGAACGGCTTCGCGACCGGGGCCGCGCCTGCGCAACAACGCGCGGATGCGCGCCGCGAGAACGCTCGCCATCAACGGTTTCGTGACGTAGTCGTCGGCTCCTGCCTCCAGCCCGGCGATCATGTCGCGGGCGTCGGTGCGCGCTGTCACCACGATGATCGGCAGGTCACCGCGTGACCGGATGGTCCGCACGACCTCCAGACCGTCCATGCCGGGCAGGGTGAGGTCGACCAGCACCACGTCGAACGGCTCTGTCTCCAAACGCCGTAATGCCTCTTCACCCGAATCCGCCTCGTCAACGGTGAAACCTTCGTCGGACAAGGCGAGGCTCAACGCCTGCCGGATTCGCTCGTCGTCTTCCGCGAGCAGGACCCGTACGCACACAACGACTCCACTGTGTGAGAGCCGCGGCGACGGCGTCTCACACAGTGGAGTGAAAGTCGATCAAAAGCAAGAACGTTTCGGATCAGAATGCGGTTAGCGTGACTTTTGCCGAACGCGGGTTGGGTTCGTGGACAAGTGACTCGAACGCGCCGACGTCGTCGAACGCGAAGCCGTAGGCCTTCCCGTCCGCCATGTTGGCGTGCACGATCTTCGAGAAGTGGTTGGTGGTCGCGCGGGTGTAGAACTGGCTCGCGTCGTACGTCGGCTGGGTGTGCAGGAAGCCGAGCGTCGACCGGTTGAGCGCCGCGCACAGCGACCGCGAGATCGCGCCGACGTCGTTGTTCGGCGCCGCGAGCCGGCCGTCGCAGTTGAGGACGTCACGGGTGGACGGCTGCTGGAACGACGCGACCTGCTGGCCGGACGTGTTGGTGAAGTTGAGGACCCCGCCGCTGGCGCGGCCGGTGAACTTGCGGTTCGGCTCGTTCTGGTACGGCACCACGGTCAGCGGCGTGTTCTGGTACGTCGACCAGGTGCTGCTGACGTAGTTCGCGAAGTACGAGCTGGAGAACACACCCGCGTCCAGGCCCTTGCTCGGGTTCAGCACGCGCAGCCGGGTGCCGTCGCCTCGCGTGTAGACCAACCGCGACCAGTCGCCGCCCAGTTGCTGGTGCTGGTCGAAGACGCGGTTGCGGCCACCCGCGACCAGCTGGCCGGTCTTCTTGGTGGCACCGGCCTGCGAGGTCGCCTCGACCGCGTGGGGCACCGAGAACATGTCCACCTGGGAGCTGTTCAACCACAACCCGCCGCCGTTGTAGGTGAACTCGCTCCAGTCGAACAGGATGTCGCGGTTCGGGTCGCCGGCGGCCCACGGCGCCGGCTGCACCAGGCCGTTCGGCACCAGGGAGAACTTCAGCTTGTCGCGGAAGGACATGTAGAGCCGGCCGCCGGCCAGGTTGATCGGGATCTGCAGGGTCCGGCTACCGCCGTTGCCGGGGCCGGGGATCGACACGTCCGGTGCCGGGGTCGGCGGGATGCCTCCTCCGGACCAGGGGGTGAACTGACCACTCGCGTTCACGTACCCGAGCCGGCCGCCCATCTCGCCGAACACGTACAGGTGGACGGCGTCGCCGCGACCCGAGTTGTTCGTGACGGTGAGCGGGAGCAGGTTCGGTGGAGCGGCTTGTACAGGTGCGGACATCGTTGTCAGCCCAAGCAGGGCCGATGTCGCGAGCAGCAGGAGCTTGCGCATCGACTATCTCCTCACTGAGACAGGGTGTCGTGAGAGCGCTCTCATACTCAGCGTGATCGTGTTGACATGTCAAGAATGGTCTTCATGCGCGCACTGACGGTGGATCTTGCACAGGCCGGGTCCCTGACGTTGTCCGAACTGCCCGATCCGGTGCCCGGTCCGGACGAACTGCTGGTGGAGGGCTTGGCGATCGGGATCTGCGGCACGGACCGGGAAATCGTGCGCGGCGAGTTCGGTGTCGGCCGGAAACTGGTGATCGGGCACGAGTCGCTGGGGCGGGTGATCAGCGGTCCAGGGTTCGAGCCGGGGTCGCTGGTGGCCGGTGTGGTGCGCAGACCCGATCCGGTGCCGTGCGCGGCGTGTGCGCGCGGCGAGTTCGACATGTGCCTGAACGGTAGGTACACCGAGCGCGGGATCACCGATCTCGACGGCTACGGCTCGACGTTGTGGACGGTTCCCGCCGCGTACGCCGTCGGTGTCAGTTCGGCGACAGGTGTGCTCGTCGAACCGGCCTCGGTGGTGGTCAAGGCGTGGGAGCGGCTGGACCGGCTGGCGCTGTTCGGGTTCGAGAGCGTGCTGGTGACCGGGGCGGGGCCGATCGGGCTGCTGGCGGCGTTGATCGGGGTGCAGCGCGGGCTCGACGTGCACGTGTTCGACCTCGCCGCGGACGGACCGAAGCCCGCGCTGGTGGAGTCGCTGGGCGCCACCTACCACCGGACGCTGCCGGACCACCGGGTCGTGATCGAGGCGACCGGGGCGCCGTCGGTGGTCGCGCGGGTGCTCGGGCGGGACCTGGTGTGCCTGACCGGCGTGCCGTCCACCGAGGTCGTCCCGGTGGATCTCGGTCAGGTGAACCGGGATCTGGTGCTGCGCAACGGGATCGTGTTCGGGACCGTCAACGCGAACGTGCGGCACTACCGGGAGGCGTCGGCCGTGCTGGATCGCGCGGACGACGCCTGGCTGCAGTCGATGATCACTCGACGAGTTCCGCTGGAGTCCTATGCGGAGGCGTTCGAGACGCGGCCCGGTGACGTGAAGGTAGTGCTTGAGCTGTGATCGCGGCCAGGCTGGCCGCCGATCCCGCGCCGAGCCCGGCCTGAGCCGTCATCAGCGGCAGGATCGGGGTGTGGACGAACCGGCCGATGCCCATGGCCGCCGCCAGCGCCGCTGCGGCTTGGCGCGCGCTCGGCGTTCGCGTGCAGGTCGTCCACTTCGGACTGGCCCATGCCCTCGGGGAACTTGGTGGTGATCTCGACGACGAACTCTCTCGTGCCCTCATCGTGCGACCGGGCCCCGCCGGCGCCACGACCGGCTTTCTCCTGCGTGCGAGCCGCAGCCTCCTAAGATGCGGGACGTGGAACTGCGTCAACTCCGGTACTTCCTCGCGGTCGCCGAAGAGCTGCACTTCGGTCGGGCCGCGAGCCGTCTGCTGATCGCGGGGCCGTCGTTGTCGCAGCAGATCAAGGCGCTCGAACGCGACCTCGGCGTGCCGCTGTTCGCGCGAGACCGCCGCACGGTCGCACTGACTGCCGCGGGAGCCGCGCTGGTGCCTGAGGTGCGGGCGTTGCTCGAACGGGCTGATGAGCTGCAACGGCATGCACGGCAGCTGTCCGGATCACGGCCGGTGCGGATCGGGTACGTCAACTGGCTGCCGTCGGACCTTTCCGCGCGCACGGCCGGTGTCGCGCAGCTCTACGTCGACACGTGGGTCGTGCCGTCGCACCAGCAGGCCGCACGGGTCGCCGACGGCAGCCTCGACCTGGCCGTGTGCTGGGTACGCGTCGACGACCTCGCACAGCTGGGGCTGACCGCACGGCTGATCGGCGTGGACCGGCTCTACGCCGTGGCGGTCGGCACGGACACGAGTCCGGTGCGGGCCAAGGACATCGCGGTGCTGGTGGACGACGACGTCACGTCGTGGCAGTCGTGGAACGTCTACGCCGAGGAGTTCGCCCGCGACACGGGAGCCGTCGTGCGGCGCATCCACAACGGCGCCATCACCGGGCCGGCGTTCTTCGACCACGTCCGGGTGTGCACGACGCCGGTGCTCAACTCGCCGAAGGGACAGACCACGCCGCTGCCGCCGGACCTGGTGCGGCGCCCGGTGATCGACCCCGAGGTGCTCTGGACGTGGTCGCTGGTCCGCCGCACCGACGAGGTCCGGGCGGACGTCATCGCCGCGGCCGAGGCCATCGCGGCCGGCGTGGGCGATCTCGGGCTGGGGCGCGAGGGCGTCTGGCAGCCCTCGGACGACCCCCATCGTGCGTTGCGAGGCTGAGCCTCGCACGAAGGAGGAAACGGGTCGCAATTCCGTGAAATGAACTCGCGGGCGCGCGCCGTTGTGGCTGTCAGTTCCACTACTTCTTCTTCGAAAGCGAGTTGGAAATGAGCAGCAAGGTCGCCATCGTCACGGGTGCGTCCCAGGGAATCGGCGCGGCACTCGTCCCGGCCTATCGAAAGCTCGGCTATTCGGTGGTAGCGGTGTCGCGATCCATCGATTCCTCGAACGATCCCGAGGTGCTCGCGATTCGCGCCGACCTCGGCGAGCCCGGTGCGGGCGCGCGGGTCGTCCGGGAGACGCTCGCCCGGTTCGGCCGGGTCGACAGCCTCGTCAACAACGCGGGCATCTTCGTCGCCAAGCCGTTCACCGAGTACACCGACGAGGACTTCGCCACCGTCACCGGCACGAACCTGATCGGCTTCTTCGACATCACCCGCAGCGCCGTCGCGGCCATGGAAACCACCGGCGGGCACGTGGTCAACGTGTCCACTGCCCTGGTCGACCACGCGTTGTCCGCGGTCCCGGCAGCGCTCGCGGCCCTGACCAAGGGCGGTCTGAACGCCGTCACGAAGTCGCTGGCCGTCGAGTACGCGGCGCGGAACATCAGGTTCAACACGGTCGCGCTCGGCATCATCCGCACGCCGATGCACGCCCCCGACACCCACGAGGTGCTGGCCGGACTGCACCCGGTCGGCCGCATCGGTGAGATCGACGAGGTCGTGGACGCGATCACCTTCCTGGAACAGGCCGGCTTCGTCACGGGCGAGATCCTGCACGTCGACGGCGGCCAGAGCGCGGGGCACTGACATGGGCGTCGAGAACGTTCTGGACCGGTGGAAGGACGCCGTCGACGCGCACGATCCGCAGCGCGCGGCGTCGAACTTCACCGAGGACGCGATTTTTCAGGGCCTCAAACCGTACGGGGTCGGGCGAGCGGCGATCGCCGCCTACTACGATTCCCAGCCCATCGGGTTGCGGGCCGAGTACGAGATTCTCGAAACCCGCGAGCTCGCCGATGATTTGACGCTCGGTTACGCGAACGTCGATTTCACGCGTCCCGACGGAACGGTGATCAACGTCAACCTCAGCGTGCTCGTGCGGGGAGACCTGATCGCGCACTACCAGGTCTCCCGGCTCTGAGTCAGTGCCTGCGCGGCTCCCGGCCGGACGGCGACCTCGGCCGTTCGAGCTCGGGAGCCTTCGGGATGGGCATGGTCACGGGCTGGTCCGCCGTGATCGTGATCGGCTCGCCGTGATGCTTCGTCCTGAGCTCGGTGCCGTCCACGATCCGGTAGGTGGCCTCGGTCTCGCACACGTCGATCGAGATCCTCGTGCCCTGGAAGGCCATCCGGAACGAGAACCGGGTCAGCGCCTTCGGCAGCCGGGGCGCGAACGTCAGCTCGCCGCCGTGGTCGCGCATGCCGCCGAACCCGGCGACGAGCGCCATCCACGCTCCCGCCAGCGACGCCATGTGCAGGCCGTTGTCGACGTTGCTGTGCAGGTCGTGCAGGTCGGTGTAGACGGCCTCGATCAGGTAGTCGAACGCGAGGTCCAGGTGCCCCACCTCGGCCGCCAGCACGGCCTGCGTGCCCGCGGACAACGACGAGTCACGCACTGTTCGTGCCTCGTAGTAGGTGAAGTTGCGGGCCTTCTCCTCCGGCGTGAACACGTCACCGCGCACATGCATCGCGAGCACGAGGTCCGCCTGCTTGATGACCTGGCGGCGATACAGGTCGAAGTACGGGAAGTGCAGCAGCAGCGGGTATTTCTCCTCCGGGGTGTTCTCGAAGTCCCACTCCGCGTGCTTGGTGAAGTTGTCCGCCTGCGGATGCACCCGCAGCATCTCGTCGTACGGGATCGCCATCTCGTCCGCGGCCCTGCGCCAGGCCGCGATCTCTTCTGCTGACGCGTTCGCCTTGTCCGGGTGGCGTTCCGCGGCATCGGCGGCGGCGCGCAGGTTCTGCTGGGCGATCAGGTTCGTGTAGACGTTGTTGTCCACGATCGCCGAGTACTCGTCCGGGCCGGTGACGCCGTCGATGCGGAACCCGTCGTGCCGGTCGTGGTGACCGAGCGAGGCCCACAACCGTGCGGTCTCCACAAGGATTTCCGTTGCCTCGTCGCGGTCGAAACACTCGTCGCTCGTGGCGTTGAGGTACTGCTGGGTGGCGTAGGCGACGTCGCCGGACACGTGGAACGCCGCCGTGCCCGCCGGCCAGTACGCGCTGCATTCGGCACCGTTGATCGAACGCCACGGGAACGCGGCACCCTTGAGCCCCAGCACCTTCGCGCGGTCCCGGGCTTTGTCCAAAGTGGAGTGACGCCACCGCAACGCGTCGCGGGCCGCGTCCGGCAGCGTGTAGGTGAGCACCGGGAGCACGAACATCTCGGTGTCCCAGAAGGCGTGCCCGTCGTAGCCGGGACCGGTGAGTCCCTTGCCGGGAATGGCCCTGGTCTCGCCGCGGGCCCCGGCCTGCAGGATGTGGAACAGGGCGAACCTGATCGCCTGCTGCAGTTCGTCGTCGCCCTCGATCTCGATGTCGGCGACCTGCCAGAAGTCGTCCAGGAACGCCTTCTGCTCCTGCATCAGGCCGTCCCACCCGGTCTGGCAGGCGCCGGCGAGCGCGGCCTCGACCTGGGCCCGCAGCGCTGGGGTGGAACGCTTTCCGGACCAGCCGTAGCCGAGGTACTTGGTGAGTTTCAGGCAGCTGCCCGCCTTGACGTCGACGGCGGCGGTGAACCGCGCCAGGTCGGCCTCGGCGCGGATCTCCGTGCGCAGGTCGTTGTACCGGTCGTGCTCGGGTCCCACGACCTCGATCTCGTGGTCCATCGCGGCGGCCATCCGCAGACCGGACGCCTTGGTGTGGTGGCACAGCACGGCCCGCGACTTCTCCGCCATCATGAACTCGTTGACCAGCGGGGCGTCCAGCGCGGCCGCGACGCGGGGATCGTTGGTGCGGTGGATGGTCGGCTCGTTCGCCAGCAGGTCGGACTGGACGACGAGCTGCAGGTCGTCCATCGGCTCGACCTCGTAGCGGATGGCGGCGACCGCGCGCTGGGTGAACGACACCAGCCGCTCGCTGCGGACGATCACGCGCCGGCCGGTCGGCGACTCCCAGACCGTGCGGCGGCGCAGCGTGCCGGTGCGGAAGTCGAGCGTGCGTTCGTGCTCGATCGCGTTGCCGTAGCGCATGTCCAGCGGCTCGTCCTCGACCAGCAACCGGATGATCTTGCCGTCGGTGACGTTGACGACGGTCTGGCCGGCCTCGGGATAGCCGTAGCCCGCTTCCCCGTACGGCAGCTGGTGCTCTTCGTAGAAACCGTTGAGATACGTGCCCGGCAGGCCGCGCGGTTCGCCCTCGTCGAGCGTGCCGCGCAACCCGATGTGACCGTTGGCCAGGGCGAACGTCGACTCGGTCCGGTGCAGCTGGTCCACCGCGAGGCCCTGCCAGCGCAGCTGCCACGGTTCGATCGTGTAGCTCATGACAGGAGCTCGTCGAGCTCGTTGACGACCACGTCGGCGCCGTTGGTCTTGAGCGCGTCCGCCTGGCGGCCGCGATCGACGCCGACGACGAAGCCGAACCCGCCGTCGTGCCCCGCCTTGACGCCCGCGAGCGCGTCTTCGTAGACCGCGGCGTGCTCGGGTGGCGTCTTGAGCCTTCTGGCGCCTTCCAGGAACGAGTCCGGCGCCGGTTTGCCGTGCAGGTTCGACGCGGTGATGACGTTGCCGTCCACCAGCGCGTCGACGTAGTCCAGCAGGTCGCCCGCGCGCAGCACGCGCATGGCGTTGGCCGACGACGTGACCACGCCGATCGGCACGCCGGCCGCGCGGGCGGCCTGGAGGTAGCGGACCGAGGCGGGGTAGGGCGTGATGCCCTCCTCGTCGATGATCTGGTTGACCAGGTCGTTCTTCTGGTCGCCGATGCGGCGGATCTCGTCCTCCGGCGGCGTGAGGCCGCGCGAGGTGAGGAAGCTGCGTACGCCGTCGTAGCGCGGTTTGCCGTCCACGTAAGCGAGATAGTCCTGCTCGCTGAACGGCTGACCCATGCCCTCGAACGTCTGCTTCCACGCTTTTCGGTGCAGGACCGCGGTGCTGGTGAGCACACCGTCGAGGTCGAACAGCAACGCCGTGATCTTCTCCGGGATGCCGAGGCTCATGCTTCGATCATGCACCCGTCTCGCCGACATCGCCGCGTTCCTCCTTGAGGCGTTCGTCAAGTGGCCGCGGGTGGGCCTGTTCGTACTCGGTCATCCCGTACCGGTCGGACTCCGCCCAGCCTTCCTCCGGCTCGGTCTCCAGCGGGTCGTGCTTGAGGTTGTCCTCGTCGAGGGCCTCGAAGCTGTCGGTGTCCTGGGGGACGTACGCGCCACGTTCTTCACTCATGTCCGTGGCAATACCCAGTTCGGCGCTATCCGATGCTTTGGCCGACGAGCGAGCCGATGGCGTAGGTGACGCCCATGGCGATCAGTCCGCCCACGACGTTGCGGACGATCGCACGCCGTTTGCCCGCGCCGCTGAGCCTCGCGCTGATGAAGCCGGTCAGGGCGAGGGTGAGGACGGCGGCGACGACGGTGACGGGCACGCGCAGGCTGACCGGGGTCAGCGCGATCGCGGCGAGGGGGAGCAGCGCGCCGATCGTGAACGAGATGAAGCTCGCGATCGCGGCGCCCCACGGGTTGGTGAGCTCGTCCGGGTCGATGTGCAGCTCGGCCTCGGCGTGGGCGGCCAGCGCGTCGTGCTTGGTGAGCTGCTTGGCGACTTCCCCGGCGGTCTCCGCGTCGAGGCCTTTGCCCTCGTAGATCTCCGCGAGTTCCTCGAGCTCCGCCTCGGGCGTGTCCTTCAGCTCCTGGCGTTCCTTGGCGAGCAGTGCGCGTTCGGCGTCGCGCTGGCTGCTGACCGAGACGTACTCGCCGCTGGCCATGGACATCGCGCCGGCGAACAGGCCGGCGAGGCCCGCGACGAGGATCTGGGCCTTGTCGGTGGTGGCGCCGGCGACGCCCACGACGAGGCTGGCGGTCGAGACGATGCCGTCGTTCGCTCCCAGAACGCCCGCGCGCAGCCAGTTCATCCGATCGCCGGTGACCTCGTCGTGGGGCTCGTGATGGTCCATTTCCGCAGGCTAACCTGGGGATCATGCTTTCGTGGCAGACCACGCCGCTGAGGTTGGCCGACGTGCCGGTGCCGTCACCCGCTCCGGGGGAACTGCTGGTGCGGGTGCTCGCCTGCGGGGTGTGCCGTACTGACCTGCACGTCGTGGACGGCGATCTGCCCGTGCACCGGTTATCGGTCGTGCCGGGGCATCAAGTCGTGGGTGAGGTCGTGGTTGCCGCACCTGGGTTCGTCGTCGGGGAACGGGTCGGGATCGCCTGGTTGCGGCACACGTGCGGGACTTGCCGGTTCTGTTTGCGCGGAGCCGAGAACCTTTGTCCGTCGTCGCTTTACACCGGGTGGGACGCGGACGGCGGTTATGCGTCTTATGCCGTTGTTCCCGCTGCTTACGCTTTACGGCTGCCTTCCGGGTATTCGTCCGAGTCGTTGGCGCCGCTGTTGTGCGCGGGAATCATCGGATATCGAGCTCTACGGGTTGCTTCGGTGCCCGACGGTGGGCGGCTCGGGATTTACGGGTTCGGCGGGTCCGCACACCTGGCCGCGCAGGTCGCCGTTGCCCGTGGTCACGAGGTGCACGTCGTGACTCGTTCCTCGGCGGCGCGTGCGTTGGCGTTGTCGTTGGGGGCGGCCTCGGCTTCCGCCGACGTGCCTCCGGTGCCGTTGGACTCGGCCGTGCTGTTCGCGCCGGTCGGAACGTTGGTGCCGCCCGCGTTGGAGGCCCTGGACCGGGGCGGCACGCTGGCGATCGCCGGGATCCACCTGTCCGACGTGCCCGTCCTGAACTACACGCGGCACCTCTTCCAGGAGCGGGTGGTCCGCTCGGTCACGGCGAACACGCGCGCCGACGCCGCCGAGTTCCTGTCGTTCTGCGCCTCGCACCGGCTGTCGGTCGCGGTCCAGCCGTACCCGCTGTCCTCGGCGAACCTGGCCCTGTCGGACCTCCGCGCGGGCCGCGTGACCGGCGCGGCGGTCCTGGTGGCGTGATGTTTTTCCTGCTCAGACGGCAAGTGTTCAGTTTTTGTCGGACCTCCGTGGCACCATGTCGAACAGGTGTTCGTGTGCGTGCTGTAGGAGGTAGGTCAGATGCAGATCGATCCCCGTCGCTGGCCGGGCCGCGTGGTGCCTTCCACCGACGCCGACGTGGACATCGCCGTCGAGTCGCTGTGCACCCGCGCCTCGTGGCCGGACGCCGACCGCCGCTGGGTGCGCCGCCTGCTGGAGCCGTGGTTCAAGGCGGGCTGGAGCGTCGACGCGCTGCTGGTGGCCGTCGACACCCGCCCGGACGGCACCCGCCAGGGCCGCCCCCGCTCGCGCGCCCAGGTGGCACACGAGTTCCTGCGCGCCCGGCTGATGGTGTGGACAGCGGACGGCGCACGCTTGGCCCGGCCGCCCTTAGCCGGCATGTCGCTGGGCGAGTGGTTCCGCGTGAACCGCCGCAACGCCACCCTGCACGCTCCACGCTCCCGCAGCGAGCTCACCACGGAAGGCGAACGCGCACGGGCGGAGTCGCGCGCCCTGGCCCACCGCCGCGACCCGGTGGAGCGCAGCCGCGAAAAGGGCCGCCGCCGTCAGGAGGTGCTGGACAGCCTGCTGGTGCCGGGGCAGGAGGCGCCGTCGTTCGCCGACTCGTGGCGGCTGGTGGCCGAGCTGGTCCCGGTGCAGCGGGTGTGCTCGACGTGCGGTCACGTGCGGAGTGAGGTGTCGCGCCCGGCGCACCGAGTGGCTTAGAGGGTGTGGCCACCGGGGCGTCGGGGGAGGTCGTCGTCGCGCCGAGTTCGAGCTGCGTGGAGTGCCCGGCGGTGGGTGACGGTCCGGTCTGGGGCCGGTCCGCCGCCTCGGCCCGGTCGCGAACCTCCTGCTCAGCAGCCTTTTACCTGCGACTTCGGCGAACGGCGGTTGAAGCCCGCGCGGGCAGGGAACACCTGACGAGTTTCTTGTTTCCTGCTGAAGGGGCCGACATGCTCGAAGTGACGCCGATGGCTGCCGAGGTCATCAACGAGCTGACGTCACAGTCCGAGGGCACCACGGACGACGTCGGCCTGCGTTTTGCCGTGGCCGCCGATCACAACAGCCAAGCTGCCCTGGAGCTGTCGCTGGCCGAGGCCGTCGACGGCGACGAGGTGGTGGCGGCGCCCGCCGGTGCCAAGGTCATCATGGAGCCGGCCGCGGCCCAGTACCTGGAGGACAAGGTCCTCGACGTGCGCCAGGACGCCGAGGGCAACCCGGCGTTCGCCATCGCCCGCCAGGAGGCTGGGCCCGGTCAGGACGGCGCGCCCAGCCAGAACGGCCAGGTCACCTGACGTTTCGCTGCACGTTTCGCTGCCTGCGAGCGCACAACGGGCCGGACCCACAGCGGCGTGGGTCCGGCCCGTTGCGGGTGATGCCGGACTGAAAAGCAGAACGTCCCCTCCCCGAAGTACGGGAAGGGGACGCTCGACGAGCTCTGCGATACGAAAACCTCTGCGATACGAAAACACAGACTCCGCGACGAGGTTCGTCAGCCCTCGATGCGCCGGACGACGCTGATCGGGCCGATCGACTGGATGTCGGCGATCTTCACCGGCACCCCCTCGGTCGACGCGTGCACCGCGCGGACGCCGTCCACCGCCATGGCCACGTGGGACTGGCTGGAGTAGTAGACGATGATGTCGCCGGCCTTGATCTCGCTCGGGCTGACCGCGCGCCCGGCAGCCGCCTGGGCGTAGCTGGTGCGGCCGATGGAGACGCCCGCGTAGCGGTATGCGGCCTGGATCAGCGACGAGCAGTCCCAGGTGTCCGGGCCGTTGGAGCCGTAGACGTACTCCTTGCCGCGCTGGGCCAGGGCGAACTCGAGCGCCTTGCCCGCGGTGCCCGGCGGCACCGAGATGTTCGACATGTCGCCGGCGTTCGCCAGCTGGTTGCGGACGGACTGGCTCAGCGAGTTGTACTGCGCCTTCGCGTCCGCGAGCTGCTTGTCGAGTTCGGTCTTCTTGGTCTCGATCTCGGCGAGCAGCTTCTTCGACGCCTCGGTGGCCTCGTTGGCCGTCTTCGTCGCGTTGTCCGCGGCGTTGACCGCGTCCTGCAGCTTCTGCAGCGACTCCGCGTTGTCCGCCGCCAGGATGTTGATGGCCGACATGCGGTTGAGGAAGTCCTGCTGCGAGTCGCTCACGAGCAGCGCCGAGATCTGGCTGAAGCGCGCGCCCGAGTTGGTGGCCTCGGTGAGGAGGTCGACCTGACCGCGGAGGGACTCCTCGGCCTTCTGGGCGACGGCGAGGTCGCCCTTCGCCTTGTCCAGTTCGCCCTGCTTGGCCGCGAGGTCGCCCTGGGCCTTCAGGTGGTCCTGGTTGAGCTTGGAAGCCTGCTCGGACAGCTCGTTGTACTTCTTGAGCGCGTCCGTGGCAGAAGGCTGTGCGGTGGCCGGGGCCGTGGGGAGTGCTGCTGCGACGACGGCTGCCGTCGCCACGAGTGCTCCACGCACGGTGCGGCGTGAGGGTTGCGACACCACGTCGCGGGTCCTCCTTTGTCCTGGCAGCCACCTCGCGAGAACTACTGTGCGTGAGGCGGCAACCTTGGCGTGTGCCCCGAGTGGGTTAACTGCTGGGCCGAAGGTCTCGGACAGGTTACGGAACGACCCTGTGTTCGTCTACCGCCGGGTCCTCAGCAGTTCACCGACCAGCACGCTCTCACAGTCGTCTACATCGGTTTATCGCGGGGTGGGAGACAAGCGTCACCCAACAACCCGGCGAATCACCGAAATGGGTCCGATCGAGTCGATGTTGGCAACTTTCACCGGCACACCCTCGGTCGACGCGTGCACCGCGCGAGTGCCGTCGATGGCCATGGCCACGTGCGACTGTCCCGAGTAGTAGATGATCAGGTCACCCGGCGCGACCTCGCCGCGACCCACGCCACGGCCGATCTTCGCCTGGTCGTAGGTGACGCGCGGGATGGACACCCCGGCGGCCCGGTAGGAGGCCTGCATCAGCGACGAGCAGTCCCACGAGTCGGGGCCGTTCGAGCCGAACACGTACGGCTTGCCCTGCTGGCTCATCGCGAAGTTCAGCGCCGCGCCGGCCGCGCCCGCTGGCGCCTGCACGGTGACCGTGGGGCCGGTGGCGGCCAGGGCCTTCTGCTGCGGCGCGGTCAGCGACTGGTACTTGGCCCGCGCGGTCGTGACCTGCTGGTCCATCGCGACCTTGCGGGTCGAGACGTCCGTCGCGAACTTCTCCGCCAGCGACGCGGCCTTGGTGGCGTCGCTGCGGGCCTTCTGGGCGGCAGTCAGCGTGGCGCTCATGCGGGTCACCGCCGCGTTCTGGTCGGCGGCGATGATGTTCATCGCCTGCATCCGCTCCAGGAAGTCCTGCTGGGAGGTCGACGTCAGGAACGCCGACAGGTTGGTGAGCCGGGCGCCCTCGAACGACGCCGTGGTCAGCACGTCGACCTGGCCGCGGTACTGCTCGGACTCGGCCAGCGCCTTCTTCTCCGCCTCGGTGGCGGCGACCACGATGCCGTTCGCCCTGGCCAGGTCACTCTGGGCCTTGAGGTGGTCCTGGGTGAGCTTCTCCGCCTCGCGCGTCAGGTCGGTGTAGGTCTTCAGCGCGTCGTCGGCGGGTTGGGCGTGCGCCGAGGGCATCGACACCACCGTCGCGGCGATCACGGCAGCCAGAGCGGTGGACTTTGCAGCACGTCGGCCGGGCACGCGGCCTCCTCAGGAGTCGGAAACAACTTCTGACGAGACGTACGGCCGAACAGCCGACGGGGTTCAGCCCGCCCTGCTGGAACACACGCGGGGCCCTTTCGTGCTGCAGGACAGCACGAAAGCTCCCCGCGTGCATCGACAACCACCTCAGTTTCGTCGATCGGCGTAAGTGGCTGATGGGGCGCCGGCGTTGCGCGTGGAGTGCACGCGGGGAGCTTTCGTACTACAGGAGCGCACGAAAGGCCCCCGCGTGCCGTACGAACGAGGGGTTGCGCGATCACCGGGCGGGGGCGGTCATGCGGTGGCGATCATGGTGTCCCTCCGATCCGGAAATCCTGTCTGCTACCTCGTCGAACCAGCGAGGTCCGCATCGGCACGGGACGCCAGCTTCTGCAACGCCCACGCGCACCCGAGCCCCACGGCCGTGAGAGCGAGCCAAGGCACCCATGGCACACCCGCGCGCGCAGCGGCGTCGAACGCGATTCCGGTGAGCAGATTGCCGAGCAGGATCCCGACGCCCACGACCGTGTTGTAGAGGCCGTAGTGCGTGGCCACGAGCCGGTCATCCGACAGCGAGACGATCTTGTCCATCTCGAACGGGAACACCACCATCGTTCCCAGCGCGAGCAACGCCGCGCACAACAGCAACCCGGTCCAGCCCCCGAACACCGCGGGTAAGAAGGCCAGGCCGAGCACCGCCATCCCGACCGCCAGCGACCGGTCCGGCCCGAAGCGTGCTCGCACCCACGCGGTCACGCGCATCTGGCCGAGCACCGCCAGCACGCCCGACACGGCGAACAGCGTGGCCGTCAGCACGGTCGACCCCGAGGCCAGTGGCAGCGCCAGGTAGACCTGGAACGACAGCACGTACGACCCGGTCATCGCCAGCGCGAACAGCACGAACCGCCGATTTCCCGCGACGACCCGCCAGTCCGCCGCCACCGAGTTCCCCGAGACCGACCCCGCCCGCGCAGGCAGCGACCGCCACTGCAACACGGTCAGCACGAGGAACACGAGTGCAGCGACCAGACAAGTCAGCCGGAAGTCCACTGCGGTCAGCGCGAGCCCGATCAACGGTCCCACCAGGATCCCGGTCTGGTAGAAGACGTTGAACAACGCGAACGCCTCCACCCGCCGCGGGCCGGCATCGGCGGCCACGTAGGCGCGCACGGCCGGGTTGAACAGGGCCCCGGCGAACCCGGTCGCGGCCGACGCGATCACCAGCGCCGGCAACCCGTCGACGAGCCCGAGCAACGCGAACCCGCCGGTCCGCAACGCACAGCCCGCCACGATCAACGGCTTGTACCCCAGGCGATCCGCCAGCGTGCCGCCGATCAGGAACATGCCCTGCTGTGCGAAGTTCCTCACGCCCAGCACAAGTCCGACGGCCCAGCCCGCCAACGCCAGCGTCACCGACAGGTGCGAGGCGAGGTACGGCATCAACATGTAGAAGCCCACGTTGATGCTGAACTGGTTGAGCAGCAACAACTGCACGCTGCGGTCGAACGAACGGAACTGCGTGATCACGCCGTCACCCCCAGAGGGTCCACAACGGACCGGCACATGGTCCACGACAGCACTTCGCGCTCTCCCAGCGAAGAGATCTCCAACGGGTCAGGAGCCGGAACCACGTCCAGCAAGCCGTGCGAGGCGCAGTACTCGTCGCTGAACACCGTGTCGAAGTACCGCTGTGGCCCGTCCGGGAACACCGCGGCGATCCGCGTGCCCGCAGGAGAGGTCCGCGCCAGCCAGGACGCGACCAGGGCGACGGCGCC
Source organism: Lentzea kentuckyensis (assembly GCF_002150765.1). Taxonomy (GTDB): domain Bacteria; phylum Actinomycetota; class Actinomycetes; order Mycobacteriales; family Pseudonocardiaceae; genus Lentzea; species Lentzea kentuckyensis. The sequence continues at coordinate 61,862 of NZ_MUYM01000022.1, forward strand.
GACACTCCAGCCACCGCTCGCGTAGTGCCGTGCGGCGAGCGTCCGGCACGCCCACACCGCCTCGCCCGGGTTGACCCAGTGCACCTGGTCGAACGCCGGGTAGTCGACGTTGCGCGGGAAGATGCTCGACCCGAGCCCGCGCATCAGCCGCGTCCGCGCCGGCTGGCCGAAGATCGTCGACCCGATCGTGTCGACCCCGACCAGCCGCAACGACGGGAAGTGCGTGCGCAGCACCGAAGCGACCCCGGCCGAGTGACCGCCGGTGCCCACCGCGCACACCAGCACGTCGACCTGTCCGAGCTGCGCGGCGAGTTCGTGCGCGAGAGGCGCGTAGCCGGCCACGTTGTCCGGGTTGTTGTACTGGTCCGGGCAGTACCCGCCGGGCAACGTCGAGAGCAGCGCCGCCACGCGCTCGCGGCGTGCCTCCTGCCAGCCCCCGGTCGGATGAGGACGGTCCACGAGGTCCACGGTGGCCCCGTAGGCGCGCAGCATCCGCCGGATGATCGGTTCGAGACCGGGATCGGTCACCAGGGTGACGGGGATGTCGTGCACGACTCCGGCGAGCGCCAGCCCGAGGCCGAGCGTGCCGCTGGTCGACTCGACGACGTGGCCGCCGGGAAGGAGATCGCCGCGTTCGAGCGCGCGGCCGATCATGTGCAGGGCGGCGCGGTCCTTCATGCCACCGCCGGGGTTGGCGCTTTCGAGCTTGGCCCAGAAGCCGGACGAGGACGTGCGTGAGAGTTCGTCGATCCACAGCACGGGCGTGTTGCCGACGATGCCCGCGGGCGTGTTGCGATCGAGCACGGGAACAGACATGGGAGTCCCTCGGAAGAATATGGTCATAGGCCGGTGCGAGAGCGCGCGTCAGCGCGGCAGGACCCGCGAAAGCCCTGCCACGGCACGCGAAACGGGCGGCCTACGTCCGGGAGATGCCGAGGTCGAGCAGCAATGTGCGCCCCGAGCGCGAAGGCTCGGCGCGCCACGGACACGACTGGGCCGTGGCGGCGGGACGTGCGGCGGGCACGAGGTCCGCGTCCGGCAGGGCGATGGAGGCCGCGCCGGTCTGAACGGCGGCCTGGGCCGGCGCGGCGGCCGCCAGGTGGTGGGTGTCGCCGTGGTGGCAGAACTCCCCGGAGATGCCCGGCGTGAACGCGCCGTGGTGGGCGGGCTCCGGCGGGCAGGCCGGGTGGAGCACGAACACCGCGATCAGCATCAGTGCGACGACGACGGCGAAGCGACGCGCTGTCGTCAGTTGGTTCCGCACGGTTACCAACCTACCGGTGTGGCGGATCTTGTAAAGCCTCTTGCTAGGTTAGGTAAGCCTAAACTCAGGAGGTGGACAGGTGCGCAGGACAGTCGCCGCGGTTCTGCTGCTCGGCCTGGTGGCCGGGTGTGGCGGGAACGCTCCCGCGGAGCAGCAGGGCGGCCAGTGGTCGTTCAAGGACGACCGCGGCAAGGAGGTCACCGCGCCCAAGCGGCCGGAACGCGTGGTCGCGCAGGTGTCCGCCGCCGGGGCGCTCAAGGACTACGGTGTCAACGTTGTCGGCACGTTCGGCCCGTTGAAGCGTCCCGACGGCAGTACCGATCCCGAGGCCGGCAGCATCGACCCGAGCCAGGTCACCGACATCACCGGTCCCGGCTACGGCGAGATCGACTTCGAGAAGTTCGCCGCGCTGAACGCCGACCTGGTCGTCGCGGGCTACTACCCGGAGGTCACCGGGCTCTGGCACCTCACCGCCGAGTTCGAGGAGAAGGTGCTCAAGGTCGCCCCGACCGTCGGCATCGGCCAGTCCAAGATCCAGCTGCCGGACGGGATCAAGCGCTTCCGCGAGCTCGCCGAATCGCTCGGCGCCGACACCGAGTCGGCTCAGGTGAAGGCCGACGAGGAGGCGTTCACCAAGGCGGCCGACCGGCTCAGGGCCATCGGCAAGAAGATGACGGCCGCGAACCAGAAGATCCAGGTCGTCGGCGCGGACCCGAAGCTGTTCTACGTGGCGGTGCCGGCCCGCAACCCTGATCTCGACTGGTACGTCAAGGAACTCGGCCTGCCGCTGCTGACGCCGGACCAGCCCGACACCGAGGGTGGCGGCTACTTCCAGTCGCTGTCGTGGGAGAACTCCGGCACGTACAAGGAACACGTGATCATGTGGGACACCCGCGCGCACGTGCTCAACCCGGAGAAGATGAAGGAGGGCCACCCGGTCTTCCAGGCACTGCCCGCCGTGCAGGCCAACCGGTTCGTCGAGTGGAACGCGGTGGCCCCGCTGAGCTTCTCCTCGTACAGCAAGATCATGAATAAATTGGCTGACCAGCTCGAACAAGTGTTGGCACGATGACCGGGTGCTGACGCTTCTGAAAGAGAACGGCCCGTTGCGCGTGCTCAGCACCGCACGGGTCGTTTCCGTCGTGGGGGACGCGCTCAGCCTGGTCACGCTGATGCTGCACGTGCAGTCGGTTGCGGGGAAAGCGATCGCGGTGGCCGCGCTGCTGCTGGTCGGCGACTTCGCTCCGTCGCTGATGAGCCCGGTCACCGGGCTCATCAGCGACCGGTTCGACCGGCGCACGGTGATGATCGCCTGCGAGGTCGCCCAGTGCGCGCTGCTGGCGGTCATCGCGTTCACGCTGCCGCCGTTGCCGGTGCTGCTCGTGCTGGTCGGCGTGCGCGCGATGCTCGGGCAGATCTTCGTCCCGGCCTCCCGCGCGGCCGTGCCGAGCCTGGTCGCGGAAAAGGACCTCCCGCGGGCGAACACGGTGCTGGGCTTCGGATCCAACAGCGCGGACGTCGTCGGGCCGCTGCTCGCCGCGGGGCTCCTGCAGTTCATGAGCACCCGCGGCGTGCTGCTGGTGGACGCGGTGTCGTTCGGTGTGTCGGCGCTGTTGCTGTTGCGGCTGCCGAAACTGATCGTGCCGGCGGAACCGGGTGAGTCGGTGTTCACGGACGTGAAAGAGGGGCTCGGCGCGATCTGGCGCGGGCGGGCGTTGCGGATCATCTTCCTCGGCTTCTGCGGTGTCGTCGCGTGCACCGCGATCGACGACGTCGCGATCATCCAGCTCGCCAAGGACTCGTTCCACACCACGGACAGCGCGGCCGGAGTTCTCCTCGCCGCGGTGGGCATTGGTCTGCTGGCCGGGTTCGCGTTGCTCGCCAGGGGAGCGACCAGGATCGGCATGGTCGCGTTGCTCGTGACGGGTTTCGTGGTCAGCAGCGCCGGCAACCTGCTGACCGGGTTCGCCTGGGGCGTGGCGGCGGCGTTCGCCGTGCAGACGGTGCGCGGGCTCGGGATCGCGGCGATGGACGTCGCGCACAGCACGCTCATCCAGCGGCTGGCACCGCCCGACAAGGTGGGCAGGGTCTTCGGCAACTTCTACGGCGGGATCGGCGTGGCGGCTGCGATCGGCTACATCGGCGGTGGTCTGCTGCTGGACGTCGTCGGGCCCGAGCTGACCTTCGTCCTCACCGGCGGCGCGGGCGTTTTGGTGGCGGTGTGGGTGGTTGCCGCTTCACCCGAAAGAGGTGTTGAGTGGGAATCAGCCTCTTGAGGGGAGAAGGCGATGTGGGGGAAACGCATTGCTGTTCTTGCGATATCACTGTTGTTAGCCGGTGGCGTCACGTCCGTCGCACACGCCGCGACGGGGGTCGTGCCCGCGTCGACGTCGTGGGTGTCCGCTGATCGCGGCTGGGTGCTGGGGCTCGACACGTTGTGCCCGATCGCGAAATGCCCGCAGCTCGTCCGCACGTTCGACGGCGGGGCCTCGTGGACTCGGGTGAAGACGCCGGCCCTGTCCGTGCCGGAGACCGACCGGCTGCGGGTGCGGTTCGCGAACGACGCCGCAGGCATGGTGACCGACGGCGAACAGCTGTTCGTCACCAGCAACGGCGGCACCCGCTGGGAACCGTCCGGGATCAAGGGAACCGTTGGGGCACTGGGGTTCGACAACTCCGGGTTCCTCGCGGTGATCTACGACGGCGCGTCCTCGCGGTTGTTCCACCGCGAGCTGTGGACCGGCCCGTGGCAGCCGGTGCCGGGCATCGAGGTGAAGGGCCAGGCGTTCGGCGACATCGCGAACGGCCAGGTCTCGCTGGCGACGTTCGGCGTGGAGAACCGGTACTGGACGCGGTCACCGGCGGGGTGGATGGAGGAACCCGCGCCGTGCACGGAGTTCTCGGCCACCCGGCTCGGCACGGTCGGCACGAGCCGGTTCGCGTTGTGCAGTTTCGACCCCGGCTTCGGGAACATGACGAAGGAGCTGCGCAAGTCCGACGGCGGGCCGTTCACGACCGTGAGCGTGCCGCCACGGGAGGGCATCACCACGGGCTTCGCGGTGTCGCCGGAGGCGGCGCTCGTGGCCGCGACCGGACGCGACTGGTCGTTCGTGCACCGCGGTCCCGGCGAGAAGTGGGACACGCCGCTCACCCTCGGCGGGCCGCCGTTCGAGGACCTGGCGTTCTCCGACGCGCGGCACGCCACGCTGGTGCGCGGCGGCCCCGGCCAGGAGTTCGCCGAGATCTACCGGTCCGATGACGCCGGTGTCACCTGGAAACCGCTGCAAATTTAACTAGTCTGAAGATCATGGAGCCCAACGAACACGGCATGCTCGACGTCGGCGACGGCAACCAGGTCTACTGGGAGGTCGTCGGGAACCCGGACGGCAAGCCTGCCGTGTTCCTCCACGGCGGGCCCGGTGCTCCGTCGAACGGTGCGCGCCGGGTGCTCGACACCGAGAAGTTCCGGCTGGTGATCTTCCACCAGCGCGGCTGTGGCAAGAGCGTGCCGCACGCGAGCGATCCGGCCGTGGACATGAGCCTCAACACGACCGAGCACCTGATCGCCGACATGGAGAAGCTCCGCGAGCACCTAGGCCTCGAGAAGTGGCTGGTGTGCGGTGGTTCCTGGGGCGTCACGCTCGGTGTCGCCTACGCGCTGCGGCACCCGCAGCGCGTCTCCGAGATGATCCTCATGTCGGTCACCCTGTCGTCCGCCCGTGAACTGGATTGGCTCTACAAGGGCGTTTCCCGGTTCTTTCCGGAGGCCTGGGAGAGGTTCAGCGCGCACGTGGGGAACGCGCCGGACGTCGTGCGCGCGTACGCCGAGGTGATGGAGAATCCGGATCGCGCGGTGCGGGAGCGGGCCGCCGTCGAGTGGTGCCGGTGGGAGGACACCGTGCTGTCACTGGAGGACCACGGCCGGCCGAACCTGTTCAGCGACAGGGCATCGGACGACGTGATCGCTCTAGTGCGGATCATCGCGCACTATTACGCGAACCTGGGTTTCGTCGGCGATCTGCTGAGCGATGCCGGCAAGCTCGCGGGCATCCCGGGCGCGCTGATCCACGGCCGCCGGGACCTGAGCTGCCCGGCGGACACGGCCTACGCGTTGGCACAGGCGTGGCCGGACGCCGAGCTGACCCTCGTGGACGACAGCGGCCACAAGGGCAGCCCCGCGTTCGCGGCGGCGATGGAGTCCGCGGTCAGGAGGTTTTCCCGGTGACACAACGGAAGCCGCCCGGTATGGGCTTCGAGTCGTGGATCGACAAGCAGATCCGCGAAGCCCAGGAACGCGGTGAGTTCGACGACCTGCCGAGCGCCGGAAAACCGTTGCCCGGCGCGGGTGAGCCGCTCGAAGAAGACTGGTGGATCAAGAAGAAGGTCCGGGAGGAAGAGGGCAGTGCAGGGTTGCCCCCTTCCCTGGTCCTGCGCAGGCGGGCCGAGACCGCCAGGGCCCGTGCCCTGGCGGCCCCGGCCGACGCCGAGGCGCGCGCGATCATCGAGGAGATCAACGCGGAGATCCTCGACGCCCTGCGCAAACCGTTGTCCGGTCCGCCGTTGAACCTGATGCCGTTCGACGTCGAGCAGTTGCTGCGTGAGCGGAAGGGGACCTCACGCCGCTAGTGCCGGTTCAGCTCGCGTTGACGTCGATGCAGGAGTAGAAGGCGTTCGCGGTGTCGCCGATGTTCCAGATGGCGAGCACCTTGTGGCGTCCGGCCGACCCCAGGTTGACCTTGTGCTGCACGGTGGCCGGCGGCTGCTGGTTGTTGCCGCTGAACGTCGCGACCTTGCGGCCGTCGACGAAGTACTCGTAGTCACGAGTGCGGTGGCGCGCGGTGAAGGTCCAGTTGAACGTGGCCGTGCGGCTCACGTTCGAGACCTTCCACCCCTTGTTTTCGTTGCTGAGCACGGAGAACTGCGACAGGTTGGCGTGGCAGCTGCGCAGGCCCTTCGGGCCCTCGACCGACTGCGGCTCCCACTGGATGGCCCCGCAGTCCGAGACAGCCTTGCTGGCACATTGCGCCTGGCGGCTGGCAGGCGAGGACACGTAGCCGTGTGCGAACGCCGTGCCGGTCGGGAGTGCCACGACGAGTAACGGTGCAGCGAGAACGCCGGCCATGGCAGCCGCAACCCTGCGTCCAGTTTTCATGTGACGTCCTTTGCCTTGATGTGCTTGGGCGTGCGTACATCGCGGCGGCGGTTGAAGGTCTAGACCATACCGCGCGTAACCGGCAGGCCACAAGACGTGGCTGACAGATCGGTCGGGTAAGCGACGACCGCTCAGCTTTGTGCAGCACCGAAACTAGTGCCGCGACCACGGCACAAGGCTCCCGCCGCGCCCCCTGGACCGGGACGCGGACCGGGATCCGGTCGACGCAGAGTGACTGTCGACGCAGAGTGACTACTGGGCCGGGTCGATGACCAAGCCGATCGCGGACCGGGCTAGGCGGGCGTGACCTCTTCTTCGGCCGGCTCGTCGAGCTTTTCCGCCGCACGAGCCAACCGGCGCTTCACCACGAACATGCCGACCACGCCGAAGACCACGGCGATCGCCAGACCGGCGTAGGAGAAGCCCTTCAGCCACTTCTCGGCCACCACGCCGAGGTAGTAGACGGCCGCCGCCGTGCCGCCGGCCCACACCACGCCGCCGAGCGCGTTCGCGATCAGGAACTTGCCGTAGTTCATGTGCAGCGAACCGGCCAGGGGCCCGGCGAGAATGCGCAGCAGGGCCACGAACCGGCCGAAGAACACCGCCCAGGCGCCGCGTTTCTGGAACACCCGGCGGGCGTGCTCCAGCTGTGTTTCGCCGAAGTGCTTGGGGAATTTGCGGCCCATCCATGCGAACAGGCGGGGCCCGCCGCGGCGGCCGATGAGGTAGCCGAAGTTGTCGCCGATGATGGCGCCCGCGCTCGCCCACACGCCGATCCACAACGGGCTCAGGTCGGCGTGCTGCGACGCCAGCAACGAGGCCGTGACCAGCACGATCTCGCCGGGTAGGGGGATGCCGAGCGACTCGATGCCGATCACCAGGCCGACGATGACGTACACAAGCAGAGGAGGAATGGCTTCGAGCCACTGTTGGATCGGCACGCGACAACACTACCGTCGCGGTCGTGAACGAGCTCGCACTCGCGGTCGTCGCGGGAATGGTCGCCACGGTCAACCCGTGCGGATTCGCGCTGCTGCCCGGCTATCTGGCGCTGGTGGCACGCGACAATCTGACGAGAGCCTTTATGTCCGGTTTGGTGATGACCTTCGGATTCGTCACCTTTTTCGGACTGTTCGGCCTCCTCGTCACCCCGCTGGCCACCACGCTCAAGCGCTATCTGCCGTTCGTGACGGTCGTGATCGGCGCGGGGATGATCGTCGTCGGCCTCCTGCTGGTGATCGGCAAGGACCTCTACCTGAGACTGCCGAAGCTGCAGGCCGCGCCGAAGAGCCTGTGGTCGATGTACGGCTACGGCCTCGCGTTCGCCATCGCCTCTCTCTCGTGCGCGATCGGCCCGTTTCTCGCCGTGGTCGGTGCATCGCTGCAGACCGGTGGAATTGCGTTCCTGGCCTATGCATTCGGTATGGGACTCGTTGTCACGGCACTGGCCGTGGCGGGTTCGGCGCTCGCACCGCAGATTCGCAAGCTCCTCCCACACGTCGGCCGTATCGGCGGTGTGGTTCTGATAGCCGTCGGCGCGTATGTGACGTACTACGGCGTGTACGAGCTACGGCTGTTCCTCGCCAACGGCAGTGCGATCGACCCGGTCGTGCAGGGTGCCGGACGGTTCCAGAACACGCTCGTGCAGATCATGACGGCGCTCGGGCCGTGGCCGTTCGTGATCGTCCTGGCCGGAGTGGGGGCGTGGTGGCTGAACCGGAGGAGGCGCAAGGCCGTACGCCCGGACAGGAGGTGAGGCGCCGATGCGCTTGCTCGGAGTCCTGCTGGGGGTCGTGCTGCTGCTCGCTGGTTGTGGTGAGAAGGCGCCGCCCCCGGAGAAGTTCCAGTTCACCGCCAAGACCCTGGAGGGCGCGGAGTTCCGCGGCGACAAGCTCGTGGGTCAGCCGGCCGTGCTGTGGTTCTGGACGCCCTGGTGCCCGTCGTGCAACGCCGAGGCGAAGACCGTCGCGGAGACGGCCAAGCACCACGACAAGGTTCAGTTCGTCGGCGTCGCGGCGCAGGACCAGCTGGACGCGATGAAGAAGTTCGTGGCCGACCACGAGATGACAGGTTTCCCGCACCTGGCGGATCTCGACGGGTCCGTGTGGAAGCGGTTCGGCGTGACCGCGCAACCCACTTTCGCGTTCGTCAAGAGTGACGGTTCGGTGGAACTTCTCACCGGCGCACCCACCGCGGAACAGCTCGACCAACGCGTATCCGCTTTGACACCAAAGAATTAAACGCAGGACAAAGTCCCTGGGCTGTCGGGACCAACGCCTGGTTCGGCGTCGCGCTCGAATTCGTATCGTCGAACCGGCCACGTGGCCATGCCGCGTTGCCCTGAGGAGGCAGGTCTCGATGGACTACATCCAGGTTTCGCTCGCGGAGGCCATTCCCGAGCAGGCCAGGGACTACGCGTCGGCTCGCATCGGCTCGCTGGACCGCTACGCACCCGACCGCGTCGACTTCGCGTGGATCAACCTGACTTCGGACAAGTCCGTGATCCACGCACACGCCCGGCTCGACCTCAAGTGGGTCGAGGTGCAGGCGTACGCGGAGGCCGACACCGTGACCGAGGTGATCGATCTGCTGCGCGAACGCATGCGCAGACAGCTCGTCTCGATGCACAACTGACCTCGGTGAACTGAACCCACCACTCGGCGGCGGACGGGTGGTGTGTTAGGCACCCTCATTTCCGGGCGACCTTCTTCACGATCCCCCGCGCGCCGTCGACCACGACGACGTCTCCCGTGGCGATCCGGGTCGTGGCGTTCCCACAGCCCACCACGGCCGGGATCCCGAGCTCCCGCGCGACGATCGCCGCGTGCGAGAGAGGTGCGCCGACATCGGTCACGACAGCGCGGACACGGGTGAACAACGGCGTCCAGCCGATGTTCGTCACCGTGGTCACGAGAACTTCGCCGTCCAGCAACGATTCGCCGTCCTCGACCCGTGCCAGCACCCGCGCGACACCCTCCACCACACCCGCCGAACCGGGGAACCCGGTGACGTCCGACGGCATCGGCACGTCCGTCGAAGCGTCGTAGAGATCAGCTCGCCGGTCCGGTGACGCCGCCCAGGACTCCGGATCGAACCGTCCGCGGATCACCGCCGGATAGGGCGGCAACGCGCGATAGCGCTCATACGCCGTGCGTTGCGCATGCACGCGGTCCAGCAACGAGGTCTCGCCGCCCAAAACGCGCAGCACGTCGTCGATCGGCAGGAAGAACAGGTCGTCACCGGACGACGTCAGCTCCCCGGCCCGCAGCACGAACGCCCGCATCACCCAGAACGCCCGCACCATCTCCGACCGGGCCTGCTCCCGCGCCCGCGCGCCCGCCCCGATCCGGTCGAGCTGCTTGCGGATCTTCGGCGCTGCCGCGGGATGCCGTGCCACCAGGCGATCCCACGCCTCGGCCCGCAGCGAGGCCTGGCGCGCGAGCATCGCCTCGGGATCGGCCAGCGTCTCCAGCTGCCGGGAGATCCACTCCGGATCCTCCGCCGGCCGTGGCGAGTAGAGCTCGAACTCGCCGGCGGACCGATGTCCCCACGTCCGGGCGAAGGTGTCCCGGTCGATCTCCCCTGACCGCAACCGCGCGAGCCCGACCAGCGGACCCAGGCTGGCGAGCCCAGCGCCGTCGTGGAACCCGGTCAGCAACGTGCCCGCGTCCTCCTCGCCGACCAGCACGACAAGCCTGCGCCGGAACGCCGCCGGTCCGCCCGCGATCATGCGCGCGCCCGCGTCCAGGATCGGGCAGACGAACCGCAGCAGCTGGTCGAGATCGCGCCGCCACAGGTCGAGCAACGCGCCAGGCGAGGAACATCCCGCGATCGCGTCACGAGCGGCGGCGCACCGTGCGGGGTTGTCGCGGACCAACTGCGGCAGCCGCGTCCGGTAGAGGATCTGCTGCTTCAGCGGCCCGCCCGCACCGCGCAGCACCGCACCCAGGATCGCGAGACGGGACATCGGCAGCGGCGGCACGGTCACGCCGGCCGGGATGCGCCCGAACGTCTCCTCGCCCGAGCGCAGCATCTCGTCGGCCTTCCCGATGGCCGTGCCCAGCGCGGTGTAGGTGCTGATGTTCAGGTAGAAGCGGCCGCCGATGTTGCCGGAGATCCGGTGCGGCCCGATCGCCATGCTCGACAGCACGCGCACCAGCGACCACGTCACCGGCGTCATCACCTCGGGGATCGCCTCGCCGACGTTGCCGTTGGACCACAGGTAGTCGCCGTCGAGCGAGTCGTTCCACTCGACCCGCAACGACGTGATCGGCCGCGCCTGCAGGATCCAGAACTCGCCGCCGGCCAGCGCCCACTCGACGTCCATCGGCGTCCCGAACAGCGCTTCGATCCGTGCGCCCAACGCGACCAGCGAAGCCTTTTGCTCAGCCGTGAGGAGTTCCGCCGGGTCCGCCTCGCCGCTGACCAGTGCCTCACCGAGCCCGCGCACCGCGTTGATCACCGGTTCCGGCCGCCCGGTCACCGGATCCGCCGTGAACAGCACACCGGACACGTCGGCGGGCACCATCCGTTGCACGACCACCGCCATCTCGGCGGACTCGATCCCGTTGCGCGCGCGATAGGCGACGGCCCGCTCGGACCGCAGCGAATCCCAGCACTGCAGGACCGCGTCGAACAGCCCGCTCTCGCCGACGTCGAGCACCGTGTCGTGCTGGCCCGCGAACGACAGGTCGGGCAGGTCCTCGGCGGTGGCCGACGACCGCACCGCCACCGGCCCGCCCAGCGCGCGGAACGCCTCCAGCACGCCCTCCATCGACCGCTCGCGGTAGGCGCGGGTGGTGAGGTGGAACCCGGCGGGCACCGGCAGCCCGGCCCGGACGAGCCTCGCCAGCGAGGCGCCCTTGCCACCGACCGCGGCCAGGTCGGCGGCCGGGTCGTCGAGCGGGAGGATCAAGGAGACCATGTCGCCATAGTGTCGAAACCCGCCGCCGCCGTTCGTACAAAGGGCGAAAGGAGTCCACCATGCCCCAGGAAACGACACAGCAGTACCTGCTCAGCATCTACCAGCCCGACGGTGACGCCCCTCCGCCCGAGGTCCTCGACCCGATCATGGAGAACCTGCAGACCCTGAACGAGGAGATGCGGGCCAAGGGCGCGTGGGTGTTCGCCGTCGGCCTGCACCCGCCGTCGACCGCGACCGTGCTCAGGACCAAGGACGACGACGTGCTGATGACCGACGGGCCGTTCACGGAGGGCAAGGAGCACATCGGCGGGTTCACGATCATCCAGGCCGCCGACCTGGACGAGGCGCTGGAGTGGGGCCGCAGGCTCGCGACCGTGCTCAGCCCGTTGTCGATCGAGGTCAGGCCGATCGCGTCCTGATGATCGAGGAGATCTTCCGCGCGCAGTACGGCCGCGCGGTGTCCGTCCTGACCCGCGTCCTCGGCGACCTCGACCTCGCCGAGGAGGCGGTGCAGGACGCCTTCACCACGGCCGCCGAGCAGTGGCCGGTCAAGGGCGTCCCGCCGGCACCCGCGGGCTGGATCATCACGACCGCCCGCAACCGCGCGATCGACAGGCTGCGCCGCGAGACCAGAGGCCACGAGAAGCACGCGCAGGCCGCGTTGCTCCAGCACGAACCGGAGGAGGTGGGGGACGTGCCCGACGACCGGCTGCGGCTGATCTTCACCTGCTGCCACCCGTCGCTCGCGCTGCCGGCCCAGGTCGCGCTCACCCTCAAGCTCCTCGGCGGCCTCACGACGGCGGAGATCGCCAGGGCGTTCCTGGTGCCGGAACCGACGATGGCGCAACGGATCGTGCGAGCGAAGGGCAAGATCCGCGCGGCCCGCGTCCCGTACCGGGTGCCGCGCGACGCCGACCTGCCCGCACGCCTGAAGGCCGTGCTCGCGGTCGTCTACCTGATCTTCAACGAGGGCTACCTGGACAAGGCGGAGCTGGAGACGGAGGCGATCCGGCTCGGGCGGGTGCTGGCCCAGCTCATGCCGGACGAACCCGAGGTGTGGGGGCTGCTCGCGTTGATGCTGCTCGTCGCGTCCCGCCGGGAAGCCCGGCTGCGCGACGGCGAGATCGTCCTGCTCGCGGACCAGGACCGGTCGCGGTGGGACGCGGCCCTCGTCGCCGAGGGCCAGGACATCGTGCGCCGGTGCCTGCGCTGGAACCGGCCCGGTCCCTATCAGATCCAGGCCGCCATCAACGCCGTGCACAGCGATCCGCCGACCGACTGGCATCAGGTCGTGGCGCTGTACGACCAACTACTGGCGTTCACGCCGAGTCCGGTCGTGGCACTGCATCGCGCCGTGGCGGTCGCCGAGACCGACGGTCCGCAGAAGGCACTGAGTGAGGTCGACGCGCTCGACCTGGACCGCTACCACCTGTTCCACGCCGTGCGCGCGGATCTGTTGCAACGCCTCGGCCAGGACCCGACGTCCGCACTGGAGGCCGCGCTCGAGCGGGCGGAACACCCGGCCGAGCGCGAGCTGCTACGCGGCCGGCTTGCGGCGGCGGACCAGCAGGATCACGCCGACGAGCACGATCAGCGCGACGACGATCCACAGCCAGGCCGGGACACCACCGGACGCTGAGGACGTGCTGGTGGGCGCGTTGGACACCGGCGCGCTCATCGTCACCGACGAAGGTGGCGGTTCCGAGGCGGACGTCGGCGTGGCGATGTTCATGGTGAAGGTGAAGGTGCCCTGGACGAGGTCACCGTCGTCGGACTGCGCCCTCCACGAGAGCGTGTGCGGCCCGGTCTTGGCCGCGGCGGTGTCGAACTTCGCCGTGATCGTCTTGCCGACGACCGCCGACTGCGTGATCGGCCACTTGGCGCCGTCCGGTCCCGTGATCGTGATCGCGTCGCCGTCCGGCAGGCTGATGATGTCGCTGAACGTCAGCTCGACCTGCTGGGGGAGGGCGTCGAGGGTCGCGCCGGACGCCGGGTTGCTGCTCTTGAGCTCGGCGTGGGCCTGCGCGGGGACGGCCAGGGCCGTCGCGGCGAACAGTGCCAGCACGAGCACGCTGAAGAAACGCCTCACCGGCCGCAGCGTAGTGGTACGGGGTTCACGCCGGGTGTTCCAGCGCGAAGCTCGCCAGGTCCTCGAACCGCGGCCGGCCAGGTGAGCTCCGGTCCGCCACCAGCGCGATCCGGTCGGCGACCCAGGACGCGCTGATCGGCTGACCTGCCTGCCCTGCGGGCACCCGGCCGCGCGCGAGCACCACGAACGCCTGGAACGGCTGGGGATGCGTGACCGGCACGACCGGCGCGGTCGCCTCGAACACGACGGCTCCCAGCTCGTCCAGCCCGGCCACCGGAACGCTGATCCACCCGGAGAGCGGCCGCGTCCTCGGCCCGAGGACGCACCGGGTCGCCGGCGCGCCGTCCAACTCCTCGGTGAGCGCCTCGACCAGATCCGGCACGACCCGTTCGGAGACCGTGCCCAGCGGCCGCACCTTGATCAGCCACTGGGCGGGCGACGACCACGCGATGCCCGGCGCCCGGTCCAGCGCGCCGAGCACTTCGACCACCGAGGGTGGTGGCCAGATCGCGACGGACAGCCTCACGCCACTGATTCTGGGACACGCGACGTGAGTTGGGGCAACGACAACACCCACGCGACAGCGGTGGCCACGCCCGCGGCGATCACCGGCGCGATCGGTGCCAGGTCGTACAGCAGGCCGCTCAGCATCGTCCCGGCGAGGACGGCGAGTCCGGCCGCGGCACAGACGAGACCGGCGACCAGGCCCTGGTGCCGTGGTCCGACGCCGAGCGAGGCCGCCGCGGCGAACCCGGTCACCGCGAGCCCGAGGCCGACAGCCACCAGCAGGAACGCCATGGCCGCCAGCCACAGCGACTGGCTGACCGCCAGGATCGCGTAGCCCGCCAGCGCGATCGGGGCACCGGTGCGCATCAACCGGGCGGCAGACCACCTCAGCAGCGGCACGACCACACCCTGCGTCACGACGAGTCCGAGGGCGGAGAGCAGCATGATCCCGCTGATCGCGAACAGGTTGGTGCTCATCTCCAACCGTGCTTTGACGAGCAACGTGATCACGGCCTGGGAGAGTGCGAACGCCAGGTACATCAGGAACCCGACTCCGAAGGCGGGCAACAGCTCCCACGGCCGTGTGGGGACCGTGTGCCGCGGACGTTCGACAGGCTTGACGGCGATGAGAACCACGACGGCGACCAGCAGCGCGATCACGGGCGCGAGGTAGAGCGGCAGCAGCAGCGAGAGGAACACGAGCAGGCCACCGATCGGCGGTCCGATCAACGCCGCCAGTCCCTGCACCGCCCAGACCAGGCCGACGGCACGCGTGCGATCCCCTTCCGCGACCGTCGTGGTGCCCGCGACGGCGAGTGCCGCGACGGCGAACACAGCGAGCCCGGCGCCCACCAGCACGCCGCGGAATACCACCACGAACGCGAAGGACAGGTCGGGGTTCAGCGTCTCGTCCAGACCGAACGTCACGGCCGCGGCGAACCCGGCCAGCCCGAGCACGCTCAGGGCGAGCCCGGCGATCAGCACCGCCCGCAACCCGATGGAGTCGAGCGCCCAGCCCCAGAGCGGGCTCGACAGGGCGAGCGCCGCGGAGCTGACCGTGATCACGAGACTCAGCCGCGTCGGCGAGAGGCCGGCCTCGGTGGACAGCGGGGTGAGCGCTGGGACGATCAGGTGCTGGGTCAGGAACATCCCCAGCGCGGCGAGCAGTAAGGGCAGCAACGATCTGGGCACGCGATTTCCCCCCTTGAGTGACAGCGCGATGAGGGTAGTTCAGTCAACTGAACAGTTGGTTTGGTGACCGATGCAGTTGGGTAACCCGGCCCCGAACTGATCAACTGCTGGAGCACACGGGAACCAGAGGAGCGGTTTGGCCCACGACCAGGCAGCGACGACGGGTGAGCCGGCTCATCTGCCCCTGGGCAGGCAGCGGCCGTCGCTCGCGGCGGTCCGGCGTTGGGTGCGGCTGGAGCTGATGAGGGAGAACGCCGACAGCGTGGCCGACGTGCTGCTGGTGGTGAACGAACTCGTCAGCAACGCCTACCGCTACACGTCCGAGCCGTCGTTCCTGCGCGTCGTCGTGGAGAAGTCCAAGATCCGCGTCGAGATCGAGCACGACGCCCGCGCCCACCCACCGTTGCGGAAGGTCTCCCGGCCGCAACGCGGATATGGCCTGGTCCTGGTCGCCAGGCTGTCCGATCGGTGGGGTGTGGACCGCGCGCACGGCGGCACCGTGGTGTGGGCCGATCTGCCGAGGTTCCCGTGATTCCAGTTCGGTGGGTTTCGATCTGCGCGCGCCTGGGTACGGATCCTCCTGCCTTGAATGAACAGGGCGCGGGGAGATGCTGATGGGTATTGCAGGACGGTCCAGCGAACGACTGGACCTCGTCCTACCGGAGGGGAACATGCCGCTCGCGAACGTGCGAGCGGAGGTGCGCCGACTTCTGCTGGGGATGCATGAGAACGTCGTCGTCGATGTGATGGTGGTGGCCACGGAACTCGTGAGCAACGCCTACCACCACGGCGCGCCACCACGCCGTGTCCGCATTCTTCGCTTGCCTGAACGTGAGGTCGTGCGGGTGGAAGTCGACGACGGAACGCCCGGGCGGTTCCCGCAGCTGGGCCGGATGGGGTTCCTCGGACGACGTCAGCGCGGGTTGTTGCTGGTCAACGGACTGGCACAGGTGTGGGGGCATTACCGGTACCCCGACGTGAAGACGGTGTGGGCAGACGTGTCCTCGGTCAGATGAGGGTCTTGGCCACGTAGGCGGTGGCCTCGGCGATGAGTGCCTCATCGTATTTGGCGTCCGCGGAAGACCTGCTGGACATGATCGCGATCAGGATCGGTTCCCGGCTGGGCGGCCAGACGACGGCGATGTCGTTGGCCGTGCCGTAGTCGCCGGTGCCGGTCTTGCTCGCGACCCTGCTGCCCTGCGGCACGCCCGCCCGGATCCGCTTCGCGCCGGTGACCGAGCGTTCCAGCAGGTCCCTGAGGAAGTCGCGCTTCTCCGGTTCGAGGGCGTCGCCGAGCACGAGCCGCTGGTAGTCCGTGCCGAGCGAGCGCGGCGTGGCGGTGTCGTGCGGATCGCCGGGCGTGGCCGAGGTGATGTCGGGCTCGATGCGGTCCATCCGCGTCTCGTTGTCGCCGAGTTCGCGCAGGTACCTGGTGAGTTCCGCGGGACCGCCGACCTCGCGCAGCAGCAGGTTGCCGGCGGTGCCGTCGCTGTAGCGCACGGCGGCGTCGCACAGGTCGCGGAGCTTCATGCCGGTCTGGACGTGCCGGCTGGTGATCTTCGAGCTGTCCATCAGGTCGGCCTGGGTGTAGGTGACGACGGTGTCCAGGTGCGTCATCGGGTTGCGGTGCAGCACAGCCGCCGCGGCCAGGCCCTTGAACGTCGAGCAGAACGCGAACCGCTCGTCGGCCCGGTGTTCGATCGTGCCCACGCCGGCCGCGTAGACGCCCAGGCGTGCGTCGAACTTCTTCTCCAGCTCGAACAGCGCCTCGTGCTTGACGGGCGCCGCGCTGGTGGTGGGCGTCGCAGGTGGAGCCGTCGTCGGCGCTGGTGCGGCAGCGCAGCCGGCGAGGGGGAGCAGGGCGAAGGTCCTGAGCACAGTGCGTCGAGCGGTCACGTTCTCACGTTATTTGATCTCCTGGACGCGTCGTATCGCTGATCAGCCCACCAGCCGGATCCCCGGATGGCGCGGCCGGTCGAACAACGTGGTCCCGCGATGCTTGAGGTGCAGGTCGAAGAACGCGCCCACGTAATCTCGTTGGGCCTTCAACGCGTCCCGCGGGTTGATCGTCCCAATGAGACCCTGGCGGCGTTGCGGTGTCACCCCGGCGATCTGCGGCACCGACCACTGCAGGTCGCTGAACCCGTAGTGCGCCCCGTCGTCCAGGTGGACGTCCCGCTTCCACCCGCGCTGGTTCGGCCAGAAGTCGGCCCACGTCCTGGTCAGGCTCGTGTCGACGTGCGACAGCTCGCGTTCACCGAGATCGCCGCCGAACAGCAGGAACGGCCGGTCGAGCCCCTTCGTGACGACCTCGCCGGGCGCGTAGGTACCGCCGTCGCCGGTGTGCTCCATCGCGCCGTCGATGTTGATGCCCGCGTCGAACCTGCGGTCGCGCACCATCGTCTCGCCCGCCGTGTAACCACCGGCGGAGTGCCCGGCGATCCCGACCCGGCTCGTGTCCACCCACTTGTGCAGGCTGGGGAGCTGGTCGAGCACGAACCGCAGGTCGGCGACCCGTGTGTCGATGACCTTCTTCATCGTTTCCGGGCTGCCGTCGATCACGCCGTACTCGACGCGGTTGCCGGGGAACTCCACGGCCAGCGCCTCGTGCGTGTGGCTCACGGTCACCACGACGTAGCCACGACTGGCCAGGTCGTCGGCGGCCGTGGCGTAGAACTCGCGCGGCCCCTGGAGTCCCGGTGAGAACAGCACAACCGGCCATCTGGCCCTGATCGGCACAGCGTCCACCCTGGCCTGCCGGAGTGTCCCGGACCAGTCGACCGTCCCGGCGGGAACGTCCAGGAACGCCGGGCTGGAGATGATCGGGTCGGCGGCGGCCGCGAGGCCCGGACCGAGCCACGGAGCCTGCCTGCCCCGGCGCTGGGCCGGGTAGCTGACGGTGACCATCAGTTCCCGGTTCTTCGCCGGCCGGAACGGGTCGAGGCGCGCCGGATCGACGAGGTGAGCGTCGAACGTGCCGACCGGTAGCGGGCCGCTGAGCTGCGGTGACACCAGGGTGGAGGCCGTCAGGGCGGCCGCCAGCAAGAGCTGCATTGTTGATCTACCCCCTTCGCGCCGCAGCCTTCCAGCCGCCCGCTGAGAGGGCGCTGAGAGCTTGTGGCGCCGATGATCCGGTGCCATGTTGGGGCTTGTGGTTGAACACTGACGTACCAGCTGGTCCTCTGGGTGGGGAGATCACGGATGCGGCGAACGGGGATGGTCGGGCTGCTGGCGGCGTGCGGACTGCTGGCGGGCTGTCTGGGGCAGACGCGGGAGGGCGATCGGGCGCAGAACGCCGACGCCAAGGAGATCACGCTGACGATCGTCGCCAACGCGGCGGCGGGCGGGAAGAACGCCCGCGGGGCGAACTGGCTGCAGAACTGGGTGATCCCGAAGTTCACCGAGCTGCAGAAGGCGAAGGGCGTCACCGCGACGATCAAGTTCGAGCAGAACGGCGCGGGCGACGAGGACTTCAAGACCAAGGTCGCGCTGGACCTCAAGACCGGTGGTGGTGGCGACATCATCGAGATCGACGGCATCTGGCTCGGCGAGTTCGCGCAGGCCGGGCAGATCAAGCCGCTGAACGACGTGGTCGGCGACACCGACTGGGACGGCTGGAACCAGATCCCCAAGGCCGTGCAGGGCCTCGGTGAGTTCGACGGCAAGCGCTACGGCGTGCCGATGGGCACCGACGGGCGGGTGCTGTTCTTCAACAAGAAGCTGTTCGCGCAGGCCGGATTGCCCGCGGACTGGCAGCCGCGGAGCTGGCAGGACGTGCTGGACGCCGGTGCGAAGTTGAAGGCGCTGCCCGGTGTCACGCCGATCCAGCTCAACGCCGGCACCGCGATGGGCGAGGCCACGACGATGCAGGGCGTGCTGCCCGCGCTCGCCGGCGCCGGCAAGCCCGTCTACGAGAACGGGAAGTGGCAAGGGGATTCGGCCCAGCTGAAGGACGTTCTGGGGCTGTACCAGAAGGTTTACGGCGGCGGGCTCGGCGATCCGGTGTTGCAGCAGGAGGCCAAGGGGCGCGACCGGTCGTTCACGCTGTTCGGCGAGAACAAGATCGGCATCCTGCTGGAGAGCGACTACTTCTGGCGTTCGGTCGTGGAACCGAAAAACGGCGTGGCGAAGATGGCCGACCGCGACACCGCCGTGGGCTGGGCGCTGGTGCCCGCGAAGAAGCCCGGGGCGGGGGTCGGCGGGCAGGACTTCGTGAGCATGTCCGGCGGCGGCGTGCGGGTGATCAACCCGAACACCAGGTATCCGAGGCAGGCGTGGGAGTTCATGCAGTTCCTCAACTCCGCGGAAGCCGTGAAGGAGTCGCTGGCGGGCGCCGCGCAGCTCACCCAGCGGCAGGACGTCAACGACGAGGTGCTCAAGGGCGACCCGATGCTGACGTTCGTCGCGGAGAAGGTCCTGCCGATCACCCGCTACCGGCCGGGTCTCGCCGACTACCCGAAGGTGTCGGCGGCACTGCAGCAGGCGACCGCGGACGTGGTGGCGGGCAAGAGCCCGGACGACGCCGCTCGCGCGTACCGGGAAGCGTTGGTGAAGGCGGTCGGTGAGGGGAATGTTGGCTAGCCCGGACAGTTCCGGGCTGGGCGTCCGGCGCGCTCTGGGGTTCGTCACGCCGGCGTTGGTGCTGATCGGGGTCTTCCTGGTCTTCCCCGCGCTGTGGACGCTGTACATCGGCATCACGAACTACCAGCTCACCGGACCCGCGGCGGCCAACCCGAGGGTTGTCGGGCTGGACAACGTCGTCGAGGCCGTGCGCGATCCGTTGTTCACGAACTCGGTGTGGCTGACGGCGTTGTTCGTGCTGGGGTCGGCGGTGATCGGGCAGAACGCGCTGGGCTTCGGGCTGGCGTGGCTGCTGCGCGCGGTCCGGCCGTGGCTGCGGCGGACCGTCGAGGGCCTGGTGCTGCTGTCGTGGATCCTGCCGGGCACGGTCGTCGCGTACCTGTGGTTCGCGGTGCTGAGCCGCGACACGGGCACGCTGGGGTTGCTGCTCGGCTCACCGGAGACGGCGTGGCTGGTGCAGTACCCGATGACCAGCCTGATCATCTTCAACGTGTGGCGCGGCACGGCGTTCTCGATGCTGCTGTACACCTCGGCTCTGGCCGCGGTACCGCCGTCGCAGCTGGAGACCGCGCGGCTGGCCGGTGCGTCGGGGTGGCAGACCGTGCGGGACGTGGTGTTCCCGCACATCCGCGGGCACGTGCTCACCAACACGTTGCTGATCAGCCTGTGGACGGCCAACGACTTCACGCCGTTCCTGCTGACCGCGGGCGGGCCGAACCACCAGTCCGAGGTGCTGCCGGTGCTGATCTACCGGCAGGCGCTGGAGAGCGGCCAGCTCGGCTACGCGTCCGCGATGTCGATGCTGTTGCTGCTGGGCAACCTGGCGATCGCCCTGGTGTATCTGAGGCTGCTGCGGAGGCGTGCGTGAGTCCTCTGTGGATGGTGCGGCGGATCGGTTTCTACGTGCTGATCACGCTGGTGCTGGCGTTCTTCGCGGTGCCGATGCTGTGGCTGGCCTCTGCGCCGTTCGACTCGAAGCCCGGTCTGGGGTTGCGGTGGCCGGACTGGACGTTCTCGAACGTCGTCGCGACCTTCGACCATCCCTACGCGCTGACGTCGTTGGTGAACTCGTTGGTGCTGTGCGTGGTCGCGACCGTGGTGACGACGGTGCTCGCGGCGCTGGCGGCCTACGCGTTGTCGCGGGTGCGGATTCCCGGCCGTGATCTGCTGCTGTACCTGCTGTTGCTGTTGTCGTCGGTGGTGACCGGCACGGCCGCGATGGTGCCGATCTTCGTGATGATGCTGCAGCTCGGCCTGATCAACTCGCAGTTCGGGACGGCGCTGGTGATCGCGGGCGGCATGTTGCCCGCGGCGATCTTCATCCTGAAGGACTTCATGGACGCCGTGCCGCGGTCGTACGAGGAGTCGGCGCGGGTGTTCGGCGCCTCACCGCGCCAGGTGCTGAGCCACGTCGTGCTGCCGGTCGCGCGGCCCGGTGTCGCGACGATCTTCGTGTGGGCGTTCGTCAACGCCTGGGGCAACTTCCTGCTGCCGTTCCTGCTGCTGCGCGACGTCGGCCAGCAGCCGGCGGCGGTGCTGCTGCGCACCCTGTACGACGAGGGCGGCAGCGCCAACCTGACGGTGATCCCGGTGTTCTCGCTGCTGTACTCGATCCCGGTGGTCGTGCTGTACCTGTTCGTGAGCAAGCGGTACGGGTTCCGATTCCACGGAGGCATCAAGAGCTGATGGCGGGCATCACTGTGGAGGGTCTGTCGACCGTCTATCCCAACGGGGTGCGGGCGGTGGACGCGTTGGACCTCGAGATCGCCGACGGCGAGCTGTTCGCCCTGCTCGGCCCTTCCGGTTGCGGCAAGACCACGTTGCTCCGCACGATCGCCGGGCTGGAGGGCGCCGCCGAGGGCGGGGTGTCGATCGGCGCGCGGGACGTGACCCGGCTGCAACCCGGTGATCGCCGGGTCGCGATGGTGTTCCAGGACTACGCGTTGTTCCCGCACATGACGGTGTCGGAGAACATCGCCTATCCGCTGCGGGTGCGCGGGGTCGCGAAGGCCGTGCAACAGGAGACCGCGGTGCGGACCGCCGGTGGACTGAGCCTCGGGGCGTTGCTCGATCGCCGCCCCGGCCAGCTTTCCGGTGGGCAGCAGCAACGCGCGGCGCTGGCGCGTGCGGTCGCCGCGTCGGCCGAAGTGCTCCTGCTGGACGAGCCTCTGTCCAATCTGGACGCTCGGTTGCGGCTGGAGGCGCGGACCTTCCTGAAGAAGCTGCAGCGGGAACTCGCCCTGACGACCGTGTTCGTGACACACGACCAGGCCGAGGCACTGGCGCTGGCCGATCGGATCGCCGTGATGGACGCCGGCCGGATCCGGCAGCTCGGCACCCCGCGCGAGGTCTTCCAACGCCCGGCGGACACGTTCGTCGCGAACTTCATCGGGTCGACGCCGATGAACCTTGTGCCGCGCGGGGATCTGATCATCGGTGTTCGGCCCGAGTACCTGGTGCCCGCTGCCGAAGGCCTGTTCACCGGCGCTGTGTCCATTGTGGAGAATCTCGGCGTCACGTCGCTGGTGACGCTGGACTGCGGTGAGGACCAGATCGGCTACGTCGTGCCGGAGGACGACGAGCCCGAGATCGGTGCGACCGTGACCGTGGACGCCCCGCCCGCCCGCGTTCTGCGCTATGACAAGGAGACCGGCCTACTCGTGAGGTGACGCGATGTTCCAGACCGACGGCTACGAGACGCACAGCCGATTGCTGGCCCCGGCGAAGTTCGAGGCACTGGCGGCGCACTTCGAGACCAAACTGGCCGCTCTGCCTCCCGGGGAGCGGCCCGAGCACATGGACGTGCCGCACCTGACCGACCCGGCGCTGTTCGAGTGGCTGCTGGACCCGGACGTGCTGGACCTCGTCGAGTCGCTGATCGGCCCGGACATCGCGCTGTTCTCGTCGCACTTCATCTGCAAACCCGCCGGCGACGGCAAACCCGTGCCGTGGCACCAGGACGCGCACTTCTGGCGCGACACCATCGACCCCGCGGGCGACGCGATCACCGTCTGGCTCGCCATCGACCCCTCCACCACCGAGAACGGCTGCCTGCGCGTGATCCCCGGCAGCCATCTGGCGCCCGTCTCACATCGAGGCAACGACGACTCGTTCTTCAACCAGGAAACGGCCGTCGACGAGTCGCGGGCGGTCGACGTCGAGCTGGAGCGCGGCGCGTGCAGCATTCACTCGGCCATGCTGGTGCACGGCAGCCCGCCGAACCGCAGCTCGGCGCGCCGCTGCGGTTACACCATGAGGTACCTGCCGACCACCATCAGGTTCCTGAAACCGGGCGAGCACAAGATCTATCTGGCGCGCGGCCGCGACCGTGCGGGCAACGTCTACGCACCGGTGCCGTGATTCGCCAGTGGTCTGGTCCAGCTTGATCGATCCTCCACCTTGACCGGCCACGGAGCCGGACATAGCGTACTGGAAAGCGCTTTCCGACCTAGGGGGCTTCGTGAAACCGGTTACGGGGGACCGCTGGCGCGGTGTCGTGGAGCGAACGTGGCGTCCTGTGGCGCTGTTGGCCGCCTGCCTCGCCATCTGGCATCTCGTCACCGTCACCGGCCTGGTCGAGGCCTACCTGGTGCCGTCGCCGGGCAAGACCTTCCAGTTGCTCGTCGACAAGTGGTCCTACCTCTGGGGGCACACGTGGGTGACCACGTACGAGACGATCCTCGGGT
This sequence comes from Lentzea kentuckyensis, assembly GCF_002150765.1. Lineage (GTDB taxonomy): Bacteria > Actinomycetota > Actinomycetes > Mycobacteriales > Pseudonocardiaceae > Lentzea > Lentzea kentuckyensis. The sequence goes on from NZ_MUYM01000022.1 coordinate 85,256, forward strand.
TCGTCATCGCGGGCATCCTCGGCGTCCTCGTCGCGGTCGCGATGGTCTACTCGCGCACGGTCGAGAGCACGGCTTATCCGTTGCTGCTGTTCGCGCAGGTCATCCCCAAGATCGCGATCGCGCCGCTGTTCGTGGTGTGGCTCGGCTTCGGCTTCGAGCCGAAGGTCGTCGTGGCCGTGCTGATGGCGTTCTTCCCGGTCGTCATCTCCACTGTCACCGGTCTCAAGTCGGTCGACACCGAGATGCTGGAACTCGCGGCCACGATGGGCGGTGGCCCGGTCAAGACGTTCGTGAAGATCCGCTTCCCCGCCGCGCTGCCGCACCTGTTCGCAGGCCTCAAGGTCGCCGTGACGCTCGCCGTCACCGGTGCCGTGGTCGGTGAGTTCGTCGGTTCCAACGAGGGCCTCGGCTACGTGATCCTGCAGGCGAACGGCAACATGGACACCCCGATGCTGTTCGCAGGGCTGATCGTCATCTCGGTGGTCGGCATCCTCCTCTTCCTCCTGCTCGATCTCGCCGAGCAGCTGATGCTGCCGTGGCACTCCAGCAGGCGTGGCGCCGCCGTCACAACCCTTCTCGCGAAAGGTGGGACATGAAGAAACTGCTCGCAGGCCTTCTCCCCGCGATGCTGGTGGTTGCCGCCTGCGGAGGTGGTGGCGGTGGTACGACAACGTCCGGTGGCGAGGCCAAGGACGTCACACTGACCCTCAACTGGTACCCGTACGGCGAGCACGCGCCGTTCTACTACGGGGTCAAGCAGGGCATCTTCGAGAAGCACGGGATCAAGCTCAAGATCCAGGCCGGCCAGGGTTCCGGCAAGACCGTGCAGGCCACGGGCGCCGGGCAGACGGACTTCGGCTGGGCCGACACGTCCGCGCTCGCCACGGCCGTAGAGCAGGGCGTGCCGGCCAAGAGCGTCGGGGTGTTCCTGCAGACCACGCCCGCGTCCGTGCAGTTCTTCACCGAGAAGAACATCAAGAAGCCCGAGGATCTCAAGGGCAAGTCGGTGGCGACGACCGCGGGTGACGCGTTGACGAAGACGTTCCCGGCGTTCCTCAAGCAGAACGGCATGCAGGAGTCCGACGTCTCGGTCCAGAACATCGACCCGGCGGGCAAGATGGCCGCGGTCATCTCCGGCCGGACCGACGTGTTGCTGGGCTTCGCGTCCGACCAGGGTCCGACGATCAAGGAGAAGTCCGGCAAGGACGTCGGCTACCTGCGGTTCTCCGAGTTCGGGTTGAACTACTTCAGCAACGGGCTGCTCACGTCGAAGTCCATGCTGCAGAAGGATCCCGAGCTGGTGAAGAAGATGGTCGCGGCCACGCAGGAGGCGTGGGCGGAGGCCGAGAAGGCACCGGAGGCCGCGGCCGAGTCGATGAAGGGCGCCGCCGAGCAGCTGCCGTCGCCGACGGTCGTGCTGGAGCAGTTCAAGACGACGCTGACGTTGCTGCACACCGATGCGACGAAGGGCAAGGCGCCGGGCGTCAACACCTTGGATGACTGGAAGAAGACCATCGACACCTTCCAGAAGACCGGCATCATCAAGCAAGCCGCTGAGCCCTCCGCGTACTGGGAAGAAAGCGTTGCCCCGAAGGGATGAGCGTGACTCTGGGAATCACCACCTCCGCCGTCTCGATCGACGACGTCTCCGTGCGCTTCCAGTCGAAGCGCACGGAGGTGACGGCGATCCAGCAGGTCTCGCTCGACGTCGCACCGGGCGAGTTCGTGTCCATCGTCGGCCCGTCCGGCTGCGGCAAGTCGACGTTGCTGAAGCTGGTGTCCGGGCTGCTGAAGCCGTCCTCGGGATCGGTGACGTTGCTGGGGGAGGAGGTGCGCGGCCCGCGGCACGACATCGGGTTCGTGTTCCAGCGGGCGGCGTTGCTGGAGTGGCGTTCGGCCAGGAAGAACATTCTGCTGCAGGCTGAGATGCGGGCTATGAACGCCGTCGAGGCGGGCAAGCGCGCGGACGAGCTCATTGAGATGACTGGACTTGCGGGGTTCGAGCACGCCCTGCCGCACGAGTTGTCCGGTGGCATGCAGCAGCGCGTGGCGTTGTGCCGCGCGCTGCTGCATCAGCCGCGGGTGTTGTTGATGGACGAACCGTTCGGCGCGCTGGACGCGTTGACGCGCGAGCAGATGAACGTCGAGCTGCATCGGGTGTGGCGGGAGACCGGCACGACGGTGTTGCTGGTGACGCACTCGATCGCGGAGTCGGTGTACCTGGCGAACCGGGTGATCGTGCTGACGCAACGGCCCGCGGTGGTCAAGGAAGTCATCGACGTTGACCTGCCGGCCGAGCGCGACTACTCCGCGACGATGGCCAGGCCCGAGTTCGCCGCGGCGACGGCGCACATCAGGGACCTCCTGGGGGCCGTGACAGGACATGACTGATCCGCTCTTGTGAGCTGGGTCACCCATGGGTAGAGTCTGGCACGCCGCCGCGTGGTAAGCGCTTTCCCAACCCGCGAGGTGCGGGTTCGGTTCGTTCGACAACATCGGCCGGGCCGGCTCTCGCACGCCGATCTCGTTGGTCAACGGCGGCGCGGCGATGCGCACGGCGGACGGCGCGTTCCCGGGATCGGCGACGTCGTTGCAGCTCAAGCAGGTGCGGCCGAACAACAAGAGCAACGACGACTGGAAGGCCGGCACCTGCAACTCCGGTGGCGTCGCGTCGATGAGGGCGTTCAGCAAGGCGCGCGGCATGTCGATCATGACCTGGGTGAAGGTCACCGGTGAGGCTCCCGCACGCAACTCGAACTCGTCCGGGACCGGTGACTTCTACGGTGCGATCGGGTTCGCGGGGATTCTCGCCGGTGACTCGGACGGGCATGTCGCGCGGGCGTTGCTGGAGACGGAGAACCACGACGGCGCGATGCGGTTGATCGCGCTCGGACGCCGGGTGGACGGCGGCGACAAACAGTACTGGGTGTCCAGCGCGGACTGGAAGACGCTGATACCTGCTGATAAATACGCGTGCAACTGCCGGCTGGACAGCCTGATGCTGCTGAACCGCGCGGTGACCGCGGACGAGGTGCGCGGGCAGTACGAGTGGGTCACCCAAGGCCGGAGGTGAGGGTTGTAACCACCTTATTAGCTAGGTAGATTCCGGGTGCCGCTGCATTGGAAAGCGCTTTCCGCTGCCGTGCTGCCACGGCCTGGCCCACAGGGTGGTGGGGGATGTACAGACGGTTGTCTAGTTTGGCTGTCACAACATTCGTGCTCTCAGCCTTGTTCGTACCCATCGCGTCGGCCCAGTCCGACGTGCCGATCGCCGACCCACTGCCGACGCCGGGCGCGTCCGGCATCGGCCTCGAACTGACCGAGGTCGCGCAGCTGCCGAAGTCGGAACCGGTACCGCCGCCGACGGACGCGCGCCTGCGCCGGTACAACCGGATCAACTACCTCGGCGAAATTCCGGACGGGTCCGGGCGGCTGTTCGTGCCGGACATGAACGGCAAGCTCTACCTGCTGGACAACGGGGTTCAGCACGCGTATCTCGACCTCGGCGCGGTCGTCGGTCCGGACTTCCACAACCACCGCGGTCTGGGCAGCGGGTTCGGGTTCGTGGCGTTCCACCCGAACTTCAAGCGCAACGGCAGGTTCTACACCGTCCACACCGAAACCGGTTCCGCGCTCACGTCGAAGAAGCCGGACTGGTCTTCTCCCGTCGACAACCAGGTCCACGGCGTGATCACCGAGTGGATCGCGGCCGACCCGCGCGCGGACCTGTTCTCCGGCGCGCACCGCGAGATCATGCGCGTCGGCTACGCGTCGTTCATCCACGGCTTCCAGGAGATCGGCTTCAACCCGAACGCGCGCTGGTGGGACGAGGACTACGGCCTGCTGTACCTCGCGTCGGGCGACGGCGGAATCGGCATCTCGACGACGCTGCCGCAGGATCTGGCGCTGCCACAGGGAAAGATCCTGCGCATTGACCCTGATGGCCGCAACGGCATCAACGGCCAGTACGGCATCCCGCGCACGAACCCGTTCGTGCGCAAGGAAGGCGCCCTGGGCGAGATCTACGCGTACGGCATGCGCGACCCGTACCGCTTCAGCTGGGACTCCGGCGGTTCGCACAAGATGTTCCTCGGCCACATCGGCGAGAAGGCCGTCGACTCGGTCTACGAGGTCCGCAAGGGCGCCAACCTGGGCTGGAGCGAACGCGAGGGCATCTGGTCGTTCCACCGCGGTGACCCGTCGTGCGGCGTGTTCCCGCTGCCCGCCGACGACGCGAAGTACGGCTACACCTATCCCGTCACCGCGTTCGACCACAACCGGCTCGCGTCCCAACGGCCGTGCGCGGACAGCGGGAACGCGCTGATGGGCGGCTTCGTCTACCGCGGTGCGAAGATCCCGTCGTTGCGCGGCAAGTACATCTACGGCGAGGGCGTGAAGGGCCTGATCTACTACGCCGAGGAACGTGAGATGCGTGCCGGTCAGCCGATGGCCACCACCCGCGAGATGATGGTGTACGTCAACGGGCAGCTGACCACGATGAAGGCGTTGGTCAACGATCCCAACCGGGTCGACCTGCGCTTCGGGCGGGACGCCGCGGGTGAGCTCTACGTGCTGGCCAAGGCGAACGGCAAGATCTGGAAGGTGACGGGTGCGCGCACCTTCGCCTCCTGCCGTTCCGGCCACGACTTCGTCAGCGGGGCCACCTCGGCCCGGTCGTGGGATCCCGTGACGCCAGAGCTGTGGCAGTTTCCCGGCCGCGAGGTCGTGCTGGCGCAACCCGGCGTCGCGCGTCCCGGCCCGCGCCGGCCGTTCGAGTACGCCGTGCTGAAGAAGGGCCCCGCGTTCGCGTCGGTGCAGGTGGATGCTCGGGTGCGGCTGGACACGCCGGTGGCGGAGTCGAACCGGGACGTGATCATCGTGTTCGGGTACAGGTCCGACACCGAGTTCTACTACGCGCATCTGTCGTCGGACAACAAGATCTATCCGCACAACGGGATCTTCGTCGTGAACAACGCGGACCGGCTTCGCCTTGACCACCAATGGGATGCCACGCGTTCCGTCGGTGCCGCGCCGGCGGTGTCGGACACGGCGTGGCATCGCGTGCGGGTCAGACACTGCGCGGAATCTGGCGAGATCGCGGTGTACCTGGACGGGTCGCCGTACCCGTTGATGACCGCCGTGGACAAGACGTTCTCCTCGGGCCGTGTCGGGTTCGGGTCCTTCGACAACATCGGCAGGCTGCGCGACCTGCGCGTGCAGGGCAAGGGAGTGCGGTGATGAGACGGCTGTTCGTCTTCGGTGTGACCGGGTTGCTGTGCCTCGCCCTGACCGCTCCAGCGCAGGCCACGTTCGGCACCGTGCTGCCCACCCTGTCCCACGACCTCGTGTCGTACTACGACTTCGAACACCCGGTGCGCGGCGACAAGGCCCTGGAACAGGACAGCGGCCGTTCCGGTACTCAGCTGTCCCTGATCAACGGCGGCGCCGACATGCGCGTCCGCGACGGTGCTTTCCCGCGCAGCCGCAACTCGTTGCAGCTCAAGCAGGTCAACCCGACGGTCGCCGGCAACGACGACTGGAAGGCAGGCCTTTACCGTGAAACCGGCGTGCCGTCGCTGAAGGCGTTCAACGGTGCGCGGCAGGCGTCGATCATGGGTTGGGTGAAGATGACGGGCCAGAACCCGGCCCCGAACTCCAACTCGGCCAACCCCGCCGACTTCTACGGCGCGATCGGCCTGGCGGGCGTGCTGTCCGGCGACTCCAACGGCCACGCGGTCCGCGCGCTGCTGGAGCTGATCCAGGTCGACGGCGAGCTGAAGCTGGTCGCCCTGGCCCGGCGGATCGACGGTGGCGACTCGCAGACGTTCGCGGCCACCGAGGACTGGCAGAAGTTGTTGCCGCAGAACGAGTGGGTGTTCCTGGCGGCCACGTTCGACTTCGACACCGGCGCGATGGTGCTGTACCGCAACGGAAAGCCGCTGGCCGGCAGGTACGTCGTGGCCGGTGACCCGTGGCTGCTCGAAGGAGAACCGGAGCCGGACCTGGCGTCCGCGACCGATCCGCGTGGAATCAAGATCGGCGGCAGCTATCCGCAGAACAACCGCGAGGGCAACGCCTGCAACTGCCGGATGGACAGCCTGATGTTCCTCGACCGCGTCGCGAAGCCGTGGGAGGTGCACCTGCAGTACCACTGGATGAAGGGTTGATCCACTTCAGGTGGAATCGTTGTAATGCCAAGGAGTTGCGGAACGAAAGTCCGAAGGCGCCGTGGCCCTCGTCCGCCGGGCGAGGGCCACGGAGGCCTTGGGTTGGCTCACGTTCCGTGAGCGGTGATTTTCGTGCGCCGAGCGGACCGAGGCCCTTAGTCCCGGCTGATCACCTTCACCGAACCCTGCCGATTCGACCTTCGGGTGACGTCGTAGATCCGCTAGCGTGCGGGCTTCCGCCGAGTCCAACGGAGTGCCCGCGTGAATGTTGGAGTGCCGCCCGAGCGCGGTACCACGACCAACAAGGTGGACGGCGCCGGCAACGTCGTGCAGGCCGGCGAGGTCCGCGACGTGCACTTCCACGGCGTGCCGGACGGCGGGTCGCAGCCGGGTCTGGTGTCGACGATCGCACCCACGGACCTGCTGCCGGGCAAGGTCTTCGGCCGCGAGCAGCTGGTGGCCCGGCTGGTGGACGTCACCCAGCGGGCCGACGGCACGCAGGTCGTCCTGCACGGCACGGGCGGCAGCGGAAAGACGGTGGTGGCGCTCTCGCTGGCGGACCGGCTCGACCACGAGTTCCCGCGCACCCGTGTGTGGTGGGTCGACGGGTCGTCGGAGAACAGCCTGTCGGCAGGGTTGCGCGAGGTCGTCTACGACGCGGATCCGCACCATCGCGTCGAGGAGGTCATGCGGGCGTGGCGCGGTGAGGGGTCGGCGCCGAACCTGCTGAAGAAGGTGCTGGCCGAGATCCCCGGCCGGTGGACGCTGATCATCGACGGGGCCGACGACCAGCGCGTGCTCGCGCAGTGGCGGCCGGCTCTGCAGCACGACACCGGCACCGTCGTCCTGACGACCAGGCACAGCAAGGCGAAGGAGTGGACTCGCTGCGCCGAGGTGCACCAGGTGAGCACGCTGCACGAGGAAGCCGCGGTCGAGATGCTGCACGCGCTGGCTCCCGGCTCCGGCACGGCGGAGCAGGCCAGGGAGCTGGCCTGCGCGCTGGGATATCTGCCGCTCGCGCTGCGGCTGGCGGGGAGCTACCTCAACACGGTGCCCACGCTGCCCACCACCGGCGGACTGGCGCTGCCGCAGAGCTTCGAGCAGTACCGCCTGGTGTTCCACGAACGGTTCGGCGAGCTCGACCAGTTGCACGAGATCGGCAGCGGCCTCGCCGAGCGCGAATTGTTGTCGCGGACGTGGGAGTTGTCGCTCGACCTGCTCGCGGACCTGGGCATGCCGTGGGCCCGCCCGCTGCTGCGCTGGTTGTCGTGCTTCGAGCAGGCCCCGATCCCGTGCGACCTCGCGAACTCCGAGATCCTGACCAGGTCGCCGCTGTTCAAGGGCATCACGGGAATGGACCTGATCCACGCCTTCGTGTTCCTGACGAACTTCGGCCTGGTCGAACAGATTTCGGTGTGGGGCATGCGTTCTTCGGCGGTCACCACGAAGTGCTGGGTGCTGCACCCCGTGATCCGCGAGGCGAACCGGCACCAGCCCGACGTTCAGCAAGATCTCCAGGCCTATCTCGCCCTGTGCTACGCGACGCTCGACGGCTACACGAGCTTTCTCTCCGCCGAGGTGCAGGAGGATCTTTCGACGTGGGCCGTGCTGAGCCCGCACTGCGAGTTCGTGGTGGAGTGGATCCACCGCGACCGGGCGAAGCTGCCCGTGCCCGAGGACTGGGAGCTGCTGGGCACGAAGCTGTCGTGCGTGGTCGCCCGGTTCTCCGCCCTGTCCGGGCAGTACGACCGCGCGGAGGCGATCTTCCGGCACGCTCTGGTCGTGCGGCTGCGCCACCTCGGCGAGACGCATCCGGAGGTGCTCGCCGCGCGGCGCAACATCGTGCTGTTGCGCTGGCAGCGCCACCGTTCCGAACAGTCGCTCGCCGAGCTCGTGCTGCTGGGCGAGGACACGAAGTCGGCGCTGGGAGAACGTGATCCGCTCACGATCACCTGCCAGCTGGACCTCGCACTCGCTCATGCGTCGCGGGCAGAGGAAGACGCGGCCGACCGCGTGGTCGACGACTACCGGGCCATCGTGCGCCTGAGCCGCGAGCTGTACGGCCGGACCGACGCGACTGCCCTGTCGGCGCAGATGAACCTGGTCACCGAGCTCGGCCGGCGCGAGGACGAGTCCTGCCCGGCCGAGCTGCTGAGGCTGCTGACGATGATCGAAGAGGTCGAGACCGCGCCGGACGTGGCGATCCAGGTGCCGTTCAGCCTCGGCCGGCTGCGTGCCGCGGTGATGAACCTGCTGCAGAACAGCCGTGGCTGGAGCGAACCGCAGGAGTAGCTCTCACTTGACAACGACGACGGACCGGGCAGGTTGGAGGTGGGGGGTCGGCAGAAGCGGGGGGAACATGCGGGAACAGGGTTGCGGGAAAAAGGTGCTGCGCGGCGGGTTCACCGGCGACGTCGCTTGACCGGTGCGAGGTCTTCCACCTCGGCGAGCAGGCGCAACGCCTCGGCTTCGTGGTGGCGGTCGCCGAGCCCGGCCCACACCGCCGCGCTCGCGCGGTAGTGCTCGGCGGCCTCGGCCGGCCGGTCGGTGTGCTGGTAGATGAAGGCGAGGTCTTCCAGCGTGGACGCCTCGGCGGCGCTCTGGTGGCGCAGACTGCGGCACATCTCCAGCGCACGCCGGCAGAGCGGGAGCGCCTCGGCGAAGCGGCCGAGGTTCGCGGTGTGCCAGCCGACCGCGTTCAGCGCCTCGGCCTCGCGGGCGGTGAAGCCGGAGGCGCGGAAGAGTTCCAGGGCCTTGGTCGCGTGTTCGAGGGCGCGTTCGTGGTCGCCGAGTTCGGCCCACGCCACCGTGATGGACCGATGGGTGTGCGCGCGTTCGTTCAGGTCGTCGCCCTGGTCGACGATCGCGAGCGATGCCTGGAGGTGGTCGAACGCCTCTGGCAGGCGCAGTCGCGCGCACGCGTCGCCGAGCAGGCGGTGTGCTCTGCCCAGCAGGAGCGGGTCGCCGAGGTGGTGCGCGGCGGCCAGGCCGCGTTGCCACGTCTCGCGCTGGTCGTCCATCCGGTCGGCGCGGTAGTGGTAGGTGTTCAGCACCCAGGCCAGCTGCCAGACGTGGGTGTGCCAGCCGTGTCGTTCGGCTGCCCGCTGGATGTCCAGCAGACCGGCGTGCTCCGCGTCGAACCAGGTCAGCGGGTCCGCTCCGGTCAGCGGACGGCAGCCGGACGCGGGCGGGGCCAGTTCGATCGGTGGGATGTGCGGGGCGAGTGACGTCGCCATCGGCAACGCCGTGTGCAGGTAGAAGTCGGCCAACCGGCGGAGCGCGTCGACGCGCGTCTGTTCGGGGATGAGTCCCAGCGCCTGTTCGCGCGCGTACAGGCGGACGAGGTCGTGCATCCGGTACCGGCCGTCGGCGGACCGGCTCACCAGGCTCGCGGTCTCCAGCTCGGCCAGTTGCCGCCGGGGAGGTACCGGGCTGAGCGACTTGACCGCGCTCGCGCTGAGGTCGGGTGCGAGTGCCAGCAGACCGGCCAGTTCGGCCGCCTCGGGACTCAGGGCCTGATAGGACCACGACAGCGCGGACCGCAGGCTGACCCCGGCCTCGTCGGTGTCGAGCGCGTCCAGCCGTGCGGCCTGGTCGCGCAGTTCGTCCGCGATCCACGCCAGCGGCATGTCCGGGCGCACGCAGGCACGGGCGGCGATGATCGCGAGCGCCAGCGGCAGACCGGCGCAGTGCTCGACCACCGCGGTGACCGCGTCGGGTTCGGCGGCCACGCGGGTCTCGCCGAGGCGGGTGGCGAGCAGGGCCCTGGCTTCGGCGTCGGGCAGCACGCCGAGTGGTACCGACACCGCGCCGTGCGTCGCGACCAGGCCGGTCAGTGCCCGGCGGCTGGTCACGACGACGGCGCAGGACGAGCCGCCGGGCAGCAGCGGTACCAACTGGTCCGACTCGGCCGCGTTGTCGAGCACCAGCAGCAGCCGCCGGTCCGCGGTGACGCTGCGGTAGAGCGCGGTCCGTTCCTCGTCGCCGGAGGGGATCGAGTCGCTGTCGACGCCGAGCGCGGAGAGGAACGCGTGCTGGGCGTCCGCGGGCCGCATCGGGTTCGCGCCGGGGCCGAAGCCGCGCAGGTTCACGTGGAGCTGGCCGTCCGGAAACCGTCCGGCCTGCTCGTGGGCCCACTGCAACACCAGCGCGGTCTTGCCGGTGCCGCCGAGCGCCCACACCACCACGGGGGCCTGGCGTGAGGCCGCGTCCAGCAGGGCCAGTTCCGGAACGCGGCCGATGAACCCGATGGGCGCGGTGGGCAGCTGGCGTGGCACCGGCCGGTCCGCCGACGGCTTGCCGCCCGCCGCCACCAGCAGTTCCTCCTCCTCACCCGGCTGCAGGCACAGTGCCTGCGCGAGGCGTCGCACCGAGGCGAGCTGGGGGTTGGTGCGCCGGCCGGTCTCGACGCCGCGGATCGTGCTGACCGAGACCCCCGACCGGGCGGCGAGCGACTCCTGGGTCAGCCCGGCCCGCTTCCGGTGATAGCGGACCAGGGCGGCGAATTGATCTGCCACAGAACCAACGTAGCGGGCGGACCGGTCACAGATGGACGGTTCGTGACCTGTGCAAGGTGATCACGCCGACCCCACGATGAGAGGGGGCTACTGAGGGGAGACAGCCATGAAGGATTTCACCGCTGAACTCGAGCAGGTCTTCGGCGTCGCGCCGAGCCGGGAGACCGGTCTGTTGATCGACAGGTTCGACGACACCGGCATCGGCGGCGGGGTCGGCCGCCCGACCATCTGCCGCGCCGCTGGCGAGCGCTTGTGCATCGGATGCGTTACCCGCGCGTCCGTCTGCCGCGCGTCCGTCTGCATCTGCCGCGCGTCCGTTCCTGAGGCCGCATTCTCCATCTGCATCGCGCCCTTCGGCGACCCGTCCGTCAGTCCCTGCCGGGTCGGCTGGTGCGGCACCACTCGCGTCGCTGTTCCGGCGTGACGTCGCGACACATCGGGTTCAAGCGGCACCTGCGTGCCGAGGTGGTACCGGGCGACGCGGTGTACGTGTTCTCCGAGGAGGACACCACCGCGTTGCGCGGCCCCCACGTCGAGGCGCTCGCCCCGTTGCTCGACGGCAGCCGGGATCTCGCCGCGGTGCGCCGTGACTTCGACGCCGCACCCGAACACGCCGCCGGTCTGCTGACCCAGCTCGCGCACGTGGGGCTGATCGGTGCCCGCACCTCCGGCTCCGCCTACTGGGACGCGCTGGGCGTCGAACCCGCCGGGACGCCGGACGTCGAGGTGATCTCCCTCGGCGTCGAGGCCGATCTGCCGCCGATCGTCGAGGGTGACGGCTCGCTGACCGTCGTGCTGGTGTCGGACTACCTGGTCGACGGTCTGTCCGAAGTGGACGAGAAGCTGCGTGCCGCCGGCCGCCCGTGGTTGCTGGCGAAGCCGGTCGGGGCCACGGTGTGCGTCGGCCCGTTCTTCACGCCGGGCTCAGGTCCCTGCTATCACTGCCTTTCCCATCGGCTGTGGGCGAACCGGGCCGCCGAGGCCCACGTGTGCTCCGCTCTCGGCCTGCCGGGCGCGGTGCCGCGGTCTCCCGTCGTTTTCGAGCCACTGCAGGCGATCGCGCTCAATCTGGTGGCCCTGGAGGCGGCCAAGTGGGTCGCTGGTCACCGGTACGACGGCCAGCGGGCCCTGTGGATGTTCGACAGCCGCGACCTCACCGGCAGGCGCCATGCCGTCTCCGCCCGCCCGCAGTGCTCTTCCTGCGGCGACCCGGCCCTGCTGAGCGAGCGGGCCTGGCGTCCGCTGGAGCTGTCGTCTCGCCCGAAGGCGCACACGTCGGGCGGCGGACACCGTTCCGTCGCGCCAGAAGAGGTGCTGTCGACCTACCGGCACCTGGTGAGCCCGGTGACCGGGGTGGTGAAGGACGTCGTCCGCGACGACCGCGGCCCTGCGTTCTTCAACGTCTTCCGGTCCGGCCCGAACCTCGCCCTCGGCAACCGCGGCGCGGCCCACCTCCGCTCCGCCCTGCGCTCCCAGAACGGCGGGAAGGGCGTCACCGCCCTGGACGCCGAGGTGGGCGCGCTGTGCGAGGCGTTGGAACGGCACAGCGGTTACGCCGACGGTGACGAGGCACGCGTGCGCGGCAGCTACCGTTCGCTTGGCGCACAAGCGATCCATCCAGGCACGGTGCAGCTGTACGACCCGCGTCAGTTCGCTGATCGCGACGCCTGGAACTCCGCGCATTCGGACTTCCAGCACGTCTGTGCCCCGTTCGACGACGAAGCCGAGTTCGACTGGACGCCGGTGTGGTCGCTGACCCGGGGCGAACACCGGTTGCTGCCAACGGGTCTGCTCTACTTCGACGGCGAGGCGGACGCCCGGCTGATGGCCGACTCGAACGGCAACGCGGCCGGGTCGTCGCTGGAAGACGCTGTCCTGCAAGGGATGCTGGAGCTCGTCGAACGTGATGCGGTCGCCCTGTGGTGGTACAACCGGACTTCGCAGCCACCGGTGGACCTGGGCGGGGACCCGTGGATCGACTCGCTGCGGGCCGTGCACGCCGGACTCGGCCGTGAGGTGTGGGCGCTCGATCTGACGTCCGACATCGGCGTGCCGGTCGTGGTGGCGTTGTCCCGGAAGACTTCCGGTGAGCGCGAGGACATCATGCTGGGCTTCGGCGCTCACCTCGACCCGGCGCTGGCGTTGCGTCGTGCGCTGGCCGAGATGAACCAGATGATGCCCGCCGTGGTGGACGGCGTGCACTGGGACGACGATCCGGACCTCCAGCGCTGGCTCTCCACCGCCACCGTGGCGAACCAGTCCTACCTGCTGCCCTCGGGGGCACCGGTCCGCCACCCGTACACCGAGTCCGGCGATCTGCTGTCCGATGTGCACGATGTGCGGGCACGGCTGGAGAAGGCAGGTCTGGAGGTGTTCGTGCTCGACCAGACCCGGCCGGACATCGGGTTGCCCGTGGTGAAGGTGATCGTGCCGGGGCTGCGTGGTTTCTGGGCCCGCTTCGCGCCCGGCCGGCTGTTCGACGTGCCGGTGCGGCTCGGCAGGCTCAGCTCCCCGACGCCGTACGAGGAGCTGAACCCGATCCCGATCTTCCTGTGACGATCCCAGGGTGACGATCCCAGGGTGGCGATCACAGGGTGGCGATCCGCACCGCCTTCGCCATCGCCTCGAACCCCTTGTCACCGGGGTGCAGGTGGTCGCCCTGGTCGTAGTCGGGCCTGATCCGTTGCGGGTCGGCAGGGTCGCGGATGACCTGGTCGAAGTCCACGATCGCGTCGAAGTCGGAGCTGGTGCGGATGAAGGAGTTCACGGCCTGCCGCACCGCTTCGAGCTCGTCGGTGTAGCTGCGCCAGCCCTTGAACGGCGTGATCGTCGCGCCGATCACCCGCAGGCCGCGGTCGTGCGAGCGCTGGGCGATCTGCTTCAGCGCGGCGATGATCTTGGCAGGGTCGGTCTCGTGCGGGGTCTGCTGGATGTCGTTGATGCCCTCGAACACGATGACCGAGCGGACGGCGGACTGGGTCAGCACGTCGCGGTTCAGCCGTGCCTGCGCGTTCACGCCGGCCCCGCCGCCGTCGAGCAGAAGCCGGTTGCCGCTGATGCCCGCGTTCAGCACGCCCAGCCGGGTGTTGATCCGGTCGGCGAGCTGGTCGGGCCAGCGCAGGTTCGCGCCCCAGGTCGAGTTGGCGCCGTCGGTGATCGAGTCGCCGAGCGCGACCACGCTGCCCCGCAACGTCGCCGAGCGCACGTCGACGCCCGAGACGTAGTGCCAGTTCGTGGTGCGTTCGCGGAAGGCCGCGGCGGACTCCTCGGCCGAGTGGTCGCCGTCGCGGGTGAAGTACGAGTTCTGCATGGTCAGGCCGTGGTGGGTGACCGGACCACCGGACGACGGCGTGTACACGCTGACCAGCAGGTCGGAGTCGGCGGGGACGTTCAGCGCCACGCCGTCGCTGAAGACGTCGGTGCCGGGCGCGGCGGTGATCGACCGGGCACCGCCGAACGTCAGCGTGCGCATGGTGCCGGGTACCGCGAGCGGGGTGTCCGAGCCGGCCGCGCGGGCGACCGTCACGGCGCCGAACACGATCGGGGTGCGGCCGAAGGCGTTGGAGAGCCGGACGCGGATCTCCTTGCCGCCGGCGCTGACGTGCACGATGTTGCGGATGGTGTAGTTCGGATAGCCGTTGTCCGTGCCCGGCACGGCCGACGAGGGCGCGGCGGCCCAGGTGCCGACCCAGCGGGCCGGTGCGGCCTGGGCGGGGGAGGCCGCCGCCACGAGCAACGCCACTGCCAGCAGAAAGCGCGTCATGTCCTCGACCTTGGCAGCGCTCCCACTCGTCCGGTATCCGCCGATCTTCGGATCTATGCTTCACCCCGTGTGGAACGGGGCTGAGTACCAGCGCAGGTTCGACTCGCTCGCCGAGTCGGGGATGGACGTGCACGGCGAGGCGACGTTCGTGCGCGCGTACGAACCGAAGACCGTGCTGGACGCCGGTTGCGGCACCGGGCGGGTCGCGATCGAGCTGGCGCGGCACGGCATCGAGGTCGTCGGCGCGGATCGCGACGAGTCGATGCTCGCGCACGCGGCAGCACTCGCGCCCGGCATCACCTGGGTGCGCTCCGACCTGGCCGAACTCGATCTCGGGCGCACCTTCGACGTCGTGATCATGGCCGGCAACGTGCCGCTGTTCACCGAGCCCGGTACGCAGGACCAGCTCGTCGCGGGTGTCGCCAGGCACGTCGGGAAAGTCCTGATCGCCGGGTTCAGCCTGAACCGCGGGTACACCGTCGAGGAGTACGACGAACACTGCGCACGGGTCGGGCTGAAGCTGGCCGAGCGGTTCGCGACGTGGGACCGGCAGGAGTTCCTGGGCGGTGGCTACGCGGTGTCCGTGCACCTGTCCTGATCGCGGTATCGGAGTTTCTCGGCGTGGCGGCACGGCCCCGGCGCTACGGTGTGCCCAAGTCCCAGTGGGGTGGTCGCAGCGGTGTGAAGGGCAGGAGCCTGGCGTGACGTCGTGGACCGAAGTGATCAACTATGTTCGGGTCCGGTACGAGGTGCTGGAGGAAAGCGACGAGTGGCTGCGGTTCCGGCTCGACACCGCGGGCGACCGGACGCAGCAGGTCTCCGTGCACCACCTCCCCGACGTCGACGGCCAGGCGTGGGTGGAGATCTCCTCGCCCGTCGGCCGCGCCGACGAGGTCGACCTCCGCCGCTTCCTGGAGCTGGCCGGTGCGCCGGAACTCGGCGGAGCGGCGGTCGTGGACGGCATCGCGCTGCTCAAGCACGTGGCGCCGCTGGAGGACCTGAGCATCCGGGAGGAGTTCGAGCGCCCGCTCACCCTTCTCGTCACGCGCGCCGACACCCTGGAGCACGAACTGACCCAGCGCGACCACTTCTAAGCACCTGACCAGAAGTCTTGTCCGAAACCTCACGACTCGTTGATGCCGAGCGCGTCTGCAAGTACCACCAACTCTTGATCGAATCGCCCTCAACTACACCCAACCGGTTCGTCACCCGACGAACCGGCGCCGTGTCCTCCGTCCAGAACCGCCCTGTTGGTAGTAGAAAAGTGCCTGTTGATGTTGAGTTGGCGGTACTTGCAGACGCCATCAGGCCGAACGGGCGTCCGTCAGGCGAGTAACGGACACAACTTCTGGCAGCCTGCTTAGCGGTACGCCCTGGTCGCGGCCTCGACGAACGCCCTGGTGAGCGGGTCGTCCCTGGTCCACGCGAGGACGACCGGACTGGGCGGCAGGTCTCGCAGCGGCACGACCTTCAGCTCCTCGCCGAGGTCGTGACCGAGCGGGGCCAGGCCGACGGTTCCGTTCCACAGCACGGACTGCACGCACTCCTGGACCGCGCGGACGACCGGGCCGCGGCGGGGCCGGCCGCCGTTCCAGTAGTCCTGCCAGATCTCGTCGGTGCCAGCGGGGAACTGGAACCAGTCGCGATCGGCTAGATCGCCGGTGGTGAGGTGGTCGCGCTGGGCGAGCGGGTCGTCCGCCCGGAGCACCGCGCCGACCGGATCCCGGCGCAGCACCAGGGTTTTCAGGCCCGAGTCGTCGAACGGTCCGCGGGTGAGGGCGATGTCGACCTGGTTCGTGCGCAGGCCGCAGGTGGGGTCGGTCAGGTCGGTCTCGCGGATGCGGATCTCGACGTCCGGACGCTGCAGCCGGAACGCGGCGGCGAGGCGGGCCGCACCGTGGTCGCCGAGCAGACCGACGGTGATGGTCCTGCGCGTGAGCTTGGCGCGGACGCGGTCGGCGTGGTCGAGCAGGGCCCGTGCCTCGTCGAGCAGTGTGTGGCCGGCCTCGGTGAGCGTGACGCCGGCGGGGGAGCGGTGGAACAGCGTGGTGCCGAGATCGGTTTCCAGGTGTTTGATCGCCCGGCTCAGCGGTGGCTGGCTCATGTGCAGCCGGTGCGCGGCCCGGCCGAAGTGCAGCTCCTCGGCGACCGCGACGAAGTAGCGCAGCGTCCGCAGCTCCATGATCAGGCACGATACTCGCTCGGTATCGGGTGTACCCAGCCGGTCTTGGACGGGGAGCCGGGCGCGGCGGTGGAGTGGGTGCATGAACCTCCCAGACCCCGTCGTCCAGATTTCCGGCGCCGTCGACATCGCCTCCGACGTGCTGGTGATCCCGAACGACCACGTCGGTCTCGTGCCCAACATCGGCGTCGTCGGCGGCACCGAAGCGGTTCTCGTCGTGGACACGGGACTCGGTGCCGCCAACGCGTCCGAGGTGTTCTCGTTCGCGTCCGAGATCGCTCGCGGTCGGCGGATCTACCTGACGACCACGCACTTCCACCCGGAGCACGCGTTCGGCGCGTCTGTGTTCGAAGGCTCGTACGTGGTCAACCGTGCACAGGCAGAAGACCTGCGGCGCAAGGGATCCGGCTACCTGGAGATGTTCCGCGGGTTCGGTGGCGCGATCGCCGCGCGGCTCGCCGGGACCGAGATTCCGGTGCCGGACGTGGTGTTCGACGGGGTGCACTCGCTCGATCTCGGTGGCCGGATGGTGGTGCTGCGGCCGACCGGGCGCGGGCACACGCCGGGGGACCAGGTGATCGAGGTGCCGGACGCCGGCGTGCTGTTCACCGGCGACCTCGCCGAGACCGGGCAGTTCGCGATCTTCCCGTGGTTCCCGCCGCACGACACCGACGTCTCCGGTCTCGCCTGGATCGAGGTGATGGACCGGTTGATCGCCGCGCGGCCTCGCGTGGTCGTGCCGGGCCACGGGACGACCGGTGGGGTGGAGGTGCTGGAGGGCGTGCGCGACTACCTGCGCGAGTTGCGGGACGAGACGTGGCGGCGGCGCGACTCGGCGACGGGGCTGCCGGAGATCGTGGCCGAGGTGCGGGCGGTGCTGATCGACCGGCACCCCGAGTGGGCCGGGCAGGAGTGGATCGAGCCCGGAGTCGGTTGCCTGTGCGCTGAATAATCGCTTGGCGAGGTTCGGGCCGGCGCCGCACCCTGAGTCCGTCATGGAACATGGTTTCGGTACACGGCAAAGCGTGCCGTGGGATGTTGAACTGCTCAGCGATCGGTGCCTGGCACCGTTGCCCGGGGACTGGCTGGCACGGACCGCCGACGGGCTCGTCTCACTCAACGCGGGGCTCGTCTGCCCGCCACCGCTGATCGTCGAGGACTACGGCGACGAGGCGTGGCGGGACGTGGTTCCCGCGCTGCACACCTCACCGGACGGCCGGTACGCCGCCGCGGTGAACGACTACGGCAACCTCGGCACGGTGGTCGACCTGACGTCCGGGGAGGTGGTGCTGCGCCTGGACCGCGACCACGTTCACACCGCGACGACGACACCGTTCCCGATCGCGTTCCTGCCCGGTGACCGTGTCCTCGCGGCCACGGACGTGTGCCGGCTCGACGTGATCGACCTCGTCTCCGGCTCCGTGCTGACCGCGCGGGACACCGAGTTCGACGAGTACCACGGGCGGTTGACCGTCAGTCCGTGCGGCCGGCGGGTGCTCGACGACCGATGGGTGTGGCACCCGATCGGTGTGCCCACGGTCATCGACGTCGACCAGTGGCTGAGGACCGGCGGAGAACCGGAAGGCGTTGCGCTCACGGACCGCGGTTACGCGTGGGATCAGCCCGTGGCGTGGGTGTCGCCGGAAGTCGTCGCGATTCAACGGATCGGTCGCGACGACGAGAAGATGGTCGACGGCTTCGAGTTGTACGCGGTGCCGGACGGGCCCGCGCTGGAGCCGGTGGTGGGGCCTGCCGGTCGGATGTGGGCGCACAACGGTCTGGTGTACGTCAGCGGTCCGGACGGGCTCGAGGTCTGGGATCCCTCAGGTGGTGCGCGGGTCGGTCTGGTGCCGGGCTTCCGGCCGACCGCGCACCGCGACGGCGTCTTCGGCGAACTTGTTGGTGGTGTTCTCCATGGTTTCAGTGTTGACTAAATGTAGTCTTCGCCGAGGTGCTCGCGGATGACCTTCTTCGGCACGCACAGAGTCCAGGCACCGATGACGAGCTCGGTCATCTCCTCGACGTCCAGCTCGGCCATCGAGGCGTGCACCCACTGGAACCGCATGTCCGACTGGCTCGGGAACGCGAACTTGACCGGGTCGCTCGCGACCAGCGCTTCCCGTTCCTCGCGCGGGTAGCCGAAGCCCAGCACGGTTTCGTCGCGGGACAGCGCCGCGTAGACGATCTGGCCCACGCGGAACTTCACGCGGTCGCGGATGAGGTGTTCGGTGGTGCGCGGCAACGACAGTGCCACGGCACGGATGTCGGCAACGGTGACCATCAGGCAGTCCTCCGCGCGGCGTGGGTGGTTGATGTGGCTGTGACGGTGACTGTGACGGTGACCATCAGGCAATCCTCCACGCGGCGGCGCCGTTGTGCAGGAAGTTGGCGCGGGCGGGTTCGCCGGCGGCAACGGTGGCGGCGTGGACTCGATGCCCGCGGCGGTGAAGAGGTCGTGGGCCAGCGGGGCGCCGCCCGGGCTGTTGGTCAGGACGGCCATTGCCACGCCCGTGGCCGGGTTGACGCGCAGGAAACTCTTCTGGTCCTTGGAGACTCCGGTGTGGCCGATGATGCCGCCGGGGCAGCGCATCCAGCCGAGTCCCCAGCCGGTGATGCCGTCGCCGAAGTCCGGGATGTCGTCGAGCTGGGTTCGCGCAGCGCGGCGAGTGCCGGGTCGGTCAGGTGGAGGCGGACGAACTCCAGCAGGTCGCGGGCGCTCATCATCAGGTGTGCGCTGCCGGGTGCGGCGTCGCAGGTGGACACGGTTCGGAGGCCGAGCGGCGTGACCAGCTCCGCGTGCACCACGTCGTCGAACGGCTTGCCGCGCAACACTTCCACCAGTCTGGCGAGCACCACGAACCCGCTGTTGGAGTACGAGAACACCTCACCGGGCGGGAACCAGTGGTCGGCCTCGGCGAGGGCGGCGACGAACTCCTCGATGCCGCTGGTGCCGGTGAAGTGGTTGCTGTCGAGGCCGCCGGTGTGGGTGAGCAGGTGGCGGGAGGTCAGGGTGTCGGCGGCCTGGTCGCGCAGCCGGAAACCGGGGAGGTGCGCGCTGATCGGGCGGTCGAGGTCGAGCAGGCCCTCGGTGACCAGCCGGTGGATCAGGGTGGCGGTCCAGATCTTGCTGATCGAGCCGATCCGGAACGCCGAGCCGGTGGTGACCTCGGCCTGGGCGTGCAGCCCCGCGGCCTCGTCGCGGATCTCCCCGCCGGCCAGCACGGCGACCTGCGCGCCGGGAACGTCGTACTGGGCGATCAACTCGGTGAGAGGCATCGGTCAATCCTGCAGCACGCCATTCCGGCAAATAAGAACGAATCGGACAAACTAGATCAAGAACCCCTGCGTTCCAATTTCTGACCGAGGGTCGGATGTTGTCTCAATTCGCGTGCTGGCGGCACCGCGACCTGCGCATCCGTGCCTGCATAACGCCGTTTGATCGGTTCGTTATCGAATTGAATACCAGTTCGGTGAGAGCGTGGCCACACTCGAATGTTCTTTTCACTCGATCGGGTGAAAAGTGGCGCAATGAACCTAAGACGGTCCCTTCCGGCTTTAGTGCCGCTGGTGCTCGCCGCGTCCTTCTTCGCGGCCGGCCCGGCTGAGTCGGGGACACCGAAGCAGAGTCCCGTGAACGTCACGCTCGACGCGATCCGGTTCGATCCGCACGCGCCGAAGCTCGACGTCACCTACGGGTCCTCCGCGCTCGAACTGAAGTACATCCAAAAGGACGCGGCCGACTCGAACGGCTGCACGACCCGCGGCGAAGAGGAGACCGAGCAGGCTGAGGTCCAGCCGGGCTCGGGTCACGTCACGGTCGCCGGCACCCGGTACGACCTGGTGCAGTTCCACTTCCACACGCCGTCGGAGCACCAGTTCGGCGGCCGCAACACGCCGCTCGAGATGCACCTCGTGCACCGCAGTGCGGAGGGCAAGCTGCTGGTGGTCGGCGTTCCGCTGGTCGTCGGCCAGCACTCGGTCGTCGACGACGTGCTGGCGAAGCTCTCGCCGGAGTGCGGTGCGCCGGTGGAGATCGAGCCGATCGACCTCAACCGGTTGCTGCCGGCCGGTCACGCGACGCTGCACTACACCGGTTCGCTGACCACCGCGCCGTTCACCGAGGGCGTCGAGTGGTACCTGACCGGCGAGCAGCACGTGTCGGCGGCGACGATCGCGCGCTTCAAGGGGCTGTTCACGGCGGGCAACTCCCGTGCGACGCAGCCGCTGAACGGGCGGACCATCGTCACGGTCCCGCGGATCTGATCCACCCTGCTGAGAAGGCCGGCTCCCTGCCGTGGGGGCCGGCCTTTCGCGTGTGAGCAGACGCACCGCCCCAGGGCTTCTGAAGCGCGTCAGAAAGTCCGTAAAATCGTGCCAGTGAACACCACCCGCGCGATGACCGCGCTCGCGCTCGGCGGGTTCGGCATCGGTACGACCGAGTTCGCGACGATGGGGCTGCTGCCGCAGATCGCGGAGACCTTCGGGATCCCCGACTACGAGGCCGGCCACGCGATCAGCCTCTACGCCGCCGGTGTCGTCGTCGGCGCGCCGTTGATCGCGGTGCTCGGCGCCAAGCTGCCGCGCAAGGGCATGCTGATCGGCCTGATGCTCGCGGTCGCGCTGGGCAACGGCTTGTCGGCCGCCGCGCAGGACAAGACCCTTCTGCTCGTTGCCCGGTTCGTCGCCGGGCTGCCGCACGGCGCGTTCTTCGGCATCGCGGCGGTCGTCGCCGCCACGCTCGTTGCTCCTGAACGGCGGGGGACGGCGGTCGCGCGCGTGATGGTCGGACTGACCGTGGCGAACCTCGTGGGCGTGCCGCTCGCGACGGCGGCCGGTCAGCAGATCGGCTGGCGCACGGCGTACCTCGCGGTCGCGGTGATCGCGGTGATCACGGCCGTGGCGATCGCGGCCTGGGTGCCGCGGGTGCCGACGGCCGAGGGCGCGTCGATGAAGGGCGAGGTCCGCGCGTTCCGGCGGCCGACGGTCTGGTTCGCGATCTTCACCGGCATGATCGGCTTCGGCGGCATGTTCGCCGTCTACTCCTACGTCGCCCCGCTGACCACCGAGGTGGCCGGGCTGCCGGCGAGCGTGGTGCCGTGGATGCTCGCGGTGTTCGGGCTCGGCATGACGCTCGGTGCGACGTTCGGCGGGCGGTTCGTGGACCGGTCCGCGATGGGGTCGGTGTTCGGCGGCCTGGTCGCGGTCTGCGTGATCCTGGTGCTGTTCGGGCTGACCGCGTCGATCCCGGCGTTCATGTTCGTCTTCCTGTTCCTGCTCGGGTTCGTCATTCAGATCCTGGCGGCCGCGCTGCAGATCAGGCTGATGGACGCCTCGCCGGACGCGCCCTCGCTCGCGTCGTCGTCCAACCACTCCTCGCTCAACGTCGCGAACGGTGCGGGCGCGTGGCTCGGTGGCCTCGCGATCGCGGCGGGCTGGGGTTATACGTCCACGGCGTGGGTCGGCGTCGGCTTGTCGTTGGCGGGCTTGGCGATCGCGGCGGCGTCGGTGGTCTACGAACGCCGTGCTTTCACACGTGAGATCACGAACCAGCAGATGGCGATGGCGAGCGCGGCCAGCACCACTGTCGACACCCACCCCAGGTAGCGGTCGACCAGCTCGTAGTTCTCGCCGAGCGCGTACCCGGCGAGGATCAGCGCGGTGTTCCAGACGAGGCTGCCCGCCGCGGTGTAGAGGGTGAACTTCAGGATCGGCATCCCGGACACCCCGGCGGGGATGGAGATCAGGCTCCGCACGACCGGCACCATCCGTCCGACGAACACGGCTTTGGTGCCGTGCTTGTCGAACCACGCGTCGGCTTTGTCCACATCGGACGCGCTGACGAACGGCACCTTGCCCGCGAACCGGCGCAACCGCTCCAGCCCGAGCCACGCGCCCAGGCCGTAGAGCACCAGCGCGCCGGCGACCGACCCCGCGGTGGTCCACAGGATCGCGGCGATCAGCGAGATCCTGCCCTGGCCTGCGGTGAACCCGGCCAGCGGCAGGATCACCTCGCTCGGCACCGGCGGGAACACGTTCTCCAGCGCCACCGCGAGCCCCGCGCCAGGTGAGCCCAGTGCCTCCATCAGTCGCGTGATCCACTCCATGGACGTCGAATTACCCGTTTTGCCCGGCCCCTCAACCCCTTGGGTGGAGACGGATCTCCACCCCGGCTACGGTCCTCGGTCCACGCGCTGACCAGCCGGAATTCCTAGCGTTGCAGCCATGACGGGAACTGTTGAGGTAGTGCTGATCATCGCGGTGATCGGGTACGTGCTGGCCCGCCGCCTGCTCGGGGAGCCCGCGATCGGCAAGCGGCTGTTGTTGATCCCCGCCGTGCTCGGGGTGATCGGCGTGACGCAGGTGTCGGTGCACTCGGTGGGCGCGGTCGCGTTCCTGGGGTTCAGCACGGTGATCAGCGTGGTTTTCGGGTTGCTGCGTGGCATGAGCGTCCGCACGTACGAGCAGAACGGCATCGTGATGCTCCGCTACACGGTCATGACGCTGGTGCTGTGGGTGGCGAGCATCGCCGCGCGGTTCGGCGCGGGTTTCGTGCTGGGCCTGGTGGATTCGGACGCGGCGCGGAGCAGCAACAGCGGGCTGATGCTCGCGGTCGGCGCCGGTCTGCTCGCGGAAGGTCTGGTGGTGCTGGCCAAGGCCGTCCGGGTGCGCGGTCAGCTGGTGTGGTCGAAGGGACGCCGAGGTGAGCCGCACCGCACGTCGCCGCTGCTGGACTCGTGGCAGCAGCGGGTGCACGGCAACCGGAACAGGCATGATTCATCTCGATGAGGACCGTTCCGTGGTTGAACGACGAGCTGTTCCGGCCGCTCGCCACCGCCGCGATCGCCGTGATCACGGTGATCCACCTGGTCGAGCGCCCGGTCCGGTTGCCTGAGCTGACCTGGCCGCTGGCCGCCGTGGTGATCGCCGCGGCGATCGCGTGCGTGGTCGTGCCGGAACGGGTGCCGCAGCGGTGGAACGTCGCGCTGGTCTCGGTGTTCGTCGTGACCAGCGCACCGCTGTTCGCTCTCGCGCCGGACACGGCGGGCGTGGCGTTCGTCTTCCTCGCGACCAGCACGGCCGGGCGCCGGATCGAGTCCACGCCGGTCGCGGTCGCGTTGGCGGTCGCGGGTTCGCTGCTCACGATGGCCTCGACGTGGGTGGTGGAGACTCGGGGCGCGACCGACATGCCACCGTGGTGGCTGTGCCTCACCGCGGGAATGCCGGTGCTCCTCGGCCTGGTTCGCCGGGAACGCGCCGTGGCCGCGGCAGCCGCCGAGTACGCGGCGGCGCTGGAGGAACGCGGCCGGATCGCGCGCGAGATCCACGACGTGGTCGGGCATTCGTTGTCGGGCATCGCCGTCCAGCTGGACATGGCCGACGCTCTGCACGTCGCGGGCAAGTCCGCCGAGGCGAACGAAGCCGTGCTGCGCGCACGGGCGTTGGCGGTATCAGGCCTGAAGGAAACCCGCCGAGCCGTGCACGCGCTACGGGAAGACTCGCTGCCACTGCCTGAGTCACTCTCACGGCTCGCATCGAGTCACGGCGCGTCGTTCACCGTCACCGGTGAGGGCTCGGTGAGCGTGGAGATCGCGCAGGCAATCATCCGTGCCGCGCAGGAAGCGCTGACCAACGCGCACAAACACGCGTTCGGGGCTGACGTGTCGTTGTCGCTGGAGTACTTGCCGTCGACGATCAGGCTGACCGTGATCGACAACGGCACGGAGCGCAAGGCGGGGTCCGGGATGGGGCTGGCCGGGATGCGGGAAAGGGCTGCTTTGCCAGGAGGCACGGTGTTCGCCGGCCCGGAGGGTCTGGGGTGGACAGTGAGGGTGGACTACCCGCGATGATCAGGTTGTTGATCGTGGACGACCAGGCGGCGGTCCGCGACGGACTCGCCGTGATGCTCGACCTCGACCCCGACATCACCGTCGTCGGCACGGCGGCGAACGGCGCGCAGGCCGTCGCGGCGGTGGCGGAACTCCGGCCCGAGGTCGTGCTGATGGACCTCAACATGCCGGTCATGGGCGGCGCCGAGGCCACGGGCGCGCTGCGGGAGTCACATCCGGAGCTGCCGGTCGTCGTGCTGACCACGTTCGATGACGACGACTCGATCCTGGCGGCGTTGCGCGCGGGTGCCCGCGGCTATCTGACCAAGGACGCGGACCGCGCGACGATCATCCAGGCCGTGCGCGGTGCTCACGCCGGCAACGCGATCCTCGATCCGGCCGTGCAGCTGCGGTTGCTGGACCTCGCCAGCCGCAAGCCCGTCGAGCAGCCCGGTGTCGATCTCACCGCGCGCGAGCGGGAGGTGCTCGACCTGATCGGGGAGGGCCTGCGCAACGGGGAGATCGCGCGGCGGTTGTTCATCAGCGAGGCCACGGTGAAGACGCACATCAACAACCTGTTCGCCAAGGCGGACTTGCACTCCCGTGCGGACGCGGTCCGGCTGGCGCTCAAGCTTCGGTGAGTCCTCGTCAAATGCAGTCTTGCACTCCCGTGCGGACGCGGTCCGGCTGGCGCTCAAGCTTCGGTGAGTCCTCGTCAAATGCAGTCCTGCACTCACGCGCGGACGCGGTCCGGCTGGCGCTCAAGCTCCGATGAATCTTGGCAACTTCTGTCATTTCATGTCACTTTGGTTGACACCGCAGGTCGAGACCTCCTACCTTCGTGAAGTGTTCCCCTGTCGAATCGCCGCCAGGAAGGACACCGAACGATGGAATCGCGCATCACCCGCAGGGCGGCGCTCACCGCTGCCGCCCTGGTGTTCGTCACCGTCACTCCCGCGCACGCGGCACCGGCGTGGAATCCCAACCCCGCGACCGACGGCCTCAAGGCGTTCGAGGGCATCGAGGTCGACCGCGGCAACAAGTTCCCCGACCGCAAGGGCAAGTACATCGTCGTCGAGGGTGACCACTACCGGTTCAACATCTGGAAGAACGACCGCGACACGACCGGTGGCGGTGACCGTCAGCGCACCGAGTCCAAGGGCATGGTCACCAACGGCAGCGCTCTGAAGCTGAAGAACGGCGAGACCTGGGTCATCTCGTACGAGATGTACATGCCGTCATCCCTGCACGGCACGAGCAAGTTCACGCACATCTTCCAAACCAAGACACCCGAGACCAACGGCGGACCGTGGACCACCCTGTCGTTGAGTCGCAGCGGTAGCACCGAGACGATCAGAGCGCGCGCGTTCAGCACGTCCGGTGCGCCGGACATCGCCTCCACCAACCTGGCCCCGTTGCGCGACAAGTGGGTCACCGTCGAGTGGACGATCACGCCCGGTGCGAGCGGCACGGTCGGTTTCGTGCTGCGCAACGGCACGGGTGCGAACGCGCCGATCGCGGTGCAGGGCAAGCGTTCCGGCGTGCGGATCCCGGACGAGGGTGACTACGTCCGGCCGAAGTGGGGCATCTACCGCTCGGTCGAGAGCGCCTCGTCGGACATCCTCGACACCTACATCAACTTCCGGAACTACACCGCGACGAAGAAGTAGGACGTGGGCCGGGTGGCCCGCTGATCGCCCGCAGGTCTACCGTTGTCTGCCTTCACTTTTCCCGATGAGGAAAAACCCGGAGGTCAACGGTGCGAGGCGCGATCGCGGCGGGCCACCCGCTCACCGCCCAGGCGGGCGCGGCGATGCTGCGCGCCGGAGGAAACGCGGTCGACGCCGCCGTCGCGGCGATGCTGACGTCCTGCGTGACCGAACCGCTGCTCACCGGCCTCGGCGCCGCCGGGTACATGATGATCGCACCGGCCGGGGAAAGCCCTGTGCTGCTGGACTTCTCGGCCGAGGCGCCGGGACGCGGCCACACCGGCGCGCGGGCTCCGCTCGACCCCATCACCGTCCACTTCGGTGACGCGCAGCAGGAATTCCACGTGGGACCGTCCTCGGTCGCCGCCTTCGGCATGCCCGCCGGTGTCGCGAAGGCCGCCACGTACGGCCGGGCACCACTCGAAGAACTCGTGGCCGCCGCGGTGACACACGCCCGTGAGGGCCATCGGGTGAACCAGTACCAGGCGTACGTGACGGCTCTGCTGCTGCCGCTCGCCGTCAGCGCCGGCCTCAACGCGTTCGAGGAAGGCGAACTCCTCGTACAACCCGAGCTCGCCGACGCCCTGGAACGGCTCGGCCGTGAGGGCGCGGAGCCGTTCTACACCGGCGACATCGCGGCCACGATCGCCGGCACGATCACCGCGAACGGCGGCGACCTCAGCCGGCACGACCTCGCGGCCTACGAAGTGATCCAACGCGAACCGCTGCACGTGCGGCATCGCGGCCGTGACATCCACACGAACCCACCACCCGCGGCGGGCGGTGCGTTGCTCACGCAGATGCTGGAAGCGTTGCCGGACAACCCGTCGCAGCAGGACCTCATCCGCGCGCTGGCCACCCCGAAGGCGCACCTGAACCGGCTCGGCTCCACCACGCACATCTCGGTGCTCGACGCCGACGGCACGGCGTGTTCGGTCACCACCACGAACGGCGCGAACTCGGGCATCTCGATCGCCGGCGTGCACCTGAACAACATGATGGGGGAGGAGGACCTGTCGCCCGACGGGTTCTTCAGCCACGCGCCCGGCGACCGGCTGCCGTCGATGATGTCGCCGACCGTCGTCACCCACCGCGGCGAGACCCAGCTCGTGCTCGGCAGCGCGGGATCGAGCCGGATCTGCGGCGCGATTCTGCAGGTGCTCGTGAACGTCCTCGACCGCGGCATGCCCGCCCAGGACGCCGTCGACGCGCCCCGGATGCACCTGAGCGGGGACCACCTCCACGTCGAACCGGGAATTCGACCGGAAAGTGAGCTCCCGGTCACCCGGTTCCGCGCGCCGAACATGTTCTTCGGCGGCTGTCAGGTGGTCGAAATGACGGGATCCGGCCTGCTCAGGGGTGGTGCAGATCACCGAAGGGGCGGCGCGATCGTCATTGCGTGAGATGTTGCCCGCATAATGGGATATCTGGTTTCCTGATTCACGGATCAACGCGCACGATGGTCGGGTGACGGCACTCAGCGAGAGAACATCCTCGCCGCTCCTGTCCCGTACTTTCCTCCAACTCTCCGGTATCAGCGTCGTGTGCGGCGTCTCGATGGCGTTCGCTCTGCCGTTCGGCTCGCTCTTCCTCACGACCGAGGTCAAGGTCACGCCGTTCCAGCTCGGCTTCTTCCTGATCGCGAGCCCGCTCGCGTCGGTCGTGGCCAGCACGATCATGGGCAAGCTGTCCGACGGCCGGGTGCAACGGCGGTACATGCTCGCCGCGGGCGGGGTGGCCGGTGCGATCGGTTACAGCCTGTTCGCCGTGCTGCGCGACTACTGGTTCCTGCTCGGCACGTCCGTTGTCTTCGTGGCGATCACGTCGTCGTTGTTGCCTCAGCTCTTCGCGTACGGCCGTCAGGTCTCACAAGGACCATCGATGGTCGTCAGCGTTCTGCGGACGCTGCTGTCGGTCGCGTGGGTCGCCGGACCGCCGGTGGCCGCGTTGCTCGTCGCGAAAACGGGCTGGGTGGGCCTGTTCGGGGCGACGGCCGTCCTCCAGCTCGGTGTCGCGGTGCTCGCCTTCACGCTGCCCGTGCCGACCGCGGAACCCGAAGAGACGCCGCAAGAAGAGGCTGCCGGACCGGCGCGGGGCAACATGGCGGTCGTCGCTGTCGCGTTCATGTTCATGCAGGGCTCCGTCGGGCTCGCGGTGAGCGGCCTGCCGCTGTTCGTCACGACCGAACTGAGGGGCACCGCCGGTGACGCCGGGCTCGCGATGGGTCTGTGCGCGGCGCTGGAGATCCCGATGATGCTGTGGTTCGGGTCGCTGGCGAACCGGATGTCGCAGCACAAGCTCGTGCTCATCGGCGCAGCGATCTCGTTGAGCTACCACGGTTTGATGGTGTTCACGGACGCCGTGTGGCAGGTGATGGCCGCGCAGCTGCTGCACGCCACCGTCATCTCGTTGGTCATGGGTGTGGGCATCACCTACTTCCAGAGCCTCGACCCCGGCCGACCCGGCCACGCCACGACGATGTTCAGCAACACCCAGATCGTCGGCGGCATGATCGCGGGCGCGTTGCTCGGCGTGTCCCAGGAGCTGGGTTTCCGGTGGGTCTACGGCTTCAGCTTCACGATGTGCGTGTGCGGGCTGTCCTTGCTGCTCGTGGTCGGCAGGCTCACTGGATCGTCGAGGCGGTGACCTTCGGCTTCTCGGCCGCGCCGAGGTAGAAGATCCCCTTGATGGTCTCGAAGCCGAGGCTCGGGTTGCGGCGCAACGTGGACCCCTCGACCGACATCGAGCCCGACTTGTCGTTGCTGACGAAGAACACCGCGCCGCCGCCCTCGTTGGCCTGGTTGTCCTCGATCAGCGATCCGGCGATCCGCAGCGTGAACGTGTTGCCGTCGTTGTAGATCGCGCCACCGCTGCCGCCACCCGGCGTGCCACCGCGCGCAGGGTTGGCGCCACGGCCGATGGCCTTGTTGCCCTTCATCAGGCAGTTGAGCACCACCCAGTTCGTGGCGATGCTGCTCAACGCACCGCCGTTGGAGCACACACCGCCGTCGAAGGTGCTGCTGGTGATGTGGACGGGTGCGGTGCTGGGCCGGTCGACCACGCGGATCGCGGCGCCGCCGAGGTCGGGACCGTTGGCGTCGCACTTGTTGTTCGCGAAGCGGGAGTTCACGACCTTGAGGTTGCCGCCGCGCACGATCAGCGCGCCGCCGCCTCCGCCGTCGCTCGTGTCACCGGTCGAGTTGCCGTCGGCGAGGGTGATGTTCTGGACCACCAGCCCCGGCCCGTCCTGGTCGAGCAGCCGGCGCTGACCCTGGCCGCTCAACGTGATCCGGCCGCCGCCGTCGAGGACGACCTTCGCGCGGACCTTCGCGGTCGCGGCCATCGGAATGGTGAGCGGGTTCGGCCCGCAGTTGAAGGTGATGATCCCACCGGCGGCGACCGCGAAGGTCCGCGCG
>NZ_MUYM01000220.1 GCF_002150765.1 Lentzea kentuckyensis
CCCTCGCGATCCAGCTCGGCATCACGCTCTCCGCCGACAAGCTCGGCATCACCTCGAGCGACGCCGCCCGCATCGCGTTCGTCATCTCCGGCGTCTGGTGGGCCGCGTTCACGATCATCCCGCTGCGCGCCCTCACCGAGCACCAGTCACCCCACGGCCGCGAACACGGCACCTCGGTCATCTCCGCCGGATTCAAGGAACTCGGCACGACCTTCAAACAGGCCAAGGCCTTCCCGCTCACGCTCGCGTTCCTCGGCACCTACCTGATCTACACCGACGGCATCGCCACCGTCGCGAACGTCTCCGCCCAGTACGGCAGCGTCGAGCTCAAGTTCGAACAGCAGACGCTGATCACGGTGATCCTGATCGTCCAGTTCGTCGCGTTCATCGGCGGCGTGCTGCACGGCTTCGTGGCCAAGCGCATCGGCGCCAAGAAGACGATCCTCGGCTCGCTCGTGGTGTGGATCGTCGTGATCACCGCGGCGTTCTTCGTCCGGGCAGGCGACGAGATGCAGTTCTACCTCGTCGCCGCCGGCATCGGCATCGTGCTCGGCGGCACGAACGCCCTGTCCCGCAGCCTCTTCAGCCAGATGGTGCCACCCGGCCGCGAAGCCCAGTACTTCTCGCTCTACGAGGTCGGCGAGCGCTCCACCAGCTGGCTCGGCCCGCTGGTGTTCGCCGGCGTCGGTCAGGCCACCGGCAGCCTGCGCCCCGCCATCCTCGCCCTGATCATCTTCTTCGTCGCCGGCTTCGTCCTGCTGATCTTCGTGCCCGTCCGCCGGGCCATCAAGGCAGTGGGGAACGCAGAACCGACGCTCGTCTGACCGGTGCGGCGGCGCTGACCACCCACAGCGCCGCCAGCACGTACGTCACCCACTCCCCCGGCAGCCTCAGGTACGTGACGACGGCGTCCGGCAGGAACAGCACCGCGAAGATCGACAACGCTCGTCCCAGGGACACCTCCCCGCGCACGTAGGCGTAGACCCGGACGCAGAGCACCACGGCCGGCAGCACGAACGCGCCGAAC
>NZ_MUYM01000221.1 GCF_002150765.1 Lentzea kentuckyensis
ACCGATCACCGACCCGAACGCGGCCGAAGTCGGCGAAGACGTGACGAACGACAAGAACACAGTCGCGGCCTGCTTCAACACCTCGAACCCGATAGCAGCCGCAAAAGCCCCACGCAGCGCCGACCGCCACCCCACCGGCTTGCGCGGCAACCGCGCGAGCACCCACAGGAACACCATCCAGTTGGCCAGCAACGACAGGAGGATCGAGCCGAGCCGCACCAGGACGTGCGCCCAGCCGGCGTCCTCCAGCCCCAGCCACTCCAGCACCTCCTTGGCGAACCCGGAGCCGAGCGCGGTGATGCCGAACGAGAGGGCGATCGCCAGCCCCAGCCCGATCAACGCCACCACGTCACGCCACAACGTGCCGAGGAACGGCAGGTTCTCCTTGGCGTGCCCCCATTGCGCGGTCAGGGCGTCCCGGAGGTTGCTCATCCATCCCAGACCGGAGTACGCGGCACCGAGCAGACCGATGATGCCGACCGTGCCCTTGGAGTCCAGGGCGGTGTTCACTGCCTCGTTGATCTGCTCGCGAAGCTGCGTGTCCGGCACCGCCTCGGCGATCGCCGTGCGCAGATCGGCCAGCAGGTCCGGCTGGGACTGCAGCACGAAGCCGGCCACCGCGAAGCCGATCATCAGGATGGGCACCAGCGACAGCACGCTGAAGTACGTCACGGCGGCTGCGTAGTGGGTGCCGTACCTCTCGGTGTAGCGCTCGTACGCCAGCATGATGTGGTCGAGCCACGCGTACTTCCGCCGCCACTTGTCCACGTCGGAGACGCTAGTGCAAGTGCACTACTCAGGCAGAACAAACCCGATCTTCTCGTACGTGCGGCGCAACGTGCCGGACGCGACATCACGCGCGCGCTCGGCGCCGCGGGCCAGGATCTTGTCCAGCGACGCCACGTCGTCGAGGTACGTGCGAACCCGCTCCTGGACCGGCGTGACCCACTCGGTGAAGACCTCGCCGAGGTCCTTCTTCAGGTCGCCGTAGCCCTTCCCGTCGTAGTCGAGAACCAGCGACTCCACGGAACGACCCGTCAGGGCCGAGTAGATCGTCAGCAGGTTCGAGACGCCCGGCTTGTTCTCGACGTCGAAGATGATCTCGCGGCCGGTGTCGGTGACGGCCGAGCGGATCTTCTTGGCCGAGCGCTTCGGGTCTTCCAGCAGCTCGACGACGCCGCCGGGCACCGACTTGCTCATCTTCGCCGTCGGGTCCTGCAGGTCGAAGATCTTGGCGGTGTCCTTGACGATGTACGACTCCGGCAGGCGGAAGGTCTTGCCGTAGCGCGAGTTGAAGCGGGTCGCGAGGTCGCGGGTCAGCTCCAGGTGCTGGCGCTGGTCCTCGCCGACCGGCACGTAGTGCGCCTGGTAAAGCAGGATGTCCGCGGCCTGCAGGATCGGGTAGGTGAACAGGCCCACGCCGACGGACTGCTCCTGGCGCGCGGACTTGTCCTTGAACTGCGTCATCCGCGACGCCTCGCCGAAGCCGGTCATGCA
>NZ_MUYM01000222.1 GCF_002150765.1 Lentzea kentuckyensis
AAGACCGTTGCGGCGCACCACCTGGCCACCTCGGACGGCAACACCGCCATGGCCAGGGCGTTGGGGTCGATCAAGCACGAGGTGCTGCCGAGCGCGCCGTCACCCGTGCCCGGCAGCCTCTACCGCGCGGTGGATCCGGCCAATGCCGATCGGTTGCGCGCCAAGGTTCTCGACGTGGCGACCGGTAGCCAGGCGAAGCTCGTGTCCGAGATCGGCGCGTTCGTCCAGGGTCATCCGATCGAGCACCACGGGCACCTGGTCAACGCGTTGGTCCAGCACCGCACCCGTAGCACCGACGCCGATCCGCGGGAGAACACCAGGGCGGGCAACGCCGACGAGTTGGCCGCGCGGTTGATCGCGACCGAGCTCAAGAACAACGTGGTGATCCACCACCCGGACGGCACGAGCACCGTGCACGAGCCGTTCACGGGCAAGGCCGGCCGCAAGCCGGTCCACATCACGCACCACGTCGACGCCGACGGCCGCCACACCTACGAACCCGGTGGACCGGCACGAACGCGTCCGGCGCCGCTCGACGACGCGGACCCAGGGCCTTCGCGCACGGCGCCCGGCGACGACGGGGACGTCCGGCCGGTCAAGCGACCGCGGCTCGGCGACGGGGACCTGGCTGGACCTGGCCACGACGAACCGTCCACCTCGCACGAGGCCCAGCCGACCGAGCGGCCGCGGTTCGACGACGTCGTGCTGCATGGTCCGGAAGTGTCGGTGGCGTCTCTGGATGAGGCGCGGGTTGTGCACAACGCGGCGTTCGACGAGTTGGCGCCGGGGCCGGTGCGGTTGCCGTCCAAGGACGACTACCTCGATTTGATCGCCGCCGGAGTCGACGAGCGGAAGCCGGTTTCCTTCGTGGTCACGGCGATCCTCGGTCACGGCGCGCTGAAGGACCTGCCCGCCGTGCTGGACGGCATGCTGGCCGGTGCGCGGGACGTCGAGGGCAAGGTGGCATTCGTCTTCGGTGTCAACGCGAAGGCGGGCGGTGAGGCTGATCTCGCCCGGTCGCTGGAGCAGGCGGCACCGGTGGTGCGGTCGCGTACCGAGCCAGTCGCGTTGGTGCCGTTGGTGTGGGAAGGCAAGAAGTTCCCGTACGGGGACATGCGCAACCAGACGATCGACAGCCC
>NZ_MUYM01000223.1:0-1165 GCF_002150765.1 Lentzea kentuckyensis
AGGTCGAGCGGGATTTCCAGGTGTGCTGGGCGCGGGCGGCCGGAGGTCATGTGCGCGAAGGCTTGCGCGACGGCCAGCGGGATCTCGGCGACGCTGTGCACGCGGTTCGAGTAGCCGATCACGGCTTCCAGCGCGGCGCTTTGGTGGCGGACCTCGTGCAGGGTGCCGTTGCCGCGGCCGGGGTGGCGCAGCGGCATGCCCGGTGAGATGAGCAGCACCGGCACGGAGTCCGAGTACGACTGGGTGATCGCGGTCATGGCGTTGAGCACCGCCGGGCCGCTCGTGGTGAGGCAGACGCCCGGTTTGCCGGTGACGCGGGCGTAGCCGTCGGCGGCGAAACCGGCGCCCTGTTCGTGGCGCGGGGTGACGTGTTTGACGTCGTGCTCGGCCAGGGCGCGGTAGATGCCGAGGTTGTGGGTGCCGGGGATGCCGAACACCAGCTCGGTGCCGTGCGCGACGAGTGCGCGCACCAGCGCGTCACCCCCGCTGATGCGAGTCGTGCTCATGCCACTCGTTGTCCAGTCGTGTCGTTCAACGTGTCCCCTGAGGGGATGATCAGCGCGTCCACGGCCAGCACGCCGCCNNCGGCCAGGTCCGGTCTGGCCGCGAGCGTTTCGGAGACCTGCGCGATGACCTGGGCCAGCGCCGCCACGTCCACGGGTTCCGCGCCCCGCCAGCCGGACAGCAGCGGGGCGGAGACGAGGCGGGCCAGCATGTCCCTGGCCGTGGCGGGAGTCACGGGTGCGAGCTCGATCGCGACGTCCTTGAACAACTCCGCGTGGATGCCGCCCGCCCCAACGAGAACCATCGGGCCGAACGAAGGGTCCCGCTTCGCGCCGACGATCAGCTCGACGGTGTGCTCGCGCGTGTCCATCTCCTCGAGGACGTAGGTGCCGGGGCCCAGCCTGGCTTCCATCTCCTCGAACGCGGTCGCGGGGTCGGTGAGGTTGAGCCGCACGCCGCCGTGCTCGCTCTTGTGGGCGAGCCAGCCAGCTTTGAGCGCGTAGGGGCCGGTGAGCGTGGTCGCCTTCGCCTCTACGGCCGACGTGATGGCGTGCGCCCTGGGGAACTCGACGAAGCTGAGCAGTTCGCGCGCCGCGAGGTAGCCTGATCGGTACGGGTCTGCGGGCAGGCTCACGCAGGCGTCCCCTCCAGGGGGTCCCCC
>NZ_MUYM01000223.1:1220-1968 GCF_002150765.1 Lentzea kentuckyensis
CACCGCCACCTCGGCGGCCTCCAGCGACGGCGTGTCCTCTCCGTAGCTGCCGAAGTAGCCGGACAACACGACGGTGTCGACTTCTCCCGCGCGCACGAAGTCCGAAACCGCGTGGGCGTAGTTCTCCAGGTCCTGCTCCCCCGCCCCCGCGAGGTCCACGGGATTCGCTCTTCCGGGCAACGCCGGAACCACAAGTCCTGCGGCACAGGCGAGATCCGCCGCGATCGCCCCCTGCCCACCCGAGTCGGAGATGATCCCGACCCTGGACCCGCGTGGCACACCGGAGGACAACACCGCCGCCAGGTCCACCAGCGCGGCCGGCGTCGTCACCCGAACCGCGCCCGCCCGACGACAAGCCGCGTCGACAACGTCCAAAGAGGACGTCAACGCACCCGTGTGAGACAAAGCGGCTTCCTGCGCCGCAAGAGAAGAGCCGACCGTCAGCAGCACCACCGGCTTCCCGGCCGCGCGCAGCCGGCCCATGGCCGCCACGATCCCGGGCCCGAAGCTCTCCAGATACACCCCGACGACGGTGGTCAGATCGTGGGAAACCAGGTCCAGCAACGCTTCCGCCGCCGTCACGTCCGCCTGGTTGCCCACCGACACGAACCGCGAGACACCCATCCCGGACGCCGCCGCGAGTCCGGCGACCTCCAGCCCGACCTGCCCGCTCTGCGACACCACCCCCAGCGACCCCGGCTGGAACTGCCCCCACGCGAGGTGCAGCGACGTCGCCGCGTCGAACACC
>NZ_MUYM01000224.1 GCF_002150765.1 Lentzea kentuckyensis
CCATTCCTTGTCCGCCACCAGTTTCGGGTACTCGGCGAGCAGCG
Source organism: Lentzea kentuckyensis (assembly GCF_002150765.1). Classification (GTDB taxonomy): domain Bacteria; phylum Actinomycetota; class Actinomycetes; order Mycobacteriales; family Pseudonocardiaceae; genus Lentzea; species Lentzea kentuckyensis. Next base: position 45 of record NZ_MUYM01000224.1, read on the forward strand.
CCCGGATGTGATCACGTTGCGGCTGCGGCATCACGGCCGTCTGCCAGTAGGCATCGGCCACAGCGGCGGCCTCACGGGCGGCGTTGTCCTCGGCGGAGCCGTTCGCTTCCCACACGATCACCACGTAGAACGCCAGCGCGACGATGAACAGCCCGCTGATCACCGCGCCGAGGAACCCGCGCGAGTCCGCGTCACGGTCGTCGGACTGTTCGTGCGCACGCGAGCGTCCGAACAACAGACAGGCGACGACGGTGACGACCACCGCAGCGAGCACGACGACAAACGCGGTCCACATGGCTTCCATCTCCCCACAGCGGCCACCGTTTGACCACCAACACCACGCTTCCCGGCGGTCTTCCCCGCCCGTCAAGAGCAACCGGCGTTGATCATGCCCACCGCAGGTCCACATGGGATCGCTCCCAGAAACACCCTTTGACACGAACAGGAGAACCGCGGGCCCACCGTCCTCAACGGAGAGTGAGGACAGCGTGATCAACGCGCGGTGACAACCACCAGCAGGCGTGCCAACCTGTGCCGACCCCGACCGAGAGGCGTGGCATGCGCGTACCGATCCTCATCGCCGTCGTGCTGCTGGTTCCGCTGTTCACGCCCACACCCGGCGCGGCGGCCGAGGTGTGGCACACCCAGTTCAACGAGGCGGTGTACGGGGACGTCACGGTCGTCGGCAACGCCGTGCTGACCTGCCCGACCGCCGAGCAGGCCGGTCCCAGCCCGAAGTACCCGCCGCAGTCCTGTGTGGACGCACTGAACCGCAAGGGCCACGGCCCGTCCGCCCAGAACAACGCCCACCGGATGTCCTACACCGACGTCGACGCCGACCCGCGCACGTTCAACTCCTCCAGCGCGATCCTCGCCATCCCCGCCGGCGCGACCATCGCGTACGCCAAGCTCGGCTGGGCCGGCAACGCGACCTGCCACGACGCCCTCACCCCACCCGGCAAGCCGCAGGATCCGGTCACCCTCAACGGAACCGCCATCACGCCGGGCCAGTTCGTCCAAGACGCGCCGGACGAGCTCTCCGGCACCGACAACACCTTCTACAGCGCCGAAGCCGACGTCACCCCGCACGTGAAACCCGGCACCAACACCGTCGGCAACGTCTGGACGCCCCAAGGCTTCGACTGCTTCGGCGGCTGGTCGCTGACCGTCGTGTGGAAGTTCGCCGGCGCCACCCCGGCCGTCCCTGCCCGCCGGCACGTCGCGGTGCACGGCGGTCATGTCCGGCTCTCCACCGAGAAACCGGTGCTCAGCACCCCGGTCGCGCCCACGCATCCCGCGGGCGGCGTGATCCGGCTGGGCATCACCGCCTACGAGGGCGACTGGGCCAGCGACGGCGACCAGTTGCTGGTCAACGGCACGTCGATCGCCGGCCGCAACGCGTTCGTCTCGTCCGCCCAAGGCGCCGCGCACCCCAACAACATGAGCGTGGACGCCCGCACGATCACCCTCGACGAGAACATCCTCAAGCCCGGCGCCAAGGCCGCGGAGCTGATGTTCAAAAGGGACGACGACGCGTTCCTGATGCAGAGCGTGGCGTGGTCGTTCCCGCTGCCGGAGCTCACCCTCCAGGTCGATCCGGCCCAGCCCGCCGCGCACCCCAGGGACAACGTCCGGCAGACCGCCACGATCACCAACGTCGGTGACGCACCCGCGACGGACGT
>NZ_MUYM01000225.1 GCF_002150765.1 Lentzea kentuckyensis
AGCACCTCGACCTCGCGTTCGCCGAGTCCGGCTCCCACCCGAGGAACACGATCGAGGCACGCAACATCAGCGCGGTGGCGGGGCTGGTCGCCGCGGGCCTGGGCGTGTCGGCCGTCCCAGGCCTGGTGCTGCCGCTGACCCGGTTCGCCGGACTGTCGCACCGGCCGCTCGGCACACCACGCTCCGAACGGCGGATCGCGATCGTCCGCGTGCCCCACCGGCCGCTCTCCCCTGCCGCGACGGCGTTCCGCGCCGCGATCACCGACGCCGGTCGCCAACGTGTTGCGTTGCCCCCGGAGAGCAGTTGGTTACCACCTCGGTGAAATGGCCCCCTGCGCCGCCTCTTGGTCCTGCGGTATCACGGCACCGAGACCACAGGACTACTGCCGGGAGAACTGTGGGAGGACGAGGGAACCGTTCGGTCCCGATAGCGTCGAAGCCATGACCGATGTTGTTTCTACGCTCGGCACGGCAGATGGTTTCCGCCCCGGACGATTACGCATCACCTTTGCTTGGCTCGCAGCGGGCGCAGCGGTGTTCATCGCCGTCCTGCTCTATTTCGCCGCCTTGCTCATGACCGCACAGACGACCGAAAACGCCGTGCTGTCGTACGTTCTCGCCACACTCGTCGCGCTCGTGTGCGCAACCGGCGTCGCGCGGTTGTCGGTTCGGCTCCGAGGCGGCCACAGGCGAAGCCGCAGACGGCTGACCGAAGGCGTTTGCCTTGCGATTTCGCTCCTGCTGGCGGCCGGGCTGTCCTGGGTGTGGTTCGGGGCACCCACAACCTTTACGCCGCTGCCCGACTCGCCGGCCGTTCAGCACTGGGATCTGCCGACCGGCTCTCGGATCGGCTACGTCCGCACCGCCGGGAAGGTCACGCACACAGAACCGGTGCTGCTCGTTCACGGCGGCCCAGGAGCCCCGAGCAACGCGAGTGACGAGTTCGCCGGGCGCCTCGCAGCCGCCGGCTTCGCCGTGTACGCCTACCAGCAGGTCGGTGCCGGCAAGTCGAGCCGACTGGATCCGAAGGAATACACAATTGCCCGGCACGTAGCCGACCTCGAAGCCATCCGGCAGCAGCTGGCGGCTCCGAAGATGGTGCTGATCGGCTCGTCCTGGGGTGGGCAGCTCACCGCGCAATACATGGCCGCACATCCGGACAACGTCGCAAAGGCGGTCGTTGCGAGTCCCGGAGCCATGTCCAGCGACTCCTTCCCGGACGGCAGCCTCACGCCGAACGGCAAGAGCGATCAGACCGACCAGTTCGCGAGGCACACCCGCTTCGCGGCGACATACTTCCTGGCACAGTTGGGTGGATTGCGAGCAGCCCGGACATTGATGCCCGCCGACACGGCAGACGGGCTCTATCAGCAATTCGTGCGAAGTCTCAACATGAGCTCCGGTTGCCCTGATACCGCTGAGGCCGAACACCCCACCGACGCCGCCGCCGGACACAGCCTCTGGGTCAACATCGCCACTCTCGCTTCAGCATCGAAGGCCGCCGACCCTCGGCCGGCGTTGCGCCACAACCGCACCCCCGTACTGGTCTTGCGGGCGCAATGCGACTACCTCCGCTGGGAGGTCACCCGCGAATACCGCGATACGCTCCCTCAATCGACGATGCTGACCATCGACGCCGCCGGACACACCGTTCTCGCCGACAGACCAGCCGAAACCGGCACAGCCGTTGCCGCCTTCCTCACCGGAGAAGCTCTACCGGCGAGGCCGTACACCGCGACAGAAGCGCCTTGGCAACGTTGAGACGCCGGACCCCACTACCGGTGTGGACGTTGCGGGCGAAGTAGTCAGACACCGCTTCTGGCCATCACTCGTCGCGCGATGGCGAGGGCAAGGCGTCTCGGCATCAGCTTGCCGAACAGGAAAGCGTTCAGCGCGTTGACATTGCCGTCGATGACCGCCGGTCCGCTACCTCGCAGAGCGCGGAACACCGTACTGGCGACGGCCTCGGCACTCCGCGTGCCGCGGCTGTTCATCGGCGTCTTCGTGGGGCCAGGGCTGACCGCCACCACCCGGACCCCGGTGCCCTGCGTCTCGGCCCACAGCGCCTGGGTGAACGAGACGACGTACGCCTTCGTCGCCGCGTACACCGCCAGGTACGGCGCGGGTACGTACGCCCCGGTGCTCGCGATGTTGACGACAGCCCCGTGGCCGCGGGCGACCATCGCCGGCGTCAGGAGAGCGGTGAGCTCAGTCAACGCGTTGACATTGACGTCGACCAAAGACCGGAACCGGGCCGGGTCACCGTCGAGCACCGGCCCTCGCGCGCTGACACCGGCGTTGTTGACCAGCATCTCCACCTCGATCTCCTCGTCAGCCAACGTCTTGGCCAACCAAGCCGGCGCGTCCGCAGTGGCGAGATCGAGCGGAAGGGCGCGCACGGTCACTCCGTGCCGCCGGCTCAACCGCGAGGCCACTTGCTCGAGCTTGTCGGCACCGCGGGCGACCAGGACCAGGTGTACGCCGTGAGCGGCCAGCCGTTCGGCGACAGCCGCCCCGATGCCGCTGGAGGCAC
>NZ_MUYM01000226.1 GCF_002150765.1 Lentzea kentuckyensis
ACGGCACCCAGCGCTGGGTGCTGCGCCGCCCGCCGCTGGGCCACGTCCTCGCGACCGCCCACGACATGGCCCGCGAGTTCCGCGTCATCTCCGCGCTCGCCGACACCGACGTCCCGGTGCCGCGCGCCTACCGGCTCGTCGAGGACACCGGCGTCATCGGCGCCCCGTTCTACCTGATGGAGGAGATGCCCGGCGTCGCCCTGCGGGAACGGTCGCAGGCCCCGTGGCTCAACTCCGAGAAGGCCACCGTGCTCTCCCGCAAGCTCGTCGACGTGCTCGCCGAACTGCACTCCGTCGACCCGGAGTCGGTCGGTCTCGGCGACTTCGGCCGCCCGGAAGGGTTCCTCGCCCGCCAGGTCAAGCGGTGGGGCAAGCAGCTCGACGCCTCCCGCAGCCGCGACCTTCCCGGCATCGACGAACTGCGCGGCAAACTCGCCGACACCGTCCCGGATTCCTCGCGCGTGGCGATCATCCACGGCGACTACCGCCTCGACAACGCGCTGGTCACGCAGTCGCCACTGCGGATCAGCGCGGTGCTGGACTGGGAGATGGCCACCCTCGGCGACCCCCTCGCGGACCTCGGCCTGCTCTACGTCTACTGGCAGGGCCTGGGCGTCGACAACGACCCCATCACCGGCAGCGTCCCGTCCATGCCGGGCTTCCTGACCGCCGACCAGCTCGTCGCCCGCTACACCGCCCGCACCGGCATCGACACCTCCGGACTGGGCTGGTACATCGCCTTCGGCTACTTCAAGCTCGCCGTCATCGTCGAGGGCATCCACTTCCGCTTCGCCAGCGGCAAGACCGTCGGCGCCGGGTTCGAGAAGCTCGGCGCGTTCACCGTTCCCCTCGTGCGGCAGGGTCTCGCCGCCGCCCACAAGGAGCTCTGAGTCATGGACTTCGCCTACGACGCCAAGACCGAGGAACTGCGCGCCAAGCTGCTCGCGTTCATGGACGAGCACGTCTACCCGGCCGAGGCCGTCCTCGAACAGCAGCTGCACGACGCCGCCGACCCGTGGGAACGCCAGCCCGTCCTCGAAGGCCTCAAGGCCGAGGCCCGCAAGCAGGGCCTGTGGAACCTCTTCCACCCCGAGCACAGCGACGGCGTGACGAACCTGCAGTACGCGCCACTGGCCGAGATCACCG
>NZ_MUYM01000227.1 GCF_002150765.1 Lentzea kentuckyensis
TTCGGTGTCCACCGGCTTGGTCACGTAGTCGGTCGCACCGGACGCCAGTGACTTCTCGCGGTCGCCCTTCATCGCCTTGGCTGTGACGGCGATCACGGGCAGGTCCGCATACCGTTCCATGGCTCGGATGGCCGAGATCGTGGCGTTGCCGTCCAGCTCCGGCATCATGATGTCCATCAGGACGATCGCCACGTCGTCGTACTGTTCCAGCGCGCGCACGCCCGTGATGCCGTTGTCGGCGTAGATGGCTTCCAGGCCGACGAGCNNCGTCGACGACCAGGACCTTCTCGCCGTGGAAGCGGATCGAGCCGGACGCGGCCAGGACCGGCGGCGCCGTCACGATCGGGGTGGGTTCCGGCAGCACTACGGCGTCGGTGACGATCTTGCCCAGCGGCAGGCACAGCGTGAAGGTCGAGCCGATGCCCGGTTCGGACCGCACCCGCAGTGCGCCGTTGAGCAGTTGCGCCAGCTCGCGGCTGATGGACAGGCCCAGGCCCGTGCCGCCGTACTTGCGCGACGTGGTGCCGTCCGCCTGCTGGAACGCCTCGAAGATGACCGCCAGCTTCTCGGCCGGGATGCCGATACCGGTGTCGTGCACGTCGAACGCCACAGTGGACGGATCGTCCATGCGCACGTGCAGCCGGATGCCACCGTCGTGGGTGAACTTCACGGCGTTCGAGAGCAGGTTGCGCAGGATCTGCTGCAGGCGGTGCTCGTCGGTGCGCAGGGTCTCCGGCACGTTCGGGTCGACGCGAACCGAGAACTCGAGGTTCTTCTCGGCGGTCAGTGGCAGGCACAGCGTCTCGACGTAGCGGACCAGTTCGTCGAGGCGGACCGGGTCCTCGTGCAGCGTCATGTGGCCGGCCTCGACCTTGGTCAGGTCGAGGATGTCGTTGATGAGCTGCAGCAGGTCGGAGCCGGACGAGTGGATCGTGCGGGCGAACTCGACCTGCTTGGCGTTGAGGTTGCCGTCGAGGTTGTCCGCCAGCAGCTTCGCCAGGATGAGCAGCGAGTTCAGCGGCGTGCGGAGCTCGTGGGACATGTTCGCCATGAACTCGGACTTGTACTTCGACGCGGTCTGCAGCTGGCGGGCCCGGTCCTCCAGTTCCTCGGAACCGGCGCGCAGCTCGGTGGTCAGGCGCTGCGACTCGACCAGCAGGGCGTCGGTGCGGGAGTTGGCGAGCAGCGTGTTCACGTTGACGCCGATGGCCTCTTTCAGCTGGTCCAGCAGGTCCAGGTGGACGTCGGTGAACTCGTTGAGCGAGGCCAGCTCGATCACGCCCAGGGTCTCGCCCTGGAACAGGATCGGCAGGATCACCAGGTTGACCGGCGCCGACTCGCCCAGAGCGGACGAAACGGTCAGATAACCGCCGGGCACGCTGGTGACCAGGATGGTCTTCTTCTCCAGCGCGGACTGGCCGACCAGCGACTCGCCGAGCGCGACCTTGGTGGCGC
>NZ_MUYM01000228.1 GCF_002150765.1 Lentzea kentuckyensis
AGCACCTGCGCAAGATCGGCGGCGCCGTCGAGGAGTGAGGCCATGATCGCGGACCGGTATGTGGGCCGGGACCCCGTGTCGAAAAGTTTCTGACCGGTTCGACGGGTCCGTGCAAGGCAGCCGCTGAGAGGAAGAACGATGGACTGGACTCTGGAAGTCGTCGTGGTGCCGGTGTCGGACCTGGACCGCGCGAAGACCTTCTACTCCGAGCAACTCGGCTTCAACGTCGACCACGACACGACGTTCAACGAGGACACCCGGGTTCTGCAGCTCACGCCACCCGGCTCCGGCTGCTCGATCGTGCTGGGCAAGGGCATCGTCAAGGGCGAGCCCGGCTCGTTGAAGGGCATCCAGCTCGTCGTGGCGGACCTGGAGAAGGCCCGCGCGCAACTGATAGAGCGCGGCGTCGAGGTCGGCGAGATCGTGCGCATGAACGAACAGGACGGCGGGTCGTTCATCTTCTTCGACGACCCGGACGGCAACAGCTGGGCCGTGCAGGAGATCAAGGCCCGCGCTACCGGTGGGGAGTGGAAGTGAAGTACATGCTGGTCAGCTACGGCGGCAGCCAGGAGGACTGGGAGGGCCTCGCGGCGTGGTCGGACGAGGACATGCACCGCATGATCGCCTACATGCGGAACCTGAACGACGAGCTGCAGGCGTCCGGTGAACTGCTGCAGTCCGAGGGGTTGAGCGGACCGGCGCGGGCGTTCGTGGTGCGCGGGTCCGACGACGGGCCGGTCGTGGTGGACGGGCCGTTCGCGGAGTCCAAGGAGGTCATCGCCGGGTACTGGGTGGTGGACGTGGACTCGCGGGAGCGGCTGCTGGAGGTCGCCCGCAAGTGCTCGGCGTGTCCTGGGCCGGGCGGGAAGATCCTGAACCAGCCGATCGAGGTGCACCCGATCATGGGGGCGCCCGACGTAGACCCGGAAACGCTGGCGCCGTACGAGAAGTAGCGGTGAGGGGCCGGGCGGACCCGGCCCCTCACGCCGTCACTTCAGGTCGTACGCGCGGATGATGGTCTGCTGGACCTCACCGCCCGCGTCCGCCGCCCGAGCCTTGAACGACACGTTCTTGGCGCCGTGCGGGTGCCACAACGTGACCTGCCAACCGCCGCGGGTCTTCCGCAGCGGCATCGGCTTCCACGTCTTGCCCTCGTCGTAGGACACCTGCACCGCCGGGTCCTTGATGTCGGTGACAGCGCCCGTTCCGTTGCGCTCCACCGTGATCGGCACGGTGACGACACGGCCGGCGCGGTTGTGCTCGTCGAGCTTCGGCGCGAACCGGACCGCCAGCAGCGGCACCGGCTGGTACTGCTCGCCCGCGACGTGTTCGGACGTGAACTGCCAGTCGGCGGTGATCTGCGACGACAGCCCGTCGCGGGTCGCCTCGACGTGCGCCTGGTAGCGCTTCTTCTCCGCCGGCGCGTTCGGGATGTAGGCGTAGCCCGGGTAGGCCTGGTCGGAGATCACCTTGCCGTCGAGGGTCACGACGGTGCGTCCGGTACCCCCGGCGCTGCCGCCGGCCA
>NZ_MUYM01000229.1 GCF_002150765.1 Lentzea kentuckyensis
GGCGGTGGCCGACTTCATCGCCGAGTGCGACGTCGTCGTCGCCATCGGCACCGAACTGGCCTCCACCGACCTGTGGAACGGCCCGCTCAAGTTCCCCGGCGACCTGATCCGCATCGACGTCGACCCGGCCCAGATGATCACCAACGCCAACCCCGACTACCGCCTCGTCGGCGACGCGCTGGCCACCGTCGCGGCCCTGAACCAACGCCTCGGCAAGGGAAACTTGAGCGAGGAGGCGGTGAAGCGCGCCGAACGCTGGCAAAAGCTCTTCCGCAAACACGCCCGCACCCAGGGCGCCGCCTGGCTACCGCTGGTGGAAGCCATGCGCGAAGTCCTGTCCCCAGGCGCCATCATCGCCGGCGACAGCGCGATGGCCTGCTACTACGGCACTTTGTCCAACCTGCCCCTCGTAGGCCCGGCGAGCTTCCTGTACCCCACCGGCTTCGGCACCCTCGGCTACGGCCTGCCCGCCGCCATCGGCGCTCAACTNNGCATGATGTTCACCGTCGCCGAACTGGCCACCGCGGCCCAGGAACGCCTGGCCCTGCCCGTGATCATCTGCGACAACGGCGGCTACGGCGAGATCCGCCGCGAGATGATGGACCGCAGCGAACCCGTGCACGGCGTGAACCTGCCCGGCATCGACTTCGTCCAGGTCGCCAAGGGGTTGAACTGCCACGGCGTCACCGTCGACGACGAGGGCAGGTTCGCGACGGCTCTGCGCAAGGCCTTCGCCGCGGACCGCCCGACCGTGATTCACGTGGTGGGCGACCTGGCCGGCGCCTGACCGTCCTTGTTTTGTCCACAAATGAACTAGCTCGCCGTGAGAACATCGCGCGATGGCGCGCGACGACCTGAACTTCTCCACAGGTGACGTCGGAGGTCACTCGCTGCAGGCCCACACCATCCGTGGCGACGTGCACCTCCACCCGGCCAAAGCGCCGAGACCCGCGTACGACCCACCTCGGACGTGGGCCGACGCGCCACAACCGCCGTCAGAGATCCAGTCACTGCTGCGCGCCCAGATCCACGCCGCGAACGACAGCTCCTACCGTCTCCCGGACGCCCGCAAACCGTCGCTGGACACCGTTTACGTGCGCCAGGACCTCGGCAACGCCGTCGAGGAGCAACCCGAACAGCTCCGCCAGGGCCCCGTCCTCGACGACGACGGCAGGCTGATCGAACCCGCCGCTCGCCCGATCGTGCGCCTCACCGTCCGCCCGCCGTCCCGCACGTTGCCCGAGGCACTGGACGGCCACGCGCACCTGGTGGTCACCGGAGGCCCCGGCCTCGGCAAGTCCACCCTGACCCGGCGACTCGCCGCGGAGATCGCCGAACACTGGATGCGACGCGGCGATGCCCCGCTGTCCGAACCGGTCGTCCCGCTCCGGATCACAGCTCACACCCTGGCCGCCCGCCTGGACGTCCCCTTCGCCCAGGCGC
>NZ_MUYM01000023.1 GCF_002150765.1 Lentzea kentuckyensis
GCCGACCACCACGACAACTCCACCACCTGCGAAAACGGGATGTTCCGCGACGTACCGCGTCGCCAGGGAATGGCCCAACGGCTTCCACACCGAGTTGATCGTCCGCAACCTCGCCCAGACCCCGGTGACGAGGTGGGTGGTGCACTGGAAGTTCCCGAGCGGCCAGCAGATCCGGGAGACCTGGGGCATGACCGCCCGCCAGACGGGTGCCGACGTGGTCACGTTCAGCCCGGACGGCAACGGCACGATCGCCGCGGGCGGACAGGTGTCGCTGCGGTTCAACGCCGTCACGGCGGGCCCGAACGTCACCCCCACCAGCTTCACCCTGAACGGCGTGACCTGCGCGTCCGGCTAACCCCCCGCCTCGTCGCTCCTGACACGCGGGGNNACGAAAGCTCCCCGCGTGTACTTCAGCGACGGCGTGGCGAAGCGCGACACGCCGGACCGTCAGCGGCCTGACGAGAGCTCCTGGGCCAGTTCCACGGCCGCACGTGCGGGATCGTGGCCGAACCGGCTGCCGAACGCGTCATGCACGCGCCACCCCGCGTGGGTGAGCGCACGCCACCGAGCGAGATGCGCCCGCGCGCCGTCCGGGTGCGGGCGCGTCTCCACCGCCACCGCGTCCTCCTTCTCCCCCACCACGAGGTCCACTCGCCACTGCCCCACCGGGTAGCCCGTCCGCACGGTCAGCCCGGCGGTCCGCAGCTCCTGGGCCAGCCGGGCCGTCCACCCGTCCTCGGGTTCGGCGCCGGCGGTCTCCGTGGGCGCGATCTCCGCGTGCCGCAGGTACTCGCCGACCAGGCCGGGCGGCCGGGCGACCGACGTGATCACGTGCACCTGGCCGCGGGCGCGGGTGGTGAGGACCGCGAGCAGGTTGCGGTCGTTGACGAACCGCCACGCGCCCGGTTTGCCGTCGGCGGCGAGGCTGATCACGACCTCGTCGAACTCGCCGCCCTGCACGCCGTGCACGGTGCCGGTGCGGACGCCGCCGGTCGTGATCTCGTCCAGCGTGAGCTCGTCCAGCAGCGCCTTCTCCAGCGCGTCGGCCTGGGCGCGGAACGGTGTGACGACGCCGATCGAGCGCACGCCCGCGGCGACCCGTTTGCGCACGTGGGCGAGCACGGCGTCCACCTCGGCCTGGTTGACGCCCTTCGCGGTGCGCGCGCCCGGCACGAGTTCGGTGTCGATGCAGTCGACGTCCGCGATCGCCGGGTGCGTGGTGAGCAGCGCGATCCTGCCGTCGTAGAACTCGGTCGCGGCGAACCCGATCAGGTGCGGCGCGCAGCGGTGGTGCTCGTCGAGCCAGTGCACGCCGGCGGTCGCGGCCGCCGCGTCGAACAGGCTCACCTTCGGCACGTCCAGCCGGTCGCGCAGGTCCTGCGTGCCCTCGGCGTCGACCGCCGCCTGCACGGCCTGATCGCTCACGAACGACACGTGCCGCAACTGCCGGGGATCGCCGCCGATCACCGCGGACCGCCCGCGCAGCAACGCGGGCGCGGCCAGTGGCTGGTCGACGTGGCTCGCCTCGTCGATGATCACCAGGTCGAACATGCCCGGCACCGGCGGCAGGATGTCCTCCACGTCGGACAGCGTGCCCACCCACAACGGCAGCGCCGCCACCAGGTCCGCGCTGTCGATCTCGGCCAGCCCGCGCCGTCGCGCCGCCCGGCCCGACCGCAACGCCTTCGCCAGCGCCGCCACCGCCCTGCGCGCACCCGTTCCCCGGCGGCTGACCGCGAACTCCTTGAGCCACAACGCTGTCGCCTGCCGGCTCGCGGTGTCCTGCTCCGCCAGCAACGGTCTCAGCTCGTCGAACCTGGTCCCGCTCGTCTCGACCCGCACGAGCGCGGCGGTCTGCTCGGCGGCGTCGATCGCGGCCGCCAGGTCCTCCGGCGAGGCCTCCCCGGCACCGGCCAGCTTGCGCGCCTTGCCCACCGCCCACCGGGTGCGCAGTCCACTGAGGAATCCGGTCCGCGGCCGCAACAATCCATGCAGCTCACCGAAATCCGCCCCGGCGTCGAACGCCTTCGGAGCAACCGCACGGTGTCCCGGCATCAACGCCTGGTGCCGGCGAGCCTCAGCGGCCAGCAGTTCGTCGTCCAAAGCAGCGGCGACCGTGCGTTCGATCCGGGTCAGGGCCGCCACGTCGGCGCGCCGCGCCCGGTCGAGTTCCTTCAGCCGGTCGGGCCTGCTCACCGCGTCGAGCCCGTCGCTCAGCTCCCGCGCCATCTCCTGGCGCAGTTCCGAGTCGCCGAACAGCGCGGGCACCGGTCCGCCGGCGCGGCGTACGGCCACACCGAGCACGTCCGCGGCGTTGCGCGTGCGGCTCGCAAGCAACACGGACCGACCGGCCGCCACCGCGTCCAACGCCAACGCCGCGAGCGTGTGTGTCTTGCCCGACCCAGGTGGCCCACCGACAACGGTGATCCGCGCACGCCGTGCGTGCTCAACGGCACGTTCCTGACTGTGGCTCAACGGCAGCGTGGAACTGATCGGTGCAGTGGTCTCAAGGGCTGTTTCACTCGCACCGTAGAGCGCGGCGAACGCGGTGTCCTCGATGCCCGTCGCGGTCGCCCATTCGACGAGCGCCGCGCCGTGCTCGGTCGTCACCACGGGCTCGCCCGCGTGCAGCCCGGCGCCCATCGCCACGGCGAGCTGATCGCCGGAGATGAGCAGCCGTGGGTCGTCGCGCAGGATCGGCACGTCCGCGAACCCCGCCAGCCGCAACGTCTCGGTGATCCACTCCTCGGTCGGCGCGAGCGCGGCCTCCCGTTCGGCGGTCTGCGCCCAGTCCTCGATCAGCGGGAACACACCTGCGTCACCAGCGATGTGGAACGCGTAGTTCGACCCGACGCCGCTGTGCAGGCGCACGGGCCGTGAGATCAGTGGCAGGCACACGCGCCGACGTTGGCCGCCGATCAGCGCGGGCCCGGCCAGGAACGCCCAGCCCAGCCGCAGCAGCCGGTCCTCCTGGTGCAGTGCGTCGAACGCGGCGAGGTGCTCGGCCTGATGACGAGCCTGCCGCGGCGCGGTCCACGGCACCGGCCGCCACTGTCCCCGATCGTCCTGGGATTCGTCCTGGGTCAGGGTGATCGCGCGCCAGGACGGCTCGTGGTCGCCGAGCCAGAGCAGACCGGCGGCCTTGGTGAGGTCCAGCTGGACCTTCTGCGGCTGCTCGGCGGCGCTCAAGCGGGCCAGGGTGCGCAGGACGGCCGGAACGTTCACGGCGCCCATCGTGCCATCGTGACCGATGACTCGATGGGCGCCGCTTCTAAACCGTTAGGCCGCCACTGGACCGTTAGAGCGTCAGGCTCCACGTGTCGATGGTGCCGACGTCGGCCGTAGCCGCGTCACGGACCTGGAGCGTCCACGTGCCGTTGCGCGTTTCCGACGACAGGTTGACCGTGAAGGTCTGGTCGATGTTGTCCGCGCTACCGCCCGCACGGTTGTGTAGGAGGTAGGCGGTGCCGTCCGGCGCGAGCAGGTTGACGATCAGGTCGCCCTTGTAGGTGTGCTTGATGTGCACCTCGACCTGGCTGGACGCCGAGGCGTTGCCGGTGCAGCCCGAGAAGGTGATCGCCGACGTCACCGTCGAGTTGTCCGGGATGGCGACGTCCGTGCCGTTGGTCTGCGTGGCACAGGTGGCCGAGCCGACCGTCCAGGTGAACGAGGTGCTGCCCGAACCACCGGCGGACGCCGTGGCCGTGGCGGTCACGTTGTAGGTGCCCGCCGCGGTCGCGGTGCCCGAGATCAGGCCGGAGGCGGAGATCGACAGGCCGGTCGGCAGACCGGTGGCCGACCACGTGTACGGCGCGGTGCCGCCGGACGCGGACAGCTGCAGGTTCGCCGTGCCGTTCAGCGCGGTCGTCTGGTTGCCGGGGTTGGTGACCGAGACACCGGGGACGCCGCCGGCGTTGGTGCGCAGCAACCGGTTGGCGGAGTTGGCGCCGGGGCTGGTGACCTTGTTCGGGGTGGCGGCGGCGACGATCGCGGCCTGCACCTCGGCGGGGGTCTTGGAGGGGTTGTCCGCGAGGTACAACGCGGCCGCGCCCGCGACGTGCGGGGACGCCATGGACGTGCCGCTCATCGTGGCCGAGCCGGTGTTGTTGTTGTACGACGCGGAAACGATGTCCTGGCCGGGTGCGAACAGGTCGCTGCACGTGCCGTACGAGGAGAACGACGCGCGGGCGTCGGTGCGGGACGTCGCCATGACGTTGATCGTCTCGGTGACGCGTTGCGGCGAGTACTTGCAGGAGTCGTCGTTGAAGTTGCCCGCCGCCACGACGTAGGTGACGCCGCGGCCGATCGAGCTGCGGACCGCGTCGTCGAGCACGCGGCTCGGCTCGTTCGCGGTTCCGGTGTAGAGGCTCATGTTCGCGACCGCCGGCAGCACCGCGTTCGCGGTGACCCAGTCGACGCCCGCCGCCTCGGTCGAGACCGAGCCGCCACCGGAGCAGTTGAGCACGCGGACGGCCTTGAGCTTCACGTTCTTCGCGACGCCGTACGTGGCACCGCCGACCGTGCCCGCCACGTGCGTGCCGTGGCCCATGCAGTCCTTGCCGTTCTGGCCGTCGGTGAACGCGTCGAACCCGAACGTCGCCCGCCCGCCGAAGTCGGCGTGGTTGTAGTTGATGCCGGTGTCGATCACGTACGCGGTGACGTTCGAGGCGTCCGTGCTGTAGCTGTACTTGTTGTTCAGCGGCAGATCAGCCTGGTCGACCCGGTCCAGGCCCCACGACGGCGGGTTGAGCTGGTCCGCCAGCACCTGCACGGTCCGGTCCTGCTCCACATAGGCCACTGCCGGGTCCGCGGCCAGGCGCTTGGCCTGCTGCTTCGACAGCGTGGCCGAGAAGCCCTTGAACGCCGCTTTGTAGGTGAAGCCGATCTTGGCGCCGTACCGCGAGGCGAGGTCGCCGGCGCGGCCGCCGACCTCCGAGCTCGTCATGGTGTTCTTGAGCACCACGATGTAGCTGTCCTGGACGGCGTTCGGCGCGCTCTCCGCGACGATCGGTCCCTCCGGCTGCGCGGCGGCAGCCTGTGGGAGCGCTAACACAGTTCCAACGGCGGCAATCGCCGCCACACCGAGCGTGCGCAGGGTGCGTTGTCTCATCACTGCTCCTTGATCGCAGGGAACCGCGTGCGAACACGGGCCGGCCCTCGACGGCCCAACAGATGCGTTCACACGCGGTTGCGAAACAGCGGTAGTCCGTTATCGGACGTGATGAGTCTTTAGTTGCGACAACGACCAGAACAAGCGACTTTCGTCTGTTGTCAGCCGGCGAGCGCGAAAAGTTCCTCCGGGTCGCCGCTCTGCTTCAGCTGCGCCAGGGACTGCTTCTCCAGCTGGCGGATCCGCTCGCGGGTCAGGCCGAGCTCCTCCGCGACCTCCTGGAGCGTGCGCGCACGACCGTCCTCCAGGCCGTACCGCAGGCGCATGATCCGGCCCTGCCGTTCCGGAAGGACGTCCAACAAGGACCGGACGCCCTCGGTGAACTCCTGCTGTTCCACGAGTTCCGGCGCCGACACACCGTCGGTGTCCTGGATCAGGTCGCCCAGCACCGAGTCGCCCTCGTCGCCGACCGGCGTCTCCAGCGACACGCACGAGCGGGCCGCGTCGCGCAGGTCCTGCACGCGCGTCGGCGACACCTTGGCCTCGGCGGCGATCTCCTCGATCGTGGCCTCGCGCCCGAGCGCGGCGGACAGCTTCTGCCCGATCTTCTTGAGCTTGTTGACCTCTTCCACCACGTGCACCGGCAGGCGGACCGTGCGGGTCTGCTCGGCCAGACCGCGTTCGATCGCCTGGCGGATCCACCACATGGCGTAGGTGGAGAACTTGTAGCCCTTGGCGTAGTCGAACTTCTCGACGGCGCGGATCAGGCCGAGGTTGCCCTCCTGGACCACGTCACCGAACGGCAGGCCGCGGAACGAGTGCTTCTTCGCGACCGACACGACCAGGCGCAGGTTCGCGCGGATCATGTGGTCCTTGGCTCGCTCGCCCTCGGCGACGATGCGGCGCAGCAGCCGCGGCTCACGCGTCGTGTCACCGCTCGCGAGCAGGTGCGCTGCGTAGACCCCGGCCTCGATGCGCCTGGACAGGTCGACCTCCTCCGCCGCCGTGAGCAGCGGTGTGCGCCCGACGGCGCGCAGGTACTGGCCGACCGAGTCCGCGTCCTGCTGGCCGGACGCGCGGTTCTTCAGATCTGCAGGCATGACAAATCCCCCCGTTTCCGTTGGCAGGAGTGGCAGCCGAAGTGGCTGCCTCAGGTGTAACGGTTCAGAGGTCCACTTCATTCCGCGGTTTTTGCTGTGACCTCAGCCTCACCCGGGTGATCGCGTGGTGCTCCACGGCCAGCACCTCGATCTTCCAGCCGGAGACCTCCACCACGTCACCGGGTTCGTCCGGGATGCGGCCGAGGAGCACCAGCACGAGACCGGCGATCGTCGAGTACGGACCGGACGGAGGGTCCCGCAGCTCGACGCCGACGTCCGTCAGGTCGTGCACCGGGAACGTGCCGGGCAGCGCGATCGTGCCGTCCGGCGCGGTCCTCACCGCGGTCACGTCCGGGTCGGTCTCGTCGTAGATCTCGCCGACGATCTCCTCGAGCAGGTCCTCCAGCGTCACGATGCCGTCGACCGCGCCGTGCTCGTCCACCACGAGCGCCATCTGCTCGCGCTCGGCCTTCATGCGCCGCAACGCGTCCGCGACCCGCACCGAGTCCGGCAGCACCATCGGCGGACGTGCCACGTCCACCAGTTCCACCGCGTCGTCGAGCAGGTCCCGCAGATGCACCAGGCCGACCACGTCGTCCAGGTGACCGTCCTTCGTCACCGGCGCCCGTGAATGTCCCGACTCCGCAAGGATTTCCCGCGCGGTGGCGGTGTCCAAACCTGCTTCGAGAACGGTGACCTGACGACGCGGCACCAGCACCTCGCGCAGCCGCCGTTCGTGGATCTCCAGCGCACCGGTCATGATCTCGCGCTGTTCCGGGTTCAGATGTTGTTGCACCTCAACGAGATCACGCAGTTCCTCGGCCGACATCTGTTCCTCTTCGACGTCCGGGTCGCCGCCGAAGACCCGCACCACGAGATCGGTCGCCTTGCTGAGCAACCACACGACCGGCCGTGACACCGCCGACAGCAGGTCCAGCGGGCGCGCGATGATCTTCGCCCAGCGCACCGCGTACTGCATGGCCAGGCGCTTCGGCGCCAGTTCCCCGAACACCAGAGTGACAAACGTGAGAACCACGGTCACAAGTGCGATCGCGACCCCGTTTGCGGCTCCGTCGAGGAATCCCAGCAACGGCACGAGCGGCTGCGCGAGAGAAACGGCCGCAGTCGCCGAGGCGAGGAATCCGGAGAGTGTGATGCCGATCTGGATTGTCGCGAAATACCTGTTCGGATCACGTGCCAGGCGCACGAGCGTGCGGTGTCCTTCGCGTTCCAACGATCGCAGCTGACCTTCGCGCAATGACACCAACGCCATCTCGCTGCCGGCGAACGCCGCGTTGAGCAAAACCAATACCGCGACCAGCGCGAGGTTGAAGCCGTAGCCGTCCACACGTTTGGGGTAGCACGCATAGTGGTAATTCGCACGCTGACGGCCATCTTGAGCAGCCAGGAGGGCCTGTACCGAACGAGGTGGGGATCTAGATGGATGCTCCCGAGGTGCTGAGCGCCTCCGTGAGGACCCTGCACACCCTGCCGGAGGACGTACCGGACCTCTCCGCGATGCGCTCGTGGGTGGGAACTTTGTTGAGAGACCTGCCGGAAGACCTCCGGCTCGACGTGTTGCTCGTGTGCACTGAACTGGCCAGCAACTCGTATGAGCACGCCGAAGGGCCGCGGGCCGTACGAGTCCAACGACATACCGACTTCATCCGGGTCGAGGTGGACGACCACACACCGGCCGAGCTTCCTCAGCTCGGCGTGTCACGGCTCGGTGACTCCCGTGGACGCGGCCTGATCCTGGTCGCGAACCTCTCTCGTTGCTGGGGCACACGCCAGTTCACCGGCGGCAAGACCGTCTGGGCCGAGGTGAACGCATAGATCACCTGTGCGTTCCGCACAGAGAAGTCATGACACCGCACGGATGGGTCTTGCGGAGAGTTTCTTCGACTCTTGATGCATGACAACTCGTTCTGCAGTACAGCAGCTGGTTCGACGTCCGGTGGTCCGGGCTGTGCTGAACCGCTGGCCGATAGCGGTCGCGCTCGTGATCACGTTCGACTTCTGGCAGGCACCTGTCGTGCCGCCCGTGTGGACGCTGCTGGTGGTCCACGCGGCCTACCTGTTCTGGGGCCGGCGGGCGCCGCGGGTGCAGCTGATCGTGTTCGGCCTGTACGTGGCCCTGGCGGCCGCGGTGATCCTGGTGGCGCCCTTCTACGGCGTCGGGCTGATCGCCTTCGGGTGGGCCGCGCACGCCGTGTGGGACCTCGTGCACCACGTGCGCAACGCAGTCGTGCCACGCTGGTGGTCGGAGTTCTGCGGGGTCTTCGACCTGGTCATCGCCGTAACCATCCTGCTGGTGTGGCCTCTACCCTGATGGCGATGAACGACCTTCCGCACACCGCGCTGCGCGGAACATTGCACGTGCTGTGGGTGAGTTCGCTGATCGTGCCTCTGGTGGCGGTGCTGCGCGAGCCGTCCTGGCTGCGCTGGCTCGGGGTGCTGGGCCTGCTGGTGCTGGCCGTGGCGTACGCGGTGGCGCTGCGGGAAGCGAAGCTCTGGGCGCTGGTGGCGGCCATCGCGATCTCGATTCCCCTGGTGGCACCGGTCGGCCCGGCCGAGCTCTCGACGTGGGCGTGGATCGGCGGCGGCGCCGCCGGGTTCGCTCCCCTGCTGCTCAGCGGCGTCTGGCGGTGGATCGCGGCGCTCGGCGCGGTCGTGCTGTCCGGCGTGGTGGGCTCATTCGTCGCGCACGACCCCACGACGTACCAGATGATCGCGGCCGCGCTCGGCGCGACGATCATCGCGATGGCCGGCCTGCCGATGTGGTTCGCCGGCTTGCTGGCGCAGGCGCGGGCGGGCCGCGAGGCGCAGGCGGAGCTGGCGGTGAGCGAGGAACGCCTGCGGTTCGCCCGCGACGTGCACGACCTGCTCGGCCACCGGCTGACCGTGATCGCGCTGAAGTCCGAACTGGCCGGCCGGCTCGCGTCCTCGGATCCTGCGCGGGCGGCCACCGAGGCGTTCGAGGCGCAACGACTGGCCTCGTCGGCTTTGGAAGAGGTACGCGACGCGGTGCACGGCTACCGCGCGGTGAACCTGCCAGAACAGCTGGAGGCGGTCCACAACGTCCTGCGGGAGGCAGGCATCCGATGCACCGTCGCGGAGGTCCCGGTGCACGGAGAGAGCGCCACACAGCTCGCCCTGGCGCTGCGCGAGGCGTGCACCAACGTGCTGCGCCACAGCCACGCGACGTGGTGCATGATCGACGTCGCTGTCGCCGAGGGGGAGGTGCGGATGACCGTGACGAACGACGGCGCCGGTCCAGGCCCTTCACGCGAGGGCAACGGCATCCGCGGCATGACCGAACGCCTCGCGTCCGCGGGCGGCCAGGTCTCCGTAGAACGGTCCGCCGACGAGTTCACGCTGCAGGTAGTGGTGCCCGCGTGATCAGAGTGCTGCTGGCGGACGACGAGGAGCTCATCCGCGACGCGCTCGCGGCCCTGCTGGACCTGGAACCGGACCTGGAGGTGGTGGCGCGCGCCGGCGACGGCCGCGCCGCCGTGGAGGCCGCACTGGCCCACCGCCCGGACGTCGCCGTGGTGGACCTCCAGATGCCGTTCGTGGACGGCTTGGAGGTCACCGCGGAACTGGCCCGTGTGCTGCCGTCGTGCGCGGTGGTGATCCTGACCGGCCGCGGCCGCCCTCCGCACCTGCAGCAGGCCCTGCACGCGGGCGCGAAGGGCTTCCTGCCCAAGGGATCCCCCGGCGGCACGCTGGCCGACGTGATCCGCCGAGTGCACGCCGGTTCCCGCTGGGTGGACCCGGCGCTGGCCGCCGACGCGCTGGCCGCCCCGCCGTGCCCGCTGACCCAGCGGGAGCTGGAGGTGTTGCGGCTGAGCGAGTTCGGCACGCCGGTCGCGGAGATCGCCTCCCGCACGTCGCTGTCGGCCGGGACCGTGCGCAACCACCTGTCGGCCGCGGTGGCCAAGCTCGGTGTCGCCAACCGCGGCGAGGCGTTCCAGCTGGCCCACCAGCACGGCTGGCTCTGAGCGAGTTCCGAGCCGGAGGTTGTGTCCGCTGACCGCTGCGCGGGCAGCGGTGGTTCGAGTGCGGCTGCTGGATCGCGGGGTGATCGCCAGGAACCCTGGCGCGGGACGCCGTCGGCTACGGCCGGAGCCGCGGTGTGTCGCTTGTGGACGTTTATCGCGCGTCGGTGACCCGGTCGGGCAGTGGTCGTTCCACAGCTGGCCGCCGTTGCGGGAGGAGTTCGTGGCCCTCAGTTCGTGAGCCCTCAGTTCGTGCCGTCGGGCGCGGTCAGCAGGTCGAACGCGTGCCTGCGGTGCTCCGCGAACAGCTTCAGCGCCCCATCCGCGTTCCCGAGCCGCAGCGCCGCCACCAGGTCGCGGTGCTCCGCGCGGATCTGCTCCAGGTAGCCGGCCGTGCTCACGTTCACCCGCGTGATCAGGAACAGGTGCACCTGCGACCGGATCGCCTCCCACGCCTGGACCAGCCGTGAGTGACCGGCGGCCGCGAAGACCGCGTCGTGGAACGCGATGTCGCAGCGCACCATCTCGTGCGGTGTCGAGGCGCGGTCCATGGCGGCCGCGGCGTCGGCCAGCGCGTCCAAGGGTGCGTCGGCTGCCACCACGCGGCGGACGGCCAGGGTTTCCAGGGCGCCGCGCAGGCTGTCGAGCTCGGCCACGTCCTGCAGGGACAGCACGGTGACCGTGGTGCCGCGATGCCACTCGGCGCGGACGAGGCCCTCGCCCTCCAGGGAACGCAGCGCCTCGCGGACCGGGCCACGGCTGACTTGCAGGGCCTCGGAGAGCTCCACCTCGCGCAGGGCGGCGCCTGGCGGGTAGCGGCCGTCGAAGATCGCCTCGCGGATCACGTCCGCGACCTCGCTGCTCAGGCCCCTTCGGCGGGCCGGTCCCAGGGTCACGCCAGCAATGTTAACAAGCACAATGTTAACAAGCACACAAGAGCACCGCTTGTCCTAATGTTAACATTCCTACATGCCGAACATCCCACGCTTCCACCTCGCCATGCCCGTCGACGACCTCACCGAAGCCCGCCGCTTCTACGGCGAGACGCTCGGTCTGGAGCAGGGCCGCAGCTCCGACACGTGGATCGACTGGAACCTGCACGGCCACCAGTTCGTCACGCACCTCGCCCCGAAGACGGAGCGCGTCAGCAACCCCGTCGACGGCCACGACGTGCCGGTCCCCCACTTCGGCCTCGTGCTGACGGTCGACGACTTCCACGTGCTCGCCACCAAGCTGAAGAACGCGGACACGAAGTTCGTCATCGAGCCGTACGTGCGGTTCAAGGGCGAGCCCGGCGAGCAGTGGACGATGTTCCTGCTGGACCCGGCGGGCAACGCGCTGGAGTTCAAGGCCTTCGCGGACGACTCGCAGGTTTTCGCCGTCTAAAGTCGAGGCAACAATCTTGCACGACGCGCAAGTTTCGGTAGCGTAGGAGGTGACGCCGAGCCATGACCCGGTCACGCCGGGTCAGACAGGGAGAGCCATGACCACGGCCGAGCGACAGCGCAGCGCTCAGGAGCTCATCCGCCCGCAGCTACCCGCCGAACTCACCGAGAAGCGCGCGGGGTGCCCGTTCGACCCGGCCGGCGCGCTGACCGAGTTGAGCGGGCAGGGCGGCATTCACCGGATCGAGCACAAGGGCGAGATCATCTGGCTCGTCACCGGGCACGAGGAGGCGCGGGCGGTGCTCGCCGATCCGCGGATGAGCGCGGACCGGATCAACAGTCCGCGGGCCCGCGCGCTCATCTCACCCGAGCTGCACGCGGAGATGTTCCCGCCGGAGCGTCGGGCCGGGTCGTTCGTCTTCATGGACGCCCCCGAGCACACCCGCTACCGCAAGCTGCTGACCGGGCAGTTCACCGTTCGGCGGATGCGGGACCTGACGCCGCGCATCCACGAGATCGTCACCATGCAGCTCGACGCGATGATCGAGAAGGGACCGCCGGCCGATCTCGTGCGCGACTTCGCGCTGCCGGTGCCGTCACTGGTGATCTGCGAGCTGCTGGGTGTCGACTACGGCGACCGCGAGGAGTTCCAGCAGCGCACGGCCAAGCTGCTCAGCCTCACCACCACGGTCGACGAACAGATCAAGAACACCACCGAGCAGCGTCTCTTCATGCGGTCACTGGTCCGCGAGAAGCAGCTGAACCCCGGCGACGACCTGTTGTCCGGGCTCGTGAACGACACCGACCTCGACACCGAGGAGCTCACCGGCATCGCCAACCTGCTGCTCGTGGCGGGTCACGAGACCACGGCGAACATGCTGGCGCTCGGCACGTTCGCGCTGCTCGAACACCCGAAGGAGTTCACCAAGCTGCGCGAGCACCCCGAGCTGGCCGAGAACGCGGTCGAGGAGCTGCTGCGCTACCTGTCGATCATCAGCATGGGCGTCTCCCGGCACGCCAAGGAGGACGTCACGATCGGCGAGGTCACCATCCGCGCCGACGAGAGCGTCGTGGTGTCGGTGCCCGCGGTCAACCGCGACGAGACCGAGTACGCCGACCCGCACGCGCTGCTCGTCGACCGGCCGCGCGGCCACCACGTGGCGTTCGGGCACGGCATCCACCAGTGCCTCGGCCAGCAGCTGGCGCGGGTGGAGATGGCGGTCGGCTTCACCGAGCTGCTGCGCAGGCTGCCGACGCTCAAGCTCGCCGTGCCCGCGGACGAGGTGCCGCTGCGGACCGACATGTCGATCTACGGCGTGCACGCCCTGCCCGTCACCTGGTGAACGCGGCTACCGGCTGAAACCGGCGCCGAGCTGGTCGATCATGCGCCTGACCAGCTCGGCGGCCGTGTACCGCTCCCAGGCCTGGGGCGTGTCGAGCCACCACTGCACGGCCGCGCGCATCGTCGCGAGGATCGTCGAGGCCGCCACCGCCGGGTACGGGTCCTGGTCCGGGTCGATGCCGCAGCGGACCGCGATCGCCGCGGCCAGGTCCTGTTCACGCGCGGCGTAGGCGGCGAGGAAGTGCGGCATCAGCGTCGGGTTCCGGCGCAGCTCACGGAGCTGGCGCAGCCGGTTCATGTCGACCTGCAGCAGGTAGATCGAGTGCAACGTCTCCCGCAACGCGACCAGCACCGGCTCGTCGAGCGGCCGCGCGGCGAACTCGCGCAGGAACGCCATCGCCGTGGCCGTGTCACCCGCGACGATCGCTTCCTCTTTGGAGGAGAAGTAGTTGAAGAACGTCCGCAGCGACACGCCGGCCGCCCGTGCGATCTGTTCGACCGTCACTCCGTCCAGGCCGTGCTCGACGCACAGGCTCCACGCGGCATCGCCCAGCGCTTCCCTGGTCGCCGCCTTCTTGCGTTCACGCAGGCCCGTCATGGCGGAAAGATTAAAGCGTGCCGGAAATTGGCGTAGACCTTGTCACCTGGTGAGCGCCTCAATACGGTCCGTGAGAACGCTCTCACAGACCTGCGGAGGACCGGGTGCGCTTAGTCGGAGTCGTCGTGCTGGCCGGTGCCCTGCTCACCGGCGGCCAGGCACAAGCCGCTCCCCCACGGGCAGCGGCCGCGCCGACGGTCACCCTGATCACGGGCGACCAGGTGCTCACCGGCCAACGGGCGGTCAGACCGGCTCCCGGCCGTGAGCACGTCATGTTCACGACGTACAGCGCGCAGGGACACGAGTACGTGGTGCCGAACGACGCGTTGCCGATGATCGCGAACGGCCGCCTCGACGAGCGCCTGTTCGACGTCACCGAGCTCGCCACCTACGGCGGCGCCCTGCCCGTGATCGTCAGCTACCCCGAGGGCATCCTCAGCACCCAGTCCGGCCTCCAGCTGCGCAGCATCAACGGCGTGGCGTTCGACGCCGCCAGGACGCCGCTCGTGGGCGGCCTGTCGACGAGCGCGAAGAAGATCTGGCTCGACGCCAAGCGCCACGCCAACCTCGACCGCAGCGTCGCCCAGATCAACGCCCCCGCCGCCTACGAGGCGGGCTTCACCGGCAAGGGCACCACGGTCGCCGTCCTCGACACCGGCGTCGACCAGACCCACCCGGACCTGAAGGACCGCGAGATCGGCGAGCGCGACTTCACGGCCTCGCCGGACGCGGGCGACCACTTCGGTCACGGCACGCACGTCGCGTCGATCATCGCGGGCACGGGGGCGAAGAGCCGCGGCAAGTACCACGGTGTCGCACCGGACGCGCACATCCTCGACGTGAAGGTGCTGGGCGACAACGGTTCCGGTCAGGACAGCGGGATCATCGCCGGCATGGAGTGGGCGGTCGAGCAGGGCGCCCAGATCGTCAACATGAGCCTCGGCGGCTACGACACGCCCGAGATCGACCCCCTCGAAGAAGCGGTCAACCGCCTGTCCGAGAAGGGCACGTTGTTCGTGATCGCCGCCGGCAACAGCGGCCCCAACGCCGCCACGGTCGGCTCACCCGGCACCGCCGACGCGGCCCTCACCGTCGGCGCGGTCGACGACGGCAACCGGATCGCGGAGTTCTCCAGCCGCGGCCCGACCAGGGCCGGCACGCTCAAGCCGGACCTCACCGCGCCGGGCGTCGGCATCGTCGCGGCCCGGCACTCCGACGGCCGGATCGGCCCGCCGGTCGCCGACGGCTACACCTCGCTCGACGGCACCTCGATGGCCACCCCGCACGTCGCGGGCGCCGCCGCCCTCCTGCACCAGCAGCACCCAGACCTGACCGGCGCCCAGCTCAAGGCCCGCCTCACCGGCAGCACCACGCCCACCGCGCAGCTGACCCCGTTCGAGCAGGGCTCCGGCCGCGTCGACGTCGCCAAGCTGATCAGGCAGAACGTGACCTCGACCCCGACCAGCCTCAGCTTCGGCGCGCATCGGTGGCCGCACACCGGCGAGCCCGCGCTGACCAAGGAGATCACCTACTCGAACGCCGGCTCCGAGCCCGTCACCCTCGACCTCACCACCGAGACGACCGGCACGCTGTTCAGCGTCTCCCCCGTCAGACTCACGGTGCCGGCGGGTGGCTCCGCGACCGCCACGGTCACCGCGGACGTCGCCAGGCAGCCCGTGGGCGGGGTGGTGGGCGGCGCGATCGTCGCGAACGGCGTGCGCACGGCCGTCGTGGTCGACCTGGAGACCGAGAGCTACGACGTCAGGATCACCGGGACAGAGCGGTCCGGCGTCCGAGCGAGCACGACCTTCGCGTTCCTGATCAACGTCGACACCGGCGCCCGCGTGTGGCCGAACAGCGAGACCGGCGTCGCCCGCCTCGCCAAGGGCCGCTACGTCCTGTCGGGCAGCGTCATGTCGTCGAGCGGCGCCCACACCCACGACATGATCAACTACCCGAACCTCACCGTCACCGGCCCGGCCACGATCGACCTCGACGCCCGGCAGGCCAGGCCGATCCAGGTGAAGCTCCCCGTCCCCGCCCAACTCTCGTTGCTGCAGACCGGTTTCGAACGGACCGTCAACGGCACCAGTTACACCATCGGCAA
This sequence comes from Lentzea kentuckyensis, assembly GCF_002150765.1. Lineage (GTDB taxonomy): Bacteria > Actinomycetota > Actinomycetes > Mycobacteriales > Pseudonocardiaceae > Lentzea > Lentzea kentuckyensis. The sequence continues at coordinate 15,644 of NZ_MUYM01000023.1, forward strand.
CTTCTCGGTCGGCGGCGTGATCGACCACCTCGGCGTCGCGAGCCTCGGCCCCGACTCGACCGAGGTCACCGGCAAGACCGCCACCTTCTGGAACGCGGGCCCGGACTTCTACGGACTCGCCTGGTACCAGAAGGGATCCGCGCCCAACGGACTGTCCAGGACGGTCGCGAAGAAGGACGTCGCCTCCGTCCGCGTCGACCTGCCCGCGCTCAAGGACGGCCAGAACGCCACCATCGGCCACACCTCGGCACCCGAGGGCCGTGCCGACTGGGGTTACGGCTCGCTGGACAACCTGGCCGCCGGCCCGCGCACCGAGTACTACGGCGGTGAGGGCGGCGACTGGTCGCGCAGGTTCAACCTGTTCGACGAGACCGGCAACATCGGCGCACTGGTCGGCCCGCTCCGGCACTACCGGCCGGGCAGGTCCTACGTGGAACCGTTCAACCGCGCGGTGTTCGGCCCGGCGCTGCCCGAGACGCGCGACATCCCGCACGCGTTCCGCACGGGCGACTTCGTCCGGATCTCCGTGCCGCTGTACGGCGACAACGCGGGCAACGAGGGCTACGGCCCCGTCACCGAGGCCAGGACCACGCTGTACCGCGACGGCACGAAGGTCGGCGACACGGCCGAGGCGGGCTGGGGCCTGTTCGACGTCGAGCCCGGCGCCGCGAACTACCGCGTCGAGACGACCTCGACCCGCGACAACCCGTTGAGCACCACGGTGTCCGCCGTCTGGACGTTCCGCAGCGACACCACGACCAAGCAGACCGCGCTGCCGCTGAGCGTCATCCGGTTCACCCCGCAACTCGACGACAACGGCACCGCCCGCGCCGGCCGGATGCTCGCCGTGCCGGTCTCGACCCAGTCGCAGGCGGGCTCGGTGAAGGTCACGTCCGTCGAGGTGTCCTACGACGGCGGCAAGACGTGGCGCGGCACGCCTGTCACGAGTCATCGGGTGCTGCTCGCTCACCCGAAGGACGCCAAGTCGGTCTCCTTGCGCGCCAAGGCGTCCGGTGACGGCCAGACCGTGGAGCAGACGATCGTCAACGCGTACCTGCTGTGCTGATGGACCCGGCTGCCAGAATGATCAGATGCGGGAGCTGACGGACGACCTGGTGCTCGACCACTGCCCACCGCGCCCGCCAAGTCCGGCCCCACCAACCGAAGTGCGCGTCCCCGGCCGTCACGTCGCCGAGATCGCCCGGCACCCCGACGGCCGGCTCGCCGTGCTCACCTGGTCGTCGCCGAAGATCGACCCAGGCCTGCTCGAACCCGCCCTGCACGTCGTCGAGAACGGCAGGATCACCGACCTGGGCCCGACCTCCGCCGACGCCGCGAGTCCGGTGTGGTGGGGCGACGAGGTCGTGTACCTGGCGCTGACGCCATCGCACCTGCAGGGCGGCAACGCGGTGTTCGACCAGCGCCACCGCAACCTCACCGAGGGCATGCCGTCCTGCCCGGTCGAGCTGGTCCAGGACGACGGCAACGCGCCGATCATGATCGTCGCGGCCGGGCTGGACACCGAGTTCCACCGCCTCGGCCAGGGCCTGCTCGGCCGCATCAGGGGTGCGCACCGGCCCCGGGGCGGACACGCGGAACAACTCCCGGACATCCCGTGGGGCGTCCAGGAACGCCTGCGCTACCAGGCGAGGGACGGGCTCGACCTCGACGGCCTGCTGGTGCTCCCGGTCGGCCGGACCCGCGCGGACGGGCCGTTTCCGATGGTCACCCTGGTCCACGGCGGGCCCTACGACCGGTGGACCGACGACTTCCAGCTGCACTGGGTGCCGTCGGCGCAGTGGTTCGCGCATCAGGGCATCGCGAGCTTCTTGCCCAATCCCCGCGGAGGCCTGGGCCGCGGCCACGAGTTCGCGGCCGCCGTGGCGAAGCGGGCCGGCCAGGAGGAGTGGCACGACATCGAGACCGGCATCGACCTGCTGGTCAGCCAGGGCGTCGCCGACCCGGACCGGCTCGGCATCTCCGGGTGGAGTCACGGCGGGTTCATGGCCGCCTGGGCCACCACCCGGACCGACAGGTTCAAGGCGGCGCTCGTGGGTGCGGGGATCTCCGACTGGCCCAGGCAGATCGCGAAGGGCGAGTGGGGCAGGTTCGAGGCGGCGCTCTCGGACGGCCCGGAGCACAGCCCACTCACCTATGCGGACCGGATCCGCACACCGCTGTTGATCGTGCACGGCGCTGAGGACACGAACGTGCCGTTGGAGCAAGCCGAACTGTTGCACCGCGCCGTGCAGCACTCCGAACTCGTCGTCTATCCCGGCGAGGGCCACTCCCTCCGGCAGCGTGAGCACAGGCTGGATCTGCTGAACCGAGCCAGAAGGTTCTTCGCGAAGCTCTGAGGTTTGCGCAAGGCTTGCGAAAGCGTTGCAAGGGCTGAGCAAGCCCGCGCAAGCGAGCTCATCGAGATCGAATCAATTTATGCGGGACGTTCGGGTGCGAACCTCCCGCATGGCACGAAGAGCAGCCGCTGGTGATGGCCAGTGCTACGGCTACGACGGGGTTCAGCTACCCGAACCGGGACGCGTCTTTCCTGTTCAGAGGCCGATGTCGCAAATTTGCGCAATCACGTCGACATATTGCGGTAATCTGCTAGGCACTTCTACGGTGAGGCGCGCCACACCCCCTCGCGTCCCCACCGAGAAGGGCCAAGCACGCCATGTCACCGACGACACGCGTTCGCTCCCTGCTAGCCCCGTTCACCGTCATAGCCCTCGCCGCGGCCATGTTGACCATCTCCCCCGCCGCGGCCAGCGCGGCGCTCCAGGCGACCTACAGCGCCAGCAGCACCAACCAGAACTACGGGCCGGGCAACGCCGGTGACGGCAACCAGGGCACGTACTGGGAGAGCGCGAACAACGCGTTCCCGCAGTGGATCCAGGCCGATCTCGGCGCCGCGCTGAAGACCGACCGGGTCGTGCTGAAGCTTCCGACCGCGAACTGGGGCGCCCGCACCCAGACCCTCGCCGTGCAGGGCAGCACCGACGGCCAGAGCTTCACGGATCTGGTGGCCGCCAAGGGATACGAGTTCACCCCGGCCGCGAACAACACCGTCACCATCGACTTCACCGCCGCCACCACGCGGTACGTGCGGCTGCGGATCACCGCGAACACCGGCTGGCCCGCCGGCCAGATCAGCGAGTTCGAGGTGCGGAGCCCGACCGGCGGGGACACGCAGGCGCCGTCGGCCCCGTCCGGGCTCGCCCTCACCCAGCCTCAGTCCGGCCAGATCCGGCTGACCTGGAACGCGAGCACGGACAACGTCGGCGTCACCGGCTACGACGTGTTCGTCAACGGCAGCCTGCGCACCACGGTCACCGGCACCACCTACACCGACAGCCAGCCCGACGGCCTGCGGGTGACCTACCACGTGGTCGCGAAGGACGCGGCGGGAAACCAGTCCCCCGCCAGCAACTCCGTGACGCGCGAGGGCGCCACCGGCACGAACCTCGCCCAGGGCAAGCCCGTCACGGCGAATCACAACGTGCACGACTTCGTCGCGGCCAACGCCAACGACGGAAACCTGAACACCTACTGGGAGTCCAACGGCTTCCCCGGCACCCTGACCGTCCAACTGGGATCGAACGCCGACCTCAGCTCGCTCGCGGTCAAGCTCAACCCCGACTCGATCTGGGGCGCCCGCACGCAGAACGTCGAGGTTCTCGGCCGCGAGCAGAACGCCACCGGCTTCACGAGCCTCGTCGCCGGCCGCGACTACCGCTGGGACCCGGCGAGCGGCAACAGCGTCACGATCGGTCTCAGCGCCAGGGTCGCCGACGTCCAGCTGCGGTTCACGTCCAACACCGGCGCGCCCGGCGCCCAGGTGGCGGAGATCCAGGTGTTCGGCACCCCTGCCCCGAACCCCGACCTCACCGTCACCGGCACGTCGTTCACGCCGGCAAGCCCCGTCGAGACCGACCAGATCACCTTGAACGCCACCGTCCGCAACGCCGGTACGGCAACCAGCACCGCCACCGACGTGACGTTCTTCCTCGGCACCACCGCGGTCGGCACGGCCCAGGTGGGCGCACTGCAGGCCGGCGCCCAGGTGAACGTCAACACCACGGTCCCTGCCCGCCCGGAGGGCTCCTACCAGTACACCGCCAAGGTCGACGAGACCAAGAAGGTGGCCGAGCAGGACGAGACCAACAACGCACGCCTGCACCCCGACCCGCTCGTGGTCACCCCGGTGCCGAGTTCCGACCTGGTCGCCGTGCCGTCCTGGTCGCCGAGCAACCCGACCAACGGCCAGAGCACCACGTTCTCGGTCGCGATCAAGAACCAGGGCACCGTCAACAGCGCCGCCGGAGCGCACGGGATCACGGTCACGATCCTGAGCAACGGCCAGACCGTCCGCACGTTCACCGGCAGCCACAACGGCACGATCAACGCGGGTGCCACGACCGCCGCGGTCAACCTCGGCACCTGGACCGCCGCCGACGGCCGGTACACGATTTTTTTTTT
>NZ_MUYM01000230.1:0-189 GCF_002150765.1 Lentzea kentuckyensis
GCGGCCACGCTGCCGTTCGCGGACCGCGTCGAGGTGACCGAGATCCGCGAGGTCTTCGAGGGCGACACGTACGCCCCGAAGATCGACCGGGAGCCTCTCAGCGTCGGCGAGTGGCAGCAGTCGAGTTCAGGCCTGCACTACCGGTTCGTGAGCTACTAGCGCGTCGCGCGGCCGTCAACCATGAACGGC
>NZ_MUYM01000230.1:278-2225 GCF_002150765.1 Lentzea kentuckyensis
GACCGCCGCCTTCACGGCCGCCGGGGAAGTCCCACATCGTGCGCCCGAGCACGTTGCGCCATCTGCGCAGCAACACGTCCCGGAAGGCGCCGGCCTGGTAGTTCGGCTCGTCGAACACGAACGCCCGTGCGGCCGCCACGTCCGGTAGGTCGACGATGTGCACGCTGCCGGTGAGCTCGTCGCCGGAGAACGTCGGGCCGCGGGCGATCAGCTCGAACCGGTCCATGTAGGACCAGTGCTCCTCGGTCAGCTTTTCGCGCAACGGCAACGACCCGGTCCGGTCCCGGTGGTAACACAAGAACTCCACGAACGCTCCCCAGCTCTACCGACGGCGGGCCCGCGCGTGCCAGGCCTCCACGATCAACTCTTCCAGCTCCCCCACCTCGATGTGCTCCAAGCGCACCAGGATCGCGGGGTAGCCGTTGAAGTGCGGCGTGGTGAAGTAGACCGACTCGTCGGAGGCCAGCAGCGCCTCCTTGGCCCCCAGGTCCGGCACCCGCGCCGNNTCGGCGAGGAACCGTTCGAACTCGGCCCCCAGTTCGTCCGCGCTGGGGAGGTCGGTGTTGCCGACAGTCTGGATGAAAGCGTCGTACTGCCGCTCGAGCGCTTCCACCACCTGGGCGACCTCCTCGGACTCCGCGACCTGCCGGTGGATCTCGGCGTCGGCGGCCTGAGCCGCGTCGATCAACGATCCGATCGGCAACGCCAGACCCGTCGACCGCGCGACGGCATCGAGCAGCGTGACGGCGGCGGTCGGGTACTGCGACTGCGCGAGGTAGTGCGGCACCTGGGCGGCGAAGCCCATCGCGTCGTGGCCCGCCTGGCCGAGGCGGAACTCCAGCAGCCCGGACACGTTGCCCGGCACCTGCACGCGGTTGAAGAACGGCTGGTACTCCGACACCAGCTCAGGGCGGGTGGCGTGACCGATGACGTTCAACGGCCGTGTGTGCGGCACGCCCATCGGGATGCCGTGGAAACCGACGGTCAGGCGCACGCCCCAACGGTCGATCAACGAGCGCACGGCGAGCACGAACGCCTCCCAGCCGCGGTCCGGCTCCAGGCCGGTGAGCAGCAGGAACGGGTGGCCCGCGCTGTCCCACAGCAGGTGCACGACCAGTTGCGGGGCGGCGTAGTCCTCCCAGTGGTCGGTCGCGTAGGTCATCAGCGGGCGGCGCGAGCGGTAGTCGATCAGGCCGTCGATGTCGAACCGCGCGACGACGCGGTTCTCGAGGGTCTCCAGCAGGTGCTCGGCGAGCAGCCGTCCCGCGGCGCCGGCGTCCATGAAGCCCTCGAAGTGGTGCAGCAGCACCGCACCTGTCAGGTCCGGCACCTCCGAGTCCACCTCGTACAGGTTCTCCGGGTCCACCGCACTCCTCCTGAACATCGATTCCCGTCTCGTCCAAAGCCAACCACGTGGACACGGGACTGATTCCGCACGGGTCGATTAGCCCATACGGACCGTGTGTGCGCATCACCTCACGGGTACTCCAACGCGGTGGACAAGCGCTGGGTGACGCGTGGAACTTTGGTCGCGGCCGTGCTCATCATCCTCGGTACGGCGGTGTTCGTCTTCGGTCAGTTCAAGCCCTTTGGTGACGAATCGATCGATCGCAGCCAGCCCGCGATGCTCAAGTCGGTGCGGGATCTGAGCCAGTACCACGCCGCCGCCGGCGAGTTCCAGGTCGTGCTGGACATCGAGAACGACGTGAAGTGGGTGCCGTCGGCACTGGCCGGCGAACNNGGGTCCGTCAACGCCTATGTCGACCTTGGTTCGCTGAAGGACGACGGCCTGATCCTGTCGCCGGACCGCAAGACGGTCGAGCTCAGGTTGCCGAAAGCCCAGCTGGACAAGCCGAACCTGCACCACGACCGGTCGTACGTCTTCAGCCAGAAACGCGGTCTGATCAACGACCTGCAGGCCCTGGCCGGACCCCCTGACCAGCAACG
>NZ_MUYM01000231.1 GCF_002150765.1 Lentzea kentuckyensis
TCGCGGGGTCAGACCGGCGGAGCGACGAAGACGCCGCGGTCGACGTCGTTGTGCATTTCCTTGGCGATCATCTCGTTCATCGGGTTGGCCGTGCCCCACTGGTCGGCGTTCTCGGGCTTCGTCAGGTCGTAGATGTGCGGGTGCCAGGTGTCCTCGTCCAGCTCTTCGAGCTCGGTGGTGTACTCCACGGTGTTGCCGTGCGGGTCGAGGAAGTACGTGAAGGTGTTGTCGCCCGCCATGTGCCGTCCGGGGCCCCAGATCTTGGTGGCGCCGGAGCGCAGCAGCCGGCCGGTGCCGCGCATGTACTCGTCGATGCCGCGCATCTCGAAGGAGAGGTGCTGCAGGGAGGTGTGCGGGCCACGGGCGATGGCCATGGAGTGGTGCTGGTTGCTGATCCGCATGAAGTGCATGAGCTCGCCCATGTGCGGGATGCACATCGTGTCGGACAGCCGGAAGCCGAGGTGCTGCTCGTACCAGGCGCGGGTGGCGTTGATGTCGGTGGCGTTCAGGACGACGTGCGAGAGACGGACGGGGATGGCTTCCTTCTCCTCGACCCGTCGGTGCTTGCGTGCCTCGACGTCGGCGGAGACCTCGATGGTGCGGCCGTCGATGTCGAAGAAGCGGAAGCCGTAGCCGCCACCGGGGGTGTCGAGCTTCCCGGGCTGGGAGATCAACCGCACTTCGCCCGCGAGGAGCTGTTCGGCGAGCGTGTCCACATCGGCGGGGCTCGCGGCACCGTACGAGATGAGGTCGAGTCGCTTCTCGTCGGCCTTGCGGAGCCGGACGATGTACTGCTCGGGCGAACCCTCGGCGGCCAGGAAGGAAATGCCGGAGTCCTCGGCGACCTTGGTCAGGCCCCAGACGCCGGCGTAGAAGTCGAGCTGCTTGGTGTAGTCCGGCACAGCGAGATCGACGTGCCGCAGATGGGTGAGTAGACGGTTGGTCATGTCGGGCTCCTCAGATGAGACGCAGCAACGCCGCCGCGTTGCCGCCGCGCACGGCGTGGAAGTGGGGGTCGGGCAGGTCCTCGACGGCGCGC
>NZ_MUYM01000232.1 GCF_002150765.1 Lentzea kentuckyensis
GCTCGCCGGGCCGGACGCCGGCTCGGTCGTCGCGGACACCTCGACCTACGCGAAAGCCCGTCAGCAACTGGTCGACCGCGAGCTCTCGCTGGCCCAGTTCCTCGCGGCGAACAACCTCGTCCTGCGCGCGGATCTCCTGCGGCCGTGGGCGAACTGGGTGACCCCGTACGAGGAACCCCGCCGCTACGACACCCGCTTCTTCGTCGCCGCCCTGCCGACCGGGCAACGCGCCGACGGTGAGACCTCCGAGGCCTCCGACGCCTCCTGGCAGACGCCCGCGGCAGCCGTCCAGGACGCCCAGGAGGGCCGCCGGATGCTCATGCCACCTACCTGGCGCACCCTCGACGAGATCGGCGCTCTCGGGACCGTGCAGCAGGTCATGGCCGAGGAGCGCAGCGTCGAGAAGATCATCCCCAAGCTCATTCGCGACGGCGACGTCATCCGGGTGGTGTTCCAGTGAGCGGCTCCCCGTTGATCGGCGCCCGCGCCGCGCACCCCGCCTACGGCGAACTCCGCCAGGTGACCGAACACGCAGCCGTTCTTCTGGCGGACAACCCGTCACCGATGACGCTCGACGGCACGAACACGTGGCTGCTCAAGGCCCCGGACGCGGACGGGTACGTCGTCATCGACCCCGGACCGCTCGACGAGGCCCACCTCAAGCGCATCGCCGCCGTCGGCCCGATCGCCGAGATCCTGCTGACCCACGGCCACCCGGACCACTCGGAAGGTGCCCGCGAGTTCGGGGAACTGGTGAAGGCCCCGGTGCGCGCGCTCGACCCGACGTTCACGCATGGCTCAGAGGGCCTCGTGGACGGCGACGTGATCACCAGCGCCGGACTGGAGCTCCGTGTCCTCGGCACACCGGGCCACACCAGCGACTCGCTGTGCTTCGTGATCGAAGGCGAGGCGGTGCTGACCGGCGACACGGTCCTGGGCCGCGGCACGACGATCGTGGCCCACCCGGACGGCAGGCTCGGCGACTACTTCGAGTCGCTCAGGCTGCTGGCCGAACTGCCGGAGCACACCGCGGTGCTGCCCGGTCACGGCCCCGAACTCGCGGACGCCGGCGAGGCCGCGCGGATGTACCTGGCGCACCGGACGCAACGTCTCGAACAGGTCCGCAAGGCCGTGGAGTCACTGGGCGGCGCACCGACCNNGCGGGCCCAGCTGGAGTACCTGCGCACCGGCTACTGAGGCTAGTGCCCGTTGTTGCTGGCCCCGAACGCCGACTGACGCGCCGAGGACCGGTCGATCTGCCACCGGCCGGAGTCGGTGGTCTTGGCGCCGGTCTGCTCCCGCTGCGCCAGCTCCTCGTGCAGCTGCTGCAGCAGGGCCCGCTCGCGTTCGCTCAGGTTCGCGTCCACCGACGACGGCTCGGCGGGCTCGGCCAGCGCGGCCTGCAGCGCCGCCAGCTCGTCCGCCTTCAGCTCGGTGGTCACCTCGGCCCGGTTGATCGGGGTGGGCTCGGGGAGCAGCTCGGCCCGGTCGATCGGCGAGGGGCCCGGGAGCAACTCGATCCCGGCGTCGACCGGCACGATCGGGATGCGCTTCACGGGCTTGGGCGGGAAG
>NZ_MUYM01000233.1 GCF_002150765.1 Lentzea kentuckyensis
TCGTCGGGATGCCGACCAGTTCGGCGTCCGCGAACTTCACGCCGGGGCTCGCCTTGCGGTCGTCCAGGATGACCTTGAGGCCCTTGTCGCTCAGCTGCTTCGCGAAGTCCTCGCCGGCCGTCATGAGCGTCTCGTCCTTGCCCGCGACGACGACGTGGACGTCGGCGGGGGCCACGTTGCGGGGCCAGATCAGGCCGCGGTCGTCGTGCGACTGCTCGGCGATGACCGCGACGAGGCGCGAGACGCCGACGCCGTACGAACCCATGGTGATGCGCACGGGCTTGGAGTCAGGGCCGAGGGCGTCGAGCGAGAACGCGTCCGCGTACTTGCGGCCGAGCTGGAAGATGTGGCCGATCTCGATGCCGCGCGCGGCGACCAGCACGCCCTTGCCGTCGGGCGACGGGTCGCCCTCGCGGACCTCGGCGACGTCGATGACGCCGTCGGGCGTGAAGTCGCGGCCCACCACCAGGTCGAGGATGTGGTGATCGGTCTTGTCCGCGCCGGTGACCCACGCGGTGCCCTTGACGATGCGGGGGTCGGCGAGGAAGCGGACGCCGTTCGCCTGGATCGCGCCCGGTCCGATGTAGCCCTTGACCAGGAACGAGTTCTTGGCGAAGTCGCCCTCTTCGAGCATCGCGACCTCGGCGGGCTCCACGGCCGCTTCGAGGCGCTTGAAGTCGATCTCGCGGTCGCCGGGGACGGCCACGGCGAGCAGCTCCCAGTCCTTGCCGGGGTGCTTCACCTTGACCAGCACGTTCTTCAGCGTGTCCGCCGCGGTGAACTTGCGGTCGGTGTTCGCGTTGAGGAAGTCGACCAGGCTTTCGATGGTGGGCGTGTTCGGCGTGTGGTGCACCTGCGCGGCGGGCTTGTCGTCGATCGACTGCTCGGCGGGCGCGGGCGTCGCGACGGCCTCGACGTTCGCCGCGTAACCGGACTCGGTGCTGCGGACGAACGTGTCCTCACCCGTCTCGGCGACGGCGAGGAACTCCTCCGACGCCGACCCGCCCATCGCGCCGGACGTGGCGGAGACGATCACGTACTCCAGGCCGAGCCGGTCGAAGATGCGGATGTAGGCGTCGCGGTGGTCCTGGTACGACTGGCTCAGGCCCTCGTCGGTGAGGTCGAACGAGTACGAGTCCTTCATCAGGAACTCGCGGCCGCGCAGGATGCCCGCACGGGGACGCGCCTCGTCGCGGTACTTGGTCTGGATCTGGTACAGCGTGACGGGGTAGTCCTTGTACGAGCTGTACTCGCCCTTCACCGCGAGGGTGAACATCTCCTCGTGCGTGGGACCGAGGAGGTAGTCGGCGCCCTTGCGGTCCTTCAGGCGGAACAGGTTGGGGCCGTACTCCTCCCACCGGTTCGTCGCCTCGTAGGGCTCCTTGGGCAGCAACGCGGGGAACTGGATCTCCTGCGCGCCGAAGGCGTCCATCTCCTCGCGGACGACGGCCTCGATGTTGCGGAGCACCTTGAGCCCGAGCGGCAGCCAGGTGTACCCGCCCGGCGCGACGCGGCGGACGTAGCCGGCGCGCACCAGCAGCTTGTGGCTGGGCACTTCGGCGTCCGCCGGATCCTCGCGAAGAGTGCGCAGGAACAGCGACGACATCCTGGTGATCACGGTGGGTACTCCTCGTTCACGGGCTGTTGGAGCAGCCTACTGGTTACGCCGCCGGCTCTTTCGCGGCGGCGGGTTTCACGGCCTCTGACCTGCACAGACCAAAATTGTCAGACCCCCTGAGTAGCGTCCCCCGCATGTCCCTGACGATTGAAATGATCACCATCGACACCGGCGACGCGCGCAAGCTCGCGGAGTTCTGGACGGCCGCTCTGAACACCACGATCCAGAACGACTGGGGCGAGTTCCTCCTCCTCGCGCCGAACACCGAGACCGGCCCGGCCTTAGGCATCCAGCAGGTGCCGGACGCCACGCCGGGCAAGAACCGCATCCACTTCGACTCGCACGTGCCGGACCGCAAGGCGGAGGTCGCCCGCCTGGTCGAGCTCGGCGCCACCGAGGTGGCGGTGCACAGCGTCCCCGGTCTCGTCTGGTCGGTGCTGGCCGACCCGGACGGCAACCAGTTCTGCGTCGGCCAGGCAGGCGAAGAACTCTAGGCCCTCGCTCAACGCGCGCGGTCGTACCAGCTCCGTGCCACCGAGATCGCCGCGCACTCCGGCCGATCTCGGCTGGCCGGCGCTGACCGACCGCACCAACTCCACATCGGCCACGCCGGCGGCGAGCACCCGCGCCGTGACACGAAACCCCGGCAAGGTTCCGCGCCACCGCACTCGCTCTTGCCGAGCGCGACCGACGATCCACAGCCATGCCAACTCCACGCCAGACGAGATCACCGCCCACGCCGACCCGATCTCGGCTGGCCAGCGCTGACCGACCGCACCAACTCCACATCGGCCACGCCGGCGGCGAACACCCGCGCCGTGACACGAAACCCCGGCAAGGTTCCGCGCCACCGCACCCGCTCGTAGCCCAGCGCGACCAACGATCCACAGCCATGCCAACCCC
>NZ_MUYM01000234.1:0-642 GCF_002150765.1 Lentzea kentuckyensis
ATCCAGTCCGGGCCGTGCGGGCTCACCCTGCCCAGCAGCACCGGCGAGTTCGTCGGTGTCTGGCAGACACGAACGGCCGTCGAGCAGCATGGCGTGGGCACGGTGGGCTGTGCCGATCTGGCGTGCCTGCGAGCACAGCCAGTGGACAAGCTTCTCGCGGTGCACGAGCAGTTCGCCTCCCCCGCCTACGACACGGCGGTGTTGCCGATCGATCCGGTCGTCGCGCAGAAGACCGGGNNCACGACGAGATGACGTTGTTCGCGCCGTTGTTCTGGCCGCAGCGTGTCCCGGAAGCGGCATACCGGGCGCAGCTGGCCGGGCTGTTCGGGGAGAACAACGCCGACCGCATCGCCGCGAGATACCCGGTCAACGGCAACGACGACGCCCGCGACGAGATCGCGGCAGTCCTGACCGACAGGTCCTGGGCGTGCCCGACCCAGCTCACCCGCACAGAGCTCGGACGGAACACACGGGTGTCGGGCTACGAGTTCGCCGACCAGGACATACCGATGATCTTCCCGTTGCCGCCGTTCCCGGACTACAAGGCCTACCACGGCTCCGAACTCATCATGCTGTTCGACCTCGGCGCCCAGCTCACCCCGCAGCAACGCAAGGTGTCGGACTACATGATCGCCGCGTGGG
>NZ_MUYM01000234.1:688-1349 GCF_002150765.1 Lentzea kentuckyensis
ACGTCATGGTGGCCGCCGACCTGATCCGGGCGGCGCTGCTGTTGTTCATGGCCGTGCCGGGCATGCCGTTGTGGGTGCTCTGCACGCTGCTGGTGCTGGTGCAGTTCGCCGGGGCACCACACGGAGCGGCACGGGCGGCGTTGCTGCCGCAGATCCTGCCCGACGAGCGATACCCGCTGGGACAGGCGGTGCTCAGCACCGTCACCCAGGCCGCCCAGGTCGCCGGGTTCCTCACCGGCGGCGCACTGGTCGCCTGGCTCGGACCCGCGCTGGTGCTCATCGCGGACGCGGCGACGTTCGGCGTCTCGGCGTTCCTCGCGGGAGTGTTCCTGCTCGACCGGCCCGCGCCACACCGCCCCCACGTGCGAGCCTGGCCGGCCGACCTGATCGGCGGCGCGAAGCTCGTCTGGGGGCAACGGCGGCTGCGGTCACTGGTCGCGCTCGCCTGCGTCTCGGGGTTCTACATCGTCGGTGAGGCACTCGCGGTGCCCTACGCCGCGCAACTGGGCGCCGGAGCCGCCGGAGTCGGCCTGATCTTCGCCGCCTACGCCGCCGGCGCGGCCGGCGGCATGCTGCTCGTGGCACGGCTGGACGAACGGCGGCAGCTGCGGCTGATGCCGTGGCTGGCGATCGCCGCGTGCGCCGTTCTCGTCCCGGCCGC
>NZ_MUYM01000235.1:0-3035 GCF_002150765.1 Lentzea kentuckyensis
CTCGACGCGCCGACGACGATCCGCCAGCGACGACACCAGCTGCGACTTCATGTAGCCGGACTCGACGGCCGCGACGGCACCGCCCATCGCCTGCACGCGGTCGATCTCCTCCCGCGCACCGGCCAGGATCTCGTTGACCTTGGCCTCGATCACCGGCGAGCCGTCGAAGATGTCGTCGTACTCCAGCAAGTCCGTCTCGTAGGCCAGGACCTGCTGCATGCGCAACGCCCACTGCTGGTCCCACGGACGCGGCAGACCCAACGCCTCGTTCCACGCCGGCAGCTGGATCGCGCGCGCACGGGCGTTGCGGGACAACGACACGGCGAGCATCTCAAGCACGATGCGCTGGACGTTGTTCTCGGGCTGCGCTTCGGTCAAACCGAGCGAGTTGACCTGCACGCCGTAACGGAACCGGCGGTGCTTCGGGTTCTCGACGCCGTAGCGTTCCCGCGTGATCTCGTCCCACAGCTGGGCGAACGCACGCATCTTGCACATTTCCTCGATGAACCGCACACCGGCGTTCACGAAGAAGGAGATGCGGGCGACGACCTCGCCGAACTTCTCGACCGGCACCTGACCGGAGTCGCGCACCGAGTCCAGAACGGCGATCGCCGTGCACATCGCGTACGCGACCTCCTGCGCCGGCGTCGCGCCGACCTCCTGGAGGTGGTAGCTGCAGATGTTGATCGGGTTCCACTTCGGCACGTTCGACACGGTCCACGCGACCATGTCGGTGATCAGCCGCAGCGACGGTCCCGGCGGGAACACGTAGGTGCCGCGGGACAGGTACTCCTTGATGATGTCGTTCTGCGTCGTGCCGGCGAGCGCCGACGGGTCCGCGCCCTGCTCCTCGGCCACGGTGACGTACATCGCGAGCAGCCACATGGCCGTCGCGTTGATCGTCATCGACGTGTTGGCCCCGGCGAGCGGGATCTGGTCGAAGAGCTGCCGCATGTCGCCGATGTGGCTGACGGGCACGCCGACCTTGCCGACCTCGCCCTTCGCGAGCTCGTCGTCCGGGTCGTAGCCGGTCTGCGTCGGCAGGTCGAACGCCACTGAGAGACCGGTCTGCCCCTTGGCGAGGTTCCGGCGGTAAAGCGCGTTGGAAGCGGCGGCCGACGAGTGGCCCGCGTACGTGCGCATCACCCAGGGGCGGTCCCGTTCACGGTCTGCCGGGTACGGCACAGCAACCTCCCACAACGTCGTTCTCCGGAGCGTACTGGCCGGTAACTGTTGCTGCGCGTGCGCTTGCTCACTGAATCGAGACCAGAAAGAGCATGATGAACGGGTGACGGGGATCTACCAGACCGTAGTGGTTTTTGCAGTACTCGGACTGCTGGCGCTGGTGTTGCGGTACTTCGTGGGCAACGACAGGCGGCCCGTGCCGGATCTGGAGGGCACGGACTTCGGGTTGCTGAGCGAGGTCGCGCTCGTGCCCACGGAGGAGGCCGCGAACGTCCTCGTGCAGAAGCTGAAGGCGAACGGAGTGCGTGCCACGCGTTCGCGGAACGCGCCTTACCGGCGCGCTGGACAGCTTCTCGACGCCGCGGATCACCGCGTGGTGACCGTCCGTGCGCGCGTCGGCCCCGAGCCTGATCATCTCGTCGATGAACCGGAACCGCGCCTCGAACAGGTTCTCGGTGATCATCGAAGTGCCCTCGGAGACCGCGGACAGCGCGATCGCGAACGGCTGGTTGTCCGTGGCGAAACCGGGGTACGGCAGCGTCACGAAGTCGACCGCCTTGGGGCGGCCGTCCATGACGACCCGGAAGCCCTCGTCCTCGCCCTCGTAGACGGTCACCTCGGCGCCCGCCATCCGCAGCTTCTCCAGCACCAGGTCGAGGTGGTGCGGGTTGACGCCGCGCACCCGCACGTCGCCGCGCGTCATCACGGCGGCGAAGCCCCACGTGGCGCCGACGATCCGGTCACCGATCACGCGGTGTTCGGTCGGCTTGAGCTCCGACACGCCGTGCACCGTCAAAGTCGAGGTGCCGGCACCCTCGATCCGCGCGCCCATCTGCGTCAGCATCAGGCAGAGGTCGACGATCTCGGGCTCGCGCGCGGCGTTGTCGATGACCGTGGTGCCGTTCGCCAGCACCGCCGCCATCAGGATGTTCTCGGTGGCGCCCATGCTCGGGAAGTCGAGCCAGATCTGCGCGCCGTGCAGCCCCTCGGCCTCGGCGACGATGCAGCCGTGCTCGATCCAGGTCTTCGCGCCGAGCTTCTCGAGTCCGCTCTGGTGCATGTCCAACGGCCGTGAACCGATCGCGTCACCGCCCGGCAACGCCACGACCGCGCGCTTGCACCGGCCCACCAGCGGCCCGAGCACGCAGATGGACGCCCGGAGCTTCCCCATCGCCTCGGAGTCGGCGTGGTAGCTGAGCTCCTGCGGGGTCGTGATCCTGGCCACGTCACCCTCGAGCTCGACCTCGCACCCGAGGCTGCGCAACGCGTCCGCCATCAGCGGTACATCGAGGATGTCCGGGCAGTTGGTGAGGGTTGTCGTGCCCTCGGCGAGCAGAGCTGCGGCCATCAGCTTGAGGACGCTGTTCTTGGCGCCGACGACATCAACCTCGCCGACCAGACGTGCGCCACCGTGTACCCGGAAATGCTCGCTCACGCGGCAATCCTACGTACGGCCTTAAAGTGCGAGCCATGGCGGTGCATCTCACGAAGATCTACACGCGGGTAGGCGACGACGGCACGACCGGCCTCGGCGACTTCTCCCGCGTCCCGAAGACCTCACCTCGCATCGAGGCGTACGCGGACGTCGACGAGACCAACGCGTCGCTGGGCGTGGCCCTGGCGCTGGGTCAGCTGGCTCCCGATGTCCACGAAGTCGTGCGCAAGGTGCAGAACGACCTCTTCGACGTCGGAGCGGACCTGTGCACGCCGATCGTGCCGGACCCGAAGTACCCGCCGCTGCGCATCACCCAGGCCTACGTGGACCGCCTGGAGGGGTACTGCGACACGTTCAACGAGCGGCTGGGCAAGCTCGACTCGTTCATCCTGAACGGCGGCACGCCCGGCGCGGC
>NZ_MUYM01000235.1:3089-3344 GCF_002150765.1 Lentzea kentuckyensis
GGAACGGCACCGCAGCACGGTGGCGCCTACCGGCATGGCGTACGCCTCCGGCCCTGTCGGCTCACGGCGCGCGTCGATCTCGAGCCCGTCTCTGGAGATGAGCTGGTTGGGCCCGGACCCGAGCGAGAGCACCCGGAACCACGCGAACGAGTCGCCCCGGTAGTGCCCCACGCCCAGATGCCAGCCACGCCCGCGGTCGTCGAACTGGCTGCGCAGCGCCACGTGCACGCCACCCTCGCGCAGCAGCCGGATGCG
>NZ_MUYM01000236.1 GCF_002150765.1 Lentzea kentuckyensis
GGAGGCGCGGCCGGCGCGCGCGCGAAAGCCACCCCGTCCGAAGGCGCCATCGCGTCGTGGTGACGGCACGGGTGGCGCGTTCGGCATGACCGGTACGCGGCGGGCCGCGATGTTCGCGATGGTGCTGTGCGCACTGGCGTTGAGCATCGCGGTCCCGTTGCGGACGTACCTCTCGCAGCGCGACGAGCTGCGTGACGTGGGTGCCGCGCAGCAGAAGCTGCGTGAGACGGTCGCCGCGCTGGAACAGAAGAAGGCGCAGCTGCAGGACCCGGCGTACGTGGAGATCGAGGCGCGCAAGCGGCTGCACTGGGTGCGGCCGGGCGAGACGCCGTACATCGTGCAACTGCCGGGTGACGAGGGTCGCAACACTGAATCGGAGAGGCCGTCGGGCAAGCCCGCGGCACAAGGGTCTTGGTACGAGGAACTGTGGGAATCGGTGACGCACAAGTAAGTGCTGCTGACCTGGAAACGGTCGCCAAGCAGCTCGGCCGCACGCCGCGCGGGACACGTGCGATCGCCTCGAGGTGCCCCAGCGGGCACCCGAACGTCGTACAGACGAACCCGCGGCTGCCCGACGGGACTCCGTTCCCGACGCTCTACTACCTGACNNCGGGCTGATGAAGGAGCAGCAGGATCGGCTCGCGGAGGACGAGGAGCTCGCCGCGGCCTACCTGCGCGCGCACGAGGCGTATCTCGCGGAGAGGGACGCCATCGAGTCGTTGGGCACGCAAGTCACCGCGGGAGGCATGCCGAGCAGAGTTAAGTGCCTTCACGTGCACGTTGCTCATGCCCTCGCGAAGGGCCCTGGGGTCAATCCCATGGGGGACGAGGCCCTGGCACTCTTGAAGGAGCAGTTGCTCTGGCCCGCGGGTGACTGCGCCTAGCCTGCGGCTGAGTTAACAGTCAACGGAACCGAACGCACGCTTCACTCCGTCTTGGGTACACCTAGTCTCCGGAGTGGGGCAGGGTGGACCGGGTCAGCGATTTGGGGGCAGCGCCGT
>NZ_MUYM01000237.1 GCF_002150765.1 Lentzea kentuckyensis
GCGGCCTGGATGATCGTGAAGATGATGATCACGCTGAGCTGCGTGTCGTACAGCCCGGTCTCCTTGGCCAGGAAGTACAACGGGTACACCATCGCCTCCTGCGGCAGCGTGTTCGCCACGAGGAAGGCGACCAGGATCCACAACCTGCCGCGGACCCGGCCGATGCCCAGCGCGTACGCGTTCAGCACCGACACGACGACCGCCAGCACCGCGACCGAACCGCTGATGATGAAGCTGTTGAGCAGTTTCTGTCCGAACCCGACCCGGTCCCAGAAGTCGATGATCCCCTGGAAGGTGATGTCGCTGGGCAACGCAAGCGGTCCGTCGGACGCGTACTGCGCCGGTGACTTCACCGCGTTCAACGCCACGATCACGAAGGGCGCCAGCATCACGACCGCGAGCACGATCAGCGACCAGAGCACGGCATGGCGTTTCACGTGCGCTCTCCCCGGTTCTGCACTTTCAGGAACACCGTGGTGAGGATGAGGATCAGCACCGTGAGGACGGTCGCGATCGCGGCGCCGTAGCCGACCTGGGTCTTCTCGAAGAAGTTCTGGAACGAGAAGTAGGACGGGACGTTCGTCGCCCCGCCCGGACCACCCCTGGTCAGCACGTAGATCGGCCCGAACACCTTCAGCGCGGATCTGCGGCACGGTCACGTGCCAGAACCGGCCCCACCACGACGCGCCATCCAGTTCGGCGGCCTCGTACAGCGACGGGTCGGCGCGCTGCAGGCCCGCCATGAAGATCACCACCGGATAGCCGAGCTGGATCCACACCATCACACCCATCACGCTCCACAGCGCGATGTCCGGGTCACCCAGCCAGTTCTGCCCCAGCGAGCCGAGTCCGACCGCACCGAGGAACTCGTTGAGCGCACCCTGCGGAGCCAGGATCCAGCTCCACACGATCCCCGCCACCGCGATCGGCAACACCTGTGGCAGGTAGACGCACGCCCGCAGCACGCTCGCCGCCCTGTCCCCGAACCTCTTGCCGATCACGTCGAACAACGCGGCCGCGATCACCAGTCCGGCGGCGGTCGGCAGGATCGCCATCGCCACCACGAGCGCCAGGTTGTGCTGGAACGACGACCAGAACGTGCTGTCGCCGAAGAGCCGCGTGTAGTTGTCCAGGCCTGTCCACTTCGGATCGCCGACACCCTGCCACCGGGTGAAGCTGATGCCGACGTTCATCACGAACGGCACCAGGATCACGGCGACCAACAGCAGTGCGCCGGGGATCAGGAACAGCAGATACGACCCGCGCTCCCGGATTGTCCTCGCGATCATTTGCCGACGTTCGCCAGGTTCTCCTGGTACGGCTTGGCCAGCTCGTCCAGCACCTGCCGCGGCGTGGCCGCGCCGGTGATCAGCTTCTGCACCGCGGAGACCTGCACCTCGTAGTAGCCGGGCGCGGGCCAGTCCGGGTAGAAGGCCAGGCGGTCCTGCGCGCTCAGGGTCTTGAAGTTCTTCGCGAGTTCCTGGATCTGCGGCGAGGCGGCGGACGTTCCACTGTCCACAATGGGCACGCCGCCCGCGTCCCGGAGCTTGTCCTGAATCTGCGGCGACATCGTGATCGCGATGAAGTCGTAGGCCAGGTCCTTGTTCTTCGAGCCCTGCGGCACCACCCACATGTTGCCGGCGGACCCGGCGGTCAGCCCCGGCCACAGGAACGACCCCCACTGGAAGTCCTTGATCCCGGCCGCCAGCCGCCCGTACCACCACGAGCCCGTGATCATGATCGGGTGCTTGCCCTGCATGAACGACAGACCCATGTCCTCGGCCTTCACCCCGGTCGAGTCCTTGCTGAGGTAGCGCTTGCCCACCCAGTCGGCGAACGTGCCGGCGCCGTAGGTCCACGCCGGGTCGTGGAAGTCCACCTGGCCGGTGTACCGCTGGAACCGGTCCACCCAGTCCTTGTTCGCCTTCGACAGCGCGAGCTGGTACATGATCTGGTGCGCCGGGTACTCGGCGCCGCCGACGGCGAGCGGCGTGATGCCGGCCGCGACGAACTTGTCCATCGCCGCCGTCAGCTCCTCGATCGTGGTCGGCACGGCGATGCCTTGCTGCGCGAACATGTCCTTGTTGTAGAAGGCCATCACGTACTCGGCGTAGTTCGGCACACCGAACCACTTGCCTGACCCCATCACGCCTCGCTCGTCATAGCGGGCGGTGGTCTGGATGCCTGGGCTCAGCTGCTTGTCCCAGCCGCGCTTCGTCACCTCGTCGGAGATGTCGGTCAGCAGTCCTTGCTTCGACAGCAGGCCCGCGGTGGCGTTGCCCTTGTTGTACTCCATGACATCCGGCGCGTCTTTGGAGTTCAGCACCATCGGTGCCGTCTTCTGGATCTGTTCGAACCCCTTCTCCTCGAATTCCACCTTCACACCGGGATGGGTCGACTCGAACTGCTTGACGGCCTCGGCCCACGCCACCCCCATCGCGCTGTCCGGGCCTTCGTAGTGCCAGAGTCTCAGCGTCCTGGGCCCGTCGTCACCGGACCCCGACCCACACGCGGTGATCGTCACCGCGGCCATCGCGGCCGCCAGCGTGACCGCCAGCGCCCGCTTGGACAGCCCCCTCGCCCCAGTCATCAACCCCTCCTCCGCACTACGAACGAAAAGTTGTCGAATTCGAATCGAATCGCT
>NZ_MUYM01000238.1 GCF_002150765.1 Lentzea kentuckyensis
TCATCCACGTCCAGGCCTGTCAGTGAGTCAGCCTGATCGGAGCGAGCTCGTCGAACCGGTCTCCCGGGCCGGGGTTCGCCGGATGGGTTCCACCGCCGAGGTGGTTCGTCACCGCCCACACCGCGTTGAGCGCGCTGGTGATCGCTCCCTCCGCGAAACCGCCGAGCCAGGAGACGTCGTCGCCACAAAGGAAGAAACCGCGCTGTTCCGCCGGTGCGTCCTGCTGCATGAACTGGGTGAACAGTCTGCGTTGGTAGCGGTACTGACCAGGCAGGTTCTGCTTGAACGCACCCATGAACAGCGGCTCGTTCTCCCAGGAGATCGTGACCGGCTCGCTGATCACGTGGGAGGCGATGTCCACGTCAGGGTAGATCGCGGCCAACCGTCGCAACAGGACGGTCAGGCGCTGCTGGTCGGTCATGGTGCGGAACTTGGCCGAGTCGTCGTTCCAGGTGTAGGACAGGCACATGACGCCGGGCCGGTCCGGGCCGTTGTCGAACAGGTAGACACCGCGCGGACTGCGGTCGGTCAGGGTCATGCCCATCACCGGACTTCCGGTGCGCTTGTCCGCGTCCAGCCAGAACGGCCGGTCGCTCAGCACGAAGAGCTTCGACGAGCTCATGTAGTGCGTGCGTTCGACCGCTGTCCACTGTGGAGCGCTGAGCAGTTCCGGGGCGCAGTCGATCGCCCCCAGCAGCGTCCACACGTGCGGACTGAAGACCACGACCGGGAACCGATCGAGCCGGCCGCTCTCGTCCTGGATCTCGATGTCGGTTCCGTGCCGGCTCAGCCTGGTCACGGCTGGGCGTGGCGCCTCGTGGTTGAGTGCGGCGATGGTCGTGCCTGGCGGCCAGTGCGCCATGCGGGCGGGCGAGTGGGACCACAGACCCGTTGGCAGGCGTTGCGCGCCACCGACGATGCTGACCTGTTCGCCGTCGTCCGCGTGGNNCGGCGCCGGATGGCGTCCTCCATGGTGGCGAGCTCGGCCTTGTCCCGCAACGCCTTGTTCCAGGCGTCGGAGACCTCCTGGTAGATCGGTGGCAGCAGGGCCTGGGAGCGGCCCTGGTGCGTCACCCCGTTCAGGTTGATCACCGTGCTGGGCGTGCAGGGTGCCAGTGGGTTGGGAAAGGGAGTGGTGGGCAGGCCCAGCTCGTGGATGTAGTGGAACAGCGTCCGCGCGGTGGGGGCGAATCTCATCGCGCCCAGATCGGCGACGCAGTCGGGATAGCCGGGGAAACCGGCCGACCGCATCCTGCCGCCGAGCTGGCCCGCCTCGTACACCACAGGTCGCAGACCCAGCCGCATCAGCTCGTACGCGGCCACCAGTCCGGAGACACCGGCGCCGACCACCGCCACGGGCGTGCCGTGCAGGGCCTCGGGTATCCGCCCCAGCCCGGCGGGATGGCGGAGCCACTCGTCGTAGCTGAAGGGGAAGTCGGGAATGAGCATGGCGAGCTGGTCGGTGGGGACGGTGGTCATGTCGCTGCCCGCCTTTCTGGCCGGATCATGCTCGGACCTCCTGGACGAGGTCGTGGTACAGCTCGGGACGCCGGTCGGTCAGATACGGGGTCTGCCGGCGGGCTGAGACGATCTCGGCCGGATCGACGTCGGCCACGAGCAGCGTCTCGCCGCGCCCCGGTGCGGTCTGCACCTGGCCGTTCGGTTTCGCCACCCTGGTCAGACCGCAGTAGGTGGTGCGTCCGTCCACACCGGACCAGTTGACGTAGGTCACGTACAGCTGGCTCTCGAAAGCCCTGGCGGGCACCAGGGTCCGCGTCACGATGCTCCACGNNTGGGTTCCGCGCAGGGCGTGGGCCCTGACCAGCTCGGGGAACTCGACCTCGTAGCAGATCAGCAGGCCCACCGTGACGTCGGCGACCTGGGCCTGGACCAGCGAACCCGCGCCGCGGTTGAACACGGTGCCCTCCGCGTCACCGTAGAGGTGGGACTTCCGGTGCACCGCCACAACTTGACCGTGTGCGTCCACCAGCTGGACAGTGTTGTGCACGCCCTCGGGAGTGCGCTCCGGACAGCCGTACACGATCGCGACACCTTCCCGGGCGGCGA
>NZ_MUYM01000239.1 GCF_002150765.1 Lentzea kentuckyensis
TCGACGGCGCGCAGCGCGCCGAGCGGGTCGTCGGTGCCCATGTCGAAGGGGAAGTCGGAGCCGAGCAGCACCCGGTCGGGGCCGGCCACCCGGATCAGTTCGCGCAGGACGTGCGGGTCGTGGACGAGGGAGTCGAAGTACAGCCGCTTGAGGTAGCTGCTGGGCGGGTGCGCGCAGGCGCGGGCGTCGGCGCGGGCACGCCAGGCGTGGTCGGAGCGGCCGATGTGGGTGGGCAGGTAGCCGCCGCCGTGGGCGGCGATGACGCGCAGCCCGGGATGGTCGTCCAGCACGCCGGAGAAGATGAGGTGGGAGAGCGCGACGGCGTTCTCGGTGGGCTGGCCGACGGTGTTGGACAGGTACCACCGGTCGAGGCGTTCGTCGAGTGTGCAGCCGAAGGGGTGCAGGAAGAGGATCGCCCCGGTTTCCTCGGCACGCTGCCAGAACGGTTCGTAGGCGGGGTCCGACAGCTCGCGCCCCGGCGCGTGGCTGGAGATCTCGACACCGCGCAGGCCCAGNNGTCGAGGGCTTCGACGGCGTGGTCCGGGTGCTGGAGCGGGACGAGGCCGAGGCCGTGCAGACGTTGCGGGGCTTGGGCGACGTGCTCGGCGGTGCCGGTGTTGGCCTCTTCCCAGACCGTGCGGGCCAGCGTCTCGTCGGCCCAGTAGTGGTAGTGCGAGGGGGAGGGCGAGACCAGTTGGACGTCGATCCCGGCGGCGTCCATCGCGGCGAGCCGGGCCTTGACGTCGGTCAGTTTCGGGATGCGGTCGCGCAACATCGGGCCGCTGACGGCAGCGGCCTCTGGGCCGTTGCGGCGGGCGTCGAGAGCACGGGCGGCGGCCAGGGCGGGGTGTCCTGCGACGGCGTCCTCGATGCGCGGGAGCAGGACGTGCGCGTGCACGTCGATCGTGGGTGCGCTGCTCAGCGGACGCGCGGAGTTCACGGGGTTTCCTTGATGACGGACATCGTGCGGGACATCAGACCGGCCATGTCGACGTTCCGGTTGCCGTCCAGCTGCCACTGACCGAGCTGCACCGAGGCGTCGACCACCGTGCGGACGCGGTCGATCCGGCGTTCGTAGAAGCCGGTCAGCAGGGTGTCCAGGGAACCCCAGTCCTGGTGGCCGCTCAGCATTTCGGCGAGCACGGAGGCGTCTTCGAGCGACATGGCCGCGCCCTGGGCGATGGTGGGGGGACAGGAGTGGGCGGCGTCGCCGATCAGGACGACCCGGCCGCGGTGCCAGGAGCCCTCGACGAGCAGCCGGGTGAACCACGTGTAGTTGACCTTGGCGGGGTCGGTGATGCTCGCGGCGATCTCCGGCCACACGCCGCCGTAGTTCGCGGCCAGCCGGCGCATCTCCTCCGCGTAGGAGGCGGGGTCGATGGCGGTGCGGTCGCGGTTGGCCTCCACGAGGTAGGCGTAGATGGTGTCCTGGCTGGTGGGGCAGTAACCGGCGATGTAGCAGGGGCCGCCGTAGCTCAGGTCGGAGCGCTCCACGCCCTCGGGGCGGTGCGTGGCGACACGCCAGATGGCCATGCCGGTCGGCTCGGGCTGGTCGCTGATGCCGATCAGGGCGCGGGTGGCGGAGTTGACGCCGTCGGCGGCGATGACGAGGTCGTAGCGCCCTTCGGTGCCGTCGCTGAAGCGGACGGTGACGCCGGTTCCGTCCTGGGCCAGCTCGTCCGCGNNTGCCCGCGATCGCGGGCAGGTCATCGCCACCCGTGCGGATGTTCTGCTGGACGTGGAACACCGTCCCGTCGGGCGCGGCGAGGCCCACGGAGTCGAAGGCGAAGCCGGTCTTCTGGACCTCGTCCCACACGCCCAGTTCGCGCAGGACGCGCAGCGCGTTGCCCTGCAGGGTGATGCCGGAGCCGAGGACGCCCCAGTCAGGTCGTGCCTCGATCAGGTCCACGGTGATGCCTGCCCGCCGCAGCAGCACGGTCACGGCGTTGCCGGACGCGCCACCGCCGATGACGAGGACGGTGCGAGGACGGGGATCTGTCATGGGGTCTCCCGGTGAGGGCCGC
>NZ_MUYM01000024.1 GCF_002150765.1 Lentzea kentuckyensis
GGACGGGCGGGCCGATCAACGACAGGCCGATCTCGATGTCCGGTTGGTCGGCGGGACCGACGGTGAGCCAGCGGTAGTCCTCGACCTTCTCGTCGGTGCGGACTTCGAGGCCGACGACGTCGCGGTAGAACGAAAGGGCGGCGTCCTGGTCGTGGACGAAGAGGAACGTGTGCGAGAGCTTCATGTGCAAAACCCTAGGTACGCCGCCCGCGCGACGCTTCTCCAAACCTGCTCGGTCTCGTCAGGCCCTTCAACTGACATCCCGGCACCGCCGCCAGAGCGTCATGGGTTCGGGCGCGGTAGGCGGAGGGGGTCTCGCCCACCAGAGAGGTGAACCGGGCGGAGAACGAGCCCAGGGACGTGCAGCCGACCTCCACGCAGACCTCGGTGACCGACATGGTTCCCAGGCGCAGCAACGCTTTGGCGCGCTCGATCCGCCGGGTCATCAGGTAGCCGTACGGGGTCTCGCCGTACGCCGCGCGGAACTGGCGGGAGAAGTGCGCCGGCGACATCAGGGCGGCGCGGGCCATGGCGGGCACGTCCAGCGGCCTGGCGTACTCGCGGTCCATCAGGTCACGCGCCCGGCGCAGGTGCGCTAGGTCCTCCGGCGTCACGAACAACAGCATGCCACCCGCGGGCACAGTCCTCCCCGCGATGCTCACGCTTTTCCAACCCCGCCGGTTGCCCTGATACGACGAAAATCTTGTACGCATTTTCGTGACCGATCTGACGCTTCCGCGAACACGTGGGCTGAGGTACTTTTCGGACGTCTTGCGGGCGCGTGCGGGGGCTCTGACGTCGGCAGACGACATCATCTCGGGGTCTTTTTGGGGGATCCGTTGTCAGGTAGATCGTTCAGTGCTGCGCTCAGAATCGGTGCGTTGACCACCGCTGCGGCGCTCGTGTTCAGCACCGCCGCGTTCGCGCAAGACGACCCGACGAGCACACCGTCGGCACCCACCGAGACCACGACGCCGGCGCCGGTCGAAACGCCCGCGCCGCCGCCGTCGAGCACTCCGCCCACGAGCGAACCGGCGCCGCAGCCGGCGCCGCAGCCAGCGCAGCAGCAGGCGCCGAACAACGTGACCGGTGTCCTCTACGCCGACAAGAACGCCAACGGGCAGCAGGATCCCGGCGAGGCGATCTCCGGCGGCAAGATCAGCCTCTACGGCAGCACCCGGCACGAGACGACCAGTGACGCGGACGGCAAGTTCGGCTTCGCCGGGGTCGCGCCCGGCACGTACAACCCGTTCTACGAACTGCCGGACGGCTGGAAAGTGCACCGGGCCGACATCAACGGCGACATGATCACGGTCACCGCGAACGCCACGACGCAGATCGCGGCACGCGCGGAACGGCCCTACTCCGAGCAGTTCAAGGTGAGCGCGTCGCTCGACCGCGACAGCTACGAGTACCCCGGCTTCGTGAAGATCACGGCTACCTTCACCAACAACACCGACCGCCGGATCGCCCACATCGGCGCACAGTGCAACCGCGCGAACAAGCAGAACGCACTCGGCAACAGCTCGGAGTGGTACCTGCAGTTCCCGCTTTCGCTGGAGCCCGGACAGACGCGCACGTTCACGGTTCCCGAGAAGGTGCCGCAGGGCGCGCTCACCGAGGGCGTCGCCACGCTCGACTGCGCCTTCGCGCCGAACAGCCACTGGAACACCGACGGACCGTCGGTGTTCGCCCAGGCGAAGGTGATCGGCGGCATCAACTACGCGATGGTGCTCGGCCAGGACAAGAACGCGAACCAGCGCATCGACGCCGACGAGACCGTCAGCGGCGCGCAGGTCGTGCTGCTGGACCCGAAGGTCGGCGCCCAGATCGCCGAACGCACCAGTGGAGCGGACGGCAAGGTCGTGTTCACCGGGCTGAAGGCCGGTGAGTACCGGGCGGTGCTCCTCGGGTCGTGGGGGTTCACCGACGATAGCCAGCAACTGGTGCAGATCACCGACCAGGGCGGCGCGAGCGACAAGTTCCTGAAGTACGCCTCGCCCCCGTCCCTGACCACCACCATGAAGCTCGACAAGCCGCGCTACGGGTCCCACGAGATCGTCCGCGTCGACGTGACCACCACGAACACCGGTGGCAAGACCGCCGAGCTGTTCAGGCTGATGGGCTCGTTCTACGACCTCGACATCGACGGACGTCAGTGGGGCGACGTCGGTCAGAGCGGTCCCGGTGTGCGGATCGCCGCGGGGGAGACCCGCACCTTCAGCTTCTCGGGGAAGATCCGCAACTTCCCCAACGGCAAGCTGCAGCTCTGGGGGATGGTGGACTACCTCGGCGTGCCGAATCCGGGCAACAGGGGCTACTCCGCCGAGGCCGAGGTCGTGCAGACCAACGGCGACCTGGGCGGCGTGGTCTACATCGACCGCAACCACAACAAGCAGCAGGACCCCGGAGAGGAAGCCGCGGACGTCCTGGTGGAGGCGAACGGCGGCGCACCGTACGGCTACGTCAAGACCACGACGGACGCCGGCGGCCGGTACTCCTTCAAGAACATCCCGTCCGGCACCTACTGGGTCGGCTACACGCTGGCCGACGGATGGGTCGTGCACAGCGAGGGCGACGCCCCGGAGACCCGCGTGACACCCGGCGCACCCGTGCAGCTCACCGCACGCGCGGAACGTCCGTACACCGAGGCGCTCAAGGCGACGATCGTGCTCGACAAGTCGATCTACGCGGTCGGTGAGGAAGCCAAGATCACCATCACCCTGTCGAACCGGGCGGCCTACGAGGTCGGCCGCATCATCGCCGCGTGTGACAGGGCGGGCAACGGCAACGAGCTCGGCAGCGGCTGGCCGATGGCCGAGGGCTGGGGCGATCTGCGCGAGAAGGGCGTGACGCTCGCCGCCGGTGAGACGAAGACGATCGTCGTCAAGGAGAAGGTGCCCGCGACCGCGCGGTGGCTCAACCGGGTGAACGTGCGGTGCGACTTCGCGCCGTGGGCCGGGTGGAACGACGACACCGTGGTCGGCTACGACTGGGCGGCCCTCTCCGGCGTCGGGGTGGGCTCCCTGGCGGGTCCGCTCGCCTACGACCGCAACAAGAACTTCGTCGTGGACCCCGGCGAGGCCATCGGCAACACCAGGGTGTTCCTGATGACCGACCGCGAGTACGGCGGGATCGTCGCCGAGACGGTCTCGGACGCCGAGGGGAACGTGCGCTTCGACGGCGTCCCGGCCGGCGACTACTGGTCGGTGGTCGACGGACCGTGGAAGTCCGAGGGCGAGTGGGGCGGCCACCACATGATCACGGCCGACCAGCTGCAACGGACCTCGTTCTTCGTGGTGCCAGGTCCGGCGCCCGCACCGCCGAGTGGCGGTGACAACGGCCACCAGGACGAACAGCTGCCTGGTGGCAGCGGCACTGGGGGTGCGCTCGCCAGGACCGGCGCCAGCGTGCTCGGGCTCGGCGTGGTCGCCGTGCTCCTCGTCGCGTTCGGCTTCGGCGCTCGCCTCGCCGGCCGTCGCAGGACTTCTTGATCCATTCGCACTTGTCACTGGGGTACTGATGTCAGAGAGATCCACCGGAAGAGGCCTGCTCAGATTCACCGCGCTGGCCACCGCCGCCCTGCTCGCGTTCGGTGGCACGGCCAGCGCGCTCGCGCAGGAAACCGAGCCAACGACGAGCACTCCCACGCCGACGGAAACGGTGACGCCGCCGCCGTCGTCGTCCACAGAGCCGACGCCGAGTGAACCGCCGTCGTCCACGCAACCCACGCCGTCCACCACGCCCGAGCCGACCTCGGCCCCGGCGCCACAACCCGACCAGCCCCCCGCACAGACACCTCAGCCGAAGCCTCAACCGCAGCAGCCGAAGCTCGAACAGCGGAAGACGACTGGCGACGAGCAGGCCGACATCGCGGCGACCGTGCGGTTCCAGCAGCCGAGCTACCAGTCGCACGAGCCCGTGTGGCTGTCGCTGACGGTCGAGAACAAGGGCACCGCGGTCGCGCACGGAGTGAAGCTCGCCTTCCAGCCGTTCGGGGTGCGGGTCAACTCCGCCTCGTACGGCGACCTCGGTTGGAACGGTCCCGGTATCACCCTCCCGCCCGGCCAGTCCCGCTCCCTCGAGCTCTACGGGACGTTCGGCGAGCTCACTGACGGCAAAGCCATCTTCACGGGCTCCGTCACGACGACCGACGCGGACACCGACACGAGCAACAACACCTTCTACGCGACCGTTCCCGTCACGCAGGCCTACGGCAACCTCTCAGGCCGTGTCTTCGGCGACCAGAACGGCAACGGCACGTACGACAGCGGTGAGCAGATCGCCGGCGGCATCGTCGAGATCAGCAACGGCACCACGGCCGGCAGCAGGCAGGGCGTGACCGACGGGGAAGGCAGGTTCTCCTTCGAGAACGTGCCCGCCGGCGGCTACTCCGCCTACTTCCAGTTGCCGAACGGCTGGGTCGTGCGCAGCCAGGCCGGCACCCAGTACTTCGTGCAGCCGAACACCACCACCGAGGTCACCGCTCTCGCGGAACGACCGTGGTCGGACGTGCTGCGCGCGAGCGTCTCGCTCGACAAGGACCAGTACCGCGCGGGCGAGACCGCGAAGGTCACGGTCGTGATCACCAACACCGGCACTCGCGACGTCAGCGGGATCGAGGCGGGCTGCAACCGCGTCGGCGACCCGAACCACCTGATGCTGCGCAACATCGCCCCCGGCAGCGGCGGCTTCACCGTCGACGCCGGCGAGACCAGGACGATCACGGTCGAGGAGATCGTGCCCCCAGCCGCCCGCGAGCGCGGTGAGGTCGTGGTGGACTGCGACTTCGAGCCGAACGCCTCCTACGACGCCAGCGGCCCGCGCGGGCACGACAGCGCCAGGGTCCAGGACGCCGTCGGACGGTGGAAGGCCACCGTGGCGCACGACGCGAACGGCAACGGCCGGGTCGACGACGGTGAGTGGGCGTGGACGTCGAACTTCATCCTGACCGATGCCGCCGGCAAGCACATCGGCCTGCGGTACGGGGCGAACGTCGAGTTCATCGACCTGCCGCTCGGCAGGTACCGCGGTGAGATCGCCGGTGACTGGAAGCTTGCGAACGGTGCCACGCACGTCGACGTCGACGTCACCGAGACCGCGGGCAATGCGGTGATCTTCGTGGTCCCCGCGAAGGCCGACCTCGCCGCCGACGTCCGCTTCGACAAGCCGTCCTACCAGCTCGGTGAGCCGGTCAAGGTTCTCGTCAGCATCACCAACAAGGGCGACGCGATCGCGTCCGGCGTCTACGTCAGCGAGCCGTACCACGACGAGTACCTCAAGAGCCGCGCGCTGCTCGACGAGCCGCGCTGGGGCGAGCTCAGCTCCTACCGAGGGTCGGTGAGCGTGCGTCCCGGTGAGACCAGGACGTTCGAGTTCGCCGCCAAGCCGCAGGGACCTGCCCTCCGCCTCGAAGGCATTCTCTACTCCCTCGGTGGCGACGCGAACCTGAGCAACAACATGTTCACCGCGCGGGCCACCATCTCCGGCGGTCAGGGCCACGTGAGCGGTGTCTTCTACGCCGACCGCAACGACGACGGCGATCGCGATCCGGGCGAGGAACTGCCCGGCGTGCAGATCTTCCTGTACAGCCAGAAGGATCCGAACTTCAACCGCAGGACGACGACGGACGCCGAAGGCAGGTTCTCCTTCCGCGACCTGCCCGCGGACGTGTACTCCACGTCGTACTCGCTGCCGGACGGCTGGGAGGTCATGCTTCCGGCGGGCAACTGGTTCGACTACTGGACCATTGCCGACGGCACGGACCTGCAGCTGGAACGCAGGGCGGTACGGCCCCTCAGCGAGTCGCTGACCGCGAAGATGGTCCTGGACCGCGACGCCTACGCACCAGGTGACCGCGCCGGTATCGCGGTGACCCTGACCAACACCGGTTCGAAGCAGCTCACCGGCGTCCGCGCGTACTGCGTCTACCCGCTCGGGAACGACACGAGCTGGGGCGACCTGCGCTACAGCCAGTCCGGTGTCTCGATCGCGCCGGGTGGGACCTACACGGTCACGGTCGGCGAGGCCGCGGCCAGGACGGGCATCGAGGGTGACTTCGACGCCTGGTGCAGGTTCGGCAACCCGGAGGCGCACCCGCAGAACACCTTCGTGACGGCGAGTGACACCGCGCGGCTGCTCAGCGGCGTCGGCGAGCTGAAGGGCACCGCGCTGCACGACACGGACGGCGAGTGGCCGTACGAGGGTGACGGCGTCGAAGGTGTCGAGATCGTGGTCATCGACCCCTTCACCGGTGCCGAGGCGGCCCGCGTGAAGTCCGGTGCGGACGGCAAGTTCTCGCTGCCTGGCATGCCGGTCGGCCGCTACGACCTCAAGGTCGTCGGCAAGTACCGCCTCGCCCAGGTCCGGTACCCCGGCGGCGATCCGGAGCCGGTGACCTCCATCTACGCGCGGGTCTACACCGACTACGTGGCGGACCACGTGGTGCCGGTCGAGCTGGCGCCGGTGACGGATCCAGGCGTGCGGCCAGGGCCCGATGGTCCTCGCCCGCCCGCCGCTCCTCCCGCCGCTCCTCCGGCCACGCCGGAGGTCGTGCTCGCCAAAACCGGTGCCGGCCTGCTCGGCATCGCTGTCCTGGGCGGCCTGCTGTTCGCGTTCGGCATCGGTGCCGGCGCCGCCGCTCGCCGCAGGTCGGCCTGATGAGCAGCAGAACATCACCACGCGCCCTGCTCGGAGTCGGCGCCTTGGCCACCGCTGTCGTCCTGGCGTTCGGCGGCACGTCCGCCGCGTTCGCACAGGACGACCCGGTCGAGACGCCCAAGGCCGCCGCCGGCAAGTTCACGGTCAAGTTCGTCCACGACAAGGACGGCGACTCGTCGGACGACCCCGGAGAGGAGATCGCCGGTCTCAAGGTGGCGGTGCTGAACCAGGCCACCGGCACCAAGGCCGCCGACTTCGTGAGCGGACCGGACGGCAAGATCGTGTTCACCGGGATTCCGGCCGGGCAGTACTGGGGTGTGTTCGACACCGCCTGGAAGTTGCGGCGCAGTGGTGACATTCCGCAGGGCGGCATGCCGGTGTACGTCCCGGAGTCCGACACAGGTGGTGGCGCCGTCTACTTCATGGAGCCGGGAACGTCCGCCGCCGACCTGCGCGGCTCGCTGAAGTTCGAGAAGTCGAGCTACGAGTCGCACGAGACGGTCCGCATGACCGCGACCGTCACCAACATCGGTGGTCAGACCGCTCAGCACGCCAAGCTGATGGGGTCGCTGTTCGCCGTGGAGACCGCTGAAGAGCAGTGGGGCGACTTCGGCTGGCGCGCTGCCGGCATCGAGCTGGCCTCCGGGGAGTCGCGCACGTTCCAGGTTTCCGGTCCGATCCGCGACATCTCGAACGGCAAGGTGCGGCCGTCGACCATCATCGAGTGGGACGGCCGGCCGAACCCGTGCCAGTGCGGACTCTCGGGCGAGTTCACCGTTGTGCAGACCAAGGGCGACATCTCGGGAGTCGCCTACATCGACAGGAACCGCAACGGACAGCAGGACGCCGGCGAGGCCGCCGCGGGTGTCGTGGTCGAGGCCAACGGCGGTGTGCCGTACGGCTACTTCAAGGCCACCACGGACGCGGACGGCCGTTACTCGTTCAAGGACCTGTCGTCGGGTGACTACTACGTCGGCTACACCTTCGCGGACGGCTGGGTCGTGCACTCGAACGGCACGGACTCGAAGGTCCGCGTGCAGCCGGGCGCACCGGTCTCGCTGACCGCGCGCGCCGAGCGTCCGTACACCGAGTCGCTCAGCGCGACGCTGACGCTCGACAAGGACGTCTACCAGGTCGGTGAGGAAGCCAGGATCACGATCACGCTGACGAACTCGGGTGATCGCCCGCTCAGCAAAATCCAGGCCTGGTGCAACCGCATCGGCGACGACAACCAGCTCGGCGGCTCGCCGGGCAACGGTCCCGCCACGGGCTGGGGCGAGCTGATTCCACCCGGCAAGGGCGTGACCGTCGGCGCCGGTGAGACCAGGACGTTCATCGCCACCGAGAAGGTGCCGCAGGCCGCGTTCGGTTACGGCAGGGTCATCGCATCCTGTGGCTTCGCACCGAACGCCGGCTGGAACACCGACGCCGCCGAGGCGTCCGACACCGCCCGCGTTCCCGGTGGGTTCGGGGCGCTGACCGGCAAGCTCTACCACGATCGCAACGGCAACTGGATGCTCGACGAGGGCGAGGCCATCGGCAACACCCGGATCGCGCTGCACGACCGCGAGCAGGACGTCGACGTCGCCGAGACGGTCTCGGACGACAAAGGCAACGTGCGTTTCGACCGCGTTCCCGCCGGTGACTGGTGGGCCCAGGTCGACGGGCCGTGGAAGTTCGAGGGCGAGTACGGCGGTCACGTGCGGGTCTACGCCGGCTCGCAGTGGAACAACGACTTCATCGTCCTGCCCGTCACGTAGCCGCCTGCCGCCGGTGGCGGCAACACTCCGCCGCAGGCGTCAGATCGCATAACTGAAGATCCAAGAACAGGCCCGGCACTCACCCTGAGTGCCGGGCCTGTTGTAGTCAGCGACACACTTCGCTGTCCCGAGTGGAGTGTTAGCGTCGCTAACCATTGGGTACCTGGGGGTGACATGACGGTCTGGGAAGCGATCGCGGTGGTCATCGCGGGTGTGTTCGCAGGCGGCATCAACACCGTCGTCGGCAGCGGCACGCTCGTGACGTTCCCCGTGTTGCTCGCCGTCGGTTACCCACCCGTAGTCGCGAACGTGTCCAACAGCCTCGGCCTCGTGCCCGGCTCGCTGTCCGGCGCGTGGGGTTATCGCGAGGAGCTGAAGGGGCAGAAGTCCCGCATCGCCAAGCTGCTGCCGGCCTCGATCCTCGGCGGGATCGTCGGCGCGATCCTGCTGGTGACGTTGCCGGACAAGGCCTTCAAGGCGATCGTGCCGGTGCTGATCGTCATCGCGCTGGTCCTCGTCGTGATCCAGCCCTGGCTCAACCGCAAGCTCTCGCACAAGCGCGGCAACGGCGACGGCGGCGTGCTGCTGTGGCTCGGGGTCTTCGCCGCGGGCATCTACGGCGGCTACTTCGGCGCCGCGCAGGGTGTGCTGGTCATGGGGATCATGGGCGTGCTCGTCAACGAGCACCTGCAGCGGATGAACGCGCTGAAGAACCTGCTGACCGCGTTCGTGAACCTGGTCGCCGGCGTCATGTTCATCTTCATCGCCGACGTGGCGTGGCTGGCCGTGCTGCTACTGGCCGTCGGGTCCGTCGTCGGCGGCCAGATCGGGGCCAAGATCGGCCGCAAACTCCCACCTGCCGTGTTGCGCGGCGTCATCGTGGTGGTGGGAGTCGCGGCGATCGTTCAGCTGCTCATGAAGTGAACGCGCGGGCGGCTGCGAGGAAAGCGTCGTTCTCCTCCGGCTCGCCGATCGTCACGCGGGTGCCCTCACCCACGAACGCGCGCACGACCACCTTGTGCGCCAAGCAGTGCTCGTTGAACGCGGCCGTGCGCTCGCCCAGCGGCAGCCACACGAAGTTCGCCTGGGTCTCCGGCACCTCGTAGCCCATCGCGAGGAGTTCGCCGCGCACGCGGGTGCGCTCGGCGACGATCGCGCGGCAGCGGACCATCAGCTCGTCCTCGGCGTCCAGCGAGGCCATCGCGGCCACCTGCGCGAGCGCGTTGACGCTGAACGGCACGTAGACCTTTCGCAGCGCCTCGGCGACCTGCGGCTGCGCGACCGCGTAACCGATCCGCAGGCCCGCCAGGCCGTACGCCTTGGAGAACGTCCGGAGCACCGCCACGTTGTCGCGGCCGGCGGCCCACTGCTGCTTCGCCAGCTCGACGCCGTCCGGGACGTGCGCGTCGTCGACGAACTCCTTGTAGGCCTCGTCGATCACCACGAGCACGTCGCGCGGCACCTTCGCGATGAACGCCTCGATCTCCTCGGTGCGCAGCGCGGTGCCGGTCGGGTTGTTCGGGTTGCAGACGAACACCATGCGCGTCTGAGGCGTGATCGCCGCGGCCATCGCGTCCAGGTCGTGCACGTGCTCGGAGGTCAGCGGCACGCGGACCTGCTTGGCGCCGGCGACGTGGACGACGATCGGGTAGGCCTCGAACGACCGCCACGCGAACAGCACCTCGTCGTTCTCGGTGCAGGTCGCCTGGACCAACTGCTGGCACAGCGTCACCGAGCCGCAGCCGATGGCCAGGTGGTCGGCGGGGACGCCGAGCTTGTCGGCCAGCCGCCCGGTGAGTTCGGTACAACCCGAATCGGGGTACCGGTTGATGCCGGTGGCCGCTTCGGCGATCGCCTTGACGACGCTCGGGAGCGGTCCGGCGGACACCTCGTTGCTCGCGAGCTTGATGGCGCCGGGGATGGTCCTGCCGGGCACGTAGGACGGCAGTGACGCCAGGTCAGCACGGGTTCGCACGGTCATGCACCCGATCCTCGCATTGCTCCGTCCGATTGGTCACGTTGACTGGAGTTCACCCTGACGTGCGAGGGTTAGACATGACCAGTACCCGCATCGAGACGCTTTCCCTCACCGACGGCCGTGAGCTGCGGGTGACGATCGCCGAACCCGACTCCGCCGTCCGGGGCGGACTGGTGGTGCTGCACGAGGCTCGTGGCATGACCGCGGGTGTGCGGACGCTCGCCAGCAGCCTGGCCGACGAGGGCTGGCTCGTCATCGCACCGCATCTCTACGACGAGGACCGCGTGCACGGCGACGACATCAGGGACCAGGTCAGCAAACTTTCGGGTGACCGTCTTCTGGCTGACACCGATGTCGCGTTCGTCTGGCTGGGACAGCAGGGCGTCAGCGCCGACCGGATGGGCGTCGTCGGGTTCGACACCGGCGGCACCGTCGCGATGGTGGTCGCCGCGAGCCGCACGATCGGCGCCGCCGTCACCGTGCAGGGCCCCGGAATTCTGGAGCCGCTGTCCGACGGGCTGCCCGCGCTGGTGGACGTCGCCGGCGACCTGACCTGCCCCTGGCTGGGCATCTACCGCGACGACGACTCGGAAGAAGTGAGCAAGCTGCGGGATGCGGTGATCAGCTCCGAAACCGCGTCGGATGTGGTCCGTTTCGACGTTTCCAGTGACGAAGCATGGGCTCGTGCGTTGAACTGGTTCGACGCTCACATGAGGTAAGAGTCTTTACGGCGGATTGGAACCGAACCGTCGTCCAGGTACATCTAAGGAGTGCTTCGGACGGCTGACTGGGTGTAGCTGTGAGTAACGCCCAGTGCTGCGGTGACGAGTTAGCAGTGCAGGGGGTTATGAGGGATGGCTGAAGGCACGGGGACAACTGGCACACCGACGACGACAGGCACGGGCGCGCCGCCGCCAGCGGAGACTCCAGTGGTGACTCCTGACGTCTCGGCGTCGGTCACCGCGCCGATCACCGCTGAGCAGCTGGCGGCGGTGAAACCTGTTCTCCAGCAGCAGATGCTGGTCGACAAGGCGGAGGCCAGTCACGCCGCGGCCAAGCTCGACCAGGCGGCGGACAGCGGGAAGCTGACGCTCGACGTGGACGCGGCGGACGCGTTGATCAAGGCGGTCGATGCCGCGCGCGACCAGGTGAACGACCTGTGGCGGCGCGCGACCGACCAGCTGGCGAAACCGCTGCAGCTGGGCGAGAACCCGGTCGCCAAGGCGATCAGTGCACGGTTCGCCGACCTCGCCGTAGGTGAGGACTCAGGTGCCGCGAAGGCGTTGCTCGATCTGTTCAAGGTCCTCGACGACATCAGCAACGCGTTGAGCCGCAACCGCGACAGCATCCGCGCCGCCGACGAAGAATCCGAGAAGGCCATGAAGAACGCCGGGGGGTCCTGGTGAGCGGCAACGACAACAAGGGCAACGACGGCAAGTACGACCACAGCGATCCGTACGAGCCGTACGACTGGATGACGTACACGCACAAGCAGCTCTACGACATGGTGCACACGGGCGTGAACCTCGACGGTGCCCTCGCCGCCGCGACGAACTGGCAGAAGATCGGCGAGGAGATCGCCGGCGTGCGGTCGAACCTGCTCAAGGCCGTCGAGGACTCGACGGTCGGCTGGGACAGCGAGTCCGCCAGGCTGGCGCGCAACGGCTTGACCGAGGTCACCAACTGGGTCGACGACACCGCGAACTACGCGCACAAGGTGTCGGCCGCGATCACGACGGAGACCAACAACGTCGAGGCCGCCCGTGCCGCGATGCCGCCGCCTCCCGAGGCACCCGCCGCGCCGGTGCCGACCGAGCCGGCCGTGCTGCGGGACCGGCTGACGTTCTCGGATCGGTCAGCTGACATGTTCGGTGTGGAGACCCTGCGGGAGCCGCGCCTGGTCGCGACGCAGCCCGGTGAGTTCAGCGGCTTCGAGACCATCGGCAGCAGCCCGGTCGAGACCCTCGCGGCCAACGACGCCTCGCACCGCCTCGCGGCGGACGTGATGGCGGCGTTCCAGCGCAACTCGGCCGCGGTCGACCAGACCGTGCCGCAGCAGTTCACCCCGCCGGTGAACCCGATCAACCCGACGCCGACCGGCCCCGAGCTGGGTGGCGGCCGTACCCCGACGACTCCGGAGACCGGTGTCGGCGGTGGTACCGGAGCCCCGGTCGCGACGACCAACCCCGCAGCAGGCCAGAACCGCGGCACCACGAACGCCTCCTCGCGCTACGGCGGTGGTTCTGGTGGTGGACGTGGCGGCGGCGGTGGTCTCGGCGGCAGCTTCGGCATGGCGCGCCCCTTCGCGACCAACTCCGGCAACCAGGCCGGTGGCGGTGGTGGTGCCGGCGGCCCCGGTGCCGCGGGTGGTGCGGCGGGCGTGAACGAGGTGTCGCGCGGTGCGGGTGCCGCGGCGGCCGCTGCCTCGTCGGCGACCGGCGGCCAGACCAAGGCGTTCCAGAACCCGCTCGCGATGGGTGGTGCGCCGATGGCCGGCGCGCCCGCCGCGGGTCAGGGCGGCAACAACGACGAGCGTGAGCACAAGAGCGCGAGTTACCTGGAAGAGGACGACAACGTCTTCGGCTTGGACCGCAAGGCCGCCCCGCCGGTGATCGGCCAGTGAGCGAAAGACAGTTCACGGTGAGCTCGCAGGAGTTCTTCCTGCTCTGGCAAGCCGTGCACGGCGAGGACCGCGTCGTGCCGCTCGGGACTCCCCACGTGGGAGGCACCCGAGCGGCGCGGCAGCGTCTCGTCGAAGCAAGCTCGCAGACGTTGCACGCCCGCCGGCTGGGCACCGTGCACCGGCCCGACCCCGATCTGCGCGCGTTGATCGCCGGCCTCGGCGAGTTCGACCGCGCGCTGGAGATCGCGTACTTCAAGGGCACCGAACTGGCCCGCGGCATCGCCTGCGCGGGCTGGAGCGGGGCCTTCGCCGCGCGCGTGAACGACAACGTGCACCTGTACGCGTTCCGCCCGACATCGCTGGCCTCGGCCACGGTGTCATCGTTGCCAGGCCTCGCACCTGGCAGCGGCCGTGCCGTGAACGTGCGCTGGGACGACTACGTGCGAGCGGGCAAGGCGGGCGAACAGGACGGCAAGCAGGCGTTCCTGGACGTGCTGCGCGACGCCGGCATCCGTGAACCCGAGGCGCACGCCCTGATGCGCATCGTGACGTCCCGGATCGGCGGCGGCGAACTGGGCCTCACCGCCCGCAACCGCGACGGGGTGCCGCGGCCGACCGGCCGTTCGGTGTCGTGGCTGGACACGCGTGAGGGCCGCTATCTGCTCCGCAAGCAGGACGGCTGGCTCGTGCTGGCCCCCGCCGACGCGCCCCGGCTGACCAGCGCCGTCGACGAACTGCTCGCGGCGGGATAGTTCCACACTGTTGGTGGACGCCATGTCCGCCAATCACACATGGACGTTCGGTTGTGCCTCAGTTAGACATGGGGCATGACCGACACCGACGTCGAACTGCTGTGGCGCCCGGACCCCACGAGGGACAACGGGATGACCGCCTTCAGGTCGTGGCTCTCCGAGCGCGGCCACGACTTCCCCGACTACGAGTCGCTGTGGGAGTGGTCCGTCTCCGACCTCGAGGGGTTCTGGGGCGCCATAGCTTCGTACTTCGACGTCCGCTTCCACTCGCCGTACGAGCGGGTGCTGGGCTCCGCGGAGATGCCGGGCGCCGAGTGGTTCCCGGGTTCTACGTTGAACTACGCCGAACACGCCCTCCGGCACGGCGGTGACGACGACCTGGCCGTGATCTTCCATCGCGAAGACGGTGTGGCCTCTTCTTTGACGTTCGGCACGCTGCGTTCCCGCGTGGCAGCTTTCCGGGCCGCGTTGGCCTCCCTGGGCGTCTCCCAGGGCGACCGGGTGGTCGCACTCGTCCCGAACGCCCCCGAAGCCCTCATCGCCTTCCTGGCGGCCGCCTCGCTCGGCGCCACCTGGTCGTCCTGCTCCCCGGACTTCGGCGCCAGAGCCGTCGCCGACCGCTTCACCCAGATCTCGCCGACCGTCTTCGTCGCCGTCTCCGGCTACGTCTACAACGGACGGTCCTTCGACTGCCGCCCGGTAGTCGAGGAGATCCGCTCGCAGATCCCGACGCTGCGCGCGACCGTGCTGATCGACTACCTGGACAACGGCTCCTCCCTGCCGGACACGGAGTCGTTCTCGGCGTTGCTCGACTCGTTCGCGGGCGCTCCGCTGGAGTTCACGCCCGTGCCGTTCGATCACCCGCTCTGGGTGCTCTACTCGTCCGGCACCACGGGCTTGCCCAAGGGCATCGTCCAGGGCCACGGCGGCATCGTCCTGGAACACCTGAAGATGATCGGCCTGCACAGCGACCTGGGCCCCGGCGATCGTTTCTTCTGGTTCACCACCACCGGCTGGATGATGTGGAACTACCTGGTCGGCGGCCTGCTGACGGGCACCACCATCGTCCTGTACGACGGCAGCCCTGCGTACCCGTCGCTGAACACGTTGTGGCACTTGGCCGAACAACACCGCGTCACCTACTTCGGCACCTCGGCCCCGTACGTCCAGTCGTGTCTGAAGGAAGGCATCGACCCGTCCTCCCGCTACGACCTGACGGGCCTGCGCGTCGTCGGCTCCACCGGCGCCCCCCTGACCCCGGAAGGCTTCCGCTGGATCGCCTCGGCCGTCGGCAAGGACGTCCAGATCGCCTCGGTCTCCGGCGGCACCGACCTCTGCACGGCCTTCGTGGCCGCCTCCCCGGACCGCCCGGTCTGGCTCGGCGAACTCTCCTGCCGAGCACTGGGCGCCGCCGTCTACGCCTTCGACGAGGCCGGCGCTGTTCTGGACGACGCCGTGGGCGAACTCGTGATCACGAAGCCCATGCCGTCCATGCCGGTCTTCTTCTGGGGCGACGCCGACGGCTCCCGCCTGCGCGACGCGTACTTCGACACCTACCCCGGGATCTGGCGCCACGGCGACTGGATCCGCATCACCCCACGCGCGTCGGCCGTGATCTACGGCCGCTCCGACTCGACCCTGAACCGCGGTGGCGTCCGCATGGGCACCTCGGAGTTCTACCGCGTGGTCGAGTCCGTCCCCGGCGTCGTCGACTCGCTCGTGATCGACACCTCCGGTGTCTCCGAGGGCGAACTGCTCTGCTTCGTGGTGCTGGACGGCGTCGAGCTGGCTGACGTGGAACCACTGCTGCGCAAGGAACTGCGCTCGTCCTTGTCCCCCCGCCACGTCCCGAACCGCTTCGTCGCCGTGGCCGAGATCCCCAGGACGCTAAACGGCAAGAAGTGCGAGGTGCCGGTCAAGAAGATCCTCGCCGGCATGGACGTGGACCGAGCCGTCTCCCGTGGCGCGCTGCGCAATCCCGAGTCCCTCCAACCGTTCCTGGAACTCGCTTCGGGATGATCTAGGTCACTCCTGCTCGCGTGAACTGCGGTTTAACGCCCCTCTCGACCCCTCCAGACGTGCCCTGACCAGCACGTTCTGGGGTTAGAGGGGGGCGTTTTGCAACTCGGTTGGGGACCTGTGTAACCTATGCGTCGTGGCCAAGGATGGTCCCGGGAGGCTTCGCCTAGTCTGGTCTATGGCGCCGCACTGCTAATGCGGTTTGGGGTAACCCCCCATCCCGGGTTCAAATCCCGGAGCCTCCGCAAGGCCGAGCCTCTTGAGGATCGGTTATAATTGAATACCTGCGCTCGTAGCTCAACGGATAGAGCATCTGACTACGGATCAGAAGGTTACAGGTTCGAATCCTGTCGAGCGCGCCAGACCAAGGGCCCTGCATATTTCTTGCAGGGCCCTTGGGGTTTTTCGCGACTCGGCCGCCCTCTGCTGCAAGTCCGGTGTGGCCAGTGTCACGTGACCAGTGGTGCCCGCCGTGCGGGTGGCCTGGGTGCGGCCGTGTGGTGCATGGTTCGTAAGGGGCGGAAGTTCACGTTGTGGCTCGAGGTGCTGTGGAGATAACAGTTTTATGAGAGCATGACCAAGAATTGGACATAAATTCCATTAGGTCAAGAATTGTTGTAATGGTGAAGCTTCACGGTCGTTGCTGCACAACCGCGGGTTTGGCCACTTTGACCTGGGGATATGCGTCAAGTGGCTGATCTGAGCGAAAGGGAATACGCGACACGCGGGGCCCTTCGATACTTGGGTGTCATACAGCTGTCAAGAAGATCGTGCTATCTTGCTGTATGGACTTGAAAGCTCCAGGCGAGCCAATGGAGCCGCAGGAAATATCTTCGCTCGATTGGGTGAAGCCTGTCGTTGTGGCAGTGGACGGCCCAGCGGCTGCCGGGAAGACCACGACCTGTGTGGCTCTGGCTGAACGGTTCAAACTCGGCTATCTCGAAAGCGGTCGGACTTACCGGGTAATTGCTTTTGAAGCCCTGCAGCGCGGCGTCCCGACGGTCGATCAGGGAAATCTGGTGGCCTTGTGTGACCAGTTGCTGGAAGAGAGTCGCGATCAAGACCTGCTTACTTCCGAGAAGTATCAGGGCGCTGATCTCCGGTCTCCCTCGGTCAACGTCGCGGTGTCGGACGTCGCGCGGATCGCAGAGCTGCGCAAGCGGGTGACGCAGCTGGTGCGCCTGTGGGCGACGCGGCAGCGGAGGTGCATCATCGAGGGCCGCGACATCGGCACCGTGGTGTTTCCGTCCGCCCCGGTCAAGTTCTACCTGACCGCGAGCCCGGAGGTGCGGGCACGGCGGCGTCTGGATCAAGAGCGGCGAGGCTCTTATGAGGACGTGCTCAAGGACGTCATTCGCCGCGACCGAGCCGACATGTCCAGGGCGGTTTCACCGCTCATGCCCGCAGATGACGCAGTGACCATTGATACGACGTATCTCACGCTCAAAGAAGTGCTTCGCCAGATGGGTTCTGTGTGCGAGAGTAGAAGCGTAACATTTTCATGATCCCAAACGACGGTGACGTGCTAGCAGTTGTTCGAGCAAGATCACAACTTCACACACTCGAACGGTGGACTCCGAATCGCACTCGATGGTTTTCGCGCTACGTTGTCCATCCGCTTCCGAGGGGTGGTTGATGGTGACGGCGCGTGAGAAAAGGGGCGTTATGGGGAAGCTAGTCGAAGGAGAGGGTGCCGGAGTCAGATCGGACGGTCCGGCTGATTGCCTGTTCTGCAAGCTGGACGACAGCTCCCTGAACGACATCCTGATCGAAAGTTTCAGCTTTGTCGTCCGGCGGGACAACTTCCCGGTTTCCAAGGGGCACGTCGAAGTGGTGCCGCGCCGGCACGTCGAATCGTTCTTCGACTTGACGGCGACGGAGATCGCCGAGGCCTACGAGCTCATGCAGGACGCGCGGAAGAAGATCGACGACGAGTTCAGCCCCGCCGCGTACACGATCGGAGTCAACGACGGCACCGCCGCCGGCCGGACGATCGATCATCTCCACATCCACCTCATCCCGAGGTACGAGGGCGACGTCGAAGATCCTCGCGGCGGCATCAGGCAGATTCTGCCGGGCGCTCATCCGGACAAGTGGGCACTGAAGCCCTGACCGCCTCGACGATGAACCAGTCGCCACGTCCGCAAAGCTTCCATCGCACCGAGCTGAAACCGGCGGACGTCATCTCCCGCACGACGTGATCGGGTTGGCGCAGGGTGAACCACCGATTGCGGTTCATGCGCACGCCCTTGCGCCAACCTTCCCAGTCGCCGACGCGCAGACTGATCGCCACTGCTCCGCCATCAGCCAGCACCCGGTGGATTTCGCCGAAGGCATGTGGGTGAGCGGAGCTGGGCATGTGCAGCAGGCTCCCGGACGCCCACACACCTGCGAACGCGCCGTCACCGAAGGGCATCGACAGCAGGTCGAGTTGCACAACCGGCGTGTTCGCCATTCTCCTGGTGATCCGCAGGAGCTCGATGCTCAGATCTCCGCTGATCACAAGGCGCCCTTGTGCCACGAGGTGCCGGCTGTCCCGACCGGCGCCACAGCCCAGGTCGAGCACATATCCGTCCGGCAGCATCGCGCGGAACCTCTCCAGCTCCTCCTTCAGTCCGGGAAAGTAGTCGAGCTGGTCGGTCTTGCTTGCGTAGTCGGCAGCGTCCTCGTCGTACGCCTGCCTGGTCGCCACCGTGATCGCGACCAGCCGCGGATCCTTTAGGTGCACTCGAAGTTCTCCCGACCGATCGCCAGACCGAGCTCGGTCATCTCCTCAATCAACGGGTGGCAGTTCAGGACCTCGAAGCCACGGCTCGCATCGACGCTGACGCATCCGATGAACCTGCTGCGTCCGTTGCGAATCGGGGTGGCGAGCAGTGCAGTCCGATGGCTGAACTCGCGGAACTTGTTCCACTTGAGGTTCATGACCGACGCGGCGCCGTGCTCCTCGACGTGCTCATCGAAGTCCTGCTCGGTCTGCAGCTTCTCGATCAATGGAGCGGCGTTGAAGAAGACCTCTTTGTTGTGCTGCCAGCAGAGCCCGATGACTCCGACCCCCTTCTTCGGAGAGAACCCCCGGTTCGCGGGGTGGACGGACATCCGATAGGTGCTCACTCTGACCAGCACCCCGCTCACGGGGTGGCGGAGTGTCCTTTTCCTCTGCCAGATGTGCATGGCCAGGTCGCCAGTGCCGAGAGGTGGCTGAACCCGACTGCTGATCTCGAGCATCTGTCCGAAGCCCGCCAGGATCCTGCGGCGTATCAACACGTTGCGATCGAGTACCGAGCGGTTGTGGTAGTTCTCGAACGGGGTCAGCGCGCCGAACACACCTGCCACGGTGAGCAGTACCAGCGATATGTACCCGCGGCCCTGGACGAGCGAGTCCCAAAGCTGTCTGGAAGGCACGTCGTAGGCCTTGGCAGCGAGACCCAGCGTGGCGACCAGTAGCGTCGACCGGTCCAGCGCTTTGGCCGTGACCTGCTTCACCCGCTACCTGCCTGCTGCCTCAGGTGCGTGTCTCCACGCCTTGCCGGGCAACGCCGACTCGCGGCCGTCAGACCTCCGCAGCAGCACCTCGCCGCCGTCGTTGACCTCGCCGATGACGTGCAGCGACAGCTGATTCCTCAGTTGGTCGACGGCGTCGGGCGGCGCGGTGAAGGTGAGTTCGAAGTCGACGGAGTCGCCGAAGACGAGCCCGAGCGGGTCCAGTTCCAGGTGCTGGGCGACCGCGACGACGGACTCAGGGAGCGGCACGGAGTCCTCGAACACGGTGATCCCAACGCCGCTGGCCGACGCGATGCACTCGACGGTCGCCTTCAACCCGTCGGACGTGTCCTGGCAGGACGTCACACGCTTGCTGGCGGCGAGCTTGATTCCCTCGTCGACTCGTGCGCTGGGGTGTCGCCAGCTGTCCAGCAGTTGTTCCAGGTACAGGTCGTTGATGGCCGGGTTCGGCTTCCTCGCCCGCAGGTACTCCATCGCGGCTCCGGCGTATCCGGTCGGTGCGGTGAGGCAGACCAGGTCGCCGGGCTTGGCGCCGCT
Organism: Lentzea kentuckyensis; assembly: GCF_002150765.1. GTDB lineage: Bacteria > Actinomycetota > Actinomycetes > Mycobacteriales > Pseudonocardiaceae > Lentzea > Lentzea kentuckyensis. Next base: position 19,834 of record NZ_MUYM01000024.1, read on the forward strand.
GCGGAACAGCGTGTCTCCGCGTGCGCAGGTGCCGAGGGCCGTTGCGGAAAGGATCAGCCTCTCGGCGCTTCCGATGTCACCGCCGATGTTGGGACAATGGAACCGTGCGCAGGCGTCCTTGATGCCTTGCATGATGCTCTTGAACGCGTCGTCGCTCATGTCAGCCGGATAGCGCACGATCGACAGCAGACCGATGGGGTGGGCGCCCATCGCCGCGATATCGCTCACGTTTGCGGCGACCAGGTAGTAGCCGAGGTGGTAATCGCTCAGGTGGCCCATTTCGTAGAGGCGAAACTTCGGGCCGCGGACGTAATCGGAGCCCACCACTAGTTCATGGTTCCCGCTCATGCGGAACACCGCGCAGTCGTCCTGGGCGTCCGCTCCGGCGACGAGCCGGACCGTGCTGCACTCGTCCACTGCGATCTGCTCGGCCATTGCGCTCTGGTCGTGGAAGAGGTCCGCGATGATGTTCGCCAGGCGGGTGGGTTCGTCGGATCTCATCGTGACCAGCTTTCGACCAGTTGCATGGTTCTGCGGAGAAGGTCCTTGCGAACCACCACTGCGTAGTCCCATTCGGGGTCGGGAATGTCGAGGGTGCTGCCGACAACAGACCTGAGGTATTGCCGTTTCTGGTTTCCGTTCGGCAGGTAGACCCGGCTGTGTCCGCGGTGGTGGCGCAGGAAGTAGGTGGATTCGGGCCACGGCGATCTGCGCAGTTCGGTGATCGAGTCGAGGTCGACGTACGAGAGCTCGTCACGGATCAGCAGGCTGTCCACGGCCGAGGCGTCAGCGGGGAGGAGGTGCAGGTGGGCGTGCGTGATGCAGGCTTGACTCTCCTCGTCGACGCCGGATCCGTGTTCCAAGATCAGCGGCTCGCCGAAGGTGGTGCGGTAGACCTCGGTGATGTCGCTCAGCAGTTCTTCGGTTTCGTCGGGGTGATCGGCGAGCACCTGGGCGAACGACAAGTAGTGCTTGCGGGGGAGCAGTAGGAGATGACCGGTCATCAAAGGTGACATGTCCGCTAGAACTTCGAAGTTCGCTGTGGACCAAGCTCGCCGATGTGGCGGATCTCCTTCGTAGAACCGGCTGAACGACGTGTCGGCGGCACCTGCGATTTCCTCGCAGAAGTCAGCGCCATCGCACTGCGGCATGTTGATCACCCACGACCCCTCGTGTCGAACTCACGCCATTGTGGTGGTCGGCGTTCCTGAGATCGTGGCGCAGCTTGGTGACGAATCAGTGTGTGTCGTCTGAGGTTAGCTCAAATGTAGCAATCAAGATTCTTGGGCATTCCGTGGATGATTGCCGATGGTGTCACCTTTGCTGGCCAATTCTGGCTGATTGGGAATGTGGAGTCCCTGCGGAGACAATATGACGATCGCGTGGAATCGGTAGTGAATCAACCGTGGAGTCGAGGACTCGCCTTGTCGGAGGGGTGGTGGACTGCGCGGCAATCGGTTCCACAGCGGTTGATCTGCGGAAACACGCCCGGCAACGTCAACGACCGGTCGTCGCGCCACGTAGACACCTGCGCCTCGCCGAAGGCACCTGTCGTCGAGAGCGACGAGTGGGACGTCGACAAGATCGCCGAGGCTTTCGAGCAAAAGCACGAACCCGAGGACCCCGCCTGGGTGCGTTGGGGTGTCCGAACCTGACGCGAACGGGCAGAGTGGCCGAGTGGATCAGCGCGAGATCATGCAGCGGGCGCTCGGCGTCCTGACGCTCAGCTACGACGGTGCCGAGTCGAGCGACTACCTGCGGATGGCCCTCAAGTCGTTGCAGGAGGGTGTGTTCAGCTACGAGGTCAAGGTCGACGGCGAGTTGAACGAGGCCGGCGCGCAGGCGCTCAAGCAGGCGATGGACCAGGTGTTGTCGCAGTTCGGCTGGTTCACGGCGGGGTTGCTCTACGCCTTTCACGGCGTCGCCCAGGCTTACGAGAACGACTACGAGGACGCCGACGTGCAGGAGGTGCTGAGGCAGCTCGCCATCAGGCTTGCTGACTGAGTTCCGCCCGGACGCCGTCGGAGAACGGGGTCCACGCCTCGACCGCCCACGGCCCGAAACGCAGGTCCGTCAACGCCACGCACGCCGCGGAAATCGTCGGATCGACCCACAGGAACGTGCCGGACTGCCCGAAGTGCCCGAACGTCTGCGGCGAAAAAGAGGTGCCGGTCCAGTGCGGCGACTTGCCGTCGCGGATTTCGAAACCCAGACCCCAGTCGTTCGGTTTCTGCATGCCGTAACCGGGCAGCACGCCGTTCAGTCCGGGAAACACCACCGAAGTCGCCTCGGCGACCAACTCGCGAGAAACCAGCGACGGCGACAGCAGCTCGGCGGCGAACAACGCCAGGTCAGCGGCGCAGGACTCGGCACCGGCGCCCGCCGAGCCGACCAACGCCGACGATTTCATCCCCAAAGGCACGAAAACAGCCTCGTGCAGATAAGTGGCGAACGGCATCTCGCAAGCCGCAGCGACAAAAGAAGCCAGCACGTCGAAGCCCGCGTTGGAGTAAATCCGGCGTTTCCCCGGCTCGGCCTGCACCTCGGCCTTGTCGAACGCGTAGCCGGCGGTGTGCGAGATCAGGTGCCGCACCGTGGAACCGGAAGGCCCGGCCGGCTGGTCCCACTCGACCGCGCCCTCCTCCACCGCCACCAGCACGGCGTACGACGTCAGCAGCTTCGTCACCGACGCCAGCGGGAACACCCGCTGCTGATCACCCAGCGACCCCACGACCGACCCGCCTGAGACGACGGCCACCGCCACGTTCTCGACAGGCCACGACGCTGCCACTTCGACGCTCCGCATGGGACAGACGTTAACGTCAGGGGGTGACAGTCCGGGAACTGATCGTCCTGGGAACGGCCAGCCAGGTTCCCACGCGCCAGCGCAACCACAACGGCTATCTGCTGAGGTGGGACGGCGAGGGCTTCCTCTTCGACCCCGGCGACGGCAGCCAGCGGCAGCTCCTCAGGTCGGGCGCCGCTGCGAGCGACATCACCCGCATCTGCATCACGCACTTCCACGGCGACCACTGCCTGGGCGTCCCGGGAATCGTCCAGCGACTGTCCCTGGACCGGGTCCCGCACACCGTCCACGCGCACTTCCCGAAGTCGGGCGCGCACTTCTTCGAACGCCTCCGCTACGCCAGCGCCTTCTACGACGCCGCGGACATCAAGGAAGAGCCCGTGGCCGAGGACGGACAGGTCGCCACCGGCAAGTTCGGCACGCTGGAGGCGTACCGGCTGGACCACGGCATCGACAGCTTCGGGTACCGGCTCACCGAGCCCGACGGCCACCGCATGCTTCCCGAGAAGCTCAGGGAGCACGGCATCCAGGGCCCGCAGGTCCGGATCCTGCAGAGCGACGGCGAGTTCAACGGCGTCAAGCTGCAGGACGTCAGCGAACCCCGCAAAGGCCAGAAGTTCGCCTTCGTCATGGACACCCGGCTCTGCGACAACGTCTACGAGCTCGCGGACCAGGCCGACATGCTGGTCATCGAGTCGACCTACCTCGCCCGCGACACGAAGCTCGCCGGCGACCACGGCCACCTCACCGCCCAGCAGGCCGCCCGCGTCGCGCAGGACTGCAAGGTTCGCAAGCTGGTCCTCACCCACTTCTCCCAGCGTTACGAGGACCCCGCCGAGTTCCACGCCGAGGCGGCGGAGGAGTTCGGCGGCGAGATCGTCATCGCGAAGGACCTGGACCGGATTCCGGTGCCGAAGCGAGCCACTGGTCCCTGACGATCTCCTCCAACGACGAACAACGGGGCTCCCACCCCAACGCGCGCAACGCGGACACGTCAGCCCGCAGCGACCGGGCCTCACCGGCGTGCGCGGGCTTCCACGTGACGTCCATAGACCGGCCGGTCACTTCGGACACGGCAGAAAGCACGTCACGCACAGACGCAGCCGTCGCGCCGACGTTGTAGACCGACGACGTGCCCACGGAACAAGCCTCCAGTGCCACGACGAAAGCTGCGGCAACGTCGCGTACGTGCACGAAGTCGCGCACGGACCCACCGTCGCCGTAGACCTCCATGCCCGGCACCGTTCCGGCCGCGCAGGCGACGGCACGGGTGATCACCCGAGTGGTGTCCGTGTCACCACCTCCAGCGACGTTGAACAAACGGAGAGTGGTCGCCCCGATCTGCCCGGACCGCGCCGCCCAGGCCACGAGGTCCTCGGCCGCCGCCTTGGTCGCGGCGTACGGCGACGAGGGTTCCCGGACGGACTCCTCGGTCAGCACGGCATCCGAGGGCCGGTACACCGCGCCAGTCGACGCGAGCAGGAATCGTTGGCCCTTCAACGCTTTCAGGACGTTCAGCGTTCCGGCCACGTTCGTCTCGTAGTACGAAATTGGATCAAGAAACGACTCGCGCACACGGGCCACGGCGGCCAAGTGGATGACGGCGTCCACGTCGGGCAACTCGAACGGCTCCGAGAGGCGCTGACGCGACAAAACAGGTTCATGTCCATGAACCTGCAGCTCACGCACCACGGCACGGCCCACATACCCAGTGGCACCGGTCACTAGAACTCGCACAAGTTGACCCTAAAGGTCGACGGGGGTTGCGCCGATAACACCCAAGTGAGTTATCCCCATCGCGCTGTGCACACAAGCATCGCCGGACTCCTGCACGACGTGGCCGTGCACGAGTTCAAGCGGCAGGAGTTCCTGCGCAACGTGGCCGAGATCGTGGGAGCCGCACCCACGCCCGAGCCCGCCGAGGTCACCGTGCCCATGCCGGCCCTCAGCTCGACGCGCACCTTCCTCAACGGCGTTGACCAGGTTCTTCGGGACGCCGCCCGCGCCTAGTGCGCATCCAGATCATCGCCTGATCCACTTGCCGTGAGGCCCGCGAAAGCGGGCCCGCCGCAACCTTCATCCGGCCGTTGCCGGACCGTGCTTCGACACACATACCGGGTGCCTCTACGCTACGCGTCACCCGGCGATCGCCGGTCACGTCCTCCGCTTCTCTTAAGCGAGTTTTCGGCGATGAATCATGTCCTCGCAGCGCTCAACGAGCGCCTCGGAAGGTTGTTCGGTGACCGGCTTGTCGTGCTGGCCGGTGGCACGCGTCTGGCTAAGCGCGCGCACGAGCTCCATACGCTCGGTGCACGCCATACGCTCGTGCTCGATACCGACGATCATGCCCCGCTGCATGATTCGGTGATCGCCCGATGGATCTCGCTGGGCATCAAGGGCGGCTTCGTCGCGGTCGAGCAGCGCCGTCTCGGCAAGCTGCTCACCAAGCCGAGCGCCGAGGTGCGCGAGATCCTGCACGACTTCGACCCCGAGGCCGAAGCCGTCGTGATCAGCACGCCCTACAACGAGATCAGCACGTTCCAGGGCCGCCCGGTGCTCAACGCGCGCCAGCACAAGTGGGTCGAGCTGGAGAACAAGACCACGATCGACGCGCTCTGGGACGAGCTCAGCGCCCGCCGCGCGCCGGCCATGGTGTTCGACCTCGACTTCGAACGTCTCTGGGGCGCCTCGGAGATCCTGGACCGCGGCGCGGGCGTCGTCTGGTCCGGTGACGGCCCGGCGATCAACGGCGGCGCGAACTTCGTGCGCCGCGTGCGGTCCTACGAGGAGGCGAAGGAAGCCTTCGACGTGCTCGCGCCCAAGTGCGACCAGGTGCGCGTGATGCCGTTCCTGGAAGGCATTCCGGTGAGCGTGCACGGCATCGTCTTCCCGGACGGCACCGCGGTGCTGCGCCCGATCGAGATGGTCGTGCCGCGCCGCCAGGGCCAGGCCAAGTTCCTCTACGCGGGCTGCGCGTCCTACTACGACCCGCCCGTGTGGATCCGCGACGAGATGCGCAACCTGGCCCGCCGCGTCGGCGAGCACCTGCGCGGGACCGTCGGCTACCGCGGCACGTTCACACTGGACGGCATCGCGACCGAGGACGGCTTCCTGCCGACCGAGATCAACACCCGCTACGGCGGCGCGATGGTGTGCTTCGAGGACGCCGTCCCGACGCTGCCGCTCGCGCTGGTGCAGGTCGCCCTGGTCGCGGGCTGGGACCTCGGCATCTCCTCGATGGAGTTCGAGGAGCTCGTCCTGCAGGCCGCGGACACCGTCCGGTCCGGTGCGGTGGGCGCCAACGTGCGTGCCGTGCAACCGACCCAGGTGGACGAACGCCGCGTGATCTTCACCGGCTGGGCGTGCCGGCTGGCGCACCCGGACGAGCCCGCGCACGCGACGCTGCGGCTGAGCCCGTCGCCGATCGGCGGACGCCTGGACCTTGACCTGCACCGCGAGAACATGCCCGTCGGGCCACCGGTGGCGGCACTGACCGTCGCGGCGTTCGCGCTGGCCGACCAGGAGTGGGGTACGGGCCTCGGGGCCCTGGAGCCCGCGATCGCGATCGAGGACGAGATCCAGGCCGAGCAGACGATCATCGAAGAGGCCGTCATCGCCTGACCGGACGGTCTACCAGGCGCCCTCATCGCCGTACGCGGAGATGAGGGCGGACCGGTAACCCATCAGGGCCGCGGCGACCTCACGTGGCTGGTGCGCCGGCCGCACCAGCCCTTCGCCGAGCACCTTCGGCCGGTCCACGCCGACTAACTCGGGCGAGCGCTTCAGCAGCCCCACGGCGATCTCGGCGGCGTCGGCGAGCATCTCCTCGCCCGGCAGTTCGATCATGTCGTTCATCAGCCCGCCCACGAACGACGGCAGCTTCTCCGGCACCGCGCACGCCAGCGCCACCAGACAGGCGACCCGTTCGGACGCCAGCGCCTCGAAGATCTTCGGGGCGCCCTGGGCGACGGCGTGCCGGGTCTGCGTCAGCCAGTCCGGCGCCGTCCGCGGCAGTTCCCGCCCGAGAGCGTTCCACCGGCGGTGCGTGCGCCGTCCGTCCTCAGTGAACCCCTTGCCCGCCAACGCCATGGCCGCCAGCAGGAAGATCACCCGATCGCGCACGTCGGCGGCGACCTTGTACGAGGCGCCGAGCTCGACGAGGTACGGCACGGCGCAGAACGAGGCCTCGGAGACCGTGTCGTCGGTCAGCAGCCGGTCGGCGAGCGACGAGAGCGCGTCGAGACGGACGTCGGCGCTGGAGTCCATCAGGGAGCGCAGCAGACGGGGCACGCGACCGGCGCCACCCCGGCCGTCGTACACCTCGACCCAGGAAATCCTGTCGAGTCCGCGCAACGGGTCAGGCCGTTGCCAGGCGCGCGGCAGCTCCATAGGGCGGAAAGGTACGGGATGTCAGGGAAGGCTCCTCGGAGCCTCGCCCGTACGATCTCGTGGTGTCCTTCTCGGTGGCCGACATCTTCTCGGGTGCGGGCGGCATGAGCTACGGCTTCCACGCCCACCGCGACTTCCGGGTCGTCGGTGCCGCTGACGCGCAGATCGGCAAGCCTTCGTCGCGGTTGGGTTCGTTGCGCTGCAACGACACGTACCGCGCGAACATCGGCGTCGACCCGCTGGAGGTCGACCTCTCGAAAGTGTCCCCGGCGGCGTTGCGCGAGGTCTGGGGCCTCAAGCGCGGCGAGTTGGACGTCCTGCTCGCGTGCCCGCCGTGTTCGGGCTTCAGCCGCATCACCGCCCAGAACCACCTGCGCGACGACCCGCGCAACTCGCTGGTCGGCCGGATCGCCGTCTACGCGGAGGAGCTGCGCCCGAAGGTCGTGCTCGTCGAGAACGCCCGCGAGCTCGTCAAAGGCAAGCAGCGGCACCACTTCGACAGCCTGGCGCAGGACCTGACCAGCCTCGGCTACTCGGTCGCCGGCGGCACGCACATGCTGTCCAAGTTCGGCCTGCCGCAGCTGCGCGAGCGGACGTTGATGGTCGCCGTGGACGCCGGTCTGCCGTTGCTCACGCTGGACGACCTCTGGGCGGGCCGGGTCATCCGGCCGTCCGCGATCACGGTCCGGCGCGCGATCGGCAAGCTGCCGGTCATCGAGGCCGGCGTCGCGGACCTGGAAGACCCCATTCACGTGTCGCCGACCTTTTCTCAGGACCGCAGTCTGGAACGAATGCGTGCAATTCCCGCGAACGGTGGTTCGTGGGCGGATCTGCTCAGGTCTCCGGAGACCGCTGAGTTGTTGAATCCGGCACAACGCAAGATCGTCGAACAGCAGAACTGGGGTTCGCACCCCGATGTCTACGGCCGGATGTGGTGGGACGAACCGGCCCGCACGATCAAGCGGGAATGCGGCCACGTCGGTAACGGCCGTTATGCCCACCCCGAGCAGCACCGGCTGTGCACGGTCCGGGAGATGGCGCTGCTGCAAGGGTTCCCGCGGCAGTTCCGGTTCGACGTCTCGATTCTCGGGAACGCCTACCGGCACGTCGGCGACGCCGTTCCGCCGCTGATCGCCTACCAGTTGGCCGGGCTCACCAGGTGGATTCTCACCGGCCGCCGCCCGGAGCCGCGGGAGATGTGTCTACGAGGCACTTCACTGCGTCCCGGCGACATTCGGCCGGTGGAAGTTACCGAAATGGTGGCGTAGATCTCTGAACCGAAGGTGTCGATCATCCGTAGCGGGACGCGGCTATTGATAACTGTTCGGCAACGAATCTAACGTCACCTGACAAAAGGAATGCATCGCGGACCTATCCACTGTGGACACGCTGAGTAGATTTCCGCTGGTCACGACCGGTATGTGATAGTCGTTATACCTCACCCAGTCGTGTGACACCCCATCGGATAGTGTCCGCTCGCTTCCTGTCGGTTCAGTGTCGATGACGACGTGCCGACCGTCCCGACGGGCGAACTGACTTTCTACGCGTTCGGGCTAACTTCAGCGAGCAAGGAGACCCATGGCTTCCCGGTTGAGGATCGGTGCCGCGCTGCTCGGCGCCACCGCCGCCCTGGCATTCACGACCCTTCCGGCGCACGCGGACGTCGTCATCAAGCCGGACCGCGGCGGCCAGGAGAAGGGCCACGACGTGGTCCTGAAGCCGGTGGGCAACATCAGCGACCCGAACGAGCTCCGTCAGGGCACTGAGATCATCAAGCTCCGCATCGAGGACGACAAGGACCGCTCGAACGTCCTCACGTACTGCGTTGAGCTTCCGACGCCGCTCGAGGACTCGGACGCGCTCAAGGAAGCGCCGTGGGGCACGCACCCGAACCCCAAGTCGAAGTTCCCGCAGAACGCGGGCAAGGTCCTCTGGATCCTGCTGAACTCGTACCCCGGCAAGTCGATGGACGAGGTCAAGAAGGCGTTCGGCGACCAGTTCGACAAGAAGGAGACGATCGCCGCCACGCAGGCCGCGATCTGGCACTTCTCGGACGACGCCGAGCTGGACGCGGACAGGACCAACAACGACGACATCGTGAAGCTGTACGAGCGCCTGATCAAGGACGCCGCGGCCAACGAGATCAAGGACCAGCCGAAGCCGACGCTGGAGATCGAGCCGGCGTCCAAGTCCGGCAAGACCGGCGAGAAGATCGGCCCGTTCAAGGTCACCACGACCGCGTCCGAGGTCAAGCTGACCGCGAACCTGCCTGACGGTGTGACCATCACCGACGAGAAGGGCAACCCGCTCGCGGTGCAGAAGAAGGGCGACAAGGAACTCGCCGTTCAGGGCACCGGCGAGAAGGTCTCCGAGTTCTTCGTGAACGTCCCGGCGAACGCGCCGGCCGGCAGCGCCGCGTTCCAGCTCTCGGCCGAGGCCGAGATCGCGATCGGCCGCCTGTTCGTGGCGCACAACCCGAAGCAGGAAGACAAGGCGCAGTCGCTCGTCGTCGCGCAGCCGCAGAAGGCCAAGGTCGAGAAGGAAGGCAAGGCCGACTGGGCGGTCGAAGCCAAGCCGTCCGAGCCGACCACGCCGACCACCACGACCACGACGACGACCACCACCACGACGACCACGACCACCACGCCGGCCAACCCGGCTCCGGGTGGCGGTGAGGACAACCTGGCTTCGACCGGTGCCTCGATCCTGTGGCCGCTCGTCGGCGGTCTGGCGCTCGTCGGCGCTGGTATCGGTGCGCTGTTCGTCGTGCGCCGCAAGAAGGCCGGTGCCTGAGTAATCAGCACCCCCTAGACGAACGCCCCCAGGGTCCGCGCCGGTCCTGGGGGCGTTTGCCGTTTCCCCGCTTGCCGGGATGCACGCGGGGACCCTTCGTGCACTCCTGGTGCACGAAAGCTCCCCGCGTGCACTACTAGCGGCGGCTGATGCCCGCCACGCTGATGTCGCCGTCCGCGATGGCTACGTCGCGGTTGGACGAAGCGCCGGAGAAGATCGCCCGCGCCGGGTCGCGGAAGTTCTCCACGATCTCGACGCGCTGCACCGGCTTGGCCGTCGGGATCACGGTCTCCGGCGTCCACGTGCAGCCGAACCGCACCAGGTAGGTGTTCACGTTCGGCTTGCCGTCCTCGGTGGCGTAGACGCGCCAGGTGAACGGGTCGACCGGCTCCATCTCACGGGTGCGCAGGCCCCGTGCGACCTCCTTGGTCTCCCACGCGCGACCGTTCCAGGTGGACAGGTAGTTGCGCAGCGGCCCGTTGTCCGGATCGCCCATGAACCACAGCAGGAACGGCCGGCCCAGCGTCGTGCCCACGAGCTGGATGTAGTCGGGGGACTTCACCGCGTTCGGCAGGGTCAGCGGGGTCTCCGCGACCTTCAGGTACTGCTCCTGGTCGGCGTCGTCGATCTGGGTGCCCAGATCCTTTCCGGACGCCGAGTAGAAGTGCAGGTTCCTCGGGTCGAACCACGCGTAGTAGAGGTTGCGGTGGTACCGGTCGTGCAGATGTCCTTCGGTGCCACCACCCGCGAGCGTGTAGACGATCCGCACGCGGCCGTTGTCCTCCTGACGCAGCTGACCGATGTAGATCTCGTTCATGTTGTCCGCGCGGGAGGTCGAGCCGATCGCGAACCGGTCACCGGTCAGTTCCGTGGAGGTCTTCCACGTCTTGCCGTTGTCCTTCGACACCACGTAGAGCATCGGACGCGTGTCCGTGGGCGTCGTGTGGTCGAGGTCGCGGGTCGTCTCGCGGTAGAAGACGTAGATCGTGCCGTCACGGGTGACGAACGGCATCGGGTACGTGGCCGCGTTTTTCGAAATCAGCGTCTCTTCCCAGACGCCGTCGGCCGAGTTGGCCTGGGGCGAGCGGGACATCCGCAGCTCGATGTTGTGCATGCCGCGGAAGATCAGCAGGTGCCCGTCCCCGGCCTGGACCATGGTCGGGTAGTTGTGCGAGTCCTTGTCCCCGTCCGCGACCCGGTTGGGCGCGGACCAGGTGGACTTGCGGTGGTCGTACGACTGGACGTAGCTGTCCTCGTACTGCCCGGCCCAAGAGATGAAGGTCTTGCCGGCTTTGCGGTCGTAGACCCCACCGGCGACCGGCCGCCGGTCACTGCGGGCCGCGACGTTCGTGGCCGTCGTCGTCACCGTGAACTTCGCTTGCCCCTGAGCATCGGCCGTGGCGTGGGCCGAAGGGACCGCGACGAGCGGCAACAGCAGTACAGCGGACATAACTCCACGCAGGAGCCGTGTCATGTGGCGTGTCCTCCTGGTTCTGGCCGCGACGGCGGCCGACCAGGCGGCGGCAGGGGACATCCTCGTTGTCACCCAGCCGACTTGTCCAGGCGGAGTTAGCGTGATCGTTGGCTATCAACACGCGGGGCCTACTCGGGTACTCTGCGTCAGAAGCGGAGGAGCACCACATGAACTTCGACGAGATCAAGAACAAGGCCATGGACCTGGCTCAGGAGCACCACGAGCAGGTCGACAAGGGCGTGGACGCTGCGGCGGACTTCGTCGCGGGCAAGTTCGGTCACGAAGAGCAGGTCGACTCGGTCGCCGAGAAGATCAAGGACATCCTCCCGGGTGGGCAGTGAACTCCTTCAACGCCACTGACGCAGGGCGGGTCACCTCCAGCGGAGAGACCCGCTCTCCTTCTGCCCGCAGGCCAGAGATGATCACCTGGCAGGGCCTCCACGAGCCGCGGCTGGAGCAGGTCCGCCTGCTCCTGTCGAGCGACCAACGCCTGCGTGCCTCCGGTCGCATGGTCGCCGCCGGCCCCGACGAGCAGTTCAACGCCTCCTTCGAGGTCTCCGTCGGCGAGAGCGGCCAGGTCAACCGGCTGCTGCTGCGCACGGCCACCGTCCTCGAAGAGCGCCAGTGCTCTCTGTCGAGGACCGAGGACGGCGCCTGGCTCGTCGACCACGGCCAGGGTGCCAAGCGCGAGACGTTCAACGGTGCGCTGGACGTCGACGTCCAGTTCGCGGTGCTGTTCAACACCATCCCGATCAGGCGCCTCAACCTGCACCGCGAGGAGGGCCAGTTCGACCTCCCCGTCGTGTGGGTGTCGCTGCCCGAACTGACGGTGAAGGCCGTGACGCAGTCGTACAAGACGGTGTCCGTCGCGGACGACGTCTCGGTGGTGCGGTTCAAGAGCGGCGGGTTCGAGCAGAACATCAAGGTCGACCCGAACGGCCTCGTCGTCGACTACCCGTTGATCTCGAAGCGCATTTAGAAGGCTTCCAAGAAGTACTTCCTTCGTGGCGAGTCGCATCCAAACGATGGATGCGACAGGCCCTGGGCTTCTAGCGTCCGACCATGCCGAAACGATTCTCGAGCGTGGTGGGGCGCTCGTTCGGTGATGGCGTCCGCGACGCCATCCAGTCCGCCGGGGTGACCCAGGCCAAGGCCGCCGAGTTGCTCGGCTGGGAGCAGGCGAAGGTCTCCGACCTGGTCAACGGCAAGGGCGGGGTCACCGAGGTCGAGCTCGCGATGCTGCTCGGCCTGTGCGGTGTGAAGCCGGACGAAGCCCGCCGCCTGCTCGCCTTGTACAAGGAGTCACGCGAGAAGGGCTACCTCGAATTCGCCGAGGACGGCGTGTTGAGGCCCCAGCCCACGTTGATGGAGCAGGAGCGCCACGCCAACAACCTCGTCGTCTGGTCGCTGAACCTCATCCCCGGCCTCCTTCAGATCGACGCCTACATCCGGGCGGCTTGTGAGCGATCGGTGTTGGGGGCCGACCCGCTCGTCATCGAATCGGTGATCAAGACGAAGCTGGCGCGGCAGGCTGTCCTTCATCGCAGTCGAGAGTTCGTCTTCTACATCCACGAACACGCGATCCGGCTCCCGGTCGGCGGCGAGGAAGTGATGAAGGCGCAGCTGCTTCACATCCTGGCGATGACCGTCCGGCCCTACCTGACCGTCCGCATCATTCCGGTGGCGGTTGGCGCGCACGCGGGCTCGGCGGGCTCCTTCACACGGCTGAGGTACGAGAAGTTCGAGCCGGTGATCTTCGTCGAAGGTGGCAGAACCGGCCTCTTCCTCGAGGACAAGGACAGCGTCACCTACTACGACGCCGTGATTGAGCGGCTCGATCAACTGGCCTTGGATGAGGAAGAATCGAGGGCGCTGATCACCAGCATCGTGTCCTGAGGAGGCGCTTGGCATGTCGATGTGGCGGAAGAGCAGCTACAGCCCGGACCAACAGGACTGCGTCGAGGTCGGTCGTGGTGTCGGCATCCGGGACAGCAAGGCGCCGACCGCGCACCTGCCCGTCTCGGACAAGGCGTGGTCGGCGTTCCTCGCTGACGTGAAGGCCGATCGCTAGCCGGTCAGACTTCCGTAAGGGTCGGCGCGGCTTCCTGGTGGCTACGGTCGGAGCATGCGGAAGTTGGTGCTGGCCGTGGTCCTGCTCGTCAGCGGATGTGTCGCACCGGCGGTGACCGCACCAGTGGCGCCCGCACTGCCCGCGCAGCCGCCGGGTGCCCCCACGTGGGCTCCGTGGCCGGCCGCGCTGCACGACGCCCGGCACAGCGGATCGTCCACATCGGATGGTCCTGTTCGCGGAACCGTTCGATGGCGGCGAAACCTCGAAGGCGCTGTCACCCCCGGCCCCGTCATCGGCGCCGACGGCACCATCTACGCGTCGTCCACCGCCGGCGTCCTGCACGCCATCGATCCTGCCTCCGGCCAGGACCGCTGGACCTATGACTCGAAGGACACCGGCGGCGGTGATCTCTCCGTGTCGCCACTGGTGTTGCCCAGCGGGGACATCGTGTGGCCGACCCCAGGTCCGCTCCTGCTCGTCCTGTCCTCGTCGGGCAGGCGGCTCTGGTCCGTCGAGCTACCTGGAATCCCGACCTCGCCTGCCTCCGTCGATGGCAGTCGCATCTACGTCGGCGACACCTCCGGCCACGTCAGTGCCATCGACTCCCGGACCCGAAGTCTGCTGTGGACAGTCGACGTGGGCCGGGTGTCCTACGGATCGGTCGTCACCGACGGCACTCGGATCTACACCACCGCGAACTCCGGTGTCACCGCCGTCGACACCGACGGCACCGTTGCATGGCAGCGCGACCCCGGCGACGACATCACCGAGGTCTCCGCCGGTCTGGCCCCTGACGGCACGGTTCTGCTGGGTACCAACGGTTCCCGTGAATGGGCCTACCGCCCTGACGGCTCCCCGGCGTGGAACGTCCCGCGCTTCATCACCTACTCGTCCCCGGCCGTCACCGCCACCGGTCTCGCCTACATAGGCGACCACGGCGGCACCGTCTCCGCCTTCGACGTCCGGACCGGCCGGATAGTCAGGTCGTACCACCTCAACGGAGAGCAGATCTGGAGCTCCACCATCGTCGACCGCAACTACCGGCTGTACTACGCCAACCAGGTCGGCCACGTCTACGGCCTCACCCCGGAGGGCGGGGTGTTGTTCGACGTGAACGTCGGCGGTCCCGTCGATTCCTACCCCGCCCTCTCCGCCGACGGCGCCCTGGTCGTCGGCTCTCGCAACGGTGTCCTGACGTCGATCGGCTGACAGTCGTGCGTGGTCAGGTCGTGACTCAGACCATCTCGCCCAGCACCTCGGGGTCGATCACGATCGGCGCCGGGCGGTAGGCCGGCGGTTCCACACCCATCAGCGAGCGCACCAGGAAGTCCCAGCAGCGCGTCCGCACGTAGGCGATCCGGTCGATGAACAGGTGCTCGGCGCCCGGCACGATCAGCATCTCGAAGTCCTTGCCGGCGGCGATCAACGCGTCCGCCAGCGCCAGCGCGTGGTCGACGTGGACCGTGTCGTCCAACTCGCCGTGGACCAGCAACAGCTTGCCCAGCAGTTGGTCCGCGATCTCGACGTTCGAGGCGCGCAGCCACGCCTCCGGGTTGTTCGCGCCGTCGCACGACTCCGCCCAGCCGAGCCCGATGTGCCGGGCGTCGTGCGAGCCGGACATCGCCACACCGGCGTGGAAGGTCTCGGGGAAGGCGAGCATCGCCCGTCCTGCGGCGAACCCACCGCCGGAGTGGCCCATGATGCCCACGCGGTCGAGGTCCATCCACGGCCGTGACGCGGCCAGTTGTTGCAGCGCCGCGACGTGGTCTTCGAGGCTGCCCGCGTCGGCGAGGTTGCCGTACGAGAAGTCCAGGAAGGCCTTGCTGCGGCCAGGGGTTCCGCGTCCGTCGAGGGCGACGACCACGAAACCGACTGCTGCCAACGGTTCCGCGTCCATGCCCATGCCGCCGGGGTCGAAGCACGGGTCGACCCTGGTGACCTGCGGTCCCGGATAGATGCTGTCCACCACGGCAAAACTCTGCGACGGGTCGAACCCGCGCGGCTTGTAGAGCACGCCGTAGATGTCGGTCTCGCCGTCGGCCGCCTTGACGCAGAAGCGTTCCGGCGCGGTCCAGCCGGTGGCGACGAGCCTGGTGATGTCGGCCTGTTCCAACGGGACCAGCACGTTGCCGGACCAGTCGCGGACCACGGTCACCGGCGGTGTGTCCACAGTGGACGCCGAGTCGACGAAGTACCGACCGTTCGGCGCCACCGTGACGACGTGGTCCAGGGCGTCGTCGGTGACGAGCTCGAACCCGTTGCCGTCCAAGCCAACGCGGCAGACCGTGCGGCGGTACGGGTCTTCGGTGACCAGGCCAGAAGCCATGAAGTGCACGACGCCGTCGGAGACGTGCAGGATCTCGCGGACCAGCCACTGGCCGGACGTGACCTGGTTGAGGAGTTCGCCGGTGTGCAGGTCGTAGCGGTAGAGGTGGCCCCAGCCGTCGCGCTGAGAGAACCACAGGACCTCGTTCTCCAGCACGCGGACGATCGGCAGGCCGTACATGAACTGGTTGGGGCCCACGCGGTTGGAGCCGGTCTCGCTCACGACGACCCGCACCTCGCCGGTGCGGGCGTCCATCCGGTTCAGGGTGAGGGTGTGCTGGTCGCGGGGGCGGCTGAGGAAGTAGACCGCCGAGCTGTCGTCGGCCCACCACGCCCAGCCGGCCATGATCGGCGAGAACTCCGGCATGAGCAGCGGCTCGGTCTGCGCGAAGACCGCGGTTCCCTCGGCCACGTCGAACACGACGAGTTCGGCGAGCGGCATGGCCTCGTCGCCTGGGTAGGCGTAGCGCTGGGTGTGCACTCGGGGAGCGCTGCCGTCGGCGGGACGGGACTCCAGCAGGTGGGTCTGCCGGACGTCGCGCTGGTCGGTGCGGTGGGCGAGCACCTTGGTGGAGTCGGGCGACCACGACAGCGCGGGCGGCATGTGCGGCAGGCCGAACTTCCGCATCAGCGTGCGGTAGCTCATGGCGTCCGGGCCGTAGCCGTAGCCGTGGTCCTCCACACCGTCGGTGGTCAGCGCCCACTCGCGGTCGCCGGACCGGGCCCAGAGGTCGTGGCCGCGGCGGGACACCGCGACCTTGCCGTCGGGCGACGACACCTCCAGCGGGTTGCCGGGCGCCGGCAGGAACGGAGTGGGGTCGATGCCCGGCGTGCGGGTGCCCTCGGCAGGGTCGACCAGGATGAACTGACGGTCGGCGCCGTCGCGGACCTGGTACCAGAAGCGGGCACCGCCGTCGATCCACTGTGGACGGACCTTGTCCCCGACGACGAGCTCGCCAGGGCTGGCGGAGCGGCGGAGGAGTTGTTCGGCGGCCTGGTAGTTGTCGGTGGTGCTCATGGTGGTCTTCTCCCCAGTTCTTCGGAAAGTCGTCAGAGGCTGCGGGCGGTGATGTCGCCGTACGCGGTGGTGGCCTGGATGTGCAGGTCGGTCGTGCCGTCGTTCTTGAGCGAGTTGTGCACACGGCCGTAGGAGGTGCCGGCGTCCATCGAGGCGGAGAGACCGGCGGCGACGCCGACCGTGATGTCGCCCTTCTGCGTGCTGATCTCGGCGGAACCGTTGAGGCGGCCGACGGTGACGTCACCGGCTTGCGTGCTCACCCGGACGTGCGCGGCCTCGTCGATCTTGATGTCGCTCTGCGCGGCCTCGAAGGCGATGTCCCCGAGCCGCCCGACGCCGCGGAACTCGGCGGCGGCGGCCTTCGCCTCGACGCGGGAGCCTGCGGGCAGCTGGACGGTGATCTCGACGGACCCGGAGGCGCCGAGGATCTGGTTCTTCACCTTGGTGCTGATCCGCAGGACACCGTCGATGAACGCGACCTCGGTCTGCTCGGCGGCCTTCGTGTCGCGGCTCTTCGAGGCGTCCGAGGGGCGGACCTCGACGGCGGTGTCGGCGCGGTCGGTGGCGATGAACTGGATGAGGCCCGCGGGGACGTCGAGGACGGTGGTGATGGGGGCGGGGGTGGCGAAGTTCTGCATGTCCGGCTCCTGTAGCTCGTTGTTTCTGATGAGCGAAAAGCTACGTTGCGTTCACGGATCACGACAACAATCTTGTTGCGTTGAAGCTGAGTAATTGCAGGTAGATGCACGTAAAGTGTTGCAATGGAGACAAGATCTAATGCAACGGACGTTGCAATGGGATGAAGGTGAAAGCTATGCTCCCGGCATGCCAGGAGGCCGACTCACCCAGCAGGAGCGCCGGCAGATCGCCATCGGGCTGGCCGACGGCCTCGCCTACGCGGAGATCGCCCGCGCGCTCGACCGACCCACCTCGACGGTCACGCGCGAGGTGATGCGCAACGGTGGCCCGGCCGGTTACAAGGCCGATCTCGCCCACCTCGCCACCGAACGCCGTGCGCAACGGCGCAAGCAGGCCGCGCCGCGAGGCCGTCAACCGGTCGAACGGGCCGACGGCCGCGACCCGGAGGCGGTGCGGGAGTTCGAGGAGGCGTTCTCCGCGATCTTCATGGCCCAGGGCCTGCCCAAGATGACGGCGAGGGCTCTCGCCAGCCTCTACGCGACCGACTCCGGCAGCCTCAGCGCGTCAGAACTCGTCAACCACCTGCAGGTCAGTCCCGCGTCCGTCTCCAAGGCGATGTCGTACCTCGAAGGCCAGGGCTTGATCGGCCGTGTGCGCGACGTACGCCGCCGCGAGCGCTACGTCGTCGACGAGGGCGACATCTGGTACCAGTCGATGATCGCCAGCGCCGCCGGTACGTCGAAGCTCGCCGAGGCGGCCCGGCAGGGTGTCGGCGTCCTCGGTTCCGGCACTCCGGCCGCCACCCGGCTGGAGAACATCTCGCGGTTCCTCGACTTCGTGTCCGAAAGCATCGTCCGGGCCGCCGAGCAGGCCCGCGACATCCTGCACCCCAAGGACCCCGGCTAGAGCTGGCCATGAACGGCGCTTTCGTGGACCTCAGGTCCACAAAAGCGCCGTTCATGGCCAGCTCGCGGGGTTCCGGACAGGTGTTCAGGCGCGAACCGCGACCGCCACTCCCTGGCCGACGCCGACGCACGCGGCCGCGATGCCAACGCCACCACCACGAGCGCGCAGGTGCCGTGCGACGTCGATGATCACGCGCGGCATCGACGCACCGAGCGGGTGGCCGTAGGCGATCGCGCCGCCGTGCACGTTGACCTTCTCGCGGTCGATCTCCGGCAGGTGGTGCAGCACCGACAACGCCATGGCGGCGAACGCCTCGTTGATCTCCCACAGGTCGACCTGGGCGGCTTCAAGATGCAGGCGCTTCAACAACTTCCGGATCGCCGACACCGGCGCGATGGTGAACCGGTGCGGTTCCTCGCCGGTCGTCGCGGAGCCCAGCACCTCGCCCAGCGGTTCGACGCCCAGTTCGGCCGCGATCGCTTCGGTACCAAGGAGAGCGGCGAGCGCGCCGTCGTTGAGCGGCGACGCGTTGCCCGCCGTCACCGACCCGTTCTCCGAGAACGCCGGCTTCAACTTCCCGAGCTTCTCGATGCTCGTGTCCGCGCGCACGTTCTCGTCGCGCCGGATCGCAGTACCGTCCGGAAGCTGCACGGGGAACGCAAAACCCTCGTGCACGCCCGCATCCCACGCAGCAGCAGCTCGGCGGTGTGAGCGCAACGCGAAAGTGTCCATCTCGGACCGTGTGATGCCCAGTTCGCGTGCGACGTTCTCCGCCGCCAGCCCCAACGGCACGGTGTAGTGCTTCGGCATGCGCGGGTTCACCAGCCGCCAGCCCAGGGCCGTCGACACGGTCTCCATGCGGTCCGGGAAGGCCTTGTCGGGCCTGGCCGTCACGAACGGCGCCCGCGACATCCCTTCCACACCACCGGCGACGATCAGATCGGCATCCCCGGCAGCCAACGCCCGCGCGCCCTGGATGATCGACTCGCCGCCGGACGCGCACAGCCGGTTCAACGTCACGCCCGGCACCGAGACCGGCAGGCCCGCCAGCAACGCGGCCATGCGGGCGACGTTGCGGTTGTCCTCGCCGGCGCCGTTCGCGTCGCCGAGCAGCACGTCGTCGATGCGGGCCAGATCGAGGCCGGGATAGCGGCGCAGCAGGTCGACGATGGGCAGCGCGGCGAGGTCGTCCACCCGGATGCCGGACAGTCCTCCCCGGTACCTGCCGAACGGCGTGCGGGCGGCGTCGATGATCAGTGCGCGGACCATAACGCCCATTTTGCGCCAGTTACGGCTTCAGCAGGAACGGGACGTAGCCCGTTTCGGGGTGTACCTCTGAATCGGTGCTGAAGGCCTTCACCTCGATGGCGTGCGCGCCGGCGGCCATCGAACCCGTGTTGAGTGAAATCCGCCACCGGCCCGCGGCGGCCGGTCCGTCGGCGGTGGTCGGGACGGTCGCGACGTGCGTGCCGTCGAGCCGGATCTCGAACCCGGCGAGGCCAGCCACGGACGCGTCCAGGGCGTTGATGCGGATCTCCAGGACCACCCGGCCGCGGTTGAAGGCGGCGCCGTTCTCGATCGGCTGTCCGCTGGCGTCCAGCACCTCGGGGACGGGGTCGGCGAGCGTCGGCTTGGCCTCGATCAGCGGGGTGCCGGACTGGCGTTGCGCCACGACCTTGGGGCCGGTCAGCTCGACGTCGGTGTGGGTGACCTGGATGCGTTCGGTGGTCACCAGCTGGACGTTGACGTTGTCGGTGAAGGCCTCTTTGGGCAGGTCGGCGACGGCCGGGTACTCCGCGCCGGGCTTCCACGGCGTGCCCTCGACGGCCGGCCGCAGGGGCACTTCGATGCCGTTGATCCGCACGGCCGTGACCGGAGCACTCTCTCGCGACGGGATCAACGCGATGCGCAGCTGACCGGACGTGACGTCCTGAATCGGGTGGGTGCTGGTGCTGGCGGGGCCGTCCACGCGGACCTGCGGCGTGGGTACGGCGGGTGGTGCGTCGGCCTTGGCGGTCCGGTAACCGATCAGGTCGATGCCCGCGCGGATCCGGTCGCCGGCCAGAGCCGCGACGCCGAACAGGGCCGTCGCCTCACGCCACTGCGGCACGAACGGCGAAGTGGCGACGACGTCACCGTCGCGGACGAGCTGCGTGCCGTTCTTCGTGAGCACCAGCTCCCAGCGCACGGTCACGCCCGGCACCGCGGGAGGGACGGCCTTGCTCGTGCCGTTCGGGACGAGCTCGACGATCGAGTTGCCGGCCACGTCGGTGGAGACCGAGGCGCGGATCGCGCCCGGCAGCACCGGGTCGCCCTGGACGCTGACCGGTCCCGGCACGAGGTCGAGCAGCAGTTTGCCGCCGGTACCGGGGGCGTCCGTCTCGATCACGACCCGGCTGTCGTCGTCGCCGCGGACGAACGGCGTGCGGGACCTCAACGTGACGGCACGGGTGCCGCAGCTGCTGCTGATCACGAGCCGGTCGTGGTCGTCCTCGTCGCCAGAGGTCGCGCGGGCGCAGTCGGTGCGTTTGGTGAGGCGCCAGCGCTGCAGGTCGGGCTCGTCGGGGCTGTCGAAGCGGTCGACGAACGTGTACGGGGCGTTGTCGGCGCGCGGGGTCGCCTTGGTCGTGGCGGGCTGGGAGCGTTGGCCGTACGAGTCGACCGCCCGGATCTCGATCTGCTGCTCCTGGTCGTTCGCCAGGCCGTTGAGCTGGGTGCCTGGCCTGGTGACGAGCTTGGTCCGCGGGCCCCACCGCACCTCGTAGGCGGGGGCGTTGCCGGTCCAGTTGAGCTGGATCTTGTGGTGCCCGCCGCGCGCGACGACGTTGGTGGGGGTGCTCGGGCGGTCCTGGGGACCCGGCACCAGCACCTGGTCCGCGACGAACGGCTTGAGCTTCGTCGGCGGCGGGGGAGCGGTGGGCAGGCCGGAGTCGCTCCCGCCGGTGTCGCGCAGCAAGATCACGCCGACCACCAGCGCGAGGCCTGCGACAGCGAAGGCGACCCGCTTCATAGCGGTCACGCTAAGGCGTTTTACCCAGCTCGAACACGGTTTCGGAGATAACGGGTTCGCCATGGTCCGCCGGAAGGACGCTGAGCTTGAGCCGAGCGCTCGACCCCGGCGTCAGGGCTTTGGTGTCGAGCCAGAACTCATGCCTGCCGGGGACTCCAGAGCCCTGCTCGTTCGTGGGCAGCGCGACGATCCGTTTGCCGTCGAGTTCGAGCTCGATGCCGCGGTGCCCGATGGCGTTGATCTCGGCCGTGATGAGGACGCGTCCCTTGCGGGGCAACGGCTGCGGGGGCCTGGTGCCGTCCTCGTGCATGACGTGCAGCCGTGGCGCGCCCGTCTTGATGCCGCCGGGCCGGTCCGCGAGTCTCGGCAGGGCACCGGGGCGGCTTTCTGGCTTGCGGATGACCACGAGCTGAGCCGGGGCCGCGACCGCGATCCTCTTCTCGCTGACCGGTACGTCGACGACCCTGACCTGGTTGCCGGCCTCCGGCGTGACGATCTTCGCCGCGACCGCGTCGCGCGGCACCTCGGTGTCCGGCAGCAGCGGGACGACCTCGGTGGGCACGACCCGTTCCGGCACGCCGCCGACGCCGAACGAGTCGAGGAACCCGCCGCCGTCGATGCGGATCCGCGGGTGCACCAGTTGTGTCTTGATCGCCACGGCCTCGTAGGCGACCACGACGCCGTCGCGGAGCGCGATCACCGCGTCCGGCAGCACCCGCATCTCCCACCGGTGCCGCACACCCGCGACGAGCCCGGTCATCGGCGAGTCGCCCAGCGCGACCTCCTTGTCGGTCCGGGGCAGGTCCGGGTCGGCGATGACCCGCGTGCCCTGCGTCGTGATGTCGAGGCTGACCGCGCCGCGCGGCTGGGCGTCGGTCTCCTTCAGGTACTGCCACGGGTCCGGCAGCATCGTCAGCCGCACGTGACTCGACTCGACGGCGCCCGCGACGCTGATGATCGCCCGCCCGATCGCGCCGTCACCAGCCGGGACGCCGAACCTGATGGGCGTGTTCGACTGGAACGCCGCCATCGAGCAGTCGACGTCGACACGCTTGCTCTGACCGAACGGCCGCAGCCCGAGGCACTCCGGTTCCGCCTCGATCCGCCACCTGCGCGGATCCAGCGACTCGGGGCCGTCGAACCTGTCCGGCAGGCCGACGAACTGGTCGTCCCACGCGTCGTTGTAGAGCTCCTTGGGCGTCGCGGCGATCGTGAGCGGCTCGGACCGCTTCCCGGTAGCGCTGACCGCGCGGATCTCGACCTCGGTCTGCTGTTCGGGATTCAGCCCGGCGAGTTCCACCTCGGGTCCGGGCACGAGCTGCTCGTTGCCGTTCCAACGCACCTCGTACGCCGACGCCGAGCCGTTCCACGCGATCTGCAGCGCGTCCACGTCCAGCGCCTGGGCCCGCGGATTGGCCGGCTTCATCGGGTCCTGCTGCGCCACGACCTCGACGTTCTTGTCGATTTCGCGCTTCAACGTGTCGGGTGCGTCGCCGGTTCGGAGCGCCACCACGGCGGCGATGACGAGCGCGAGTCCACCGAGCCCACCGGCGAGCGTCCGTCGATCCACCCGGAGACCCTACGACGTTTCCGCTTCGGCGGTGCTGCCGTTCAGACCAACCACACGTCCGCCACGTGATCCAAGATTTCGCAGCGCGGCGAGCGCTCCCGGCTTGGTCAGGTCGATCGTTATCTTGGTCCTCTGCGGCTGGTTGACCAGCGCGTTCCTGCCTTCGTGCCCCGCCTCGATGGTCTTGGCGAGCCCACCCGTCGACGCCAGCGACCCGCGCGCCGCACCGAGCCGGCCGAGCGCGTCGTCCACTGCCATCAGCAGCGCGTCCCGGTTGCCCTCGCACATCGCCCGGACGAGCTCGGGCCTGCTGCCCGCGACCCGCGTGCCGTCCCCGAAACTGCCCGCCGCGAGCGCCATCGCCAGCGGCCCGCCATCGGCCCCGACCGCGGCCAGGATCGCCGCCATGATGTGCGGCAGGTGGCTGATCCGCGCCACGGCCTCGTCGTGCTCCTCGGGCGTGGTCGGCACGACGTGCGCCTTCAGATCGAGCGCCAGCTGCATCACGTCGTTGAGGTGGTCGTCCGCCTCCTCGGGCGTGACGACCCAGGCGGCTTTGTCGAAGAGGGTGGCGCTGCCCGCGTCCCACCCGCTCCTGCTCGTGCCGGCCATCGGATGCCCGCCGACGAACCGCGCGTGCGGCGCGTACCGGTGCACGGCGTCGTGGACCGGGCCCTTGACACTGGTCACGTCGGTGAGGCGGGTGCCCGCGGGCACCTTGCGCAGCAGGTCCGGGAGCGCGGGCAGGGGCACCGCGAGGACGACGAGCGCCTCGGGGTCGCGGCTGAGGGCCTCGTCCACCGTCGTGATGTCGAAGCCCTCAGCGCGTGCCCGGTCCGCGTCCTCTTTGCTCGCGGTCGCACCCCACACCGTGCGCCCGGCAGCCTTGGCGGCCCGCAGCACGGAGCCGCCGATCAGTCCCAGTCCGATCACGCACACGTCTCGCACGAGCCCATCATTCCGTGCGACACGTGCTCGGAACTACCGGAGGGCGTCCAGCGCGAACGCCGCGTACGTCGCCACCCCGTGCTCCATCGCGGCTTCGTCGAACAGCACCCGGTTCGAGTGGTTCGGCGCGGCCTCCTCCAGGTCGATCCCGCGCGGGCACGCCCCGAGGAACGCCAACGCGCCCGGCACCTTCTGCAGCACGTAGGAGAAGTCCTCGGCGCCCATCAGCGGGTCCTGCATCGGCTCGCTCCAGGACGGCCCCATCGCCTTCGCCGCGAGGTCCACCACGTGCGTCCCGACCTCGTCGTCGTTCACCGTCACCGGGTAGCCCGGCACGATGCTGACCTCGGCGTGGCACCCGTAGGCGGCGGCCGTGTGCTTCACGACCTGCTTGAGCTCCTTGTGCACCAGCCTGCGCGTGACCTCGGACAGCGTCCTGATCGTCCCGTCGAGCGTGGCGACCTCGGGGATGATGTTCGTCGTCGTGCCGGCCTTGATCTGCGCGACCGTCACCACGGCCGGCTGGTGCACGCTGATCCGCCGTCCGAGCATCGTCTGGATCGCGCCGACCATCGCCGCGGCGGCAGGGACCGGGTCCAGGGCGTTGTGCGGCATCGCGCCGTGTCCGCCGCGGCCCTTCACGTGGATGTGGAACGTGTCCGCGCTGGCCATGATCGGGCCGGGCCGCGTGGTCACCACGCCGGACTTCGTCGTGGACGTGATGTGCAGCGCGAACGCCTTTTCCACGCCGTTGTCGAGCAGGCCTTCCTCGATCATGTACCGGGCGCCGTGATAGCCCTCCTCGCCCGGCTGGAACATGAACAGCACGTTGCCCCTCAGGGCGTCACGCCGGTCCGCCAGCAACCGTGCGGACGACGCGAGCATCGCAACGTGCGTGTCGTGCCCACAGGCGTGCATGTTGCCGTCCACTTCGGACGCGTAAGGCAGCCCTGTCTCCTCCTGCAACGGCAGCCCGTCCATGTCGCCGCGCAGGAGCACGGTCGGCCCTGGCCGTTCGCCTTCGAGCACCGCCACGACCGAGGTCGTCGACTCGCCTTTCGTGACCTTGAGCGGCAGCCCCTCCAACGCGTGCAGGATCGCCGCCTGCGTCCTGGGGTTCTGAAGCCCCTGTTCGGGGTGGCGGTGGATCTGCCTGCGCAACGCCACCGTGCGGGGCTGCAGCGAACGCGCCCCCTCGAGCAATCCGGCGAGACGTGGGTCCGACGTTGTTGTGCTCATCTATCGATGGTGCCACCACCTCAGCTACCGGGAAGGTCGTCTGGGCCCTACGGTGTGCACATGACACAGCAGGAGCCGGTCAACGGCTTCGCGGTCGCGGTCGTCCGAGAGGACGGCCGCTGGCGGTGCAGCAGGATGGACAGCTCCGCGCTGTCGGAGCTGGACGCGGCGATCACACAGCTGCGCCAACTACGGTCGACCGGCGCCGTGTTCGGCCTACTGGCCGTCGACGACGAGTTCTTCATCATCCTGCGCCCGGTCCCAGGCGGTGTGGCCCTCCTGCTCTCCGACGCGGCCGCAGCCCTCGACTACGACATCGCCGCCGACGTCCTGGACCTCCTGCGGGTCGAACCGCCGGACGAGGAGGACACCGAGATCTGGCCAGAGGGCGACCTCGGCGTGCTGTCCGACCTCGGCATGCCCTCGCACGAGCTCCAGATCATCGTCGACGAGGAAGACCTCTACCCGGACGAGCAGCTCCAGATGATCGCCCAGCGCATCGGGTTCATCGACGAGTTCACGAAGCTGCTCGACACGATCCAGGCGTGATCCCCACTCCGGAAGACATGATCCGAACCGCTCTGCGCGCGGCTTCGCGCTCGGGCGCGGACGTCCCGATCGGCGCCGTGGTCTACGCACCGGACGGTTCGGTTCTCGCCGAGGCCTGCAACGCACGCGAGGCGCTGGGCGACCCGACCGCACACGCCGAGATCCTGGCGCTGCGGGCGGCCACCGCGAAGTTCGGCGACGGCTGGCGGCTCGACGGCTGCACCCTCGCCGTGACGCTCGAACCGTGCACGATGTGCGCCGGCGCGTTGGTGCTCGCCCGTGTTTCGCGTCTCGTCTTCGGCGCCTGGGAGCCCAAAACCGGCGCGGTGGGGTCGCTTTGGGACGTCGTGCGCGACCGCAGGCTCAACCATCGGCCGGAGGTGCAGGGCGGTGTGCTCGAGTCGGAGTGCGCTGACCTGCTCGAACGTTTCTTCCGGACCCAGCGTTAACCCACTGGATCCGGCTGTGTATTGTTCTTATCGGTGGCGTGTCCGAGCGGCCGAAGGAGCACGCCTCGAAAGCGTGTGAGGTGCAAGCCTCCGTGGGTTCAAATCCCACCGCCACCGCTCAGAAGGACCCCGGATCTCTCCGGGGTCCTTTTTGCATGCCCGGACAGTGTTCACGCCCTTGTGGGCCCACGCCCTTGTCGCGAGCTGATCTTTACTGCTTTACTAGCTGCCTAGTAAAGCAGTAAAGGGGACCTCATGTTCGTCTTCCGGATCGACAGTCGCTCCGGTGTGCCGCCCTACCTGCAGCTCGTCCAGCAGGTGCGTCAGGGCGTGTTGCTCGGCTTCCTGCGGCACGGCGATCGGCTGCCGTTGATCCGCGAAGTGGCCGAGTCCGTGGCCATCAACCCGAACACGGTCGCCAAGGCCTATCGCCAGCTGGAACAGGAAGGCCTGGTCACCGGACGTCCGGGGCAGGGCACCTTCGTCAACGAGACCCAGGCCGCCACGATCTCGCCCGCGACCTACACCTCGTTGCAGCGCGGCCTGGAGGCGTGGTTGGGCCGGGCACGTGCCGCCGGCCTCGACGAGCAGGCGATCAACGCGCTCTTCAGCGCGGCCGTCACCCAAGCGAAGAATGAGAACATCGCATGACAGCAACCGAGTACGCGCTCCAGACCGACGGCCTGGGTAAGCGCTACCGCAAGGTGTGGGCACTGCGCGACTGCACGCTGGCCGTCCCGGCCGGCCGGGTCACCGCGCTCGTGGGACCCAACGGCGCGGGCAAGAGCACGTTCCTGCGCCTGGCGGTGGGGCTGCTCGCGCCCACCACCGGCACGGTCGAGGTGCTCGGCGAGTCACCCGCCACCAACACCCCGCAGGTGTTGTCCCGCATCGGGTTCCTCGCTCAGGACCACCCGCTCTACAAGCACTTCACCGTCGCGGAACTGCTCCGCCTCGGCCGCTCCTGCAACCTGCGCTTCGACCAGGGCCTGGCCGAACGGCGGCTGGCGCAGTTGGAGATCCCGCTCGATCGCAAGGCCGGTGCGCTCTCCGGCGGTCAGCAGGCTCAGGTAGCGCTGGCGTTGGCCCTGGCCAAGCGGCCGGACCTGCTCGTCCTGGACGAGCCCATGGCCAGTCTCGATCCGGTCGCCCGCCTGGAGTTCCTGCAGGCTCTGATGGGTGCGGTCGCCGCCGACGGCATGACCGTGCTGTTCTCCTCGCACGTCGTGCCCGAGCTCGAACGGGTCTGCGACCACCTGATCGTGCTCAACCACAGCAGGGTCACGCTCGCGGGCGACATCGACTCGTTGGTGGGGGAGCACCGGATGCTCGTCGGTCCGCGCACGACCGGTGATGTCGGCAGGGCGGGCACGGTCGTGGAGGCCACGCACAGCGAGAGGCACACGACGTTGCTCGTACGCGATGGCGGACTGTCGGCGGCACCCGGCTGGCAGGCGAGCCCGGTCGGTCTCGAGGACCTGGTGCTGGCCTACCTGCGCCGGCCCGCGCAGCACGACGTCGAGCCCACGATCCGGGCGGAGGTGTCGGCATGACCTGGCTGACCTGGCGGCAGCACCGTTCCGAGATGTACACGCTCGGCCTGCTGGTCGCGGTGATCGCCGCCTTCCTGCTCGCCGTCGGACTGCAGATGCACTCGTTGTTCCCCAACGGTGCGGGCCAGTGCGTGGGCATCGACCTCACCGAGGCGTGCTCGACCGCGATCAGGCGGTTGAACGAGGAACACGGCTACGCCTCCAAGATGCTGAACCTGTTCAGCCTGGTGCCGTTCCTGATCGGCGCGTTCTTCGGCGCACCGCTGGTGGCCCGCGAGATGGAGGCCGGCACCTGGCAGTTCGCCTGGACCCAGTCCGTGCCCAGGATGCGCTGGCTGGCGGTGAAACTGGGCGCTCTGGCGCTGGTGACCGCGTTGCTCGCCGGCGTCTTCTCCGCCGTGATCACGTGGTACCGGCAGCCGATCGACGTGCTCGACGGCCGGTTCAACGCGGACGCGTTCGACGTGGAAGGGCTCGCTCCCGCGGGCTACGCGTTGTTCGCGTTCGCCGTCGCCACGGCAGCGGGCGCGGTGTTGCGGCGCAGCCTGCCCGCACTCGCGGTCGCGCTCGGCGCCTTCCTCGCGGTCCGCGTCTTCGTGGGGGGCTGGCTGCGGCCGAACTACCAGGAACCGCAACGCCTCGTGGAAGTCGTGGGCGCCGGTGATCCCGCCGACCCCGGCAATCCACGGATGTCGACCGGCACCCCCACCGACTGGACCATCGACACGGGGTACCTGGACTCGTCCGGCCGTCCGCTCTCGCTCTACGACACCTTCGCGATGTACTCCGCCGCGGAGAAGGAGGGCGTGAAGTTCAGCGCGTACCTCCACGAGCGGGGCGTGCAGCAGTGGGTCGAGTACCAGCCGGCCGGCCGGTTCTGGACGTTCCAGCTCGCGGAGACCGCCATCTTCGTCGGCCTGGCGGCGGCACTGCTCGCCTTCGTGGTGTGGCGGATCAAACGCCGCCTCTTCTGAAGCGATGGGCCCCGGAGCGGTCCGGGGCCCTTGCTCAGAACCTCGTCGCGCCGAGGAACCTCTTCAACAACACCGCGTCGCCGGTCACGTCGAGCCCCTCCAGCCCGCGTCGCCGGTACAGCGCCAGCACCAGATCCGCGGCCGGCCCCCGCACCGTCACAGCACCCGAGCCGCCGTCCTGACGAGCCACCGGCGCGGTCCCGGTCAGGTCCACCAGCCACCGGGCCTCGGCGTCGGTCGCCTCGAAGACCAGGGTGCCGCCCTCTCCCAGTACCTCACCGAACTCCGGTCGCCGCAGGTGGACGATCCGCAGTCCCACGTTCATCCACTCCCACAACCCGTCCGCGGCGACCACCGGATCGACTTCGAACGGCAGTCCCAGCGCCTCGAACGCGTCGTGGCGGTGCACCCACGTCTCGTGCGCCATCCGCCGTGACCAGAACCGCGGCCCCGGTTCGCCGGGGAACAGCACCGCGATCGGCTCGTCCGGCGACACGCCACGCATCGCCGACGCCAGCAGTTCCGCCCCCTCGGTCAACCACGGGCCCAGCACGGCGGCGGTCTCGCCCGCGTACGAGTCCACCGAATGCGCCTTGCTCAGCGAACGGTCGGCGTGCGGGATCTTCTCCCGGACCAGCTGCTCGATCCACCGGTGCGCGTAGCCGAGGTGACGCAGCAGCTGGTTCAACGTCCAGTCCGGTGTCGCGGGCACCGGCACGCTCAGGTCGGCGTCGGCAACACCGGAGACCAGCAACGATGTCTGCGCAACGCCCGTGTCGAGCCGCTGCTCGTAAGTCAGCATCCCCATGGTCAAAAACGTACGCTCGTGAGGAGCCGGTCGAGCAGTTCGCGATCACCGAACACCTCGAGGCCCTCCACCGGCCGCCGCCGGTAGACGGCGAGCATCAGCTCCGTCACCGGCCCGCGCACCGCCACCGCCGCCTTCTCGTGTCCCTCGCGCACGGCCGGCCGCGGACCGGTGAGGTCGAGCACGAGCTCGCAGTCGAAGTCCGTCGCGTGCAGGTGGATCGTGTGGCCGGGCCCCACCAGCGCGGCGGTTTCGGCGGGCCAGCGCAGGAACGCGAACGGCAGCGCGAAGAGCGCCCACTCCGTTAGGTTGTCGGCGGCCATGTCGGCGTCGATCTCGAACGGCACACCCAGCGCGTTGACGGCATCCCAGCGGTGGATGACGCACTCCTGTGCCATCCGGCGCGACCACAGGCGCGGGCCGGGGTGGCTGGCCAGCGTGGCGATCATCTCGTCCGGGTCGACGGCCTGGAGTGCGGACGCCAGCGACCTCGCGCTCTCCTCGATCCAGGGACCGAGCTCGGCGGCCGTCTCACCCGCGTAGGCCGACACGTCGAGCGCCGCGT
This sequence comes from Lentzea kentuckyensis, assembly GCF_002150765.1. Lineage (GTDB taxonomy): Bacteria > Actinomycetota > Actinomycetes > Mycobacteriales > Pseudonocardiaceae > Lentzea > Lentzea kentuckyensis. The sequence goes on from NZ_MUYM01000024.1 coordinate 49,920, forward strand.
TGCGGGTGAAGTCGATCTCCGGCCGCTTCTCCCGGATCATCTCGTCGGCCCAGCGGTACGCGAAGCCGACGTGGCGCAGCAGTTGGTTCACGGTCCAGTCCGGGCACGATGGCACCTGAATGCCCAGGTCAGCGCCGTCCAGCGCGGAGACCAGCAGCTCGGCCTGGTGGATGATCTCGGCGCAGTGGCGCTCGTAGCTCAATTTCCCCATGCCCCAAACGTAGGGACGTCGGCCGGTGCCTGGGAGGGGACCACCGGCCGACGTCCCGAAAACGAGCATACACCATGATCGAACACTTGTTCGAGTGATCATTGATGGGCCAACCGGTTAACCGTTAGTAACAACGCCTTCCAAACACCACTCGATCGAGGAAAGATGCGTCGGTCCGCCGCATCCCCTGGAGGAAGTTTTGAGACCCACCCTGCCCGGCGTCGGGACAGCGGTGGCGGCGATCGTGTTCGCCGCCGTCCCCGCAGTTGCCGCACCCAGCACCGACGCCCTGATCTCCGAGGTCTACGGAGGCGGCGGCAACTCCGGCGCCACGCTCAAGCAGGACTTCGTCGAGCTCGCCAACAAGAGCACGAGCGCGATCAGCCTGGACGGCTACAGCGTCCAGTACATCTCGGCCACGCCCGGCGCGAGCACGCAGTGGAGCGTCACTCCGCTGACCGGTTCGATTGCGCCAGGCAAGACGTTCCTCGTCGCCGAGGCCAAGGGCACCGGCGGCACCGTCGAGCTGCCGACCCCGGACGCCATCGGCACGATCGCGATGAGCGGCACCGGCGGCACCATCGCCCTGGTCAACGGCACCGCGGCGCTCACCTGCAAGACGGCCGCGGACTGCGCCGCCGACACGCGGATCAAGGACCTCGTCGGCTACGGCACCGCGGTCGTGCGCGAAGGCACCGCGACCAACGCCCTGAGCAACACCACCTCGGCGTTCCGCAACATCGAGCTCGGTGACACCGACGACAACGCCACCGACTTCAAGGTCGGCGACCCGAACCCGACCAACTCCAAGGGCGAGACTCCGGGCGGCGGCAACCCGGATCCCGACCCGGACCCCGTGCCCGGCGACAAGCGCATCCACGACATCCAGGGCGTCACGCGCACCTCGCCGTTGCTCGGCCAGAAGGTCAGCAACGTCCCCGGCGTCGTCACCGGCACGCGCGCCACGGGTGACCGCGGCTTCTGGATCCAGGACGTCACGGGCCAGGACAGCGACCCGCGCACCAGCGAGGGTGTCTTCGTCTACACGGCCGGCACCGCGCCGACCGTGGCCGTCGGCGACAACGTGCTGGTCAGCGGCACGATCGCGGAGTACCGGCCGGGCGGCGGTTCGAAGCAGACCCTGACCGAGATCACCCAGGCCACCACGATCACGTTGTCCAAGGGCAACCCGGTTCCGGCGCCGGTGCTGGTCAAGAACCTGCCGCAGGGCTACCTGCCCGCGCCGGGTGGCGACATCGAGCAGCTGCCGCTGGAGCCGCAGACCTACGCCCTCGATCTCTTCGAGTCGCTCGAAGGAACGCTCGTCCAGGTCGACGACGTCCGCGTGGTCGGCCCGAGCACCGAGTTCGGCGAGGTCTGGGTCACGATCAACCCGAACCAGAACCCCACCGCCCGCGGCGGCAGCATCTACACCGGCTACGACCAGCCGAACAACGGCCGGCTGAAGATCAAGGCCACGCCGCTGCCCGCGTCGAACGTCGGCGACGTCTACGCCGGCGCGACCGTGGGTGCCATCGAGTACACGGACTTCGGCGGCTACACCCTGGCCGCGCTGAAGCTCGGCCAGCACGTCTCGTCCAACCTGCAGCGCGAGATCACCGCGCAGCAGAAGGAGAGCGAGCTGTCGGTCGCGACCTACAACGTCGAGAACCTCGACCCGTCCGACGCGCAGGCCAAGTTCGACCGGCTCGCGGACGGTGTGGTGACCAGCCTGCGCAGCCCGGATGTCGTTGTGCTGGAAGAGATCCAGGACAACAACGGCACGGTCAACGACGGCACGGTGGCCGCGGACCAGACGTTGCAGAAGTTCGCCGACGCGATCGTCGCCAAGGGTGGCCCGCGCTACCAGTGGCGGCAGATCGACCCGGAGAACGGCAAGGACGGCGGTCAGCCCGGCGGCAACATCCGCGTCGGCTTCTTCTTCAACCCGCAGCGCGTGTCCTTCGTGGACCGTCCCGGCGGCGACTTCAAGACCCCGGTCGAGGTCGTCAAGAAGAACGGCCGCGCCGCGCTTTCCGTGTCACCGGGCCGCATCGACCCGCTGAACGACGCGTGGGCGGACAGCCGCAAGCCGCTCGCCGGTGAGTTCAAGTTCCGCGGCCGCACGGTCTTCGTGGTCGCGAACCACTTCAACTCCAAGGGCGGCGACGACGCCATCCACGGCCGCACCCAGCCGCCGAACCGCTCGTCCGAGGTGCAGCGCGCCAAGCAGGCCGCGGCGCTGAAGGCGTTCACCGAGCAGATCCGGGCCATCGACAAGGGCGCCAACGTCGTCCTCGCCGGCGACCTGAACGACTACCAGTTCTCGCCCGCGCTCAAGACGTTGACCGGCGACGGCAACCTCAAGGCGCTCATCGAGACGCTGCCGGTGAACGAGCGGTACAGCTACGTCTTCGAGGGCAACTCACAGACGCTCGACCACCTCGTGATGAGCAAGAACATCACCCGCTTCAGCTACGACGTGGTGCACATCAACGCCGAGTTCGCCGACCAGGCGAGCGACCACGACCCGCAGATCGTCCGCGCCCGCCCGTCCACGGGTGACGCGAACATCGACAAGATCGTGTTCGCGCTCGAGGACATCCTCGACTGCCTGAAGAAGTAAGAACGGCTCAGTGGCCGCTACCTCAGGAGCTTGCCTTCTGCGGTAGCGGCCACTGTCGCGACCACCATCTCCGCCGCCACGGCCGCGTGAATCGCCACCACTGCGGGGGAATGCCCCTCGGTGATCTGCCTGGCGCGAGCGGTCAACTCATGCCGTTCCCCGTCGAACACCTTGTGCACGGCCTTGACCGCGTGCAGCAGTGAGATCAACGCCCCGCTGCGCGCGTCCGGAGGCCGGTGACCGAACAACACGCTGCCGACAGCCGTGCGCACCTCGCTCACCACCGCCTGATCGCGGATCACGAAGCCACCGAACACCTGGCCGCGCAACGCCAGCACGCCACGTGCCTCCAGGCCCGTCATCACGTTGTCGCGCACGTACTTCCGGATCCTTTGCACGGCTCGCCGCGCCGACAGCGGAGCCCTGAGCCGGGTCAGTGACTCCTGCGGGAACGGGTGCGGCAACGGCGTCGGGTCAGGTATCCAGAGCTGCCTGCCGGTCGGGTCGTACGCGAGCCGCCCCGAGTGCACCAGCTCGATCAGCATCGCCCCGGAGAGCGCGTTCTCGACCGCGGCGGCATTCGCCAGCGTGTGGCCGGTCCGCTCGTCGACGAACAGCAGCAACGCCTCCTCGGGCAGCATCGGAGCGTCAGCCTGAGGAAGCGGCGGCCGCAGCTGCCGCCGCCGCTGTCACACCTGCCTGGATCGCCTCGACCGCCCGGCGCACCGCGTCGCCCGCCCAGTTGCCGGCGGCGATCTCCTTGGCCCGCTTGTTCAGGTCGCGCTTGTCGCCCTCGACCACCTTGTGCACGGACTTCACCGCGTACAGCAGTGTGACCAAAGCCCCCGTCCGCGCATCCGCACCCTGGTAGCCGAGCGCGACCTCGCCGACCGCCTTCCGCACTTCACCGGCCAGTTTCTCGTTCGTGATCACATAACTCTTCGCCGGGAAGATCCCGAGCACCTTCCGCGGTTCCACCCGCACCACCGCGTGGTCTTTCAGCTGCGCGATCACGTTGTCGCGCACCCTCTTCCGCAGGCGCTCCACCGCTTTCTGCGGCTTCATCGGCCGGTCGATCCGCGCCACCGACTCCTGCAGCAACGGATCCTTCAACGGCGTCGGGTCGACCACCTGGAGCTTCTTGCCGTTCGGTTCGAACGCGACGCGGCCCGAGTTGACCAGCTCGATGAGCACGGCACCGGCGAGCGCGTTCTCGACCGACGTCGAGTCACTGCGCAACTTGCCGTTCTGCTCGTTGATGAACAGCAGCATCAAGTCTTCGGGCAGCATCATGCAACGTTAACGCCAGAAGGGCGCCGAACGTTGAACGTTCGGCGCCCTTCTGATCAAGAGAGCGGAGGATACGGGATTTGAACCCGTGAGGGGGTGAACCCAACACGATTTCCAGTCGTGCGCACTAGGCCGCTATGCGAATCCTCCGTGGAGAACCTTACCGGACGGGTGTCCGACGACCCAAAACGGGGGGTCGCCGGAAAAAGCCCGGAGCCCGTGTCGATCTGGCGGCAGCCCGCTCGTCGTGATCCCGTAAGACCGACCGAGGAGGGCAATCGTGAAGTACATGCTGTTGATCTACGCGGCCTCTGACCAGCAGGCGAGCTGCACCGTCGAGGACTGGATCGCCTACGAGAAGGAGATGAAGGAGGCGGGTGTCCTGGTCTCCGGTCACGCACTGGCCGACCTCGTCACCGCGACCACCGTCCAGGTCGGACAGGACGGCAGGCGCTCGGTCACCGACGGTCCGTTCGCCGAGACCCGCGAGGTGCTGGGGGGCTACGACATCATCGACGTGCCGGACCTCGACGCGGCGCTGGAGTGGGCGGCGAAGTGTCCCGGTTCGCGTGACGGCGGCGCGGTCGTCGTCAGGCCCATCGCCGAGTTCTGAGATGGACGTCGAGCAGGTCTTCCGGGAGGAACGCGGCAGACTGCTCGCGACGCTGGTCAAGCGCTTCGGCGACCTCGACCTGGCCGAGGAGGTCACCTCCGACGCGATCGAGGCGGCGCTGAAGCACTGGCCGGTGGACGGGGTACCGGACCGGCCCGGCGCGTGGTTGCTCACGACCGCGCGCCGCAAGGCCGTCGACCGTCTGCGCCGTGATCAGGTTTACGCGGCGCGGCTGGCGTTGTTGCAGGTGGAGGTCGACCGGGCCGATCCGCCGGTGACGGACGCGCTGCCGGACGAGCGGCTGGAGCTGTTCTTCACGTGCGCGCACCCGGCGTTGCCCGAGGAGGATCGTGGCGCGCTGACCCTGCGCTGCCTCGCCGGCTTCACGACGCCGGAGGTCGCGCGGGCCTACCTGGTGCCGGTCACGACGATGCAGCAACGGATCGTGCGCGCGAAGAAGAAGATCAAGGAAGCGCGCATCCCGTTCCGCGTGCCGGACCCGCACGAGCTCCCGGAACGCCTGCCCGGCGTGCTGCAGGCCGTCTACTCGATCTTCACCGAGGGCTACGCGGCCCAGCGCGCCGATCTCGCGGAGGAGGCCATCCGGCTGGCCAGGATCCTGCACCGCCTGCTGCCGGAACGCGAGGTCACGGGCCTGCTGGCGTTGATGCTGCTGATTCACGCCCGCCGCGACGCCCGCGCCGAGCTGCTGGAGGACCAGGACCGCTCGCTCTGGGACCGCGACCTGATCCAGGAGGGCAGCGCGCTCGTCGACGAAGCGTTGACCGGCGGACACGGCCCGTACGGGGTGCAGGCCGCGATCAACGCGTTGCACGACCAGGCGGAGGACTTCGCGAGCACCGACTGGCCGCAGATCGTCGCTCTCTACGGCGTGCTGCAGAAACTCGCGCCGTCGCCGGTGGTCGCGCTGAACAGGGCCGCCGCGATCGCCATGCGCGACGGCGCCGCGGCGGGGCTCGCGTTGCTCGACGCGCTGGCCGACGAACCCAAGCTCCGCGACTACCACCCGTACCGGGCGGCTCGCGCCGACCTGCTGCACCGCCTGGGCCGGCACGCGGAAGCCGCCCAGGCCTACCGCGAGGCGATCGCGCTCGCGGGCACCGAATCCGAACAGGACTTCCTGCGCCGCAGGCTGACCGCCATCGAGGGGCAATCATGATCATGAAGTGGCTGGAGGCCGAGCGCATGGGCATCGCCGACCTCCTCGAAGACCTGACCGACGACGAGTGGCGGCGCGAGACCCTCTGCACCGGCTGGACCATGCAGGAGATGGCGGCCCACCTGACCACGTCGACCCGCACGGGCTGGCGCGACGTGCTGACCGGTGCGGTGAAGGCGGGCTTCGACTGGAACCGCATGGAGGACCAGAAGGCACGCGCGATCGCCGCACAGTTCACCCGGTCGGAGTTGATCGCACAGATTCGCGCGACGGCCGGCTCCCCGAAACGTGCGCCGATGGCCGCCCCGATAGACCCGTTGGTGGACTTCCTCGTGCACGGCCAGGACATCGCACGGCCGTTGGGCCGCGTCCGCGAAATGCCGCTAGAACCGGCCCAAGCCGCCTTCGAACATGTGATGAAGAGCCCGTTCTGGGGTGCTCGCAAGCGTTTCCGGGAGTCCGGAATTCCCGATCTTCCGGCCCCTGACCTGCTGTTGATCGCTACGGGCCGCGAGTTGTCCACACCTGGGGACAACACTGTGGGCAACTCGAACACACGTTCGATCTAGAGTCTTCGCTACACTTGCGTCGGACCTCGTGCGGCACACATCTCGCGAACCTCCCCAGGGCCGGAAGGCAGCAAGGATAAGCGGGCTCTGGTGGGTGCACGGGGTCCCCTTTTTCTGTCGGGGTCCACCGGTACTGTTCCGGGCGTGGCGCTCGCTCTGTATCGCAAGTACCGTCCGGCCACGTTCTCCGAGGTCGTCGGCCAGGAGCACGTGACCGACCCGCTGCGCGTCGCCTTGTCGGCAGGCCGGGTGAACCACGCGTACCTGTTCAGCGGCCCGCGTGGCTGCGGCAAGACGTCGTCGGCTCGCATCCTGGCCCGCTCGCTCAACTGCGTGCAGGGCCCGACGCCCGACCCGTGTGGCGAGTGCAACAGCTGCATCGGCCTGGCCCCGAACGGCACGGGCAGCGTCGACGTCGTGGAACTCGACGCGGCCTCCCACGGCGGCGTCGAAGACGCCCGCGAACTCCGCGACAAGGCCTTCTACGCCCCAGCCGAGTCCAAGTACCGCGTCTTCATCATCGACGAGGCGCACATGGTCACCACGCAGGGCTTCAACGCCCTGCTGAAGATCGTGGAAGAGCCGCCGGACCACCTGATCTTCATCTTCGCCACCACGGAACCGGACAAGGTCCTCCCGACCATCCGCTCCCGCACGCACCACTACCCGTTCCGCCTGATCCCGCCCGGCGTGATGCGCGGCCTGCTGGAACGCAACTGCGAGGCAGAAGGCGTGGCGGTAGAACCCGCCGTCTTCCCCCTGGTGATCCGCGCGGGCGGCGGCTCGGCCCGCGACACCCAGTCGGTCATGGACCAGCTCCTCTCCGGCGCGGGCCCGGACGGCGTCAAGTACACCCAGGCCATCACGCTCCTGGGCGTAACCGACGCCGCCCTGATCAACGACGTGATCGACGGCCTCTCCGCCGGCGACGGCGCCGCAGTCTTCGGCACCATCGACCGCCTGGTGGAAGCCGGCCACGACCCCCGCCGCTTCGCCTCGGACCTCCTGGACCGCCTCCGCGACCTGGTCCTGCTCTGCGCAGTCCCCGACGCCGCCGACCGCAACCTGGTCAGCGCCCCCGACGACGAGGTGGCCACCATGGTCGCCCAAGCAGAACGCATCGGCCCCGCAGCCCTGACCCGCTATGCCGAAATCGTCCACACGGGCCTAGTGGACATGCGCGGCGCCACCGCCCCGCGCCTCCTGCTAGAACTCCTCTGTTCCCGCATGCTCCTGCCCTCGGTGAGCCAGTCGGAAGCCGCCCTGCTGCAGCGCCTGGAACAACTGGAGCGCCGCCCACCAGCAGCAATGCCCGCCGGAGCCCCCGCCGCAGCCGGAGCCCCCGCCCCAAC
>NZ_MUYM01000240.1 GCF_002150765.1 Lentzea kentuckyensis
CTGCGCACCAACGCGTCCGCGACCTGCGACGTCAGCCGTTCCTGCACCTGCGGCCGCTTCGAGTAGAGGTCGACGAGCCTGGCGAGCTTCGACAGGCCCGTCACGCGGCCCTGCTCGTTCGGGATGTACCCGACGTGCGCGACGCCGTGGAACGGCAGCAGGTGGTGCTCGCAGAAGCTGAACATCGGGATGTCCGTGACGAGGACGAGCTCCTCGTGGCTCTCGTCGAACGTCTTCGCCAGCACGCTGTCCGCGTCGGTGTAGAGACCCGCGAACAACTCCCGGTAAGCCCGCGCCACCCGTGCGGGTGTCTCGCGCAGGCCCTCGCGCTCCGGATCCTCACCGCACGCGATCAGCAGCTCGCGCACCGCTGCCTCCGCGCGTGGCTGGTCGAAGACCCGCCGCGCGGAGACGCCGGCCTCCCCGTTGCGGGTGAGGCCGGCGTCCACGTCGAGCTGGTTGGGCTCGGTCACTGCCGCTCGTCCTGGTCGGACTGCGGCTTCTTCGGCTCCCAGACGTTGTGCGGCTTGCCGCCGGGCACGGTCGCCGGGGTCCATCCGGGCGGGGCGCCGTAGTTCGGCGGACCCGACTGGTTGTTCGGCTGACCCGGCTGGTGCACGCCGTTCGACCCGTTCGGCGAGGGCAGCTCCTCGGTCGGCTCCGCAGCGGTGGGTTCCTCCTGCTGCAGCTCCTCCGCGATGGTGTCCTCGACGACCGGCGGCCACGGCTCGCCGCGTTCCTTGGCGAGCTCACCAGGAGTCTTGACCGGCGGGATGTCGGACGGCGTGCGGTCACCGAAGTCGTTGAACTGGGTGATCCGCGGCCGCTTCTCGACCCGCGCGAAGATCCGCTCCAGTTCCTTCTGGTGCAGGGTCTCCTTCTCGATCAGCTCGAGCGTGAGGTCGTCGAGGACGTCGCGGTAGGTGACGAGCACCTCGTACGCCTCGGTGTGCGCCGCCTCGATGAGCTTGCGCACCTCCTCGTCGATCTCGTGCGCGACCTCCAGCGAGTAGTCCGCCTGGCGACCGGCCGAGCGTCCGAGGAACGGCTCGCCCTGCTCCTGCCCGTACTTGACCGCGCCGAGCTTCGCGCTCATGCCGTACTCGGTGACCATCGCGCGGGCGATCTTGGTCGCCTGCTCGATGTCGTTGGACGCGCCGGTCGTGGGCTCGTGGAAGACGAGCTCCTCGGCCGAGCGGCCACCCAGTGCGAACACCAGCCGCGCGATCATCTCGGACCTGGTCATCAGGTCCTTGTCCTCTTCCGGCACCGAAAGGGTGTGACCACCCGTGCGGCCGCGGGCGAGGATCGTGACCTTGTAGACCGGGTCGATGTCCGGCATGGCCCACGCGGCCAGGGCGTGCCCGGCCTCGTGGTACGCGGTGATCTTCTTCTCCTTCTCGGAGATGATCCGGCTCTTGCGGGCCGGACCGCCGATCACGCGGTCC
>NZ_MUYM01000241.1 GCF_002150765.1 Lentzea kentuckyensis
CGTGTAGACCGAGCCCTCGGGAGCCTTGATCGCCTTGGGCAGCCGGACGTTCACCGGCCCTGACGGCAACTGCTCCAAGCATTGCCGCGCCAACGCCTTCGACAGCTCCACCTCACCCAGAAGGCACCGCAGGCGGGCCGCGGCATCGCCCTCGGTCCTCACCACGGGCGTGAAGGAGAGCTGCTGGTAGGCGGGCAACGGGTCGTCGCGCCGCAGGTCGAANNCGGCCGGGACGTCCTCGCGCAGGCCGCCGATCCGGTTGAACATGAAGTGGATGCGGCCGCCAGAGGCCTCCTCCATCAACGCCTGCACGCTCTCGCGGTACGTGGCGGCGTTGGGGGACAACGGGGTCAGGAAGACCATGTGGGCCATCAGGCGGTTGAGCTCGCACAGCAGCGCGCGCAGCCACTGGGCGCGGGCCGGGACGTCCATGCCCGTCATGCGTTCGACGGCCAGTGCCACGGCCAGTTCGTTGCAGAAGGCGGAAAGCCAGTCGTGGCGGTTGGCGAGGGTGAGGACCTGGCGGTAGTCGCGGACCTCGAACAGCTTCTCGGCGCCGCGGTGCAGGTGGCCGACGAGGGGTTCGGCGGCGGTGATCGTCAGGTCCGGGGTGACGGTGAGGCGCAGGCGGTAGGCGCCGNNCGCCTGCGCCTACGCCGACGGTGATCTGCTCGCTCACCTGAGCATGGTTTCACGCGTCCCCGGACGTGGCTCAGGCCCTCGTGACGCCGAAGTAGAAGCAGCCGTGCGACAGGCTGCGGACCTGCACCGACTCCACCTCGGGATCGTTGAACAGTCCTGCGATCGCATGATCGAACGATCCCGGCTCCACCAGCGAACCGTCGTGGATCTGGCCTGCGGCGTTGTAGGAACGAAGGATCCGGGGATTGGTCAACAAGTCGACAGGGAGACGGTCCAACGAGGGCGAGCCGGGGCAGTCGACGTGCGTGAAGATCGGGCCGACCTCGGCGTACGGGCCCTTGCCGTTCGAAGGCGAGTAGCGGAACAACCAGACCGGCTCACCATCAAGGGACTTCCGCAGGCAGCACCGCAGAGGCACGTCCGGCTCGGAGGCGCGGTACTCGCGACCGGGGTCGGACAGGGCGGCGGCCGGCAAGACGTTGTGGATTCGCATACCGAGAACGATCGTCGTCACGACAACGAAAAGCTGGCGGGAATCGGACGCCAGGGCGGCAGCGCGGGGAGCAGCTCCGAGACAGCCACTCCGTTCCCGTGCAACAGCCAGCCGAACGCCCCCAGGCCGGCCGGATCCCGCAGCTCGGCCACCCGCCCGGCGCGGGCGGCGGACTCCAGCCACTCCCAGCCGGAACCGGAAACAGCGCCGGTCACGCCCAGGGCCGCCAGCGCATCCCGCTGCGACACCAGCACCCGGTCCCCGCCGGCAGCCTCGGCACAGGCGTCCAAAGCCACGTGCGCGGTGATGTCACAGGACCCGTCGAACACCGGCGGCACCTGATGTCCTGCGCGGTACCCGGTCAGGGTGAACCGCCGCGACGACACCAGGTGCCCGTAGTCGATCGCCAGCGCCGCCCCGCGCACCGACG
>NZ_MUYM01000242.1:0-2227 GCF_002150765.1 Lentzea kentuckyensis
GGCCAGGCCGCGGCGAAAGCCGAGGAGCTCCGCGGCATCGCGCTGCAGATCGCGAAGAACTTCGACACGCTCGAGAACTCCATCGTCGACCGGCTGAACCAGGTCGTCGACATCCGTCAGCGCTACGACAAGGCGAAGGAAATCGCCAAGCAGGAGGCCGAGCGCAAGCGCCAGGAGCTGAACAACCAGGCGCTCGAACTCATGAACGGCGTCCTCGGGTGCGCCAAGACCGTCTGGGACGCGCGGTGCCAGCAACTCCTGGGCAAGGTCAAGGAAAAGGTCGGCCAGGGCATCGACGCCGCGGGCAACTACGTCGACGATGCCTACAAGTGCGCGGCCGGCAACGACGAGCAGGCGTGCCAGCGCTGGACCGAGAACTCGAAGAAGATCGGCTCCTTCGCGTGGGAGGCGGTCAAGGGCTTCGGTGAAGCCGCGGTCAGCCCGATCGTCGCCGTGTGGGAACTCGGCGGGTGCCTCGGTCTGGGCGCGACGGGTGACTGGAGCAAGTGCAAGCAGATGTGGGACGGGGTCGTCTACACCGTCAACAACCCGTACACGTGGATCAACCTCGACGAGTGGCAGACCAACCCGGGCAAGGCCCTCGGCGGGACGATGTTCGACCTCGTCGCCACCATCGCGACCATCGAGGCGGGCGGTGTCGGCGGAGCCGCGTGGAAGACCACCCGCAGACTGGCCCGCAAGCTCGACGGCGGTTCCGGCAAGCTCTCGAAGAGCCTCGCCGAACTGGAGAGCTTCGCCGTCAAGCTGCACGACTCGGTCCGCGACAGGCTGCCGAACGGACTGCCCGAGATCCTCAACCTCAGGGCCAAGTTCGAGAACGGCAACGCCAAGTTCGACGGCAGCGTCGCCGTCATCGACGGTCAGCTGTACCGGGTGGAGGCGTTCACGCTCCGGCCGGAAGGCACCCCGAACCTCGTCGACGGCGCGATCATCCGGCTCGAGGGCGGGTCACTGCGCATCGAGAACGGCGTGGCCAAGCTCGACGGCGCCAAGCTGAAGGTCGAGCCTCCGAAGCCGTGCGCCGTCGGTGTCTCGGCGAGGACGTCGATCACGTCGGCGAGCTGTGGCGAGGACGGCGGCCCGAAGACCAACCCGGACAACTCCTACGAGCACGACATCGACCTCGGCTACCAGGCCGGTCAGCACCTCGGGGTGCTGAGGGTCAGGCTCGACCCGGCCGACAACGCCTGGGCCAACCGGAAGATGAACGAGGCCAAGGACCGGGAGCCGGCGATCACGGCCAAAGTCGAGGAGGTCACCAGGATGATCCCGACCGCGACCCGCGTCGGTCAGGGCTTCGAGCTGAAGGACAAGGGGAAGCCGCCCTACGAGGGGTACAAGCGCAAGCTCCACACCGAGATGAACCCCCTCCCGGAGAAGCCCGGCGATCCGATGCCGGCCAAGCTGACGCCGGACCAGGTCGAGAAGAAGATGAACGACGCGGTCCGGTACACGATCAACTTCTCGAAGGAGACGTACGCCCTCGGCGTGCAGACCGCGCTGTGGGAGTTCGCCAAGCACTTCGAGGAAGTGGTGCACAAGAACTTCTGGGTGCGCAAGGAAGCCGGAAAGGGCAACTACCCCGGTATCAACGTCACGTACCGGACCAGGGACGGCCAGCTCTTCGAGGTCCAGTTCCACACCCCGGAGAGCTTCCACGCCAAGGACAAGGTCGAGCACTGGGGTTACGAGCAGAAGCGGGCGCTGGAAGCGGTCGACTTCAACCAGTACCCCGCGCAGGAGCGGGTAGCGGCGCGGCAGAGGATCATTGCGGAGATCGAGGAGCTCGACCGGCAGTCGGCACTGATCTTCGGTGAGATCCAGACACCGGTGGGCGCGACCAACATCAAGTCCACCATGCCCGAGTAACAGCCACTTCGGACGCACTCCCGGCCACGACGGCCGGGAGTGCGTCTCCCCCAACGTGTGACGAGGATCCGATGGACCGGCAGTACCAGTACTACGCGATCGTGACCAAGGACTTCCCCCTCGTGGAGGAGCCCGCTCTGGTGTCACGCCGGTGGGTCGACGAACACGGCGTGGCGCACGAGGAGGCGTTCACCGACGCCCTCGCGTGGGTCCCGGAAGTGGTGCTGAGCAACATCGAGGCCGGCAAGTGGACAGGTGACGTCCATCCGATCACCGAGGAGGCGGGGCTGGCCTTCGAGGCGATCCAGCACGCCCGCGTCCACCAGTACGACCCGGC
>NZ_MUYM01000242.1:2272-3181 GCF_002150765.1 Lentzea kentuckyensis
TCCTGGATGTGCTCGTGCATGGCCAGAAGCCGGTCCCGATACCCCTCCACGGTGAATCCCGGCACCGTCCACAGCACCTTGCGCAGGAAGTGCACCACCGCGCCGACGTCTCCGAACGTCACCCGCAGCGCCACCGGTTCCAGCCGCAGCACTTCCAGCCCCGCGGCCTCGGCCTCCGCCCGAGCGCGCGACGTGCCGCGCTCGTCGCCGACCGGTTGCGGACCCATCATGAAATCGGTGAGCTCCCGGTTCGACCCGGCGCCGATCTGCTGCGAGAAGTACGTGCCGCCGGGCTTGAGCACCCGCGCGATCTCGGCCCACGGCGTCACCACCGGGTGCCGGCTGATCACCAGGTCGAACATCGAGTCGTGGAACGGCAGCGGCCCCTCGTCCGGTGCCTGCACGACGAACGCGTCCGGCAGGTTCCGCGCGGCCACGGCGGCGTTCGGTGGCCACGACTCGGTCGCGGCGAGCAGCGGTGGCAACACCCGCGCGGACGCCGTCACCTCTCCCCCGCCTGTCTGCAGGTCCAGTGCGGACTCCACCGCCGCCAGCCTGGCCGCGATCTGCGCGGCGTAGCCCCACGGCGGACGTTCCTCGGTGGCACGGCCGTCGAACCAGGAGAAGTCCCAGCCCTCCAGCGGTACCGCGGCCCCTTCGGCCACCAGTTCCTCGAAGCTCCCCATGAACGACATGTCACCACAGCACCTGGATCAGGAGCCACCGAAAATGGCGGCACCTGCCCTGTCGTGCGCGAGACGAAGAAGGACGCGGCGTCTCGCAGCCCAGGGCAGGTGCCGCCATTTTCGGTGGCTCCTGATCCAGGTGCTGTGGTGACATGTCGTTCATGGGGAGCTTCGAGGAACTGGTGGCCGAAGGGGCCGCGGTACCGCTGGAGGGCTGGGACTT
>NZ_MUYM01000243.1:0-411 GCF_002150765.1 Lentzea kentuckyensis
CCGGCGAGGAGATCGTCGTCGGCGTCAACAAGTTCGACACCACCGAGCCGTCGCCGCTGCAGGCCGAGGGCGCCAACGCGATCGAGACCATCGACCCGATCGTCGAGATGCACGCGGTCGAGGCGATCCAGCAGTGGCGCGCGTCGCGTGACAACGCCGCGGTCGAGGCGTCTCTGGACGCGTTGCGCGAGGCCGCCAAGACCGACCAGAACCTCGTCGAGGTCACGCTCGCGTGTGCGCGTGCCGGTGTGACGACCGGTGAGTGGTCGCAGGCGTTGCGTGAGACGTTCGGCGAATACCGTGCGCCCACGGGCGTTTCCGGCGCTTCGGCGTCGGGCGAGGCGGGCTCGGAGATCGCGCGCGTGCGCGACCGGGTGCGCGGAACCGGTGAGGAGATCGGCGAGCGGCTGC
>NZ_MUYM01000243.1:426-1647 GCF_002150765.1 Lentzea kentuckyensis
GATCGTCGGCGGCATCATCCCGCCGGACGACGCCGCCAAGCTGCGCGAGCGGGGCGTGGCGCGGGTGTTCACGCCGAAGGACTACGAGCTGACCGAGATCATGGACGAGATCGTCACCGTGATTCGCGAGGTGCATTCCCTGTAGCAGGGCCTTAGTGTCACGGGAATGGTCGACGTTGCGCGTGAGGGCTCGGTAGTCCGGATCACGATGAACCGTGCGGCGAAGCGCAACGCGCTGTCCGCCGAGCACCTCACGGAGTTGCTGGAGGCGTTCCGGGAGGCGGGTACTTCGGACGCGACGGGCATCGTGCTCGCCGCCGAGGGCCCGGTTTTCAGCGCGGGACACGACTTCGGGGACGTGCACGCCCGTGACAAGGAAGGTGTGCGGCTGCTGCTGGAGCTGTGCACCATGCTGATGAAGACCATTCAGTCCGTGCCGCAGGTCGTGATCGCGCGTGTCCACGGTCTGGCGACGGCGGCCGGTTGTCAGCTGGTGGCCTCGTGTGACCTGGCGGTGGCCTCGCTGGACGCCGGTTTTGCTTTGCCCGGTGGGAAAGCCGGTTGGTTCTGCCACACTCCCGCGGTGCCGGTGNNATGGAGATGGCGCTCACCGGCGACGTCGTGGACGCCGCGACGGCCGTGGAGTGGGGGCTGGTCAACCGCGCTGTGCCCGCTGACGAACTGGATGCCGCGACGGACGAGCTGCTGGCGCGGGCGACGCGGGGGAGCCGGGCGTCCAAGGCAGCGGGCAAGCTGGCCGTCTACGCGCAGCTGGACCGGCCGGAAGCCGATGCCTACGAGATCGCGCTCGCGGTCATGGCCGAGACTTCGCAGTCCCCGTCAGCCAAAGAGGGACGGGCGTCGTTCCTGGAGAAGCGGCCGCCCGTGTGGCCCGACTAGTCGCGAGAAGCTTCAGCGCGTCCGCGTTCGGACCCGGCTCGGCCTGGTAGATCACCAGGAACTGGCCGGGAGCCTCGCGCACGTCGAACGAGTGGTAGTTCAGCTTGAGCGGGCCGACCGCGGGATGCACGAACTCCTTGGCGTCCTGGGTCTTGCCGCGCACCTCGTGCTGTTCCCACAGCTGTTTGAACACGGGGTTCTCGTTCAGTGCTTCGACCATCTGCTTGAGCCGCTGGGACTTCGGGTCCGCGGTGTGCCGCAGGTGTGCGACGGTGTCCTGGGCGACCCAGTTCCAGCGCGGGTAGAAGCTCGCGGCGGCGG
>NZ_MUYM01000244.1 GCF_002150765.1 Lentzea kentuckyensis
ACACCGCGACGCCACCGGCCAGCACCCCACCGGCCAACACCCCGCCGATCAACACGCCACCGGCGAACACCCCACCGCCGCGGCCGGACACCGCCGTCCCACCGGCGAACACGCCGAAGCCCGAGACCAACGCTCCCCCGGTCCAGCCGAAGCCGGCCCCCGACACGAACGTCCCGCCGCCCGCACAGACGCGTCCGGCGCCGGCGGCCGACGTGCCACCGGCCAACCCGAACACCAACCCGCCCAACCCCGGCGATCCGAGCGTCAAGACGCGGCCCGCGCCTCATGCGAGCGGCCCGTCGACGTCGGCCGACCCCAACACGACGACGAACCCCGGCGCGGCACCCGGACTCGTCGTGGCGCCGGTCGTCACGCCGGCACCGAACCAGACGCCGAACAACCAAGGTCAGCGGTCCGGCAACAACTCGGACAGCGACACGGACAGCGACACCGACTCGGTGTACGAGGACGCGGTCGAGCCGACGGCCCAGCAGCGGGTGGACGGCTACCGGGCCCAGAACCCGGCGAAGGACGACGCCAGCCACCAGTTGGTGGACGGCAACTACGTGCACGCGCCCAACAAGCCGTCGGAGTTCGTCGGCATCAGGGTCGACGAGAACACCACGGTCGGCCTGACGCCGTACATGACCAAGCAGTGGTTGGCGGACAACGGGATCACCGTGCCGCCGAGAAGCACTGTCGAAAATGCGATCCACCCGCTGCTCTACGACGCCGAGCTGGGTGGCGGCAACCGCAAGCCCGAGGTGTACGGCGTCGACAACGCCGCGGACTTCCACAGCGAGATGCAGGGCATCGCCGCCGAGCAGAACATCCAGGAACAGCAGAACGTCCTGGACGCGGTGAACGACCTCGCCACCGACATCACGAACAAGTACCCGCCGGACCAGTACAACTACGTCGGCCTGGGTCGCAGCCCCGCGGCCGTGGTCGCCGCGCTGCAGAACCAGGGTCACGGCGCGGTGTCCATCCCGCTGTCGAACTTCCGGCCGCTGCCGGCCGACCCGAACTCGATCCTCGCCCCGGCGTACAACGGGCCCGACGGCAAGCCCAAGACCGAGCCGATGACCGACCAGCAGCAGGACATGCTGGACCAGCACTTCAACGAGTTCCTGGGCGACCTGCCGCCCGGTAAGAACGTGCTGCTGATCGACTACACGCAGGGTGGTCTGTCACTGGTGTCCGCACAGCACCAGCTGCAGGAGCACCTGAACAACAACGCCGACCCCGACGTTCCGGCTCCCCACGTGCAGGCGTTCGCGATCCACGAGGCGACCAACCGCAACGACATCAACAACACGATCAACGCCGCCGCCCAGCCGGGGTCGCGCTTCCAGGGCCTCTACGAGAGCTACATCGACTCCACCGGCCGTGCGGACGCGCGCCAGGACTTCAAGAACAGCATCGAGACGCACGAGATCCCGTTCCGGCACCCGCTGGGCGACGCGTTCCGCAAGGAAGCCTTCGACGACCTCGCCGAGCACGGGTCGTACAAGATCCTCGACCAGAACCCGGACACGTTCCAGCAGGACCGCCCCCACAAGACCCCGAACACCGATCCCGGCGTCACGCCGGCCTACGAGGTGCTGAAGGACGCCGTCGGGGACGGCAGGCCCAGGCCGACGCCCGACACCGACGCGGACACCCAGGACAACACCCGCTCCGCGCCCCCGCCCCCCTGTCCCCTATACACATCT
>NZ_MUYM01000245.1 GCF_002150765.1 Lentzea kentuckyensis
CACCGGGACGACCGCCGCCACCGCCGCCGCCACCGGGACGGCCACCGCCGCCACCAGGGCCAGGACGGTTACCGGCCGGGCGACCCGGCATCATGCCGGGGTTCGGGCGCGGAGGCATGTTGCCCGGGTTGGGGCGAGGACCACCCTGACCGGGGCCGGGACGGGGACCGCCCTGACCAGGAGCCGGACGAGGTCCGCCCTGACCACCCGGACCGGGACGGCCGCCACCCTGGGCAGCTGCCGGACGGGGGTTCGCGGGACGCGGGTCACCGGGCTTCGGACCGGTGGGACGGTCGCCGCCGCCCTGCTCCGGACGCGGGCCGGGACGAGGTCCAGGACGCGGGCCGGGAGCGTTGCCGCCACCGACGCCGAAGGGGTTGTTGCCCGGACGCGGGGAGCGCGGGCCCGCAGGCTTGGCGGCCTGCGTGCGCGGCGGCACCACGGACGGGGACTGCTGCTGTTGCTGCGCACCGGTCGACGCGGCCGGAGCCTGCGGCTGCTGCTGCGGAGCCGGGCGCGGGCCCGGACGCGGACCGCCACCCGGCTTGGTGCCGGGAGCCGGAGCGGCCTTGGGGGCGGCCGGAGCCGACGCGGCCGGAGCCGGTGCGGCGGCCGGAGCCTGGGGCTGCTGCTGCGCGGGTGCGGGTGCCGCGGGCTCCGCGGGAGCCGGAGCCTGCGCGGCAGGAGCTGCCGGAGCGGGCTTGGGCGCCGGCGGACGCGGGGCGGCCGGCCTGGGGCCGGGCATGCCCTTCGGTGCGGCGGGCTTGTCGTTAGCGGCCGGCTTCGACTCCGCCGGTGCGGCGGGAGCGGCTGCCGCGGGGGCGGGCGCCTTGGGCTTCGGAGCGGACGGCTTGGGGGCCGACGGCTTCGAGGACTTGGCTTCGTAGGCGTCACGAAGCCGCCGGGCCACGGGGGCCTCGACGGTCGACGACGCGGACTTCACGTACTCGCCCTGTTCGGCGAGCTTGTTCAGAACTTCCTTGCTCGTAACACCGAGCTCTTTCGCGAGCTCATGCACGCGGGCCTTGCCTGCCACTGCTCTCCTTGGTCGTGAGGCCGGCGGGCAAGTCCCATCGACCTCGTCTTAACGTCGCGCGTTCATGTCTTCAGCTTCACGGCTGACTCATGACGGGTCGACCTGCTTCCTTGTTGCTTGCTGGCCACGGGGCTGTCCCGCGGCCAAGTTCCCGTGCTGCTCCAAGTGCTCGCGCAACAAAGCGACGTCGAGAGCTCCCTGGACCCGGAGGGCCCGCGAGAACGCCCGTCGCCGCTCGGCGTTGCGCAGACATTCGAGATCGAAATGCAACCAAGCACCCCGACCAGGAAGCCGCCTGCCGACGTCCGGAACCACCGAACCGTCGATCGCGACCACACGCAGCAGCTCAGACGGCAACGTCCGGGTACGGCATCCAATGCACGTGCGAACAGGGCCGATGTGCTGGGAGACCGAACCTGACGTTGAACCGTTGATAATTCTATCCCCTGGAGCTCATTCGGCCGAACTGGATGTGACCGCACCGGCGGCCGGGGACTCCGCGTCGCTGCGGATGTCGATGCGCCAGCCGGTCAGGCGGGCGGCCAGGCGGGCGTTCTGGCCCTCCTTGCCGATCGCCAGCGACAGCTGGAAGTCCGGCACCACGACACGCGCCGTCTTGGCGCGTTCGTCGAGCACCCGTACGGACACAACCTTCGCTGGTGACAATGCATTCCCGACGAAAGTGGCAGGGTCGTCCGAGTAGTCGATGATGTCGATCTTCTCGCCACCGAGCTCGTGCATCACGTTGCGCACACGGGCACCCATCGGGCCGATGCAGGCACCCTTGGGGTTCACTCCGGCAACCGTTGATTTCACCGCGATCTTCGAACGGTGACCTGCCTCACGTGCCACCGCGGGGATCTCCACGGTGCCGTCCGCGATCTCCGGAACCTCGAGGGCGAACAGCC
>NZ_MUYM01000246.1:0-167 GCF_002150765.1 Lentzea kentuckyensis
CGCCGCGCCGGAAAGCACTGCCGCCGAACGGGTGCAGGCCGCCGCAGTGCTCTTCGAGGTGTCGGCCGTCCATCAGCCCGAGTCGGCGGCGGTTCTGGAGCAGTTGCCGGGAGTCGAGGCTGGGACGGCCCTCGCTGGAATGAGTCAGGCGTACTGGTGGCGAGTGC
>NZ_MUYM01000246.1:254-561 GCF_002150765.1 Lentzea kentuckyensis
GGGGAGGAGCGAGGCCAGTCCGGTGGTGCGGATGCGGTGTGCGCGGGCGCTCGTCGAGATGCGGCGGGACCAGCGGGAGGTCGCGTCGGTGATCGCGCGGGCGGTGGCGTGGGATGAGACGGTGCCGCGGCATGTGCGGTGTGGTGCGGCGCGGGATCTCGCCCGGTGGAGTGAGCTGATGCGGGAGGATGCGCGGGCCTTGCTGGTCCGATTGCGGGATTGTGGGGGTCGGTAGGTTCTCCTGCAGTGACGTGAGGAGGCCTCGATGTTGGCTGTGGTGGCGTTGTTGGCGACCCTTGTGCCGCCG
>NZ_MUYM01000246.1:577-1016 GCF_002150765.1 Lentzea kentuckyensis
TCACCGTGACCTACAGCGACTTCCTGGTGCAGGGCAACGGGAGTGAGGCCAAGAAGAGCTGCACGATCGCACTGCGGCTCAACCACGCGGCCGGGTACACGTACGGCATCGCGGCGACGGACTATCGCGGGTTCGCGCATCTGGCGGACAAGACCAAGGGCGTTGTGCGCAACGACTACCACTTCCCGGGGTTTCCTACGCGGCACAGCATGCGCACGTATCAGGGGCCGATGAGTGACAACTGGCAGGTCACGGACACGCCGGACGGGGTTGCGCACGGGCCGTGCAAGGAGCGGAAGCCGTTGACGATCGAGACCGAGCTGAAGGTCACCGGCAAGGGCGGCGACAGCTTCATGACCATGGACTCGACCGACTCCAGCGTGAGCACCACGTTCCGGCTGTCGTGGAAGAAGTGCTAAAGCACCTGGCCGAAAGTGGT
>NZ_MUYM01000246.1:1062-1556 GCF_002150765.1 Lentzea kentuckyensis
ACTTCCGGCAGCCTGCTCAGGAATAACAAGCGTAGTCGAGGCGTTGTCTGCTACAGTCCGTTTGTAACCGGCGGTGCGCGGCTAAGCGCACGTAAGTTCCGATCAGCTGCTGGACCGTCCTGGATCCGCAGCTCACAACCCCCAGCTTCGAATGCTGGCGGACCCACATCAGATGCGACCCAACGGCATCTGGAAGCGCTCTCCTCCCGACACGAGCACGTACACGAGCTCGGGGTGCGGAGTCGATGAAGCGCGACTGAAGACAACCCTCCTGAAAGGACAGACCGATGTACATCGGTGTACTCGACATACGCAACAGCAAGGCTTTTCTCGTTGACGGGCCGCAGGTGCCGCAGAGTCTCGTGAGGCAACACGACCTGCGCCGCGGCGACCAGATCAGCGGCCAGGCCGAGAACGACAAGCTCATCAGCGTGGACACGGTCAACGGGCGCAAGCCGCACCCGCGGCCGAAGTTCGCGGACCTGACGCCGCTC
>NZ_MUYM01000247.1 GCF_002150765.1 Lentzea kentuckyensis
GGGCTTCCTCGACGCCGAGGGCTAGTGGACCTGGGCGGTGGCGACGCGGTCGCGGCCGTTGCTCTTGGCCTGGTAGAGGGCCTCGTCGGCGGCCAGCAGCAGTGGGCTGAGCGCGGTGTCGGTGTCGGGGAACACCGCCGCTCCCACTGAGGCGGTGAGGCCGGAGATGACCTGGTCGCGGCCGAGGCGGTCGACGANNCACCGCCGAATCTGCCCACGAGGTCGTAGGAGCGCACGGAGTGCTTGAGCGCGTCGGCGACGGCGCGCAGCACGCGGTCGCCGGCGAGGTGGCCGTACTGGTCGTTGATGAGTTTGAAGTGGTCGAGGTCCAGGATCAGGATGCCGACGGTGGACAGCAGGCGGCGGGCGCGTTCGATTTCGCGGCCGGCGACGTCGTGCCAGAAGGTGGCGTCGACCAGGCCGGTCTTGGAGTCGGTGCGGGCGGCGACGCGGAACTGCGGCAGCAGGAGGCCCATGTGCAGGGCCAGCACGGTCAGCAGGAGCATCGGTGTGAGCCAGGGGCGGCTGGTCATCATGATCGCCAGCACCGAGCCCAGGCCGATGGAGGCGAGGATGATGAGCTGGTCGGAGGCGTTGCCCAGGGCCGCGCGGGCGGGCTGGTCGCGGTTGGTCATGACGATGGCGCCGACGACGAGGGCGTAGTTGACGAGCCAGTACACCAGGCCGGCGCCGGAGAGGGCGAGCAGGCCGAGGGGGCCGTCAACGTCAAGAGGCCGGTTCGAGAAGAATCCCAGAACCAGTTGCGCCGCGGCACACGCGAGTACGACAGTGGCCGCGGAGAACACCTTGCGGAACAGGACCGCCCGCCGCTTGTAGACCCGAAGCCACGCGTGCAGGTAGCTGATGGCGATCAGCGCGGCCAGCAGGGGCATCGGTAGTACGAGCACGCCCGCGAACAGCCACACCGATTGCATGTGGGCGTGCGGCGAGCCCTCGCGTGAGATTTCGCGGATCCGCTCAATGCCCTGTGCCGCCTCCAGGTGCAGTACCGCACCGCCGGCGAGCAGCAGGAACAACGTCCAGGGCAACGCCTCGGCAGGGGTACGCCATGCGGTGGCGAGCGTGACGAGGGACGCCAAAACGTCCGCCGTCACGACATAGGCCAGCACCACAGGAGGAATGGACCATAACCTCCATCGGCGCGGGTCGAGCCAAGGCACGCTGCCACCCCCACACCACCGTCAGGAACAAACAACTGTAGCTACCGGGTAACTCAAAGTCGTGGCTCCATGTGGGGGACCTCACCCTGAGTAGTACTCACGATTTCCGCACCCCTTTTTCCCTCTCGGAAACCCCCTCGAAGGAGATTGTCATGATCGTCCGTACCTCCTCCCCGCGTCCGGTCCGCCCCAACGACTGGTTCCGCCCGAACGACTGGCAGCGTCCGAACGACTGGCGTTCGAGCGAGACCCGCTGACCCACCAGACGATCGCCGCACCGCTTGCCGCGA
>NZ_MUYM01000248.1 GCF_002150765.1 Lentzea kentuckyensis
GCGCGGGCCCGCGCCAGTACCCCAGCGCCTCGTCCGGGTCCCCGGCGGCGCGGAAGAGCTGCAGGTCGAGCGAGCCGTCGGGGATGTCGAGCCGGTACCCCTGCCGCGACCACTCCAGCGACACCCCGGGGAGGTCCTTCAACGCCCTTCTGAGCTGCGACACGTGCACCTGCACCGCCTTGCGCGCGCTCGCGGGCGGATCGCCGTGCCACAGGACCGACATCAGGTGGTCGACGCTGACGATCTGACCGGCGTGCACCAGCAGCATCAGCAGGACCTGGCGCGGTTGACCAGCGGGAACGTGCACGTCCCGCTGCCCGTGCGTGACGAGCAGCGGCCCAAGCACCCCGAACCGAACGCCGTCCACGAAGCAACGATATCCGGTCCATAACGGTGTTGCGGCCGCTACTCTCGGTTAAGTGAGCATGCACCGGCTGCACATCAACGGTGAGATCCACGAGGTCGAGGCCGACCCGGAAACTCCGCTGCTCTGGGTGCTCCGCGACCACCTGGGGCTGACCGGCACGAAGTACGGTTGCGGCGTCGGCGCTTGCGGTGCGTGCACGTCCATAGTGGACGGCCACGCGTTCCGTCCGTGCGAGCACTCCGTGGAGAGCATGCGGGAACAGGACGTCCTGACCATCGAGGGCGTCGCGGACCACCCGGTGCAGCAGGCGTGGCTGGACGAGGACGTCACGCAGTGCGGGTACTGCCAGCCAGGCCAGATCATGGCGACGATCGCGTTGCTGGCCAAACATCCCGACCCGACCGACCACGACATCGACGAGGCGCTGCGGCACAACGTCTGCCGGTGCGGCACGTATCCCCGGATCCGCAGGGCGATCCGCAACGCCGCCGCCCGGATGCGAGCGGAGTCATGAATCCCTTTGTGCGCATAGACGCCGAGTCCGGCCGGATCACCGTCACCGTCCCGGTTCCGGACACCGGTCAGGGCGTGCGCACCGCCGTCGCCATGATGGTCGCGGAAGAACTGAAGGTCCCCGTGGAAAGCCTCCGGATCGAACAGGCGGACGGCGACCCGGAGACCTATGGACCGCAGACCTCGGCCAACTCCAACACGATGCAACGCGTGCACGAGCCGATCCGCACGGCCGCGGCCACCGTCCGGCACCAGCTGGTCATGGCAGCCGCACAACGTTGGCGGGTAAGCGAAACAGCGTGCAGCGCCGAGGACGGTTTCGTCCGGCACGCGGACAAGCGCTTCAGCTATCAGGAACTGGCAGCGGAAGCCAGCGGGCTCACGCCGTCCGACGTCGTGCTCACGCCACAGGAGCACTGGCGCGTCCTCGGCAACCCGGCGATCAAACGGGTCGATCAGGACGCGATCGTCACCGGCAGGCTCCGGTACGCCATCGACCAGCCGGCGGACCTGGTCGCCGTCATCGCCCGGCCACCGTGGATCGGCGCCGCCCCAACGGGTTTCGACGCCACCGACGTCCGCGACGCCGAGGTCGTCCAGCTGGACGACGGGTTCGCGGTGCTCGCGAAGGACACCTACACCGCGATCAAGGGCCGGGAGCACCTCAGGACGACCTGGGCCGGCGGC
>NZ_MUYM01000249.1 GCF_002150765.1 Lentzea kentuckyensis
CAAGTACCACCAACTCTTGATCGAATCGCCCTCAACTACACCCAACCGGTTCGTCGGGTGACGAACCGGTTGGGTGTAGTTGAGGGCGATTCGATCAAGAGTTGGTGGTACTTGCAGACGTGCCAAGCATTCCTGCGGCGCGCTGACGACCCTGGTGTCCGCGCGTTGGAGGTCACGGTCGCGGTGTGGGCGGCCGGGACGGGGTGGGGAACCGGCGCGGGCGTCGGTACGGGGATCGGGGAGTTGGTTGCGAGCACATGGAGATCTCCTTCTGCTCGCCGGTCAGCCGTTCGGCCTGAGTGCTGTCGCGACCCGCACGAACAGGCTGCCCAGCCTGCTCGTCACGAGTTCCAAGACGATCGCTTCGATGAAGAGCGAACGCACGGACGCGGGTGCGGGTGCCAAGACATGCCTCCTGGTGATGAACGACTACCGTGCTCATCGGACTGCTGCGCAGGGCATTAGCTGTTTTTTTCGTTGTCACCCGAAGGAAGTACTCAATGGCTCGCCACGTCGTGGTTGTGGGCGCTGGTCTTGCCGGGCTGTCGGCCGCGTTGCACCTGCGGGGCACCGGGTGGCGGGTCACCGTGCTCGAAAAGGCTGACGTGCCAGGCGGTCGCGCCGGGACTGTCCGGGTGGGCGGGTTCACGGCGGACAGCGGGCCGACGGTGCTGACGATGCCGGAGTACCTGGACGAGGCGTTCGGCGCGGTGGGGGAACGGCTGGCGGACTGGCTGACGCTCGACCGGCTGGATCCGGCCTATCACGCGCGGTTCGCGGACGGGTCGCGGATCGCGGTGCACGCCGATGCCGAGGCCATGGAGGCCGAGGTTCGCACCGTGTGCGGCGCAAGGGAAGCGGCCGGGTACCGGGAGCTGCGACGGTGGCTGGGCGAGTTGTACTCGGTTCAGCGCGAGCACTTCATCGGGTCGAACTTCGACTCGCCGTTCGATCTGGTCAGGCCGGAGCTCGTGCGGCTGGCGCGGCTGGGCGGGTTCGGGCGGCTGGAGCCGCAGCTGCGGCGGTTCATCAAGGATGAGCGGCTCATCAGGGTGTTTTCGTTCCAGGCGTTGTACGCGGGGGTGCCACCGCAGCGCGCGCTCGCGGCGTATGGGGTTATCGCGTACATGGACACCATTGCGGGTGTGTACTACCCGCGCGGTGGGATGCATGCGGTGCCTCAGGCGTTGAGCAAGGCTGCTGAGAAGCACGGTGCGGAGTTCCGTTATGGGGCAACGGTCACACGGCTGGAATGGCGTGGGTCCAGTGTTTCGGCCGTGCACACACAGGAAGAGCGTATCGAGTGTGATGCGGTCGTTCTGGCGTGTGAGCTGCCAGACGCGTATCGGTTGCTCGGGAAGAGTCCACAGCGTCCGCTTGGGCACCGTTGGTCGCCTTCTGCCGTGGTGTTGCACGCCACGACGGACCGCACGTGGGACATCGGGCACCACAACATCCTGTTCGGGCAGGCGTGGCGCGGGACGTTCGACGAGATCGTCCACAAGGGACGGTTGATGTCGGACCCGTCGTTGCTCGTCACGCACGCGCAGGACGGTCTGCACTACGTGCTGGCGCCGTGTCCGAACCTCGGCACGGGGCCGATCGACTGGCGGCGCGTCGGACCGCGGTACCGCGACGAGCTGGTGCGGACGTTGGAAGCGCGCGGCCTGACGGGGTTCGGCGCGGCGGTGCGGGACGAGGTGCTCGTGACGCCGCTGGACTGGGGCAACGCGGCGGGGACGCCGTTCGGGCTGGCGCACACCTTCGCGCAGACCGGACCGTTCCGGCCGCGCAACGTCGTGCGCGGCGCCGGCAACGTGGCGTTGGCGGGGGCGGGAAC
>NZ_MUYM01000025.1:0-48302 GCF_002150765.1 Lentzea kentuckyensis
GGTTGTGGGGTTAGACGAGGGTTCGGCGTTCTCGGAATTGGAGGGCGGCTGCCACGTGGTCGGCGGTGGGGCGGTCTGACTCGGCCAGGTCGGAGAGGGTCCAGGCGACTCGCAGGCAGCGGTCGGCGCCTCGGCCGGTTAGAGCGCCGGTGGCCAGGGCCCGGTCCAGGAGGGCGGTGGTTTGGCGCGGGAGGGCGAACTCTCTGCGCAGGGCTGGGCCGGGGACCACGGCGTTGGTGGGCCAGGTGTGGCCGTGGGCGGACCAGCGGGTCGCGG
This sequence comes from Lentzea kentuckyensis, assembly GCF_002150765.1. GTDB lineage: Bacteria > Actinomycetota > Actinomycetes > Mycobacteriales > Pseudonocardiaceae > Lentzea > Lentzea kentuckyensis. The sequence goes on from NZ_MUYM01000025.1 coordinate 277, forward strand.
CTCTCGATCTCGCCTTGAGGACTCTCGTGCGGACCACCTCGGTGGGTTCTGGTGGGGAGGCGTCGGCGTTGGCCATGGCTGTGGTGGCTCGCATGCGGACTCGGAGGTCCACGCGGTCGAGCAGCGGGCCGGAGAGGCGGGCCTGGTAACGGCGGCGGACTGTGGTGGTGCAGACGCAGTCGATCTCTTTGGGTGGGGCGCACGGGCAGGGGTTCGTGGCGAGGATCAACTGGAAGCGGGCCGGGTAGCGGGCTATGCCGTCGCGGCGGGGGATGCGGACTTCGCCGTCTTCCAGGGCCGTGCGGAGGGTGTCGATCGTCTTCTGGCCGAACTCGCAGGCTTCGTCCAGGAACAGGACGCCCTTGTGGGCCCGGGAGGCGGCGCCTGGCTTGGCCATGCCGCTGCCGCCGCCGATCAAGGCCGCGATCGAGGTCGTGTGGTGGACGTTCACGAACGGCGGGCTGGCCACCAGCGGGTAGTCCGAGGAGAGGACTCCGGCCACCGAGTGCACTGCCGTGACCTCCAGGGCCTCTTGGCGGGTCAGCGGCGGGAGGAGGCCGGGCAGGCGTTCGGCGAGCATCGTCTTGCCGGTACCTGGTGGGCCGGTCAGGAGCAGGTGGTGGGCGCCGGCCGCGGCTACCTCCAGGGCCCAGCGGGCTTCCGGCTGGCCCACCACGTCGCCCAGGTCCGGGGCTTCGGGACTGGGCGGGTCGACCTGTGGTGGGGCGGCTTGCAACGTCACGCCCTCGGCGCGAAGCCAGCCGAGGACCTCGGCGAGGGTCAGCGCGCCGTGGACTTCCACTCCGTCCACCAGGGACGCCTCCGGCAGGGCGTCCACCGGGACGATGGCCTTCCGGAGGCCTGCCCTGCGGGCGGCCAGCAGGGCCGGGAGGATGCCGCGCACGGGGCGGACGCGGCCGTCCAGGGCCAGTTCGCCCAGCAGGACGGTGGTGGACAGGCGCTCGGGCGGCACCGAGCCGGCAGCGGCCAGGGTGGCGCAGGCAATGGCCAGGTCGTAGCCGCTGCCGCCCTTGGGCAGGTTCGCCGGGGACAGGCCCAGGACGATGCGCTGCTTCGGCCACTCCTCCTCGCTGTTGCGGACAGCGGCCTTCACGCGCTCCTTCGACTCGTGCAAGGAAGCGTCGGGCAGACCCAGGAGGTGGGTGCGCGGCTGGCCCACGCCCACGTCGGCCTCGATCTCGACGGCCAGGCCGTCGACGCCGTGGAGGGCGACCGACCACGCCTGCGCGAGGCCCATCTCAGGCACCCCGCAGGTGTTGCAGGTGCGCCTTGCCGTCCGCGGGCCAGGTGACCGAGATCAGGTCGACGCGGACCTGGCACCAGCCGACACCGTGCGCGCCCAGCCAGCGCAGGGCCGTCCGGCGGAGGCGGGACAGCTTGCGTTGATCCACCGCCTCGTCCGGGCGGCCCCACACCGGGCCGGATCTGGTCTTGACCTCGCAGACGACCAGGCGGCCGTCCTCGACGGCCACGACATCGAGCTCGCCGTCGCGGCACGTCCAGTTGCGGGACAGGACGACCAGGCCCTGCCCCTCCAGGTACCTGCACGCCAGGTCCTCGCCCTGCCGGCCCAGCTCCTGCTGCTTGGTCTCGACCAGTTCCTGTGCTGCAACCGCTGCCACCACTGCCCTCGCCTCCCTGCGGGTCGTTGGGTACGACCTTGCAGGGCGGGGCGGCGTGGGTGGCCGGGCTGAGGGGAATCTGTGGACAACTCAGCGGCTGTGGACAAGTCGGCCGTTGTCGATCTTGAAACGGCGGAATTGTCGGTGGGGTGTGCTACGTGGGGAACGGCCCACTTTCCGGCAGGCGGAGGTCCGGCTTGTCCAGCTCCTCCACGTTCACGTCCTTGAACGTGATGACACGAACGTTCTTGACGAACCGAGCGGGCCGGTACATGTCCCACACCCACGCGTCCGACATGCGCACCTCGAAGTACACCTCGCCGTCGGCGTTGCGCACCTGCACGTCCACCGAGTTGGCCAGGTAAAAACGCCGTTCGGTCTCCACGACGAACGAGAACTGGCTGACGATGTCGCGGTACTCCTTGTACAGCGACAACTCCATCTCGGTCTCGTACTTCTCGAGATCCTCTGCACTCATTACGCCTCCGCGCGGGTCATCTGCTCCGCGCCCTCCCTCGTCGCGAGCTCCCCGGCGTCAACCGGGGCTGCATCATTCTGGACCACGGCCGTCGCGGTCGTGCCGCGCGCCACCCTGTGCGGCGCGGCGAGACCGTGCTTCGAGGCCGCTGCTGCCACATTTACATACGACCAGCGATGCTCCGCACACGGCCCGTGTTCCATCAACGCGGCTGTGTGCTCGGGCGTGCAGTACCCCTTGTGCACGTTGAACCCGTACTGCGGATATCGCGCGTGCAGATCTTCCATGATCCGGTCCCGCGTGACCTTGGCCAGCACCGATGCCGCCGCCACGCACGCCGCAGCCTGGTCGCCCTTGATCACCGCGACGCTCGGCGCCGGCATCCCCGGCACCTTGAACCCGTCCGTCAGCACGTACCCGGGATGCGTCGACATTCGTGCCACCGCGCGCCGCATGCCTTCAAGGTTCATGACGTGGATGCCCAGCCAGTCGATCTCGGCGGGCGACACGACGACCACGGAGTGATCCACGGCACGCTTGAGGACCAGGTCGTACATCCGGTCCCGCGCCAGCGCCGTCATCAGCTTCGAGTCGTTCAGACCCTCGAGCCGCGCCGCGTCACCCGGCCGCAGCACGCACGCCGCGATCACCAACGGCCCTGCGCACGGCCCGCGTCCGGCCTCGTCGACACCGGCGACCGGCCCCAGCCCGCGGCGCTCCAGCGAGCCCTGCAACGCCCAGTTCCCCGCCGAGCCCCGCACGACGGCACGGGGCGGCATCAGCATGGTCATCGGCGGAATCGGTCCCGCGCTCGACGTCCGAGCAGGAGAAGCGGCCACGCTGCGACGATACCCAGGCCCAGCGGAACGTTCTGCTGCCAGCCCGGCGCGCCCATCGAGACGGCCTGCGGGTTGTGGTCCGTCACCCCGCCCCACCTCGACGGTGGCAGCACGATCACGCGCGCCTTGCCGATCACGTTGTCCACCGGGACCAGCCCGTTGATCCCGCCCTGCCCCTGGCACCGCGAGTCGCACGAGTGGTTGCGGTTGTCGCCGAGCACGAACAGCATGCCGTCCGGGATCTTGAGCTCCTCGAACGACTCCTGCTCGGCCGGCGTGCCCTCGTCGAAGTGCTTGTACGGCTCGTCGAGCGGCTTGCCGTCCACCGTCACGCGGTTCTGCTCGTCGCAGCACTTCACGGTCTGCCCGCCGACGGCGATCACCCGCTTGACGAAGTCCTCCTCGTTCGCCGACGGCAGCCCGATCAGCGACCCGAGCCACGACAGCCCCTGCGAGATCGGGTTGGCCGGCTCGTCGGAGATGAAGTCGTTCTGCCACGACGGCGGCCCGCGGAACACGATCACGTCGCCGGGCGACGGTTCGGTGAAGCGGTAGGTGACCTTGTCCACGAGCACCCGGTCGCCGTAGCAGTCGGTGCACCCGTGCAGCGTCGCCTCCATCGACTCCGACGGGATCATGTAGACGCGGCCGAGGAAGATCTGGATGCCGATCGCGAGGCCGAAGGCGACCAGGATGAGGACTGGCAGTTCCTTCCAGAAGTTGCCCTTCTTCTTTTTCTTCTTCGAAGTTTCCTCCGAAGCGTCCGAAGCGGGTTCGTCACTGGACGGGTTCTGCGCTGGATCGACGTCAACCACGAGATCAGCCTAGGGGCTGTGGGTTGTGATCCGACACAACACTCCACCGATCTTTCGGGAAAACGACGTACCTGGCCTTCCCGATGACGTTCTCGACGGGCACTGTGCCCGCTACGCCCCCACCGCCCTGTTTGCGCGAGTCGGTGGAGTTCATCCGGTTGTCCCCCATTACGAACAACCGGCCTTCCGGCACGCGCACTGGAGCGAACGGCTCGTGGTTCGCTGACGAAGTGCCGGGCTGCCAGTAGACGTACGGCTCATCAAGCGGTTTGCCGTCAACGACAAGACGGTGTTGCTCATCGCAGCACATCACCGTCTGGCCGGGGAGCGCGATGACTCGCTTGACGAAGTCACGTTCGTTCGCGGGCGCGATGCCCAGCAACGAACCGATGTTCTGCACAACGCGTGCAACGGGATTCGTCGACGGTGCGGCACGGAAGTCGTTCGCGGTCCACGCTTCAGGCCCACGGAACACCACGACCTCGCCGGGTTCGATGTCGCTGAAGCGATAGGTGAGCTTGTCGACGAGCACTCGGTCGTTCTCGCAGCCGCCGCAGCCGTGCAACGTGCGTTCCATCGACGCCGAGGGGATCACGTAGACCCGCGCCACGAACGCCTGGATCAGCACCGTCAGCACAACGGCCGTCACGACGACGTAGAGAACATCTCTCCAGACAGGAGTACGCCCCCGCTCCGGTTCATCCGGTGCGGAGGCGTCCTCGAAGTCTTCTGGGCTCGAAGCCACCGATCAGGAGACCGGACGGGCCTCGCGCTTCTCCTTGATCTTGGCAGCCTTGCCGCGCAGGTCGCGCAGGTAGTACAGCTTGGCGCGACGCACGTCACCGCGGGTCACGACCTCGACCTCGGAGATGTTCGGGGAGTGCACCGGGAAGGTGCGCTCGACGCCGACACCGAACGAGACCTTGCGGACGGTGAAGGTCTCACGGATGCCGCCACCCTGGCGACGGATCACGACGCCCTGGAACACCTGGACGCGCTCGCGCGAGCCCTCGATGACGCGGACGTGAACCTTCAGCGTGTCACCGGCGCGGAAGGCCGGGATGTCAGTACGCAGCGACTGGGCGTCAAGCGCGTCCAGGATGTTCATCGGTGTTCCTCACGTGTCTTGAACTCCCCAGAGCATGTTCCATGGCTGTGCACGACATGATGGGGGTCGGCTTGTGTGCGCACGCCGGTATGACAACCAGCTGCGGCAACTGCCCAAGTGTGCCAGACAGCTCCGCCGCACGAAAAATCGGGACTACTCCCCACCCTCGCGCAGGCGCGCGAGCAGGGCCTTGTCGTGCTTGTCGAACGCGTCCGCGGGCAACGATTCCAGCAGGTCAGGACGCCTTTCGAAGGTCCTGACGAGCGATTGGTCACGCCGCCAGCGGTTGATCAGCTTGTGGTTGCCCGACCGCAGCACGTCCGGCACGGCGAGCTCACGCCACACCTCCGGCCGCGTGTAGCTCGGGCCTTCGAGCAGGCCGTCCTGGAACGAGTCCTCGGCGTGCGACTTCGGGTTGCCGAGCACACCGGGCAGCAGCCGCGCGACCGCTTCCACGATCGCGAGCACGGCCACCTCGCCGCCGACCAGCACGTAGTCGCCGATCGACACCTCGTCGACGCGCACGCGCCGTGCGGCGTCATCGACCACACGCTGGTCAATGCCCTCGTAACGGCCGCACGCGAACACAAGGTGCGACTCGTTCGCGTACTCGTGCGCGACTGCCTGCGTGAACGGGCGTCCGGCCGGCGTCGGCACGATGAGACGCGTCTCGTCCGTGCACACGTCATCCAGAGCAGGGCCCCAGATGTCGGCCTTCATGACCATGCCGGGACCGCCGCCGTACGGGCTGTCGTCGACGGCCTTGTGCACGTCCTGCGTCCAGTCCCGCAGGTCGTGGACGCCGACGCTGATCAGGCCCTTGTCGATCGCCTTGCCCAGCAACGCCGCCCGCAGCGGCGCCAGGTACTCCGGGAAGATCGTGACGACGTCAATCTGCATCGAGGAGACCCTCTGGCGGATCGATCACGACACGACCGCCGCGAACGTCCACAGTGGGCACGATCTCGCGCACGAACGGGATCAGCGCCTCGCCGCTGTCACGGATGACGACGAGCAGCTCGCCGCCGGGACCGTGCAGGATCTCCTTGACCGTGCCGATCTTCGTGCCGTCGACGAGTTCGGCCGCGAGCCCTTCGAGCTCGTGGTCGTAGAACTCGTCGGGATCGTCGGTCGGCGGCAGGTCGTCGGTGCTGCCCAGCAACAACGTGCCGCGCAACGCCTCCGCGACATCGCGCGTGACGACTTCCTCGAAACGCACGAGCAGCCGCCCGGCATGAGGCCGGGCGGCTGTCACGGTGAGGCTTCGGGACGTGCCGTCACGCAGCTTGGCCTGCATCGTCGACCCGATCGCGAATCGCAACTCGGGAGAGTCAGTGCGCACGTCAACGGCGAGTTCGCCGGTGATCCCGTGCGCCTTGGCCACACGGCCGACAACTACGTCCATTTGCCCTGAAAACTCGTTCTTCAGCGGTCGGTGTCAACGACGTCGACCCGCACACCACGACCGCCGATACCGGCCATCACGGTGCGCAGAGCCGTCGCGGTGCGACCGCCACGACCGATCACCTTGCCGAGGTCGTCCGGGTGGACGTGGACCTCGAGGGTGCGGCCGCGGCGGGTCGTGACGAGGTTCACCCGGACGTCGTCCGGGTGGTCGACGATGCCGCGAACGAGGTGTTCGAGGGCGTCAGCCAACAAACTCACGCCTCGTCCTTGGGCGCCTCGGCGTCAGCCTTGGGAGCGTCGTCGGCCTTCTTGGCCTTCTTCGCCTTCGGCGTGGTGGCCTCGGTCATCGGCTCCTCGTTCGCGGCGGCGAGCGCGGCGGCGAACAGGTCGGCCTTCGACGGCTTCGGCTCCTTGACCTTCAGGGTGCCCTCGGCGCCCGGCAGGCCCTTGAACTTCTGCCAGTCACCGGTGATCTCGAGGAGACGCTGCACCGACTCGGTCGGCTGCGCGCCGACACCCAGCCAGTACTGCGCGCGCTCGGAGTCGACCGCGATGAACGACGGCTCTTCCTTGGGGTGGTACTTGCCGATCGTCTCGATGGCCTTGCCGTCGCGACGGGTGCGCGCGTCGGCGACCACGATGCGGTAGTACGGCTGACGGATCTTGCCGAGACGCTGAAGCTTGATCTTGACGGCCACTGGCCTGGTACTCCTTGACTCTGTGTTGGTGGTTCGCACAGCCGCGGCCCGGGCAGAGGGGCCGACCGCGACGGACAACCGGCAATTCTGCCAGATGGGGGCCGGCGGATCCGAATCGGGGCGCTAAGCGAACGGCGTGACCGTTCCCAGTGCCTCTTTCACGGCTCGCGCGTGCTCGACCGCGCCAGGCGTGTCGCCGTGCACGCACAACGACTCCGCGTGGGTCTTGATGACGGTGCCGTCGACCGCGACGATCTCGCCGTCCTGGAGCCTTCGCGCACGCTCGATGATCTGCGCGGAGTCCGTGAGCAGGGCGTTCGGTTCACTGCGCGGCACCAGCGTGCCCTGCGGGGTGTAGCCGCGGTCGGCGAACGCCTCCTGGACCGGTCGCAGGCCCGCCGCCTCGGCCTTCCTGAGCAGCTGCGAGCCGGGCAGACCGAGGATCGGCAGGTCCCGGAACGCCCTGGCGCCGTTGACCACCGCTTCCGCCTGCTTCTCGTGGTGCACGGCCGCGTTGTAGAGAGCGCCGTGCGGCTTCACGTACGCGACCTCGGTGCCTGCTGCTCGTGCGCACGCATCGAGCGCACCGATTTGGTACAGCACTTCGTCGGCCAGCTCGACGGGGTCGGCGTCGATGAACCTGCGGCCGAACCCCGCGAGGTCGCGGTAGGAGACCTGGGCGCCGATCCGGACGCCGTTCCTGGCCGCTTCCTCACAGACCTGGCGCATGGTCCGCGGATCACCGGCGTGGAAGCCGCACGCGACGTTCGCGCTGGTGATGATGCCCAGCAGCGCGTTGTCGTCGCCGAGCTTCCAGATGCCGAACCCCTCGCCGAGGTCGCTGTTCAGGTCCATCACATGACCCCGGCGGAGACGAGGAGGAGGCTGAGCCCCGGCAGGAAGTTGTTCATCATGTGCGCCACGATGCTCGCCCCGAGCCGGCGGGTGAGCAGGCGGGCTATGCCGATCGGGATCGCGATGACGAGCAGCAACGACGTGCGGAGCGGTTCGAAGTGCCCGATCGCGAAGATCACCGTGGTGAGCGCGAACGCGGCCCAGCGGCTCCAGCCCTGCCGTTCGACGGCGCCCCAGAGCAGGCCGCGGTAGATGATCTCCTCGCAGACCGGCCCGATGAGGCTCACGTAGAGGAACATCGTGATCGCGGCGCTGATCGGCAGGTTCGAGCCGGACAGCAGGTCGCCGACCGCGCTCGTGGCGTTCTCCTCGCCGACGACCTTCGCCCAGATCGTGGCGGCGGAGTAGGTGAGGACGAGGCCGAGAATGCCGAGCTTGAGGCCGGTGGCCAGGTCTTCCTTGGTCATGCTGAAGCGCAGGTCGATCTTCGGCCCGTTGCCTCTGACGTAGGTGATCGCGACCGCCGTGGCGGCCGCGAGGATCGTCGGCACGATCGAGCCGATCAGCACGAACGCCACGGAGTCGGCGAGACTGACGCCGAACTGCCTGGCCACAGCCGTGATGAACACGGCACTCAGGATGAAGACGGCCTCCACCAGGAGGAAAGCGCCGAACCCCCAGCGCTGGCCGACCCGCTCGGGCTCCGGGTTGCGGCTGATGTCCCGCACGCTTTCGAGGAAGCCTCGCTTCGGCTTCAGGGACTCCGGCTCACTCACGCTCTGCAATCTAGTCACGCCCCGGCTGCCTGCGGCCGCACAGCGATCAGTGCCACTCTCATGATCAGCTACCTCGCGATCGACGGCTTCTGAGACACCGATGCGCTGTCGGTGCCTCGCGATACGCTTGGAGTGGGGACCGCGATCCCCCTGGGGGAGTGCTGCCGCCCCCGAATCCGAGGCTACTGTGCGGCACCGACGGAAACCGGGCCAAGCATCTGGTCAAAAGATGGTCAGATCGGGTCCCCGCCGGATGTCCTTCTCCTGCTGGTTGGATCGGCAGACGAACGCTGCTACTAAACCTCACCGGCGCAGCGCCGTCTCCTCCTTCATGTGCGAGAGCTTCGCGGGGTTGCGCACCGCGTAGAGCCCGCTGATCCGTCCTTCGTCGATGCGCACCGCGATCACCGTGTCGAGTTCGCCGTCGAACCTGACGATCAACGCCGGGTGCCCGTTCGCGTGGGCCGGCTCCATCGTCCAGCCGCTGACCTTGAGCAGGCCGCCGAGCAGCATGCGCGCCACCTTGTCCGCGCCGACGACCGGGCGAGGGACCGCCTGCTTCACGCCGCCGCCGTCGCCGAGGAAGACGACGTCGGGGGCCAGGAGGTCCAGCAACGCCTGCAGGTCGCCGGTTTCGGTGGCGCGTTTGAACGCGGCGAGAGCGTCGCGGGACACCGCCTGGGGAACCACCTCGCGGGGGCGGCGGGAGGCCACGTGCGAGCGGGCCCGGTGCGCGATCTGGCGGACCGCTGCGGGGTTCTTGTCGACGGCGGACGCGATCTCGTCGTAGTCCAGGTCGAAGACCTCGCGCAGGACGAAGACGGCACGTTCGGTCGGGGTCAGGGTTTCGAGGACGAGCATCATCGCCATCGAGACGCTGTCGGCGAGTTCGACGTCCTCCGCGACGTCCGGAGTGGTCAGCAGGGGTTCGGGGAGCCAGGAGCCGACGTAGGACTCCTTGCGGCGGCCCAAGGTCCGCAGCTTCGACAACGCCTGGCGGGTGACGATGCGGACCAGGTAGGCGCGGTGGTTCTCGACCACGGCGAGGTCGACGCCGGACCACTTCAGCCACGTCTCCTGCAGCACGTCCTCGGCGTCGGCGGCCGAGCCCAGCATCTCGTAGGCGATCGTGAAGAGCAGGTTGCGGTGGCTGACGAACGTGTCGGTGGCGTCGGACATTGATCTCCCCCTCGGAAACGAGCCTCCCCACAAGACACCAGCGAACCGCGGTTTGTGACCGTGTCGTGCGTCACAAAAAGCCGGTGTCACAAGCGGCGGAGGAGCGGCATCTCATGGTCGTCAAGCAAGGCCCACGAGGGAGGAAATCATGGAACCGCGCTTCAACCTCTTCGGCACCGAGACCGGCACCAAGCTCGCGAAGCGGTTCGCGGGACTGGGTCAGGCGGTCCACCAGACGTCGCTGCCGGCGATCACCGCCGAACTGGTCAGCCTGCGGGCAAGCCAGCTCAACGGCTGCGGCTTCTGCCTCGACATGCACGTCAAGGAGGCCATCGCGGCCGGCGAGGACCCGCTGCGGCTGCACCTGGTGGCCGGCTGGCGCGAGACGACGGTGTTCACCGAGGCCGAGCAGGCCGCGCTGGCGTTCACCGAGGAAGGCACGCTGCTCACGCGCGAAGGCGTGAGCGACGAGACCTGGGCGAACCTGTGCAAGCACTACGACGACGAGCAGACTGCCGCGCTCGTCTGCCTGGTCGGGCTGATCAACGCCGCGAACCGGATGGCCGTGATCTCGCGTCAGAAGGGCGGCTCGTACCAGACCGGCGCGATGGCCGACTTCAAGGCCTAGTGCCGTGACCACCGGCCCTAGTGGATCCGGCCCCTGAGCATGATCATGCGCGGCGACCGCAGGACCTCGAGGTTCTCGCGAGGGTCCTCGTCGTAGACCACGATGTCCGCGGCCGCGCCCTCGCTCAACGAGGGGAAGCCCAGCCATGAACGGGCGTTCCACGACGCGGCACCGATGGCGTCCGCGGCGCTCATGCCCACGCGGTGCAGCGCGGTGATCTCGTCGACGATGCGGCCGTGCTGGATGCCGCCGCCCGCGTCGGTGCCCGCGTAGACCGGCACGCCCGCCTCGATCGCCGACGCCACGGTCGTCGACACACGGGCGTGCAGGTCACGCATGTGGTTCGCGTACGTCGGGTACTTGCCGGCCCTGTCCGCGATGCCGGGGAACGTCTCGATGTTGACCAGCGTCGGCACCAGCGTGGTGCCTCTGGCGGCCATCAACGAGATCGTGTCGTCGGTGAGGCCGGTGCCGTGCTCGATGCAGTCGATGCCGGCGTTGATCAGCCCCGGCAGGGCGTCCTCGCCGAACACGTGGGCGGTGACCTTGGCACCGGCGTCGTGGGCGACCTTGATCGCCTGGGCCAGTTCGTCGTCCGTCCACAGTGGAGCCAGGTCGCCCACGCCGCGGTCGATCCAGTCGCCGACGAGCTTCACCCAGCCGTCGCCGTACGCGGCCTGCTCGGCGACCGCCGAGGCCAGGTCCGACTCGATCTCCACGCCGATGTGCGGGAGGTAGCGCTTCGGGCGGGCGATGTGGCGGCCCGCCCGGATGATCCGCGGCAGGTCCAGGCGCTCCTGCAACGGCGTGGTGTCGATCGGCGAACCGCAGTCGCGGATCAGCAACGTGCCCGCGGCGCGGTCGGTCAGTGCCTGCTCGACGGCCTCGGACAGCTCGACGCCGCCGTGCGAACCCAGGCCGACGTGGCAGTGCGCGTCGACCAGGCCCGGAACGAGGAACCCGCCGTCGACCACGGTCTGTGCGTTCGGCACCGGCTGGGTGCGCACACGACCGTTGACGACCCACAGGTCTCGCGGTTCGCCGTCCGGCAGGACGACGCCGCGCAGGTGCATCGTCACTTCTTCTTGTCGTCCCCGTCGAACTTGAACTTCGTGGGGTCGAAGCCGGGCGGGAGCTCGTTCATGCCGCCACCGAGGTTCGGCAGGCCACCGCCGGGAGGCATGCCGGGGATCCCGCCGGGGGGCATGCCGGGCATGCCGCCGGGGAACATCCCCGGGAAGCCGCCCTTGATCTTCGGGGGCGTCGGGCCACGTCCGCCCTTGCCCTTCTTCCCCTTCTTGCCCTTGCGGGTCTTGCTGCCGCCACCGCCGCCGAAGCCCATCCGGCCGGCCATCGACGCCATCATCTTGCGGGCCTCGAAGAAGCGGTTGACCAGGTCGTTGACGTCGCTGACCTTGACGCCCGAACCGTTCGCGATGCGCAGCCGGCGGGAGCCGTTGATGATCTTCGGGTCGTCCCGCTCCGCCGGGGTCATGCCGCGAATGATCGCCTGGATGCGGTCGAGGTGCTTCTCGTCCAGCATGCCCAGCTGGTCCTTCATCTGACCCGCGCCGGGGAGCATGCCGAGCAGGTTCGCGATCGGACCCATCTTGCGGATCGCGAGCATCTGCTCCAGGAAGTCCTCGAGCGTCAACTGGCCGGAGTGCAGCTTCTGGGCGGCCTTCTCGGCCTGCTCCTGGTCGAAGTGCTGCTCGGCCTGCTCGATCAGGGTGAGGACGTCGCCCATGCCCAGGATGCGGCTCGCCATCCGGTCCGGGTGGAAGACGTCGAAGTCCTCGAGCTTCTCGCCGTTGGACGCGAAGAGGATCGGCTGGCCGGTGACCTCGCGGACCGACAGCGCGGCACCACCGCGGGCGTCGCCGTCGAGCTTGGTCAGCACCACACCGGTGAAGCCGACGCCGTCACGGAAGGCCGTGGCGGTGTTGATCGCGTCCTGACCGACCATCGCGTCGACCACGAACAGGACCTCGTCCGGGTCGACCGCGGCCCGGATGTCGATGGCCTGCTTCATCATCTCCTCGTCGACGCCCAGCCGGCCGGCCGTGTCGACGAGAACGATGTCGTGCTGCTTGGCCTTGGCTTCCTCGACGCCGCGGCGCGAGACCTCGACCGGGTTGCCGACGCCGTTGCCGGGCTCGGGAGCGAAGACGGGCACGCCCGCGCGCTCACCGACGACCTGGAGCTGCGTCACCGCGTTGGGGCGCTGCAGATCGGCGGCGACGAGCAGCGGCGTGTGGCCCTGGCCCTTCAGCCACTTGGCCAGCTTGCCGGCGAGCGTCGTCTTACCCGCACCCTGCAGACCCGCCAGCATGATCACCGACGGCGGGTTCTTCGCGAGGTTGAGCCTGCGGGTCTCGCCGCCGAGGACGTTGATCAGTTCCTCGTTGACGATCTTCACGACCTGCTGCGCCGGGTTCAGCGCCTGGTGCACCTCGGAGCCCTTGGCGCGCTCCTTCACCTTGGCGATGAAGCCGCGCACAACGGGCAGCGCGACGTCGGCCTCGAGCAGGGCGACCCTGATCTCGCGGGCGGTCGCGTCGATGTCGGCGTCGCTGAGCCGGCCCTTGCCGCGAAGGCCCTGGAGAACCGTGGTCAGCCGGTCGGAAAGCGTGGAGAACACGCCTCCCAGACTAGCTAACCTCGCGTTCACCCGATCCCGTGGCTCGCCAGGGCCTCCAGCAGCACCGGCTCACGGCGCCCGACCGGAGCAGTGGAGATCTGTGCGAACCGCAGCCCCGCCGCCACCGCCGCACCGTCCGACACCGGGTCGTCGCCGATGTACAGGCATTCGGACGGGTCGACGTCGAGCCGCACGCAGGCGGCCTCGAACGCACGGGTAGAAGGCTTCGAGACGCCGATCTCGAACGACAGCGCGTAGGCGTCCACGGACAGCGACTCGCGCGCGAAGACGCTGCGGATGTCCCACGAGATGTTGCTCAGCACCCCGACCTTCAACGGCCGCGCGACCCGCAAGGCCTCGGCCGTATCGGAGTAGGGCAGCCAGAACGCCGGGTTGTGCAGGCGCTGGAACAGGTCGTCGGGCATCGACAGCCCGGCCAGCCGGAACAGGGTCCAGTAGGCCGACCGGTTCGCCAGCGCGGTCAGGTCCCGTGCGTCCCACACGGCTCGTTCAGCCGCGTTCATTCGTGCGATGTAAGGCGCGGGCGCACGCAGCACGGAGAGGTGGGACGGGGAGAGCCAGCGGTAGGTGGGACGCCCGAACAGGGTGCCTGCGAAGTCGAAGAGGACAGCCTTGATCACGACACCATGATGCGCAGACCACCCGAGGTGCCCGCACGGGTGAGGAGCGTCACGCTCGCGAAACCGAAGGGCACCCAGCCCGCTTCGAACTGGGCTCGCATCGACGAACCGCGGCGGACGTGTCGCTCGAAAGCATGGGTTCGCACGACGCGGCGGCGGGCGATCTGGCCGTCCAGGGCCTGGGCCGCCGACGCGTCCAGCCACAGGAAGTGGCGGTGACGCGCCGACAGCAGGCCGGCCAGCACCAGCATGAAACGGGTGCCGGGGCGGGTGGACGGCTCGTGGACGACCAGCAGGCCCGCGCAGAAGATCGCCGCCCAGAAGACGCGCAACCGGTGGGTGAGATGCACGAAGACGCGCCAGTACTTGTACGGCAGCGGCATCCGCGGTTCCAGCCACATGCGCACCTGGTCGGAGTCGAGCACGGTGACCGGCTCGTCCGCGTCGAGGCGGGTGAGCAGCGTCGTCTTGCCCGCGCCGGGGATGCCGGCGAGGACTACGAGCGAGCGCGGCTGCACCCGGACGACTGCGGTCTGCGTGTTCAACACGGCGGTCATGCCCTAAAAGACGTCTTGCCCATCCTTCTCGTTCAGTTTGGTCCGATTTCTGGCGAAATGCACAGGCTTTCAGCGCCAGACGACGGCCCGGAAGGTGCCGTCGGCGAAGGTTGCCACGCCGATGACCAGCCCGACCTCACTCAGCCCCGTCACGGTGTGACGTGCGGCACCTGTCAACGACGGCAGCGAGGTCCGAGCACCGCTCATGTCCCAGGTCGCGGCGGTGGTGCCGACGGTGCCCGCGACGACGCCGGAGTTGTTCACCTCGGACGCACGCGAGGGCGCGGGTGCCAGAGTTTCCACGCCACTGCCGAAGACGTCCCACCTGGTCGCCTGCGACGACAGTTCCCCTACCGCGAAGCCGTTGTCGTTGATGTCTAACGGCCGTGCGCCGGCACCGAGCTGGGTCTTGCTGTTGCGCAGCCACAGCACGCCGTTGCCACCAACGGTTCCGGTCGCCTCACCGAGTTGGTTGGCGCCGTAGAACTCGCCTGCGTCGAGCACGGTCCGCACGCCTGACGGGCTCCACCGGACCACGTCGTTGCCGCTCTTCCCGATGACCGTGTTGCCGTTGGCCACGCGGTGCGCGCTGCCCGTGCCCAGGATCGTCACGTCACCCCATGACTCCCACAGGACCGCCTGGCTGACGCCGTTGATCGTCGCGGTACCCACGACCGTGCCGGAGTCGTTGACGTCGTACGCGACCGAACTCGTCGCGCCCGCGACCGTCAGCTGCACCAGCGCCCCGGAGGACAGCCACTTCACGGCCTGGGCCTGACCCGCGGAGTTCACGGCGTAACCGACGACAACGTTGTCGCGATTGATGGCCGCCGCCCACGAGTCGAACCCGAGGTCCGCGAGCTTCTTGATGCCGTCCCACCGGTCCCACCGCACGGCGTGCTGCGCGGTGCCCGTGCCGTGGGAGACGCCGGCGATCGTGCCGGAGTCGTTGATGTCGACCGCGGAACTCCTGAGATCGCCCGGCAACGTGCCGAGATCCTCCACGGCGAGCGGAGCGGCCTGTGCGGTGGCGGGAATGATCAGGGCCGCGACGACGGCGGCCACCATTGCGGTTCTCAACGTTCTTCCTCCCCAGTCAGAACAACGAGAACTCGACCTTGCCCAGGCCGGACGCGGATTGTCCAGGAACCTGTCTCGTTGTCAGGCAAGGGAATCGGCGGTGGTGCGAGTGCCCGGTACCTCCCCCGGCGCCGTCACTCGTCACCACCGCCTCTGCCAGTCCGGGAAGCCATCCACCCCTCGAGGACGCTTTCCGGACACCACGAAGACTGCCGTGTTCCGCATGCGTTCAGGAGCGTGAGCACCCGGAGAGGTTGTGCGTAGAGCTACTCAACCTCTACTTGGCCGCGTCGAGCACGGCCCGTTCGATCCGCCGCCGGTCCAGGTCGGAGCCGGCGATGCTGAACGAGTCGACCACCGTCGCGCCCAACGTGGACACCCGCGCCCACTGCACGTCGGCG
Source organism: Lentzea kentuckyensis (assembly GCF_002150765.1). GTDB lineage: Bacteria > Actinomycetota > Actinomycetes > Mycobacteriales > Pseudonocardiaceae > Lentzea > Lentzea kentuckyensis. The sequence goes on from NZ_MUYM01000025.1 coordinate 16,023, forward strand.
CCGCACTGCTCCAACGCCCCGGCCACCCGGTGCAGCAGGCCGATCCGGTCGGCGGCGCGCAGTTCCAGCACCACCGCGCCGGTCGCCTCGTCGTCGAACCACAGCACCTTCGCGGGCGGCGGGTCGAGCGGCGGGCCGCCGTAGTCGCGTTCCTTCGCGGCGAGCTTGTCCGCCAACAGCAGCGAGCCCTCGATGGCCCTGGACAGCTGTTCGCGCAGCAACGACGCGTCTGGCAGCGAGCCGAACCGCGGCGACACCGTGAACGCGTCCACCGTCGCACCGCCGTGCGCCCGCAACGTCGCCGCGTGGACCTCCAACGAGTTCAACGCGAGCACGCCGGCGGCCTTGGACAGCATGCCCGGCCGGTCCGGCGCGAGCACCGTCACGATCGCCGCGTGATCCTGCTTCTCCAGCAGCACGTCCGGTTTCCCCGACGCCGCAACGCGTTCCGCCATGGCCACGAAGGCCGGATCCAGCGGTTCCGGTTTGGGCAACGCCTCCCCGGCCATCGCCTTGCGGCACCGTGCGACCAGGTCGGCCATCAGCGCGGCCTTCCAGTCCGTCCACACACCAGGTCCGGTCGCGAGAGAGTCCGCCTCCGCCAAGGCGTGCAGCAGCTCCAGCAGCACAGCGTCGCCACCGAGCGTTTCCACCACACGGTGCACGGTCGCCTCGTCCTCGACGTCACGCCGAGTCGCCGTGTGCGGCAACAAGAGATGGTGACGCACCATCGCGGACAACGTCTCGACGTCCTGCGGCCACAACCCGATCCGCTCACCGATCTGGGTCGCCAGCGCGGCCCCGACCTCGGAGTGGTCCTGCTGCCGACCCTTGCCGATGTCGTGGATCAACGCGCCCAGCAACAGCAGATCGGGCCGTGACACCGTGGTCGCGAGACGCGCAGCATGTGCGACCGTCTGCACCAAGTGCCGGTCGACCGTCCACATGTGCGCGGCGTCGCGCGGCGGCAGGTCCCGCACCGCACCCCACTCGGGGAACAGCCGGCCCCACAAGTCCGTGCGGTCCAACGCCTCCACGACGTCCACGAGTCCGCTACCGCTGCCCAGCAACGCCAGCAGTTCCTCACGGGCTTCGCGCGGCCACGGCTGACGCAGCTCCGGCGCCGAGTCCGCGAGCCGGGCCAACGTGCCGGTCGCGATCGGGTGCTTGCTGCGTGCCGCCGCCGTCGCGACGCGCAACAACAACGCGGGATCACGGCTGGGAATCGCGTCACGGGCGAGAGAGACCTCAGACCCGTGCAGCACAACACCTTCGTCCAACGGTCTGCGCGGCGGCTGTCCTCTCAGGAACGCCCCGAGCCCACGCTTCGGCGCGGCGGCACGAGCCGTGCGCACGGCGACGTCGAACGCGTAAACGACAGTGCGTGCGGCAGAGGAAAGCGAACGGGCCAGAGCAAACCGGTCGGCCAAACCGAGAGCGGACGCCACCTCGTCGCCGTCCTGCGCCCGCAGCACGTCACGAGGTTTCCGCGCCACCCGGCGAAGTTCGGTGCGGACGTCGAGGAGCAGCTTGCGGGCCTCGTCGACATCAGCCGACGGCCGGTCCACCATCTGCGCGACCGACAGCGCGTCCAGGATCGTGATGTCCCGCAACCCACCACGGCCGTGCTTCAGGTCTGGCTCGACGCGGTGCGCGATCTCGCCACTGCGGCCCCAGCGCTTCTGCGACGACTCGGAGATCTCGTCCAGCCGGTTGCGGACGTTGCCGCGCCACGCCTGGCGCGCCCCCTCGGCGAGCTTCTGCGAGACCTCGGGATCACCCGCGATGTGCCGGATGTCCAGCAGTCCCAACGCGGTCCGCAGGTCACCGGCGGCGACCCGCAACGCCTCGCCGACGGTGCGGACCGAGTGGTCCAGCCCGATGCCGGAGTTCCACAGCGGGTACCAGAGCTTCTCGGCGATCTCGTCGACGTGCTTGACGCCGTTGTGCACCAGGACCAGATCGAGGTCGGAATAGGGCACGAGCTCACGCCGCCCCAGCCCGCCGACCGCCACGAGCGCGATACCCGATCCGGATATCCCCGCTCCCCCCGCGTGTTTGGTCAACCAGAACTCGTGCAGGTCCACGAGTGCTTCGCGCAGTGGTTCGGCGGCCAAGCGACGACGACCTGGTGCGAGCAGGCGTTCGCGCGCTCGCACCAGGTCGTCAGCCGTGACGACGGCCGTTTCGTTGTTCTCCACGGACCGTCTCCCCAAAATTAGTTACAGCGCATCCGATCCACGTTCCCCGGTGCGCACGCGCACCACGGTCTCGACCGGAGTCACCCACACCTTGCCGTCGCCGATCTTGCCGGTGCGGGCGGCCTCGACCACCGCTTCCAGCACCTTCTCGACGGCCGTGTCGTCGATGACGACCTCGATCTTGATCTTGGGCACGAAGTCCACCGAGTACTCGGCGCCCCGGTAGACCTCGGTGTGGCCCTTCTGGCGGCCGTAGCCCTGCACCTCGCTGACGGTCATGCCGAGCACGCCGAGCTGTTCGAGGGCGCCCTTCACGTCGTCGAGCGTGAACGGCTTGATGATCGCGGTGACCAGCTTCATGACTTGTTGCTCCCCTCGAGAACCGCGGTCGCACCCGCGGTCACACTGCCCTTGTTCGCACCGCGAGCGCTGGAGAACGCGCCGAACTCGTAGGCCGACTCGGCGTGCTCCGACTCGTCGATGCCCGCGACCTCGGCCTCTTCGTCAGCGCGGAAGCCGACCGTCTTGTTCACCACGAACGCGATGATGAAGGTGAGCACGAACGAGAAGGCGAGGACCGCGATCGCCGCGACGGCCTGCCTGCCGAGGAGGCCGAACCCGCCGCCGTAGAAGAGACCGTCAGCACCGGCCGAGTTCACGCTGGTGGTGCCGAAGAAACCGATCAGCAGCGTACCGACGAGACCGCCGACGAGGTGGACACCGACGACGTCCAGCGAGTCGTCGTAGCCGAAGCGGAACTTGAGACCGACGGCGAGGCTGCACAGCGCACCGGCGATCACGCCGATCGCGATGGCACCGAGCGGGCTGACGAACGCACAGGCCGGGGTGATGGCGACGAGACCGGCGACCGCACCGGACGCGGCACCGAGGGTGGTCGGCTTGCCGTCGCGGAACTGCTCGACGAGCAGCCAGCCGAGCACGGCGGCGGCGGTGGCGATGGTGGTCGTGGCGAACGCGACGGCGGCGGTCTCGTTGGCGCCCAGCGCCGAACCGGCGTTGAAGCCGTACCAGCCGAACCACAGCAGAGCGGCACCGAGCAGCACGAACGGCAGGTTGTGCGGCCGCATCGGCTCCTTCGGCCAGCCCTTGCGCTTGCCGAGGACGAGCGCGACGGCCAGACCCGCGGCACCGGCGTTGATGTGGACCGCGGTACCACCGGCGAAGTCGAGCGCCTTCAGGTTGTTGGCGATCCAGCCACCGACGACGGAACCGTCAGCGCTCGAGAACGCGAACACCCAGTGCGCCACCGGGAAGTACACGATCGTGACCCACAGGCCGATGAACAGCGTCCAGCCCCAGAACTTCGCGCGGTCGGCGATCGCACCGGAGATCAGGGCGGGCGTGATGATCGCGAACATCAGCTGGAACATCACGAACGCCATCGTCGGGAACTGGTGGTCCGCCGGACCGCCCAGCGTGCCGAGGATGCCCTTCAGACCGATGTTGTCGAAGTTGCCCAGCAGACCGGCGCCGATGTCGTTGCCGAACGCCAGGCTGTAGCCGTACAACACCCACAGGATGCTGACCACGGCCAGGGAAATGAAGCTCATCATGAGCATGTTCAAGACGCTCTTGGATCGGACCATGCCCCCGTAGAAGAAGGCCAGGCCCGGCGTCATGAGCATGACCAGCGCTGCGCTGATCAGCACCCAGGCCGTGTCACCTGTGTTCACTTCGACCTCCACTGCACGTCGGTTGCAGGGAGCATCGAGACGTCCTGTTTCACGCACTTACGCCGAACGTTTCGCGGAGGTGAACTGTCGAGCTGGACGTGTTACGTCCACGTTTCGCCGGGTTCACGGTCTCGATTCGGCCACCTCACGGCGGCGAAGCGGTGACGAGGAGTAGCGACTCGGCTCGCTCGATACGGTGAACCCAGGCGTGTCGTTTGTCCCCAAGCAATACCGTGAGCCGATGCGGAGCTCTCTGATCGCGCTCGCGGCCGTGGCCGGGCTGGTGCTCGCCGGCACCACCGCCTTCCTCGTCTTCCGGCCGGGCCCGGCGGAACCGCTCGTCCGGCAGGAGTCCACGGCACCGCGTACCACCGCCGCCGACCTGAGCCCTGACGCCCCCTTCCTGGCATACGTGTCCACCAGCAGCAACACGTTCGTCGCCGCCAAGACGCCGGACCAGCTGGGTCCGATCCCGGAGAAGCTGAATCCCAACGACAAGTCGCTCTCGGGTTCAACGAGCTGCGACGAGCCGTTCTACGCACTCCGGCGGGCGGAAGCGCGGGAGGCGAACACCAGGATCGACGTGATGCTCGTGCCCAGGGCGTTCGAGGAGTTCACGGTCACCGACTTCCGGATCCGCTTCCTGACACCGAAGCGACGCATGCCCTCACCGTCGTACGTGTACGGCTGCTCGAACCCGAACTCGACCAGCTACCAGCAGGTGGTCGAGGTACGCGCCGACGGAACGCAGGACGACGTCTTCAGCTTCAGGCAGCAGGCGCCGCGGGGACTTCCCACCACGATCTCCGGACAGCACATGGAGGTGTGGCAAAAGGACGCCGACGTCGTCGTGCTGGGGAACGCCTACGAGTGGCAGGTGGAGGTCGAATACGTCCACCAAGGCACTACTCACACGTTCACGAGCAAGACCACGACCAACGGCCGAAAGCTCGAAACGGAGCCGGCCCAGCGCGGGTACGACTTCGACAAGCAGTTCGCGTGGTGTCACGCGCCGGAACGGAAGTTCCGCGAAGGCGCGGTGTGCTAACGCTCCTGCGACCACATCGAACCGAGCGCCGAGTAGGCGCGCACGACACGAGTTGTCGCCGCGGTCTCGAACGGCTTGTCCCCCGGAGCTTTCACCTCCGTCGTCACGAGCCGGCCACCTGCGTAGTGCTCGACCTCGATGTGCCAGCGGCACAGGCACTTCACCGTGGTCGGTTCGATGTCGAAGAACATCGCCTCGTTGTTCAGCGTGATCGCGCTGTCGGCGGCGTAGATCTTGCCGCTGCCCGAGTCCCGCACGATCGGCTGATCCGAGTCGAGGTCGACCTTCAGCTTGACTGTCGGGTTGCTTCCCGAGGAAACGCACCGCAGCAACGTGCCGGCGGGCGGCTCCAGCCGTTCGGTCACCACGACACTGATGCGGTTCACGTCGACACCGCGCCCCCTCATCCACAGGCGTACGGGCTGACCGGACGCACGGGCGCCACCCTGCTCGACCGCCCAGCCGGCGACGGCACGGCAGTCCTTGTCCGACGGGAACTCCGTCCTGCCCAGCGGCCGGGGGTGCACGGCGGCGGGAAGTTCGGCCTCGCGGTGGTAGTCCGCGGCCATCTCCAACGGCTGCGGCCTGGTCAGGAAGTAGGCGCCGACACCACCGAACACGGCCAGCAAGGCGACGACGTAACCGATGACGAACAGCTTGGTCCGCTTCGGCTTCTGGTGGACGTTGATCGTCCCCACCTCGCCGATCTGCGCCACGTTGTGAGCTCGGCCGGGGAAGTGGTTCTCGATCGACATGGACCGAACGTACTCAAACGATCGCTTACGGCAAACGGCGGACCACACCCCTGGCGGGTGAACCAGGGGCGCGGTCCGCCAACTGGCACTAGCGAACCGAGTACGGTCCCGCCGGCACCGGCTTCGCCGACAGGATCGACGCCTGGGCCGCAGGCTCGACAGCGGCACACGTCGTGCCGCTGCGCGGGAGCTTCAGACCCACCATGTACTCATCGTTGATCTTCAGCGTGCACTCGCTGCGGTCGTAGACACCGTGGCCCCAGCCTTCGTAGGTGACGAAGACCGTGGTGTCACGGGTCTGCTTGTGCGCGTTGACCGCCCACTCGTAGACCGTCGCCGTGTCGTACCTGGAGTTGGTCATCAGGATCTTCGGCGCGTTCTTGATCTTCAGCGGCCGCTGCGCGTTCGTGGCCTTCGGGAACCCGACGCAGCCCATCATCGCGCCGTGGCCGATCGACGAACCCAGGGTGTCGGGCGCGACGCGCTTCTCCATCGCGTTGAGCGCCTGGTACTCGCCCCACGAGCTGACGCGCAGGTTGTAGTCGTTGCAGAAGATGCCCGCGAACGGGTTCTCGAACGTCTCACCCTCCGCGAACGCCTTCGAGGACGCCGTAGTGCCCTCGCTCAGGTCCTTGACCCGCTGGGCGAACATCTGGAACGCGGGCCCGTAGCCCATGCCCACCACCATCGAGCCGAGGTTCTCCGGCGTCAACTTGGTGCCGTCGGGGTACGTCAGCTCACCGCGCGCGGCCTTGGCGAGCAGGTCGTTCCAGATCTTGCGCACGTCCTTGCCGTGCAGCGGGGACGTCGCCGTGCGGTCGTTCCACTTGACCCACTCGTTGAACATGTCCTGTGCCCCGCGCGCCTCGGTCTCGAGGAACTTCCAGGTGCCGAGGCTGTGGTCCATGTTCGAGTCGATGATCATGGCGCGGATGTTCTTGCCGTACTGCGCCGCGTAGTGCTGGCCCATGATCGTGCCGTACGAGACGCCGTAGTAGTTGATCTTCTTCTCGCCCAGCGCCCGGCGGATCGAGTCGATGTCGTTCGCGACGTCGAACGTCGAGGCGTGGTCGAAGATCGCGCCGGAGACCTTGCGGCAGTCGGCCCGCAGCTCCTTGTTGAACGCGACCAGCTTGTCGAACTCGTCCTTGGTCTTCGGGTACTCGGACGGCTGCCGCTGCAGCACCTCCGCCGAACACTTGATCGGCTGGCTGCGCGCGACACCACGCGGGTCGAACCCGATGACGTCGAACCTGTCGATGATGTCCTTGCTGAAGTAGCGGTCGGCGCCGAACGAGAAGTCGACTCCCGAACCACCGGGCCCACCGGGGTTGATGACCATCGCGCCGATGCGCTTGGACTGGTCGCTCGCCTTTCTGCGCGACACGGCCAGCTGGAACTTCTCCCCGTTCGGCTTGCTGTAGTCGATCGGCAGCGTCAAGAAGCCGCAGTCGACGGTCGGCACCTCGGCGCACGGCTTCCAGTCGATCGCGCCCACTCCGAACTCCGGCTGCCCCTCCGGAGCCGCGGACGCGAGCGGCGACATGCCCAGTACCAATGCAGAACTCGCGAGCGCGGCTCCGAAGACGCGCATCATCGGTTGCATGGATTTCCTCCCTAGATCCCCGATCTTGCGGGAGGAAACGCTTCCACCGAACGTGTGACGCAGACAACCGACCGAGGTAGGTAAAAGAATCAGCCTGTGGTCGTACAACCACCGTCAGTTAGTCGGTTCGGCCGCAGCACATGTGGTGCCGTTGCGCGGCAGCTGCAACCACACCAGGTAATCGTCGTTGATCTTCCGCGTGCAGTCGCTGCGGCCGTAGACGCCGTGACCCCAGCCTTCGTAGGTGACGAGAACGGTCGTGCCGCGGGTCTGCCGGTGCACGTTGGCCGCCCACTCGTAGACCGTCGCGGGGTCGTACCTGGCGTTGGTCACCAGGATCTTCGGCGCGTTCCTGAACTTGAGCGGATGCTGCGGGTTCGTGGCATCCGGCAACCCGGCGCAGCCCGTCATCGCGCCGTGGGCGAACGGCACCATGACGGCGTTCGGCGCGACGCGGTTCTCCATGTCGTTCAGGGCCTGGTACTCGGCGAACGAGCTGATCCTTAGGTTGTAGTCGTTGCAGACGATGCCCTGGAACGGGTACTCGATCGCGTCGACCTCCGCGAACGCCTTGGCGGGCGCCGAGGCACCCCGGACGAGCGTCACCACGTAGTCGGCGAACAGCTTCCACGCCGGGACGTGGCTGTAGTTCAGGAAGCGGATGCCGAGGAGCTCCGGGGTGAACACGAGGCCGCTCCGCGGGTCCTTCAGCTCGCCGCGGGCGGCCTTGGCGAGCAGGTTCTTCCAGATCTCGCGCAGGTCCTGACCGTGCAACGGCGAGGACGGCGTGCGGTCGTTCCACTTGATCCACTCGCCGAACACGGCCTCCGCGCCACGCGCCTCGGTCTCGAGCAACCCCCACACGCCGAGGCTGCGGTCCATGTTCGAGTCGATCACCATGGCGCGGAGGTTGCGGCCGTACCGCTCCGCGTACTGCTGGCCCATGATCGTGCCGTACGAGACGCCGTAGTAGCTGATCTTCTTCTCACCCAGCGCACGACGGATCGAGTCGATGTCGTCCGCGGCCTCCCGCGACGAGGCGTGATCGAAGATCGGCCCGGACTGCTCGCGGCAGTCCTCGTGCAGCGCCTTGTTGTAGGCGACCAACTGGTCGTACTCGGCCGTGGTCTTCGGGGTGTCGGTGTGCGGCCGCCGCACCGCCTCGGCCGAGCACTTGATCGGCCGGCTGCGCGCGACACCACGCGGGTCGAACCCGACCACGTCGAACCTGTCGACGATCTCCTTGCTGAAGTACCGGTCCGCCTCGAAGGTGAAGCCGACACCCGAGACCCCAGGTCCGCCGGGGTTGACGACCAGCGCGCCGACGCGCCGGGACTGGTCGTTCGCCTTACGGCGGGAGACGGCGAGCTGGAACTTCTCCCCGTCCGGCCTGGCGTAGTCGATCGGCAGCGTCAAGAACCCGCAGTCGACCACCGGCGCCTCTGCGCACGGCTTCCAGTCGATCGCGTGCTCCGGAGCCGCGAACGCGAGCGGCGTCATTCCCCAGACCAACGCGGAACTCGCGAGCGCGGCCCCGAAGGCGCGCGTCATCGGTCGCACGGATTTCCTCCCTGGTTCCCTGTCCAGCAGGAGGAAAACGCTTTCATCGACCGGGTGGCACCGGCAACCGACCGGGGAATGAGAAGAATCCCACCGGAGTCGGACAACCGTTTCTCAGCTGGTGCTTTCAGCCCAGGCCGACCGCAGGTGCGCTAGGCCGTCGCTCGTAGGAGTCCCGATCAGACGGAGTCGTGCCATCCCGCCGTCCGGGTAGATGTCCAGACGAGCGTGTGTCACCTCGGGACAGTCCACGACGAACCGATGCCGTGTGTCGGGCTGCAGCCGGGTGCGTGGCAGGACGTCGAACCACGTGGCCGGGTCCTTGCGCTCGTCGCAGCCGCTCACCGACGCCCAGCCCGGCGCGTTGCCCTTGAAGTGGCTGGTGTCGAGCTCGACCAGCTGCACCGCACCGGCCGCGGCGAGCCGGATCGACACCCAGTCGTTGCCGTCGTCACGCCGGCGCGCGGTTTCCCAGCCCTCCCCCATGACCGTGGCCTGACCAGGGGCGATGAGGTTGTTGGGCGAGCTGTAGAACATGTTGCTGCAGCCCGTGACGACCGCGCCGTTCTCCAGCGCGGCGAGGTCGATTCCCGGGATCAGCAGCCGTGGATCAGCGAGTGGTTCGCCGTGCACGCGCAGTCGGGCGACACCGCCGTCGGGGTCGATGGTCAGGCGTACGTGCGTAACGCGGCGTCCTTCAGCAACGTCGAAGTAGTGCTTGTCGTCGCCCTTGAGTGCCGATCGTTCGACCAACGGGAACCACTCGGTGATCTCCTCGCCGGAGGGGTAACCCTCGACCTGGGCGCCCTCGACCCAGCAGAACGGCGGGTAGTTGCCCTTGAAGAACGCCGTGTCCACGACGATTCCGCGCACCACACCCGGCATGCCCAGCCGGATCACCGCCTGGTCCACACCGGCCTCACGACGGCGGCGGGTCTCCCAGCCGTCGTAGACCTGGCCTTTGTGACCGAAGGTGTAGGTCTGGTAGACCGGCTCGGCGGGTTTGATCAGGTTCTCCCGCTCGGCGAACAGCTCGTCGTTCGCCCACACCACACCGCCTCCGACCGCGCGCGAGGCGAGATCGGGCAGCCGGGTCCACTCCGTCATGCTTCTCCTCTGCGTAGCAACTTGCCTTGCGTCGTGCTGATTTCCTTGCCGCGCAACCAGGTCTGCCGAACCACGCCGTGCAGCGAACGCCCGTGGTAGGGCGTGACCGGGTTGCGGTGGTGGAGCTTGTTCTTGTCCACCACGAAGGCCTCGTCCGGCGCGAACACCACGAGGTCCGCGTCCTTGCCCACCTCGATGGCGCCCTTGCTCTCCAGGCCGACCTGGCGCGCGGGGTGCGTGGCCATCCAGCGGACGACATCGGTGAGGTGGAAACCCCGTTCCCGCGCGCCCGTCCACACCGCGGGCAGGCCGAGCTGGAGCGACGCGATACCGCCCCAGGCCGTGGCGAAGTCGCCTTCCTTCAGCTCGACCGTGCTCGGCGAGTGGTCGCTGACGACCAGTTCGATCACGCCGTCGCGCAGCCCCTGCCACAACGCCTCGCGGTTCTCCGCCTCACGGATCGGCGGGCAGCACTTGAACTCCGTCTGCCCGTCGTGGATCTCCTCGGCGGTGAACGTGAGGTAGTGCGGGCACGTCTCGGCGGTCACGGGAAGCCGGTCGCGGTGCGCTCCCTCGATGATGTGCAGCGCGTCCGACGACGACAGGTGCAGGATGTGCGTGCGAGCGCCCGTTTTGCGGGTCAGCTCCACGACGTCGCTGATGGCCCGGTTCTCGGCTTCGCGCGGCCGTGAGGCGAGGAACCCCGCGTAGTCCGGTTCCGAGTCACGGACCGTGTGCGCGTCTTCGGCGTGCACGATCGTCAACGCGTTGAGCGTGGCCAGTTCCCTCAGTGCCACTTCGAGCTCAGCCGTCGTCACGGCCGGAAACTCGTCGACGCCCGAGTGCAGCAGGAAGCACTTGAAGCCGAAGACACCGGCCTCGTGCAACGGCTTCAGTTCGGCGAGGTTGCCGGGGATGATCCCGCCCCAGAATCCGACGTCCACCGACACGTTCGCGGCGGCCTTGCGCTTGATCTCCAGCGCCGCGACCTCGACCGTCGGAGGAATGCTGTTCAGCGGCATGTCGATGATCGTCGTGACGCCACCGGCCGCCGCCGCACGGGTCGCCGTCTCGAAGCCCTCCCACTCGCTGCGGCCGGGGTCGTTGACGTGCACGTGAGTGTCGACCAGACCGGGCAGCAGCACCTCGTCGTCGGCGAGGTGCACGACGTTGGGTGAGTCGATGAACGGCTCGACGGCGACGATCCTGCCGTCGACGACACCGACGTCGCAGGCGATCTCGCCCTGGGGGGTGATGACCCTGCGGGCGCGGAAGACCAGGTCCATGTCCCTCACTCTGACATCCAGTCGCGCGCGATGCGACCGCCGAGAACGCCCAGCAGCGAATCAGCCTGTGCCATGCATCTCGTCACGTCCGGTTCCAGGTCCAGCAGCGCGTAGGCGGCCTTCAGCCCGAGATCACCCGGCGCGACCGTGCACTGCCCGGCCACCGCGACCACCGGCACGTCTCCCGAGGCCCTGACCACGCCGAACGGTGCCTTGCCGTGCCGGGTCTGCGCGTCCAGCGAGCCTTCGCCGGTGATCACCAGACGCGCGTCCGCGACGGCCTCGGCGAATCCGGCCAGCTCCAGCACGACCTCGATGCCCGGCCGGAACCGCGCGCCGAGCACGGCCAGCGCGGCGAACCCGATCCCGCCGGCCGCGCCCGCTCCCGGCCGGTCGGCGTGCTGCGGCCCGATCCGCCGGGCGAACGCTTCGAGCCGCGCCTCGAGGATCTCCACCTGCTCGGGCGACGCCCCCTTCTGCGGCCCGTAGATCGCCGCCGCACCGGTTGGTCCGAGCAGCGGGTTGTCCACGTCCGAGGCCAGCACCAGGTCCACGCCGGCGAACGACGCCTTGCCGACCGCCTCCAGCATTCCCGCGCCACCGTCCGTGCACGCGCTGCCGCCCAGCCCGAGCACGATCGTGGTGCAGCCGACGTCCAGCGCGGCCTTCAGCAGCTCACCGACGCCATAGCTCGTGGCTTCCAGGGGCGCGGGTTCGGAGAGCAACGTGAGCCCGGTCGCCGAGGCCACCTCGACCACGGCGGTCGTTCCCCTGACCGCGAACGACGCCGGCACTGGCTTCCCGACCGGCCCGGTGACCCAGCGCCCCACCTTCACGAACCCGGCGGCGACGGCGGCGTCGACAGTGCCGTCGCCGCCGTCCGCCACCGGGAGGAGGCGCACGGCCACGTCCGGGGCCGCCTCCCGCAGGCCGCGCGCGACGGCGGCGGCGACCTGCGGGGCGGTGAGCGATCCCTTGAACTTGTCCGGCGCGACGATCACGGCGCTGTTTTTTCTCACGCGGAGGCCTTTCGTGCGCTCCAGGTGAACGAAAGCTCCCCGCGTGCACTTGCCTGGCTCACGGGATGGGCTCGAATTCGCGCATGGCGGCGATTGAGGTGCCGTTGGCGGTGTTGCCCTCGCGTTCGATCATGATTTCGACCAGGACCGGGCGGGAGGTGCGGTCAGCCTCCTTGCGGGCCCATTCGAGGGACGAGCGGATCTCGCCCGGATCGGCGACCCGGACGCCGGAGCAGCCGTAGGCCTCCATGATCTTGACGTTGTCCGAGCCGGTGCTGTCGTAGTGGATGTCGACCTCGTACTTCATGTCGTAGCCACCGTGGTCCTCGGCCATCCGGATCAGGCCGAGGTACTCGTTGTTCAGCATGATCAGCACGAACGGCACGTCGTACTGGGCGCCGACGGCCAGTTCCTCCACCAGGAACTGGAACGAGTAGTCGCCGACGATGCCGACGACCTCCGCGTCCGGCCTGGCCTTCTTGACCCCGATGGCCGCCGGGATCTCCCAGCCGAGCGGCCCGGCCTGGCCGCAGACCTGGTAGTGCCGCGGCTTGTGCGCCTTCTGGTGCTGGCCGGACCAGATCTGGTAGAGCCCGATGGCCGTGACGAAGTAGGTGTCCGGGCCGTAGAACTCGTTGATCTCCTTGAACACCCGCGGCGCCTTGACCGGCACGGTGTCGAAGTCCTCACGCCGCAGCAACGTCCGCTTGAGCTCCTGGCACCGTTCGACCCACACGCCCTTCTCACGAGGCCCGTGCTGCTTCGCCTTGTCCAGCAGGGCCTTCAGGAAGAGCTTGGTGTCCGCCACGATGCCGAGGTCCGGCCCGAACACCTTGCCGATCTGGGTCGGTTCGACGTCGACGTGGATGAACTTCCGGTCGCCGCGGTAGGTCGCGAGGTCGCCGGTGTGCCGGTCGCCGAACCGCGCGCCCAGCGCCAGCACCAGGTCGGACTCCAGGAACGACGCGTTGCCGTAACGCTGCGAGGTCTGGATGCCGGTCATGCCCGCGTAGAGCGGGTGGTCCTCGTCGATGGCGCCCTTGCCCATCAGCGTGGCCTGGATCGGGATCTGCAGGAACTCGGCCAGCTCCAGCAGCTCGTCGGACGCCTCGCCGAGGATGACACCGCCACCGGCGAGCAGCAGCGGGCGTTCGGCGGCCAGCAACATCTCCAGCGCGCGCTCGACCCGTGCGTCGGAAGGCACGCTTCTGGTGACCGGCAACGGCTCGTCGATCGACGAGTCCCACTCGATCTCCTGCTTCTGCACGTCGATCGGGAGGTCGATCAGCACCGGGCCCGGCCTGCCGGAGCGGGCGATCCGGAACGCCTCGCGGAAGATCCACGGCATCTGCGCGGCTTCCTTGACCTGCACCGCCCACTTCGTGACGGGCGCGGCGATCGAGACGATGTCGACGGCCTGGAACGCCTCCTGGTGCAGCTTCGACACCGCGGCCTGGCCGGTGATGCACAGGATCGGCACGCTGTCGGCCTGCGCGGTGTAGAGGCCGGTGATCATGTTCGTGCCGGCCGGGCCAGAGGTGCCGATCGCGACACCGACGTTGCCGGTCGTGCGCGACCAGCCGTCGGCCATGTGCGTGGCACCCTCTTCGTGCCGCACGATGAGGTGCTCGATGGAACCGTCCTGTTCCATCGCCTTGTACAGCGGCAGGATCGCGGCACCGGGGCAGCCGAACACGGTGTCGATGCCCTCGGACTTGAGAACCTCGACGACCGCCTGCATGACGGGGATCTTCGGCATGTGTCAGGCCCTTCCCGCGAAGTTCTCGATGACCTTGAGCAGCGCGGAGTGGTCGAGCGACCCGTAACCCTGCGCGCGTCCCGCCGCGACCAGTGCGGCGATGAGGTTGGTGACCGGCAGCGCGACGTCGGCCGCGCGGGCCGCGTCCAGTGCGATGCCCATGTCCTTGTGGTGCAGGTCGATCCGGAAGCCGGGCTGGAACTCGCGCGCGATCATCGTTTCGCGCTTGAGGTCGAGGATCCGGTTCGCCGCGAGACCGCCCGCGAGCACGTCCAGGCCCGCCTTGGGGTCGACGCCGGACGCCTCCAGCAGCACGATCGACTCCGCGACCAGCGCGTAGATGCCGCCGACCATCAGCTGGTTCGCGGCCTTCACCACCTGGCCGGCGCCGTGCGGTCCGACGTGGACGATCGTCTTGCCGACGATCTCCAGGAACGGCCTGGCGGCGGCGAAGTCCTGTTCCTCGCCTCCGACCATGATGCTCAGGGACGCCTGGACGGCACCGGTCTGGCCACCTGACACGGGTGCGTCGAGCACGCGGACGTTCGTGAGCTTCTTCGCGATCTCGATCGACGTGGACGGGCGGATCGTGCTCATGTCGATCAGCAGCGTGCCGTCGTCGAAGGTGACCTCGTCGATCACCGCCTCGACCTGCGGGTGGTTCGGCAGCATCGTGATGACGACCTCGGCGCCGCTCACGGCCTCCTGCGCGGAGGAAGCGGCCTTGCCGCCGTCCGCGACGAGCTTTTCCAGGGACGCCGAGCTGAGGTCGAAGCCCGTCACGTCGTGCCCGGCGGCTACGAGGTGGGCCGCCATCGGGCTGCCCATGATGCCGAGTCCGATGAAACCGATGCGGGTCATGCGTTGTCCCTCCAACTGAAGGAGTGGGTGACGGGCTTGTACTCGGCGCCCACGAAACCCGTGTAGCCGTTGGCGCGGAGCTTGGCGAGATGCCCGAAGAGGTCGAGCTCGCCGGTGCCGGGCTCACCGCGTCCGGGAGCGTCGGCGATCTGCACGTGACCGATGCGGTCGACGTGGTCGGCGAGGGTGTCGAGGTCGTCGCCGTTCGTGGCGAGGTGGTAGAGGTCCGCGAGCAGCTTCACGTTGCCGCGGTCGATCTCGTCGATGAGCTCGAACGCCTGGTGGGCGGTCTTGATCGGGTACCGGGGCGCGCCGCTGAGCGGTTCGATCACGATCTGCGCCCCGGTTTCGGCCGCGATGTCGGCGGCGAAGCGGTAGTTCGAGATGGTCTGCGCGGTGGTCTCGAAGTTGCCGTGCAACGCGTTGAGCGTGCGGCAGCCGAGGCGGGCCGCGATGGCGACGGTGATCTCGACGTTCGTCCGGAACTCCGTCTCGCGGCCGGGCCAGCTCGCGAGGCCGCGGTCTCCGGCCGGCATGTCGCCCGCGTAGAGGTTGAGGCCGACCAGGCGCACGCCCGCGTCCTGGATGGCGGCTTCGAACGCCTCGATCTCGCGTGTCTCGGGTACGGCGTCCGCGAACGGCCACCAGATCTCGACCGCGTCGAACCCGGCGGCGCGTGCCGCGGCCGGACGCTCCAGCAGCGGCAGCTCGGTGAAGAGCATGGACAGGTTTGCGTCGAACATCTCTCAGCCGTTCCTTCCACATTGCGGAAGTTCAATTTCACTCTATGGAGACACTAGACATCTCACTTGGCCCGGGTCAAGAATGTGGAAGTTAGATTCCGCGATACAGAAACTTGGAGAGCCGTGGAGAGCTTCAACAGCGCCCCGGAGGCCGAACTGCGACCTCTGCTCACCGAGTGCCTCGCGGTACCCCGCTGGGTCGACGCGGTTGCGGCGGGCAGGCCATACGCGTCGATGGATGCTCTCCTCGCGGCTTCTTCGGTTGCCGCACAAGGACTTTCCGACGAGGAGGTGCTCGGCGCCATCGCCGGGCACCCGCGCATCGGCGAACGACAGAAGACAGGTGGGGTGTCGGCGAAGTGGTCGCGGTCCGAACAGTCCGGTGTGGACAGCTCCCAGGCTGATCGCCTGGCGGCTGCGAACGCCGCGTACGAGGATCGGTTCGGGCACATCTACCTGGTGTGCGCGACCGGCCTGAGCGGTGCGGAAATGCTCGACAACCTGTCCAGTCGCATGGACAACCCGCCGGATGTCGAGCTCCGCGTCGTGAACGACGAACTCGCGAAGATCGCCGCCTTGCGGCTGCAGAAGCTGATCGGGAGCTGAAACATGGCCATCGTCCTGGGCCCCAACCAGTACGGGAAGGCGGAAAACCGCCTCGTCACGGTGTCGCGCAACGGTTCCGTGCACACGGTCAAAGACCTGACCGTCAGCACGTCGCTGCGTGGAGACCTCGCGGACACGCACCTCACCGGCGACAACGCCAAGGTGCTGGCCACGGACACGCAGAAGAACACCGTCTACGCGTTCGCCAAGGAGGCGCCGGTCGGTGAGATCGAGGACTTCGCGCTGCGCCTGGGCCGGCACTTCGTCGGCACGCAGGAGGCGATCTCAGGTGCGCGGGTGTTGATCGACGAGCACTCGTGGGACCGCATCGACGGCCACGACCACGCGTTCGTGCAAGGCTCGAACGAGAAGCGCACCACGGCCGTGACCATCGAGGGCTCGTCCGCCTGGGTGGTGTCCGGCGTGCGCGACCTCGTGGTGCTGAAGTCGACCGGGTCGGAGTTCCACGGCTATCCGAAGGACCCGTACACGACGCTGAAGGAGACCAACGACCGGATCCTGGCGACGTCGGTGACGGCCCGGTGGCGCTACGCCGGCACCGACGCGGACTGGGCGAAGTCGTTCGCCGAGATCCGGTCGATCATGCTGAAGACGTTCGCGGACAAGCACTCCCTGTCGTTGCAGCAGACCCTCTACGCGATGGGCGAGGCCGTTCTCCAGGCTCGTCCCGAGGTCGCCGAGGTACGCCTGTCCATGCCGAACAAGCACCACTTCCTGGTGGACCTCAGCGCGTTCGGGCTGGAGAACGACAACGAGGTCTTCTACGCCGCCGACCGCCCGTACGGCCTCATCGAGGGCTCGATCCTCCGGGACGACGCGCCGGACGCGGGTCTCGCCTGGAGTACTTTGCCAGCCTTCTGAACACCACCGGGTTCATGAGCGTGGCAGGCGAGGCGACCAGGTGCACCACGCGCACGAAGCGCGCGAAGATGTCCTGGTCGTGCGTCAACGCCACCTGCCACTTCTTCATGTACCAGCCGAAAGCGCGCATGATCGGCCCAGGAGCCGCGCCGGTGCTGTCCACCCAACCCTGATCGGCGTTGCTGGACAGCACCCACGGGCCCTGCGCCACCTTCGCGACCTTCCGCTGGAAGTCCCGGCATCCCTTGGCACTGAAGTCCTTGTGCCGCCGGAACAACAACGCGGCCATCGCGGCGACCGTCATGCCCTGCCCGTACACAGGGTTGAACACGCACACCGCGTCCCCGACCGCGACGAGCCCGCCCGGCCACCCCGGCATCTGCTCGAACGCCAGACGACGGCTGGCCGTCCGCGCGAACAGGTACACGGGCGTGACGGGTTCGGCGTCCGTGAGCATCCCGGCGATGGGCCCGCGCAACGAGTCCAGGAACTCCTGGAACCCCTCGGGATCCCGCGGCGGATGATCACCACCGGCCCCCTGCGCCGTGACCATCACCCGGTCCCCCTCGATGCGCATCACGATGCCCCCGCGCGGGGTGTGCGGCGCGGACAGCGACTCGGCGAGCACGACCGGCGCGTCCGGCGGAGCCGTGTAGAGCCTGGTCGCGTACCCCGTCCGCGAGTCGACCACGTCCGGTTCCGGCACCGTGATCCCCGCGTCCGCCAGCCAGGCGGGCAGCTTCGACGAACGGCCGGACGCGTCCACCACGAGGTCGGCGTCGACCCTGCCGTCCCTCGTCAGCACGCCGTCCACAGTGGATCCACGGAACGACAGCCCGGTGACGTGCACGTTGTCCACGATCTTCGCGGTCACCCGGCGCCGGATGTGCGTCTCCAGCAACGGCCTGCTCACCACCAGCAGCGGCAGCCCGGTCCGCGTCGAGGCCACCCACCCCAGCGGGTTGAGGATCCGCATCTCCCCCGCGTCCATCAGGTGCGCGCCCGCCTGCACGAGCTCGTCGTGCAGACCGGGGAACAGCCCCTCCATGATCTCGCCGCCGCGCACGAGCAACCCGTGCACGTGCCTGCCCTGCGGCACCCCCGCCCGAGGTTCGGGCACGTCAGACAGCTTGTCGCGTTCCAGGACCACCACGTCGTCGCACGTCTCGGTCAACACCCGAGCGGCGAGCAAGCCGGCGATTCCCCCACCTATCACCACGGCCTTCATGGGTCCATTGAACCCCGAAACGAGCCGTAACAACACGAATCGCAGCGGCGATCAGCAGGGCATGACGGAACCCGGCCGGTCACAACGCGGACTGCTCGGGCTCACTCGCATCCTCGGTCTGCTTATCGGTGCCGTCCTGACCGTCATCCTGGCGAGATTCTCGATCCAGGACAGCAACACTGTCCTGGGCATCGTTTCCGGGATCATCGCACTTGTCACGTTCTACCTGTTCATCGCCGATCGCGCCCGCAAACAGGAGCCATTGCCCAAAGAAGACGAGGCAACCGCGGACCTGCGGATGAGAATGCTTGAACAGTGGGAACCCGAGATCCGGCGCCGCCTCCGGAGTTCTCCTCACTCGGAGACCATCCCGTTGGAGTGGAAGAACCACGGCGAGAACGGCGAAGCGGCGTTCGACGGCAGGTTGGCGGGTGATCTCGACGAAGCGGCGCGGCAACTCGCCACGGCTTTCGAGGCGCTTCCCGGCAAGAAGCGGATGGTCGTCCTCGGCGAACCGGGCGCGGGCAAGACCTTCCTCGCATTGACACTCACGGTGGGCCTGCTGCGCCGATGGACCGGGAGCGGCCCGATCGCGGTGTTCCTGTCGTTGTCGTCATGGGACCCCGTGGTGGACGACAACCTGGACGAATGGATCGTCCGCAGCATTGCCGGAAGCTACTACGGCAGCGCTGTGCAAACGCCCCGGACGTTGTTGACAGCCCGGCGCATACTGCCGGTGCTGGACGGTCTCGACGAACTGCCCGAACACCTGAGGCGCATGGCCGTCCGGCGGATCAACGACACGCTGACAGGCGACCGGCCGGTCGTGGTCACCTGCCGCACCGCTGAGTATGAGGAGATGCTCACCGGTGGGTCACCCGCGTTGCTGCGCGCACCCGCCATCGAGGTTCAGCAGGTGGCCGTCGCGGATCTGGTCGCCCAACTGAAGGGCGTACCTACGTGGCGCAAGATCGTGCGTCACATCCAAAACCGTCCGAACGGCCACGTCGCCTTAACGTTGCGAACGCCGCTGATGCTGTCGCTCTTCACGGCCGTTTACCAGGAACGCGACCCCGGTGAACTGCTCGACAGGAATAAGTTCGCCAGCAGACACGCGGTCGAGGACCACCTCGTCGACCTACGTCTGGACACCGCGTTCCCCAGCGAGGCGCCATGGGGTAGGTGGACGGCGGCCAAGGCCAGGAAATGGCTCACTTACCTCGCCGAGCAAATGCACTCACAGCGCGAACGAGACATCACCTGGTGGAAGGTGGCCTTCCGCGTCACCGACGTCGGGCCTTTGGGGAAGGCTCTCGTCATCGTTGCCGCGGTGTGGTGGCTGGACTTGACCTTCTCGTCGAGGGCGGCATCGTACATCGCCGATTCCATCCCGCTGTTCTCGTTGTGCCTCGGCGCGTTTTTCGCCTCGGTCGGGCTGGGTACCTTGCGTGAGCAACCTGGCAAAGTTCGTCCCGCCACAGACCGTCAGCTGCACGGCTTCAGCCGTGGCATGACCATCGGTTTCCTCACAGTGCTGATACCCGGCCTCCTCGTGGTGATCGTTTCATCACTTTCGGACCTGATTGGGGGCAAGGGATACCCGAAAACATCGGCGATGGCCTGCACCCTGTTGGCGCTGGCACTGGTGAGCGGCCTGGGCATCGGACTGCACGAGATGCTGGTGGACCGAGCGACGGCCAAGCACACCACATACGCCGCGCGGGACCTGCTCAAACGGGAGCGAGCGTCGACCTTCCTGGCAGCAGGTGCAGCAGGACTGGTCGTCGGTCCGCTCAGCATATTCGCGGCCACCGTCGTCACACCGCTTGGGACCTACTTCGGGCAATGGGTCGTCCCCGCGTTGGATCTGCCTGCGGTTATCGACCTGCGGCTGCGACCGTTGACCAGCTACGTGTCGTGGCCGTTGAGCTGGAACGTGCTGGCTGAGATGAGTGCGCTCATCGGGATCCTGGTCACACTCATGACGGCGTCGACTCGGGCCTGGCCTCGGCTGTTGGCGGCCAGGTTGAAGCTGGCCCGCTCCGGACGGCTGCCCTGGCGGCTGGAACGATTCGTCGCCGACGCCACACGACTGGGCCTGCTGCGCCGTATCGGCATTGCCTACGAGTTCGGGCACGTGCTGCTCCAGGCTCGACTAGTGGGGCAGGCGGTGAATCGCCCGCCACTGCACCATCGCCCGTTCGTGCGCATCGTCGTGCTGGGGACTGCGGCAATGTTGCTCGTCCTCGTCACAGGCGTGGCGTTGACCGGAAGACCCAAAGACTGCGACAGCGCACGACGTGCCGAGATCACCGCACCAATGCAACGTGCGAAGGCAGGCGAGGAAACCGCGTGCTTCGCGTACATGGACGACCACGAGTGGAGGCGGCCGCAACTCGATCCCGCGGACGCACGGCTGATGGCCGACATCTTGGCACCGTCGCCTGGCGCGCTCGGCAGCACAGACCACGCAGGCCACGGCGTGGTGTCGGTCTTCGGGGAGTTCGACCTGATCAACGTGGCCGAGTGGCACGACGTCCTGGTGGGGGTGGCCGCGGCCCAACGGACGACCAAGGGCTCGATCGACATCGACTTCGTGTTCGCCGACCTGGAAAGCGGTAAGGACAAGGAAGCCGCCGAATTGGTCGACCTGTATCTGGACGCCACCACGACGAGCAGGAACCGTCACGGACTGGTCCAAACTCGCAGCTACGCCGCCGTGGGTCTGGAGATCGAGTGGTCGCGAAAGTCCGGCTCCACCGAGATCATCGGGCTTAAGGACGCCGGTCTGTACGAACGAGCCAGTGAGTTCGCCAAGAGCAAGGTCTCGGAGTGGCTGGGTCCCTCACCAACCGACTCGACCACCTGCTCGGCGGTGGAACACGTTCGTGCCAAGAACTCGAAACTCGACCTCCGGCAGGTGCACGTCTCAGAAGCGTTGCTCACCAGCATCGCGGACTGCGGCCATGTGACCGCGTTGGTGAGCCAGGCCGATGCGGTCGAACTGAACCGGCTGACGAAACGCCCGCCACGGATATCGCTCTACTACTTCGACGACCGGTCCTCGACGATCGTCGAGGAATGCGCTCTGGCGGTGGGAACCAGGAACACGGCTGCCGAAAGCGTCAAGACCTGTGTCGCAGTCGTTTCCACCAACGAGTCATACCGCGCCGACCTGGTGTTGATCCCGCAGCCACTGTCACCTTGAGATCGACATCAGGTAGTCCACACTGGCCCGAGGTCAGCGGTTCTCCGTACCGCGCAACGACATCTGCTGGTCACGCCACGAGTGGAAGAGGTCCGCCTCGGAGTACCAGTCCACCCCGGCCGGACGTTCGCCGGTCGTCATGAACTCGATCAGCAGCTGCCGGTACAGGTCGAGTGGAACACCGACGCCGGGCGGGAAGTCCGTGTACTTCTCGTTGACGTACGGCGCTTCCGCCGACCCCTTCGGCCAGCCCATGAAGGTGTTGTCGACGAAGTACATGTAGCCCCACCCGCCGCGCACGGCGAGCACGACGTTGTGGTCGGGATCGCCCTCGGCGGTGAGCGCCCTCCCGAAGTGGTCGAGCGATCCGTCGTTGCACTCAGGCCTGCCCAGGAGCCTGATCAACGTGTCCACATCCGCCTCGCACGCGACGACCTGGTACTTGTGCTCCGCCGCGTCGAGGTCGGGTAGCCCGGTCCAGAGCCCGGCACGCATGCTCATGCGAGCCACCCTGCACCCATTGCCGGGAACATTCGACACCCATTGACAGAACCACACGAACGGGTGATGACCCGGTCAGACCGATCGTGCGACAAGGCCTCGCAGAGCTGACTCGTCCAGACCCGTCGCGACCTGCACTTCCACCGGATCGAGTGCACCGCAGTCCACCGCACGGAGGAAGAATGACGACAGCGCCTCGGCAGTCGCCGGCTCGTCCAGAACGCCTCCTGAGACGCGCTGCACATAGGACTTCAGCCGACTGGCGTCCGCGTCCAATCCCTCGCGGTAGAAGGCGTAAACGGCCGCATATCGTGTCACCAGTTGTACCGGGTGCAGATCCCAGCCCTGATAGAAACCGTGCTCCAGTGATCGCCGCACGAGCCGGTAGTGCGTGTCCCAGCCGTGCTGCTTCTGGTCGCCGACGGGCAGCACGTTCGTGGAGCCGTCGGACAGCCGCACACCCGTGCCGGCAGCGGAAACCTGCATGACGTGCCGCGCGAAATCGCACGCGCCGTGCGCCAGGTGCTGCTGCGCCGCGGACAACCCGCAACCCGCCGTGTAGTCGTACGTGCCGAAGTGCAGCCCTGTCACCCGGCCGCGCCCCGCCTCGATGAACCGCGGGATCGCCAGCCGCCCCTCACCGTCCACGATGGACTGGGTGGTCTCCACCTGGATCTCGAACCTCAGATCCTTGCCGAAGAGGTCGAGCACCTCGCCGAACACCTCGACCTGGTCGACCGATGTCACCTTCGGGAAGGTGATCACGAAACCCGGCGGAACCTCTCCCAACGCTGTCAGGAAGATGTCCAGCGTCCGCAGTCCGCGCTCGCGCAACGCCTTGGTGTCGAACGACTTGATGCGCACCCCGAACGACGGCGGTGCGACGCCCTGCTCCAGCCAGCGGGACACGAGGTGCGCCGTGCTCTCGGCGTCCATGTCCTCGACGTCGTCCTCGGGCGCGCCGTAGCCGTCCTCGAAGTCGATCCGCAGGTCCTCGATCGGCTCCCGGCGCAACTTGGCCTCGACCCGTTCGAGCACGCCGTCCGGAAGTTCCGGGAGCAGCTCTGGCTCGATCGACTCCAGCGCCTCCCTGCCCCAGTCGCCGATCGTGGACCCGATGATGCGACCGGCGGGCACGTAGCACGTGTGCACGGGCTGACGACCCACCGGCCAGCTGCGTTCCACAGTGGACAACCGCGCGGTCACCCGCGCCACGTCGTCGGGGGACAGCGAAGTCTCGTACATCAGATGCGCTCGTACGCCGGCAGCGTCAGGAAGTCGACGAAGTCCTCGGACAACGCGACCTGTTCGAACAGCTCGACGGCCGCCGCGACGTGCGGACCCTCCAGCTCGCCACCCACCCGCGCCAGCACGTCCCGGACCGCGTCGGCGGTCACCTGCGTGCCGTCGTCGAGCACGACCTTGTTGTTGATCCACTGCCAGATCTGCGACCTGCTGATCTCCGCGGTGGCCGCGTCCTCCATGAGGTTGTGGATCGCCGCCGCCCCGTTGCCACCAAGCCACGACGCGATGTACCGCACGCCGACGTCGACAGCCGACTCCAGCCCGGCCCGCGTGGCCGCGCCACCCGCCGACTTGAAGTCCAGCAACTGCTCGGCCGTCACCTCGACCTCGGGCCGCTGCTTGTCGATCTGGTTCGGCCTGTCCCCGAGCACCCCGTCGAAGATCTCGCGGCAGATCGGCACCAGGTCCGGGTGCGCCACCCACGACCCGTCGAACCCGTCCGTCGCCTCACGCGTCTTGTCCTCACGAACCTTGCGCAACGCGTTCTCCGTGACCTCCGGGTCACGCCTGTTGGGGATGAACGCCGCCATGCCACCCATGGCGAACGCCCCGCGCTTGTGACACGTCTTCACCAGAAGCTCGGTGTACGCGCGCATGAACGGCGCCGTCATCGTCACGCTGTTGCGGTCCGGCAGCACGTAGTCCGCGCCGGCGTCCCGGAAGTACTTGATGACACTGAACAGGTAATCCCACCGACCAGCGTTGAGCCCCGACGCGTGGTCACGCAGCTCGTAGAGGATCTCCTCCATCTCGAACGCGGCCGGAATCGTCTCAATGAGCACCGTCGCGCGAATCGTGCCGTGCGGCACGCCCTTCAGCTTCTGCGCCGTCGTGAAGACGTCGTTCCACAGCCGTGCCTCAAGATGCGACTCCATCTTCGGCAGGTAGTAGTAGGGCTGCCCCAACTCGGCGTTGTGGAAGAAGTGCAACCCGAAGTCCACGAGCGCACCCACCGCGTTCTTGCCACCGAACTGCAGGTTCCGCTCGTCGAGGTGCCACCCGCGCGGCCGCACGACGATCGTCGGGTAGGGCCCACCCTTGAGCTTGTACTCCTTGCCCTCCGGCGAGGTGTACTCGATCGTCTCGCGCGCCGCCTCGTACAGGTTCACCTGCCCCTGCACGACGTTGTCCCAGTGCGGCGTGTTCGCGTCCTCAAGATCCGCCAGCCACACCTTCGCACCAGAGTTCAGCGCGTTGATCGTCATCTTCCGCTCGGTGGGCCCGGTGATCTCCACCCGCCGATCCCGCAACGCCTCAGGCGCCGCGGCGACCTGCCACTCCCCGTCCCGAACGTGCTGGGTCTCAGCCAAAAACCCGAGAGGCCGCCGCTCCTTGCGCAGGGCGAGCAACTCGTCCCGGCGGGCGGCGTGCGCCTCATGCAGCTGCGCAACGAACTCAAGAGCCCCGTCAGTGAGGACCTGCACCTGGATCCACCTCTCTCGGTTTTGCTGTGTGGACTATAGTTTTTGCATTGCGGAACTGCAACGAGAGGAGTCGCACGTGTCGACAGGTGGCGTGCAGTCGTTGCAAAGAGCGTTCGACCTGCTAGAACGCCTAGCCGACGCAGGCGGCGAAGCCTCCCTCTCCGAACTGGCCACCACCTCAGGCCTACCCCTGCCCACGATCCACCGTCTCATCCGCACCCTCGTGACGCTGGGCTACGTACGCCAAAACAGCAACCGCCGCTACACCCTCGGCTCCCGCCTGATCCGCCTGGGCGAAACCGCCTCCCGCCAATACGGCACCTGGGCCCGCCCGTTCCTCTCGCAACTAGTTGACTCGGTGGAGGAAACCGCAAACCTCGCCGTCCTGGACGGCGACGAGGTCGTCTACGTGGCCCAAGTCCCCTCAAAACACTCGATGCGCATGTTCACCGAGGTAGGCCGCCGCCTCCTGCCACACGGCACCGGCGTGGGCAAAGCAATGCTGTCGCAACTCCCCCGCAACGACGTGCGCGCACTGCTGGACCGCACCGGCCTGCCCGCCTACACGTCGAACACGATCACAGACCCGACCGAACTGCTCGACTCCCTGGACGAGATCGCGGCACGCGGCTACGCCCTGGACGAATCCGAGCAGGAACTGGGCGTCCGCTGCATCGCGGTACCGGTAGTCGGCGGCCCAACCCTGGCCGCAGTGTCGGTGTCGGGCCCAGAGGGACGCCTGACCAAGGACGCGGTGAACCGCATCCTCCCGGAAGTGCTGGCAGTGGCGAAAAAACTCGCAGACCAGGCCGCCACAACCGGCTGACCCGGCCGCGCCCGCCCTCGCAAGGCGCCCGCACGCTCACCCAGGCCGCCCGCTATGGCGTCTGCAAGTACCACCAACCCAACATCAACAGGCTCGTAACTACACCCAACCTGTTCGACGAGTGCCGAACAGGTTGGGTGTAGTTACAGGCGATTCGATCATGAGTTGGTGGTACTTGCAGACGCCATCAGCAAGCACGGGCGGAGACGTTCGACGCGTTCGGCCAGGTCAGCCGAGCAGCGCGTCCACGAAGGCGCCGGGCTCGAACGGAGCCAAGTGGTCAGCCCCTTCCCCAAGCCCAACCAGCTTCACCGGCACCCCCAACTCCCGCTGAACCTGAAAAACGATCCCACCCTTGGCAGTCCCGTCCAGCTTGGTCAGCACGATCCCGGTGATGTCGACCTGCTCAGCGAACACCCGAGCCTGAGTCAGCCCGTTCTGCCCGGTGGTCGCATCCAGCACCAGCAGAACCTCATCCACCACAGCCTGCTTCTCCACGACGCGCTTGACCTTGCCAAGCTCGTCCATCAGGCCCTTCTTGGTGTGCAACCGCCCAGCCGTGTCCACCAGCACCGTGGAAACGCCGGTCTCCATCCCCCGCTTGACCGCCTCAAAAGCGACAGAAGCCGGATCCCCGCCCTCAGGCCCCCGCACGGTCTCCGCCCCGACCCGCTTGCCCCAGGTCTCCAGCTGATCAGCCGCAGCCGCCCTGAACGTGTCCGCGGCCCCGAGCAGCACCGTCCGCCCATCGGCCACCAGGACCCGAGCCAACTTGCCGGTGGTGGTCGTCTTGCCCACGCCGTTGACACCGACCACGAGCAACACAGCGGGCTTCCCCGCATGCGGCAGGGCCTTCAACGACCGGTCCATCTTCGGCCCGAGAGCGTCCACCAGCACCGAGCGCAGCAGCGCGGCGGCCTCGGCCTCGGTCCGCACCCCGGAGGACGCGATCTTCGAGCGCAGCGTCTCCACGATCTCGGTGGTCAGAGCCGCACCGAGATCAGCGATCAGCAGCGTGTCCTCGACGTCCTGCCACGAGTCCTCGTCCAGGTCGCCGGCGCCCAGAAGTCCCAGCAAGGACGTGCCGAACGCGTTGCGCGACTTCGACAGCTTCCCCCGGAGCCGCTCCAGCCGGCCCGCGGTCGGCTCGATCTCCTCGACCTCGGAGGCCTCGACGGGCAGGTCGACCTCGACGAAGCCGCGCTTCACCGAGTCGCGCGGCACGGAGGCGTCGTCCCCGACCCCTGGCTGGCCGTCGACCTCGGTCCGGTCGACGACCGGGTGCTCGACCGGCGCGGTGTCCGCTACCTCGGCCGCCGCCACCGCCTCGGCCTCAGAGGCTTCCGGTGCCGCCGGCGTCAGCGTGAAGCCGGACGAGGCCTGGTAGCCGCCGGGGCGCGGCGCCTCCTCCTTCTGGGTCAGGCTGATGCGACGGCGACGCGTCAGCACCACGCCGGTCACCAGCGCGGCGATCAGCACGACCGCCACGACGACGAGGATCAGGACAAGGGAAGACGTGGGCACGGGCTCATGGTTTCACAGGCCCGCATGTGACCTGTCAACCACATATTGCTCATTTAGGCGAAGATTTCACCAAAGCTCTTGCGTCCGACCACGGTGTGGAATAGACCACACGTCGTGAGGGTGATCGGACTGATTTCCGGCACGTCGATGGACGGTATCGACGTGGCCGTCGCCGACCTGTCTGTCAGCGGTGACGTGGTCGAGCTCGTGCCGGTGCAGCACGCCGAGCACCCCTTCCCCAAGGACCTGCTCGAGAAACCGAAAGACCTCGCTGAAGTGTGCGCCTTCGACACCTCCCTCGGGCAGGCTTTCGGAGAAGTCGCCGCCGGGTACCTGCCGGCCGACCTGATCAGCTCGCTCGGGCAGACCGTCCACCACGAGGTGCAGGACGGCGACTGTCTCGGCACGCTGCAGCTCGGGCAGCCCGCGTGGATCGCCGAGCGGACCGGCGTGCCGGTCGTCGCGGATCTGAGGGTCAGGGACGTCGCCGCGGGAGGCCAGGGAGCACCGCTGGCGAGCACCCTCGACGCCCTCTGGCTGGCCGGTGACGCCCCCGCGGTCGCGCTGAACATCGGCGGCATCGCGAACATCACCGTCGTGCGACCGGGCAGCCCGCCGATCGCGTACGACACGGGGCCCGGCAACGCGCTGATGGACGCCGTCATGGAGGTCATCTCCAACGGCCAAAGACGCCAGGACACCAACGGCGAGTTCGCCAAAAGAGGCCAGACGAGAGAAGACATCCTCAAGAAGCTCCTCGCGGACCCGTACTACGCGAAACCGTGGCCCAAGTCGACGGGCAAGGAACACTTCAACGCCGAGTACCTGCAAGGGTTCCCGACGGTCCCGGCCGAGGACATGCTGCGCACGCTGGCAGAGCTGACCGCCCGCACCATCGCGGACGCCTGCCGCGCGCACGACGCGACCACCGTCGTCGCGTCCGGTGGCGGGATGCGCAACCCGGTGCTCGTCGAGTCGCTCACCAAGGCGCTCGACCCGATCCCGTTGCAGATCAGCGACTCACTGGGCCTGCCGCGCGACGGCAAGGAGGCCTACCTCGCCGCACTGCTCGGTTTCCTGACGTGGCACGGGATTCCGGGCAACACGCCGTCCGCGACCGGCGCGTCCGGGCCGCGGCTGCTCGGCAGCATCACGCCCGGCAGCGGGCCGCTCCGGCTGCCGGAGCCCGTCACCACCGCGGTGACCAAGCTGAAAGTGGGGGAACCGAAGTGCGCGGACTAGATCTGGCGATCATCGCCCTGTTCCTCGTCGGCATGCCGTTGCTCGGCACGTGGATCGGCGGCAGGCAGAAGTCGTCCACCGACTACTTCGTCAGCGAGAAGCGCATCTCGTGGTGGGTCGTCTGTCTGTCGGTCGTGTCCGCGGAGACCTCGACACTCACCGTCCTGAGCGTGCCGGTGATCGCCTACATGGCGACGCCCGCGCAGGGCGGCATGACGTACCTGACGCTCGCACTCGGCTACATCGTCGGCCGGATCATCGTCAGCTTCGTGCTGCTGCCGCGCTACATCGCCGGTGACCTCGTCACGGCCTACGCGTTCCTGGGCAAGCGGTACGGCAACGGCATGCGCGCCACCGCGTCCGTGACGTTCCTCTTCACCCGCCTGCTCGCGGACGGCATCCGGCTGTTCGCGACGGCTATCCCGATCAAGGTCGTGCTCGCCGAGTACGGGATCACCGCGTCGTACTGGGCGATCGTGGTCGCGCTCGGCATCGCGATGGTGTTCTACAGCTTCTTCGGCGGCGCGCGTGCGGTCGTGTGGGTCGACGCCATCCAGATGCTCTGGTACGTCCTCGGCGGCGTCGTGGTCGTCTGGGTGCTGGCCGGTCAGCTGCCGGACGGCTGGTTCGGCAAGGCCGCCGACGTCGGCAAGTTCCAGATCTTCGACTTCACCTCGTCACCGCTGACCGGCGCGTACCCGTTCATCGCGGCGTTCTTCGGCGGCGCGTTGCTGTCGATGGCCTCGCACGGCGCGGATCAGCTGATCGTGCAACGGCTCATGGCCACGCGGGACGTGAAGTCGGCGCAGAAGGCGTTGATCGCCTCCGGTTTCGTGGTGTTCCTGCAGTTCGCGTTCTTCCTGTTCATCGGCGTGATGATGTGGGCGTTCTACAACGGCGTCGACCCGGTGAAGGACCTGAAGCTCAACAACAAGGACGAGCTGTTCGCGCACTTCATCGTCAACGACCTGCCGAGCGGCCTGTCCGGCTTCGTGATCGCCGGCATCCTCGCGGCCGCGCTGTCGTCGTCGTTGGGCGCCTTGGCTTCCAGCACCGTCACGGACATCTACGAACGCATCCGCAAGACCCCGATGACCGACGACGAACGCCTGCGCCACGGCCGCGTGTGGACTCTCGTCTGGGCTGCCCTGCTGATCGTCTGCGCTGGTCTGTTCGCCTCCTCGAACAAGACCACGGCCGACCCGATCGTGGTGCAGGCGCTCGGCATCGCCGGCTACACCTACGGCGCGCTGCTCGGGGCCTTCCTCCTCGGCCTCATCTTCAAGCGCGTCACCCAGGTGGACGCGATCATCGCGTTCGTGACGACGGTGCTGGTCGTCGGTTTCGTGATTCTCGGAGTCAAGTTCGCCGGCAGCACGCCGACGATCAACTTCGGCAAGGCGACAGCCGACCTGAAGTCCTTGACCGGCTGGTGGAACACGCCGCTGGGGGTGGCGGTCACGCTGCTCGTGGGTGGCTTGCTGTCAGTGCGGCATTCACGCGGTGTGCCGGTACGCGACGAGCTCGATGTGAAGTCGGAAGCCTAGGCGTTCGAACATCCTCTGCGAGGACTCGTTGCCCGCGTAGATCGACGCGGCGGCCTGCGGTCGAGCACCGTGGTCCGCCGCGAGCTTCCACAGCAGTTCGGTGACGAGCGCGACGCCCACGCCCTGGCCGCGAACATCGGGTTCGACGGCCACGAAATCGACGTAGTACTCCTCGGGCTGGGCTTTGCCCGCGGCGTACCCGAGCACGCGTTGGCCGTCCATGGCCACGACGACCGTGCGGGTCTCCGGTTTGGATTCGACGAGTTGCTTGCCGGACAGGTACGTCCGCGGGAAGCATCGTTCGTGCAGGACCGCGACGGCTTCGTGCACGAACCGATCGGTCGGGAGGACACGCATCTCACGTTCGCTGGGACACTTCGCGTCCCGCAGCAGCAACGTGCGCAGATCCCCGTTGTCGAGTATGTGGATGGCGCTCGCCTTGCCGGCGGAGAAGCCGTGGCGTTCGGCGAACGCGGCGAGTCGTCGGTGGGCGGTGTGCCCGTACAGCTCGAGGTCGGTGACGCCGGTGAGGAGCTCGGTGGCGCGCCGGAACATCGCGTCGGCGGTCTGATCCCAGATGCGGCTGCCCGCGGGGTGGTTGACCGGTACGTCGACGAACGGCCCGTGCAGCCACGCGCGGCCCAGCTCCGGGTCGATCTCCACGCTGAGCATGCCGGTGATGTTGTCGTCGGCGTCGACGGCCACCACCGTGCAGTCGGCCCAGCTGGGCTCGAACTCGGCGAGCTCCGCGCGGAGCTCATCGACTGTCTCACCGAGGTAGCCGATGTGGTGCGCGTTGTCGGCCTGGAGCCGGACCAGCAGCGCCATCGTGGCGCCGAGGTCGCCAGGTTCGGCGAAACGGATGTCGTACATAGAAGGAATGGTTGCTCCCGCGGCGGCCGGACGCGAGGGAGTTTTCGGACGCGTAAAATGGCGTGGATGTCCACCCAGATCGGTGACGACCTGCCCAGTGAGCTCAGGACGCGCAACGACCTGGCCAAGGCCAAGGCCCACGCGGGCGACTTCCGGGGCGCGGTCACCGAGTTCAGGGCACTCGTGAAGGACCTCTCGGACGAGGCTGGTGCGGACCACCCCCGGACGCTGGACGTCCGCTCGANNCCGAGCACGACGACACGCTGGAGACCAGGCAACTGCTTGCCAACCTGCGGTACCGGACCGGCGACGTCGAAGGCGCGATCGAGGAACTGGAGGAGCTGCACGCGGCTCTGTCGCTCGTGCTCATGCCCACGCACGACCGCATCACCAAGCTGAGGCGGGAGATCGCGTTCCTGAAGAGATGACACTCACACCGCCGCCGGGACCACACCCAGATTCGGGCTTGCAGGGCTGGTGAGGGTGGGGGACTCTTTTACAGTGAGTGAGGAAACGATCCAACTCGATCTCAACGAATCCGGGGTGGCCGTCGACCTGCCCTTGCCGCCGAACAACCGGGACGGTGTCCAGGGTGTTCCGTATCGGCCGGTCGAATTCCGAGACGATGATCTGCCCACTGCCCTCGAACGTGCCGCCGCCTGGCTGCGGCAGACGCAGGACTGGCTGGGCGAACCCGTGGACGTCATCGCAGTTCATCTCGACTACGACGACACCAAGGGCAACCCGTACTACGACCTCAAGCTGCTGTGCAACGACGAGGACCTAGCGGGTGTGCCGAGGGTCATCCGAGACAACGAAAGGGCCGCTACCGGTCAGTAGTCTTTCCGACTACCGTTCGGAAGCATGTCGGATCGCGTATATCCCCCGGTGATCGCCGCAGCGAAGCTCATGTTCAAGGTGCTGGACATGCGGATCACCGTCGAAGGGGCGCACCACGTCCCGCGCACAGGTGGAGCCGTGCTGGCGTCGAACNNTTCGCGGGCTACGGCGCGCGACCGTCGGGGCGCCTCACGCGGTTCATGGCGAAGCACGAGATCTTCGCCAACAAGATCGCAGGCCCGCTCATGCGCGGCATGCATCACATCCCCGTCGACCGGAGCGCGGNNCCACCATCAGCCGTTCGTTCACGGTCAAGGACATCAAGTCCGGCGCGAACCGCATGGCGCACGAAGCCGGCGTTCCGCTCATCCCCGTCGCGCTGTGGGGCACCCAGCGCCTGTGGACCAAGGGCAGGCCCAAGGACCTGACCCAGCGGCACATCCCGATCACCATTCTCATCGGCGAGCCGTTCGAGGCCTCTCCCGGCGACTCCGGCGACGGTCTGCTGCGCAAGCGGATGCAGGACCTGCTGGACACCGCCCAGGCCGCCTACCCGACCGAACCGGGCGCGTGGTGGGCTCCCCGGCACCTCGGCGGCACCGCACCCACGCCGGAAGAGGCGGCCCGACTGGACG
>NZ_MUYM01000025.1:48397-48526 GCF_002150765.1 Lentzea kentuckyensis
GAAGGTCACCGCGCCAGGCGCAGCTTGTTGCAAGAGGCCGCGGTCGGGGTCGGTCTTAGCCCCCCAGGCACCACTCCGACCGCCCTCTCAGGCCTCTGCTTCCGCCGGTTCCGGCGGTTCCGGCGACGA
>NZ_MUYM01000250.1 GCF_002150765.1 Lentzea kentuckyensis
CGCCGGTCTGACCCCGCGATCCGGGGGGGTGCGGCGGACTGTCCGGCCCTGACGCACCGCCGCGCCCCCGGTCAATGCCGACTCGCCCAGCTACCTAGGACTGCCATGCGTTTCGCCACATACGAAGAACACGGTCGCAACCGCGTCACCACCGTGAAGGACGACGGACAGGCCGGGTCATGACCGACACCCCGGACACGAACTCCGCTCCTCCTCCCACAGCGGACGCGGCGGAACTCCAGGAGTTGCTCCCAGGGATCCACGCCTGGGTGCAGCCGGACGGGACCTGGTGGGTCAACAACGCCGGCGCGGTGGCCGGCGACGACGGGGTCCTGGTGATCGACACCTGTGCCACAGCGGCCCGCACCCGCCGGTNNGTGGACACGGCCACCGGCGGGGCGCCCGTCCGGCTGGCGGTGAACACCCACCAGCACGGTGACCACACCTACGGCAACAGCCTCCTCCCCTCCACGACAGTGATCGTCGGGCACAGCCGGATGCGGGAAGGACTTCAGGCCGACCCGGTCATCGACGGCTGCCCACCGCTGTGGAACCCGGTCCCGGACTGGGGGCCGGTGACCCGCAGGCTTCCCGACATCTCGGTCGGCTCCGCACTCACCCTGCACGTCGCAGGCCGGCGGATCGAGCTGCTGTACCCCGGCCGCCCGGCGCACACCAGCGGAGACCTGATCGCCTGGCTGCCCGAAGAACGCGTGCTGTTCGCCGGCGATCTGGTGTTCGCCGGACTCGCCCCGCTGGTCTTCATGGGCTCGGTGGACGGGGCCCTCGCCGCGGTCGACTGGCTGGAGTCCCTGCAACCCGACGTCCTCGTCCCCGGCCACGGCCCAGTCCTCACCGGTGCCGACATCACCCGGGTCCTGGACGAGCACCGCCGCTACTACCGGTTCCTCCTCGACACCGCCCAGGACGGGATCTCCCGGGGTCTGACACCCCTGCAGGCCGCCCGCCAGGTCGACCTGGGCGAGTTCACGGGCTGGGCCGACGCCGAGCGGATCGTGCTCAACCTGCACCGCGNNCGGGGAGCAGGCCCTGGCCGCGCCTGCCGTGACCAGGGCGATCGGCGACCTTCGGCTGCGCGCGCCGATCCCCGATCCGCCTGCTGTGCGGGACTTCATGACCTTCGAACGGCACGTCGAAGGTGTCGCCAGACTGGGCGGAATCGACGCGACCGTCCCCGAACGCTGGTACGAGGCACCCGCGTTCTACTTCACCAACCCCTACGCGATCCTCGGCCCCGCCGACGACGTCCCCGTACCGCCCGGCAGCCGGATGTTCGACCTGGAGCTGGAGGTCGCCGCCGTCATCGGCCGCACGGGCCGCGACATCCACCCCGACGACGCCGACGCCTACGTCGCCGGCTACACCATCCTCGTCGACTGGTCGGCCCGCGACGTCCAGTTCGCCGAGATGCAGGTCCGGCTCGGCCCCACCAAGGGCAAGGACACCGCCACCACCCTCGGACCGGTCCTGGTCACCCCCGACGAGCTGCAACCCTGGCGCACCGACACCTCGTTCGATCTGACGATGACCGTCGAGATCAACGGCGAACGGCTGGGGCAGGACCGCTGGTCGTCCATGGCGTTCTCCTACGCCGACATGATCGCCTACGCCTCCCGTGGCACCGAGATCCGCCCCGGCGACGTCCTCGGCTCCGGCACCTGCGGCGGCGGCTGCCTCGCCGAACTGTGGGGTCGCGAAGGCCTGAACGCCCACCGCCCCCTGCAACCCGGCGACGTCGTCACCGTCACCGTCGAACAACTCGGCACCCTGACCACCCGCGTCGTGCCAGGAGTCGAGCCGATTCCCATCCCACCCGCACGACGGGACCGGTAGGCCCAGTCCGTCCGGAAGGGCGCCCCCCGTTGGGTCGCCGTCGCGCGCGTGAGCAGTG
>NZ_MUYM01000251.1:0-153 GCF_002150765.1 Lentzea kentuckyensis
TGCGGCCGTTCGTGACGCGGTACTCCGGGTATCGGATGCGGACCGAGCCCGGTGTGCACCGCGGCCTGCCGTCGCGCTCGCTCACGCTCGTGGTGACCGTGGACGGCACGGTCGACCTCCCCGACGGCCGTTTCGCCACGCTGTGCGGCGGGC
>NZ_MUYM01000251.1:208-1054 GCF_002150765.1 Lentzea kentuckyensis
CCGGCCGCCGAGCTGCGTGAACGGGTGCGGGACGCGCCGACGTGGACCGATCGGTTCGCGCGCCTGGACGAGGTCTTCTCGCGGCTGGTCAGGCCGGTGCGGCAGCAGGTCGAGGTGGCGTGGGCGTGGCAACGGCTCGCGNNGGCGAACCGGATGCTGCGCGGCGAACGGCGGCCGACGTTCACCGAGGTGGCCGCTGCCTGCGGTTACACCGACCAGGCGCACTTCAACCGGGACTGGCGGGCGCTGTGCGGCGCGACCCCTGGCGAATGGATCGCGACCGAGCTTCCATTCGTACAAGGCAGCGAGGGTGGGCAGGGCGCACAGTTGCTGCCATGACGACACCTGCACCCACCTGCTGGCCCACACTGTCCTATCAGGACGCTCCCGCCGCGATCCGGTTCCTGGTCGAGGCGTTCGGATTCAAGGAACATCTCGTCGTGCCCGGTGAGGCCGACGGCGAGGTCGTGCACTGCGAGATGGTCTGGCCGGAGGGCGGCGGCGTGATGCTGGGGTCCACCGTGCGCTCGGTCGGCGAGGTCGAGGCGACCAGGGCCGGCGCCGGGTCGATCTACGTGGTGACCGACCGGCCGGACGAGATCCACGCGCAGGCGCTCGCCCGCGGGGCGACCGAGATCCGCGGACTGCGCGACGAGGACTACGGCTCGCGTGGTTTCACCGTGGCCGATCCCGAGGGCAACCGCTGGAGCTTCGGCACCTATCGCGGAGCGTGAAGCAACCTGCACGCGCTGAAAGGAGTCTCCTGGGGTGGAGAGGTTCACACCTAGGGGAGGACAGGTGCGCGTAGCGCGCTGTTTTGTGGCCACCGCGGTCGTCGCCGGGCTG
>NZ_MUYM01000252.1:0-476 GCF_002150765.1 Lentzea kentuckyensis
CCGGTGCCGCTTCGGCACCGGGGATCGCGTTGCCCGGCTACAGCGGTTTCCGCGTGATCGCGCAGGGCGGCGAGGGCACGATCTACCGCGCCCGGCAGGACGGACTGGGCCGGGACGTCGCGGTGAAGGTGCTGCAGGTGACGGACCCGGCGACGGTGACCCGTTTCCGCCGCGAGCTGGCGATCACCGTCGAGCTCGGCCGCCAGCATCCGCACATCGTCACCGTGCTGGACACGGGCACGCTGCCGGACGGCCGCCCGTGCATCGTCATGGAGTTCTACGAACGCGGTTCGCTGCACGACCGTTTGCGCGCCATGGGTCCGTTGGCCGTGCCGGACGTGGTCGCAGCGGGCATCGCGGTGGCGGACGCGCTGGCGTTCGCGCACGGCCAGAGCATCCTGCATCGGGACGTGAAGCCGCAGAACGTGCTCGTGCTGCCCACTTCCTATGTGCTGGCCGACTTCGGCATCGCCCGC
>NZ_MUYM01000252.1:510-1433 GCF_002150765.1 Lentzea kentuckyensis
GCGGCGCCGTCGTTCGCCGATGACATCTGGTCGCTCGGCTCGACGCTGTTCACGTTGCTGGAGGGCAAACCGCCGTTCGCGTCGGACAACCCGGACGAGGACACGCTGCTCTCCTACGTCGGCCGCGTCAGCACCGGCGAGCCCCGCCAGCTCACCCGGTTCGACGTGCCGGCCCCGCTCGTCGCGGTGATCAACCGCTGTCTGTGCAAGGACCGCGCGGAACGCTTCGGCTCGGCACTGGAGCTGCGCAACGCGTTGCTGGCGGCCAACTCCGCGGCCGCTGTGTCCGTTGTGGACCCGGACGCGACGGCGATGCTGGGCGAACGCACCTGGGTCATTCCGGACGGTCCCACGGAGGCGCCCGGTTTCGGGCCGCGCGGGTACGTGCCGGAACCGGAACCGGAGCCGGAACCCGTTGAGGAGCCGGACGACTCGTGGCGCGGCCAGCTCGCGGACCTCACCTACCGGCGGCACGACCTCGTGCCGCCGCCTCCGCGTCCGCAGCCGGTGGCCGTGCTGCCGGCCGTCGACCTGCCGCCCGCTGGACCGCTGCCCACCGAACCGATGACCGGCCCGGTGCGCAAGAGCAGGCGCGGCGGCGTGCTCGCGTTGCTGGCCGTGGTCGCGGTGACGGGCGGCATCCTCGCGGGCATGCTCCTCAACCGTCCCGACGACAAGCAGAACAAGCAGCAGGCCCAGCCGCCGGTGACGCAGCAGACGACCACCACTACACCGCCGGCGGCCTCGGAGTCCGGCGACGCGGGCCCGCTCCCGAACACCGACCCGAAATTCGTCCCGGTCCTCAAGCGCGCCGAGTACCAGGGCAAGACGATCGAGCTGGAGTGGACCGACCCGAGCGACGGCAAGGCCGACTTCGTGGTGGTCGACGTGACCGGCGCGAAACCGGTCGCCGTGACCAGGGT
>NZ_MUYM01000253.1:0-778 GCF_002150765.1 Lentzea kentuckyensis
CCGCGTCCGGGCGCACCACGTCCAGGAACCGGCGGACCGCCGCCCTGATCTCGGCGACCGGACCGTTCACGGTGCCACGCGGCGCAGCCAGCTCATCGGTTCGGTGATCTCGGCACGCGTCGGCAGGGTTTCGGCGGACGTCCAGATCGCGTTGAAACCGTCCATGCCGACCCGTTCCACGACGTACTCGGTGAACGCCGCGCCCTCTTCGTACTGACGCACCTTCGCGTCCACGCCGAGCGCCGTGCGCAGGATGCGGTCGAGCAGACCGCCACCCTTGCGGCGCGCGCTGAAGCGGGTGCGGATCGTCGACACCGACGGCACGACTGCGGGACCGACGGCGTCCATCACGTGATCCGCGTGGCCTTCGAGCAAAGTGGACAGTGCGATCAGCCGGTCCAGCACGACTTTCTGCTGCGGCGACTGGATGAGCTCGATCAGTCCGATCGGGCCGTCGCCGGCGCGCAGCTTGTGCCGGAAATCGCGGATGACCTCCGGCAGCGGCGCCCGTTCCTCGTCCATTGAGGACAGCAGGGCGGTGACCTGGTCGGAGAAGTACTGCCGCAACCACGGCACGCCGGTGAACTGCAGGCGGTGCGTGCACTCGTGCAGGCACACCCACATCCGGAAGTCGTCTGCCGGAACGTCCAGAGCCTGTTGTGCCCCAACGATGTTCGGCGCGACCAGCAACAGGCGCCCGGCGAGCTGGTCGTTCGGGCTGAACGGGTCGTACTGGCCGAGCACCCGCGACGACAGGAACGCCATCACCACCCCTGCC
>NZ_MUYM01000253.1:814-1210 GCF_002150765.1 Lentzea kentuckyensis
GTCGACCGGGCCGAGCTCTGCCTCCGAAACGCCGTTCACGCTTCCGACGCTACCTGCGTACGCCCCGCTACGAACAGCCACAACCGCGCAACGCAGCGGCCATCACGTCCAGCGCGGGCCGCACCTCGGTCTCGGGGTTGCGGTTGCTGGCCGACATGAACGCGAACACCAGCACTCGTCCGTCCACGTCGACGACGATGCCGGCGAGCGCGTTGACCCCGGTGAGCGTGCCGGTCTTGGCCCGCACCCAGCCCCTGCCGTTCGCCGAGTTGCCCGTGTAGCGCCCGGCCAGGGTGCCGCTGCCGCCCGCCACCGGCAGCGCCGTCAGCAACGGCCGCAGCTTCGCGGTGCGCGCGTCGTCGAGCGTGGGCTTGGCCGCCGCGGACAGCACGTCGG
>NZ_MUYM01000253.1:1248-1695 GCF_002150765.1 Lentzea kentuckyensis
TCAGCACGTCCCGCACGGCCTTGACGCCGCCGGCGAACGACGCCTCGTTGCCGGTCTTGATCGCGATCTCACGCGCGATCGCCTCGGTGAGGACGTTGTCGGAGATCTGCATCATGTTGTCGACGAGCTGCTCGATCGGCGCCGACTTGATCTCGCCGAGCACCTGCGCGCCCTGCGGAGCCGTGCCGGCGGTCGCTCCGGGAGCGCCGATCCGCTGTGCGAACGCGTCCGCCGCGGCCTGCGCCGGGCTGCCGGTCCGCGCGCCGTTGACGTTCGCCTGGTCGACGCGTCCGCCGTCGAGCATGAACGGCACGATCGGCGCGACCGAGCCGCCGCCGATGTCCGCCTGCTCCCACTGCGGCCCGAGCGCCTCGCCGGTGTACCGGCTCAGGTCGAACTGGACCTTGGTGACCGCGCCCTTCTGCTTGACCTGGTTGACCAGGTCGT
>NZ_MUYM01000254.1 GCF_002150765.1 Lentzea kentuckyensis
GGTGCGGCTGACGAAGACCGGATCGGACTCGTTCTCCGTGCTGGCGCTGGACGCCGACGGTGCACCCGTGGTGTCCGTGGACTCACTCGTGGTGCGGCCCCTCGTCACCGGCTCGGCGCGGACGGCCGGGGTGGGGCAGGAGTCGTTGCTGAGGCTCGAGTGGGTGCCCACCGGGAAGACGGTGGTGGAGCCGGTCCGGTTCGGTGTGGTGGGCGGTGAGGAGTTCCAGCTCGGCGCGGCCGTCGGTGAGGACGTGGTGCCGGGAACACTGGCCGATGCCGCCGCCGCGCCGCCGGACGTGCTGCTCGTTCCGGTGGTCGGCGATCCCGTCGGCGGACCGCACTCCGTGCTCGCGCTGACCTCCTGGCTGCTCGGGCTGGTCCAGGACTTCCTGGCCGACGAACGGTTCGACGACACCAGGGTCGTGTTCGTGACCTCCAGCGCGGTCGCGGTCGACTCCAGTGAGCAGGTGCTGGACTACCCGGCCGCCGCGGTGTGGGGCCTGATGCGGTCGGTGCAGCTGGAGAACCCCGGTCGTTTCCTGCTGGCCGACATCGGCGACCGGGACACGTCGCTGGGCGTGCTGCCGACCCTGCCCGGACTGATGAGCGAGGGCGAGACGCAGGTCGCGGTGCGTGCCGGTGTCGCCAGGGTGGGGAGGCTCGCCCGGCTGGACGACAGCGGGCTGACGCCGCCGGACCACGGGCCGTGGCGACTCGCGATCAAGGAGAAGGGGAGCCTGAACAACCTCCTGCTGGAGCCCTGTCCCGAGGTGTCGCAGCCCTTGTCGGGCCGTGAGGTGCGGATCCGGATCTCGGCCGCGGGGGTGAACTTCCGGGATGTGCTGACGGCGCTGGGGATGTATCCGGGTGACGCCGGGATGCTCGGTGGCGAGGCCGTGGGCGTGGTCGTGGAAACCGGCCCGGACGTGACCGGCGTGCGGGCCGGTGACCGGGTCATGGGGATGTTCCCCGGTGCTTTCGGACCCGTCGCGGTGGTGGACGAGCGGTTCGTCGTACCGGTGCCGCGGGACTGGTCCGACGAGGTCGCCGCGGCCGTCCCGGTGGTGTTCATGACCGCCTACCAGGGACTGGTCGGACTGGCCGGCCTGCGTGCCGGTGAGCGCGTGCTGGTGCACGCGGGCGCCGGTGGTGTCGGCATGGCCGCTATCCGGCTGGCCCGGCATCTCGGCGCCGAGGTCTACGCGACGGCGAGCCGGGGCAAGTGGGACGTGCTGCGNNGATGGGCAAGACCGACATCCGGCAGCCCGCCGATCTGTCCGGTGTGGACTATCAGGCGTTCGACGTCGCGGTGCTCGAACCCGACCACGCCCAGGAGATCCTGACCGCACTGGTGGCGCTGTTCCGCGACGGCGAGCTTGAGCCGTTGCCGGTGACGACGTGGGACGTGCGCAGGGCACCGGAGGCGTTCCGGTTCATGAGCCTCGCCCGGCACGTCGGCAAGATCGTGCT
>NZ_MUYM01000255.1 GCF_002150765.1 Lentzea kentuckyensis
GTTTCAGGCAATACTGAAGTTATCGAGCTGTTCGAGTCGAGATGATGTTTAGTCGATCTACGCAGCGGCTATGAACTGCTGACAGTTGCGCCGGCGACGCGAAGGGCCGATCGATGAGCGGGGTTACGCCATGGGGATTCCTGTTGATCAGGAGCCAGGCACTAGGGTGACCCGCCGTGGACGCCCTCCCCGATCCGACAGACGCCCTGTCCGCTGTACCTGTCGCGGGTTCCCGGCGGTCGACGCCGGTGGTCGGGCACGTCAAGTTCTTCTTCGGCCCGATGGACTGCGGCAAGTCGACGCTCGCGCTGCAGATCGACCACAACAACTCGCGGCNNGCCGGATCGGCATCACCCGCGAAGCCGTGGAGATCCGCGACGACGATCTCCGCCGGCTGGTCCGCGCCGAGTGGGCCGAGGGCAGGCGGGTGGACTACCTGATCGTCGACGAGGCCCAGTTCCTGTCCCCCGAGCAGGTGGAACAACTCTCCGAACTCGCGGACGACGTCCAGGTCGACGTCTACTGCTTCGGACTCGCCACGGATTTCCGCGGCGAGCTGTTCCCCGGCTCGCAGCGGTTGTTCGAGCTGGCGGACGAACTGAAGGCGATCCAGGTGGAGGTGCTGTGCTGGTGCGGGGTGCCGGGGCGGTTCAACGCGCGGGTGCGGGCCGGACGGGTGATTCGCGCTGGAGACACGGTTCTGGTCGCGGACACGGCGACGGACACGGAACAGCACCGATCGGGTACAGAGAGCAATGGTGTAACCGATACCACGGAAACTACTGTCCGTTATCAAGTGCTCTGTCGGCGTCACTTCCGGTTGGGTGATCTAGGGCCTGACGTCGCACAAAGTGGCCAGCTGCGCTTGGCCTAGGCGGTTACCCACAGGGTTGGCTAGGCCATTAGAGTGACGCGTGAGCACAGTAGCTTGATAACGCGTCACGATCCTGTGGCGATCGCATCCATTAGTAGGAAGCCTTCGTTGACGAGTGAACGACGTCACTGTGGGCGACCATGAGAGCGAACCGGAAACAAACGGAGCAATCCGGGCGTTGCACACGGTGAGCAAGAAGCCTGGGCCCCGGCCCTGAGCCGAGCGAAAGGACACCGCCATGGCCGACCGCGTTTTGCGTGGAAGCCGGCTCGGAGCAGTCAGCTACGAGACCGACCGCAACCACGATCTCGCTCCGCGCCGGGCAGCGCGGTACGCCTGCCCGAAGGGACACGACTTCGAGGTCCCGTTCTCCGACGACGCCGAGCTGCCGCCGACCTGGGAATGCCGCCTCCACGGCACCGAGTCGAAGATCATCGACGGGGTCGAGCCGGAGGTGAAGAAGATCAAGCCGCCGCGCACGCACTGGGACATGCTCCTGGAGCGCCGGTCCATCCCCGAGCTCGAGGAGCTGCTCGACGAGCGCCTCGAAGAGCTTCGCGGACGCCGCACCCGCACGGCCTGATCTGTCGCAGACGCTTCAAGCCGTCCCGGTCTCCCGCCGGGGCGGCTTTTTGCGTGCCTGGGGCCCCCCGGTGCGGGTTCACTCACAAGGCCCCCATCAGCCCCACCTTCCGACACGCGGGGACCTTTCGT
>NZ_MUYM01000256.1:0-792 GCF_002150765.1 Lentzea kentuckyensis
CGTGAACCTGACGGATCGACTGCTGACCGGCCTCGGGCTCACGCCCAACGGTTCGGCCATCGTTTCAGTAGACGTACCCCACGTTTCAGATGTCGTCTCCTCGGTTCGTGCAGGTCGCACGCGGTTCGCGTGTCACATGTACAACACGATCGAGGACGTTGACCGGGTGCTCAAAGCGCTTGGCTGACCGCCGTCCGTTACCGTGGGTCCTTGTGTCGGAACCACGCCAGTCGCCTGAAGAGGTGACCCAGAACATGCCTCAGTTCCCACCGAGGCCGACCGACACCGCGCCGCTGTACCCGGCCGACGAGCTGATGAAGCTGCAGTCGATCATGGAGAACCGCCAGGGGCAGCTGCCTGTCCAGCCCCCGCCCCCGCGCCGGACGATGTGGGTGGGAAAGGCGCTGGCCCTCGTCGGCGTCGCGGTGGTGTCGGGGCTCGTGTGGTGGGTGTTGCAACCTTCGGACCCGGTCGGTCAGCCGGTCTCCCAGCCGCAGAAGACCGCGGGGGAGTTCGAGTTCACCACCGTGCCGCAGCTGCCCGAACCGGTGAAGGACAGCGACTGCGCGGCTCACGCGACGAGCCAGACGCAGGCGTTCCTCAAGACCACGCAGTGCCTGCAGTTGACCCGTGCGTTCTACACGGCCAAGTTGCCGGACGGCCGCATTGTGTACTCGTCGGTGTCCGTGGTGAAGATGAAGTCCGCGGCCGACGCGAAGGCACTGCGTGAGCTGACCCAGAAGGACGGCACCGGCAACGTCAAGGACCTGGTCCTGGACAAGGCCGTCAGCG
>NZ_MUYM01000256.1:809-1462 GCF_002150765.1 Lentzea kentuckyensis
TACTTGCAGACGCCGTCAGCCGGACGCGACACCCGGCATCGTGATGGACGCCGGGCTGGTCCCGGCGGCCTTGCGCCACCGGGTCGCCCGCACCGCCGCGGTCGTCAACGCCTCCAGTGCCGACGTCCGCAGCGCCGGGTCGTCCGTCCGTTCCAGGACACCGCGCCACGCGGCACACGTGTCCTGCTCGACAGCGACGAGCGCCGCGAGCGCGGACGGCCCGTCGGAGACCGGGGCCGGCGGCAGGTAGGCGGCGGCGGGAGGGGTCGGCGTCGCGGCGTGGTCCCGCAACCAGCGTTCGGTCGTGTCCCGACGCGCCCGGTGCGCGTTGGCACCCTCCGCGACGGCCGCGGCCTGGTCGCCCAGGAACGCCGACACCATGCCGTAGGTCCACAACGCCGCGTGCTCGGTCCCGAGCGCGGTCTGAACTGCGTCCACGTTCACGCGAGCACCTCCCGCAGCGACGCGCAGCCCGCCGCGACCGAACCGACGAGCCCGGCGCGGTAGGCGGGCAGCGAGGCGACGGCGGCCGAGGCGTCGCGAACGGACTCGTCGAGCGACGTCCGCAACGCCGCCAGCGGATCCGGCGGCGTGGGCGGCGTGGTGGGGGCCGGCGGCACCGTGGACGACAACGGCGGCCGTTCCCGGTCGAC
>NZ_MUYM01000257.1 GCF_002150765.1 Lentzea kentuckyensis
GCCGGCGACGGCTCGGGCGAGCAGCGTCTTACCGGTTCCCGGCGGGCCGTACAGCAGCACGCCCTTCGGGATCTTGGCGCCGAGCGCCTGGTAGCGGCCGGGGTTCTGGAGGAAGTCCTTGATCTCCTCGAGCTCCTCGACGGCTTCCTCGGCACCGGCGACGTCGGCGAACGTCGTCTTGGGCATGTCCTTGGACAGCTGCTTGGCCTTGGACTTGCCGAAGTTCAGAACGCGGTTGCCGCCGCCCTGAGCGTTGTTCATCATCCACATGAGCAGCAGCAACAGCAGGCCGAGCGGCACGAGGTAGATCAAGATCTGCATCAGGATGGACTCCTGGCTGACCTTGGTCTCGACGGTCGGCTTGTTGCCGGCCTGGTCGAGGACGTTGAAGATCTCGTCCGTCGCACTGGCCGGGTACTGCGTGATCAGGCGGTTGCTGCCCTCGAAGGTGGTGCCGTCGGTGAGGGTGAGTCGGAGACGCTGCTCCTTGTCCTCGAGCGTGGCTTCCTTGACCTTGCCGTCCCGCACCTGTTGCAGTGCCTGGGAGGTCTTGACCTGGTGATAACCCCGTGAGTCGTCAAAGAGCACGGTGAAGACGAAGTAGAGCAGCAACACCGCAGCGATCCACAGCAGCGGGTTGCGAAGCAGGCGCTTGCGGTCCATGCACTTACGGCCGGCGGGCGGCCTCGACCCTCCCTGACTTGCGCGTCGGGCAGTGGAAGACCCACATACCGCGTCCGACCAGCCTACCGCCGCCACGCATGTTCACGCTGTTCGGTTCATCCGGAACAAATACGGCCGTCCAGACGAGTGACGCAGGTCACGCCATCTCATTACGTTTGGGGGTCACATGTCATCCTCATGCATTCCCCCGAGTGTTCCCCCGCCACTCGAAAGAGTGAACACGTGACCGAAGGTATGTAACTGTATGTCAGCACGTCACACGTCCCCCGGTTTGGTCCGGCGGGTGGCTCTCCCCGTGGGCGCCCTGCTGGGCGTGATCGCTGCGGCGGGCGTCACGGTCGTGGCCCTGCGTGTCACCAGCGGCGCCGACTGCTCCAGCTCACTGCCACTGAAGGTCGCCGTCACTCCCGCCGCGCTAGACGTGGTGAACGCGGCAGCCCAGGACTACCAGCGGTCACAACCGGTCGTGAACGGCCGGTGCGTTCAGATCCAGGTCGAGTCGCGCAACGCGGCCGACGTGGCGAACGAGCTCCCCACCGCACAGATCAACCCCCACTCCCTCTGGATCCCCGACTCCTCGATGTGGGCC
>NZ_MUYM01000258.1 GCF_002150765.1 Lentzea kentuckyensis
CACCGCGAACAACGACAACGCCCTCCCCAGCACGAAGTCACCGCGCACGAACGCCACCACGCGCACGACCACGACCGTCAGCACGACCACCACCAACCCGAGGCCGCTCGCGAACCCGGTGAGCAGGCCGAGCACCAGCGCTCCC
This sequence comes from Lentzea kentuckyensis, assembly GCF_002150765.1. Taxonomy (GTDB): domain Bacteria; phylum Actinomycetota; class Actinomycetes; order Mycobacteriales; family Pseudonocardiaceae; genus Lentzea; species Lentzea kentuckyensis. Next base: position 146 of record NZ_MUYM01000258.1, read on the forward strand.
CCACCCCACCAGCCCAGCCTCCTGGACGGCGTCGGCGCCTCCCGGTGAAAGCCCAGGCACAGACACGCGAACGTCACCAGCGCCGGCAGCTGGTACAGCGCCCACACGCCCATCTTGATCGGATCCACCAGCGCGACCAGACCGGGCAGCACCGCGAGCGCCGCCAGCACCTTGGCCGGTGTCCGCTTCCCCGCCAGCAACGCGACGAAGGCCGCGATCGGCAGCACGTCGAAGACGCGCATCCACGTGAGCCCGCCGATCATCTCCGGGTGGCGGTAGGCGTAGGCCATGCTCGTGATGAACGTGCCCGCGAAGTACACGCTCAGCAGGAGCCCGAACACGCCCAGCGCCCGCACGATCTCGCCGCGCCGCACGACCTTGTCCGGCACACCCGCCAACGCCGCTCCCGCCGCCAGCCGCGTCCGCGTCGCGAGGCCGAGCACCGCCCACGTCTCGCCCCACCCCGGCCAGCTGTGCTCCAGATCGAGCTCGTCCGTCCGGTCGGCCAGGAAGATCCCGACCATCTCCTCCTCGCGGTCCTGCCGATACCACCGCGGCAGGACGCTCAGCAGCGTGCGATACCGCCGCTCGAGGTTGCTCACGCCTTGTTCGCCCATGCCTGGACGCCCCTCCCCCTCAGCACCGCCGAGGCCGCCCGCACGTTCGCGCTGAGCCTCGCGACCTCCGCCTGCAACGCCCGCACACCGGAGTCGGTGAGCTTGTAGTAGCGCCGCAGCCTCCCCTGATGCACCTCTTCGCGGTCGCGCTCGGCGAGCCCGTCCGCCACGAGCCGGTCCAGCACGCCGTACAGCGTGCCCACCCTCAGCACCATCCGCCCTTCGGACAGCTGCTCCACCGCCTGCACGATCGCGTAGCCGTGCAACGGCTCCTCCGCGAGCGCGGTGAGGACGAGGAACGTCTGCTCGGACATGACCCGACCACTCATGTCGTTGAATATATCGCGCCGCGAGCTATATCGGGAAGCCGCATATCTCGGGGAGTTTGGTTTCAGGCAATACTGAAGTT
>NZ_MUYM01000259.1 GCF_002150765.1 Lentzea kentuckyensis
CCAATTCGTCCGCCAGATCGACTTCGCCGCGTTCGATGCGATCTCGACGACGCTTCCTGAGCGCCACGAGGGTCTGCTCCGCCTTGGTGAGTTCCACGTTCAGGCGGGCGAGTTCGGCATCGATCTCGTTCGGAGAAGCCTTCGCCAGGTTGTTGATGGGCATGGTTGTTCGCCTCGACCTTCGTGAGGGGTGCGGAACCGCCAGCTCGAGCTGGAGGCGCCTGGAACGGGAAGCGTCAGCGGTATTCGCCGGTGACCTGGACCAGATGGGCCATGTCGACCACGGGGCCGGCCCAGTAGCGGACGTGAGCGGGCTCATCGCCGATTCCCCAGGCGTAGAGCCTGAAGTCGGGATCGCTCGGGCTCGCCCACTCGGAGGTGTTGCCGAGACCGCCGGGTGTCCGCACCCCGTACTCGTCGCATCGGTCGACCTCGATCTCGAACCAAGGGCCGGCGCGGAGATGCTCGAACACTCGGCTGTAGGGCGCGTCGAACGGAGTGATGTGGGCCTGCTGGCATGCAGCCGCCCACTCGGCCAACGCTGACGCGGACAAGGAGCGAGAAGAGGTGATCACCGCATGTACGGCGTCGACGTCTGGCAGGCGGCCATGATCGCTGCTGTCCGCGTAGGCGATCGTCGTCGGACTGGTGAACCACAACGTGATCCATTGGGGTCCGCGGTGCCAGCCGCGGGTGAAGCCTCGGACGCCGTCGCCGATCTCTGAGATCGGGATCGGTGGCAGGGCTCCCTGGAGGCCCTGATCAGGTCGAGGCGTCCAGTTGTGGGACCGGAGATCGTCGTCGACGGTCCGGTACAGCATGTCGGTGGTCCGGGCGCCGGTGTAGCCGTGCGCGGCTCTGCTCAGCGTCTGTGTCAACCCGTTCATGCGACCTGTGACGTTGCGCAGACGTTGCAGGGGAACGGGTTCCGAGCTCAAGGCGTTGTCAGCCAGGTCGGCAACCTGGCACCGAAGCTCCGCGGAGAGCGCGGCCAGCTCCAGAAGGCTGGCGGCTTGCGCTCGGTTGACCATCTCGAACGAGTCGGCGCGAGCCCGTTCCCTGGCGAGTTCTGCACGCGCCGACTCGTTCGAG
>NZ_MUYM01000026.1 GCF_002150765.1 Lentzea kentuckyensis
CGACCCTGGCCTGTTCGAGCAGCTTCGCCAGCGCGCCGAACTTCTCCGCGAGGCTGTCGCTACCGCGCGCGAACGCGGTCAGCGCTTCCGGCTGAACGTGGAAATTCACCTGACTCCCCCTACCTCAGGTACGTGCTGGGCGGTTCCTCGTCTTCGACGTGATCTTGGGGCGGCCGGTTCCGCTGCGCGGGCCGCGGCGTGGCGGGCGGCGGGAACGGTGGCCGGGCCTGCGGCGGGTACGGCGGCTGCGGCTGCTGCGGCGGCTGCGGTGGTTGCGGAGCACCGGGCGGAGGGGGCGCCGACGGCATCATCGGCTCCACGCCCGAGGCGGCCATGCCGTCCTTGAACTGCTGCAGCTGGTCCCCGAGGATCGGCGCCACGGCCTGCTCCAGCTGCGTGCTGCGTGGCCATTCTGATCGCGTCGAGGATCTCCTGCTGCAGCTGGACGTGCGAGCGGTTCATCGCGTTCGGCGACAGCTGCAGCCCGAGCACCGCGCCGGAGGTCGCCGCGGTCACCGTGACGGCACCGTCGCGGCTCCGGCCGACGCCGCGCAGGTCCTTCATGGCCTGCTGGAGCTCACCGGCCTTCTTCGCCTGCTCCTCGAACGAGCGCATGAGCGACTGCATCCGCTCCTGGCGGTCTGTCACAACACTTCCCCCGAAACGTCATCGGTCGACGCAACGAGGTTACGCGAACGGTCGTCAGAGCACGGCGGGCAGGCCGAACGCCGGGAACAGGGCGGTGCCGAAGGTGGCGGTCTCGGCGACCAGGCCGTCCTCGATCCTCAGCACGGTCAGCGCGAAGGCCTGGTACGGGCCGTCGNNGACGTAGGAGGCGGCGACGGGCTGCCGGTTCGCCGTCGCGGGCAGGATCCTGAACCTCACGGCGTGCGGTCCGTGCAGTGCGGGCGCCCAGGCCTCGATGATCGTCTTCCGGCCCTCGAACCACACGGCGTGCTCACCGTCGTAGCCGCCGGCGCCGGGCTGCTGGCTGGCGCGGGCGTCGGCGCTGAGCAGGGCGGCGAGGGCCTCGTCGTCGGCGCGTTCGAGGGCGGCCATGTAGCGCTGCAGGACCGCTCGGTCCTGTTCGCTGGAGTCGGTGTGCGCCCAGTCGACGCGGTGTTCGGGCAGGCGTTGTTTCAGGGCGGGCCTGGCCCGCTGCAGCATGCTGTTCACCGAGGCCACGCTCGACTCCAGCACCAGCGCGGTCTCCTTGGCGGGCCAGCCGAGCACGTCGCGCAGGATCAGCACGGCGCGCTGGCGCGGCTGGAGGTACTGGATCGCGGCCAGGAACGCCAGCTCGATGGTCTCCCTGGCGACGGCGGCGGTGTCGGGGCCGGTCTCGGCGGACTCGATCTCGGCCAGCAGGGTGTCCGGGCAGGGTTGCAGCCACGGCACGATCGCGGGTGGCACGCGGCCGGACGGTGGTTCCGGCAGGGCCGTGCGGGGATGCCGGGCGAGGAAGTCCAGGCAGGCGTTGGTCGCGATGCGGTACAGCCAGGCGCGGAAGGTGGACCTGCCCTGATAGGTCTCGCGGTGGCGCCAGGACCGCAGGAACGCCTCCTGGGTCATGTCCTCGGCCTCCTCGAACGAGCCGAGCATCCGGTAGCAGTGCACCTGCAGCTCCGGCCGGTACCGCTCGACCAGCGCGGTGAACGCCCGTTCGTCACCTGCCCGCGCGGCCGTCACGACGGCGCTGTCCTCGCCCAAGCTGATCACTCCTCGCCTCGTCGAACACGTCGATGTCTGTATGACTGTGTTCGGGCGGATTGCTCATCGCACGCGCAGGAGGTACAGCCCCGCGTCGCCCACGAGGGCCAGCCGCTCACCCGCGGGATCGAAGGAGGCGTCCCGCAGTCGGCCGTTGACCTTGATCCAGCACACGCGACGAAGCCCGTCGATCTCGTAGAGGCCGAGCAGGCCGGAGCGCGTCGCCACCGCCACGTGATGGTGGCTCACGGCCAGCTTGTCGGCCGTGCAGCTCAGCTGGAAGTCGTCCGCGCTCAACCGCGCGGCTGCTCTCCGCCGACCGGTGCCGGGGTCCCAGACGATGATCTCAGCCATCGTGTACCCGCTGTCCTCGGCCAGCGACACGAGACTGGACTCGTCCGGTGTGAAGCTCAGCGAAGCCCATCTCGTCGCGGCAGGTTCGTCGAAGGTGCGCAGGGGTTCTCCGTCGCCCGCGCGGAAGATCTTGACGCCTCCGAACCAGAACGCCACCGCGTGCCGGGCACCGTCGGGGACGAACGCGACCACGGGGTGCAGCTCGTACATGGCGGGGACGAGCCAGGCCGCGCCCGCACGGGCGCTCGGGTGGATCAGTGGAGGTGTGCCGAAGGGGTAGGAAAGTTCTTGTCGCGGTGGGCTTTCCGGGCTGTCGAGATCGATCGACGCCCATTCCCCGTGCCGTTGAACGGCCAACTGCCGCCCGTCGGGACTCCAGCGCACCACGTCGAACGACCGTGTGCCCGGATCCCGCTCCGTCAAGTTCTCGGGGTACCAGAAACTCACGACGGGCGCGCCGGCGGTGGCGATCATCGTGCCGGACCGCACCCAGACGAGATCGCCGTCCAGGCCTTCGTCGATGCCACCGTGGATCCTGCCGACGACCTCGGGCGGCTCCGCTTCGAGCCGTGGATCAGGCGGGACCCGCCAGGTCACCAGGCTCACCGCCCCGTGCCGGTCGGTCCGGTACGAACTGAGTGAGCGACCGTCCGGGGACCATCGGGAGTCGTGACAGGACCGCAGCTCGACAGGCGATTCCCGCCACAGCACGGTCTGGCTCCGCGGGTCCAGGATCATGACACCGCCGCGTGTGGACAGTGCCAGGGAGAAACCGTGCGGCCGCCAGGCAAGTCTCACGGGCACGCCCAGGAGTTCCCGGTGGGGCCATGCAACGACGTCCGAGGGCGACGAGACGGGATCACACCACCACAGCAGGCACCGATCAGTCGACGAGGCGGCCAGCCCGTGCTCACCGTGCCAGTCGAGCGCGACGACGCAGGCGGCCGCAGAAGGTTCCAGGCGAGCTGGTTCACCGCCCATGACCGGCCACAGCCTCACCTCTTGCACTGAGGAGACCGCCAGGCTCGACGAGTCCGGGGCCCAGGCGATCGCCACCGGGGTGCCGATCGAGTAACCGCGTGACGCGAAGGCGTTCACCTCGTCGCCGGTGCCCGCGTCGAAGATCAAGACAGTGAACAGGTGTGAGATCTCGTCGCTGTCGTCCGGAAATCGGTCCGTCCTGCCGACAACGGCGATGTACGAGCCGTCCGGGCTCCACCTCACCCTGTCCAGCGCCGCGTCCGGCACGGAGATGACGGTCGTTTCGGTCCAGGTAGCCGTGTCCCAGATCCGGACGGTCGTGTCGTAAGCACCGGTGGTGGCGACCAGGTGCCCGCCCGGATGGCACGTGATCGACGTGACCGGTCCGCGGTGCCCGCCGAGGACCCTTACGAGCGCGTTGTCGGCACGATCGGGAAAGGGGTGCAACGGTGTCACCCCGCCCTCGCCGACCGCCTCAGGGACGTGGGAGATCCGTTCGAACAGCTCCGGGCGGCAGAACAACCGGGTGTGCAGGGTGAGCGCCAGGTCCCCGCGGTTCTGATGACCCACGAGAAGGTGTGCCTCCTGCCGCAGCATCGAAGCCAGCATCTCGACCGGACGATCGGCGGCACCCGCGGCCGAGTACGTGATGACGTCCGCCTCCAACGCGAGCGGTCCACGGGACCACATGCGCTCGACCTGATAGCGCAGGTCGAGCAGCAGGAGCCGGAGCTCGTCGGCGCGACCTGCCTGCACGAGGTGGTACGCGAGCTGGTCGGTGAGCGGGCAGCCGCCGTCCAGCAAAGCCGCGCTGGCCGCAGACATCGTCCGAGAATGGTTCTCCCGCAGTGCCTCGCGGGTCACGTCGTGCAGCCGGACACCCGTGTTGCCGGACGCCGAGGCCAGGCAACGGCGGACCAGGCGGTCGCATTCGATCCGCGTCTGCACGGAGCTGAGCTGCCACAACTGTTCCAGCCAGGCGAACGGGACCACCGCGCCCTGCGGGAAGGCCGCGATCGACCTCAGCCGGTCGACGCTGGCCGCACCGGCGGAATCGGCGAGGTCCGCCAGACTCAGCTCCAGCGTGGTCGCGATGCCGCGGCGCAGCTCCACGGCGGAAAGCTGGTCGGCGGAGGTGATGCCGTGCCGGTCCAGTTCCGTGATCACCCCCGACACCGCCTCGGCGACCGGAAGACCGTGCTGGGTCACCAGGCTCCGCAGGGTGCCGCCGAGCATCGTCAGCGCCAGCGGCCATCGTCCGACCCGCGCCGCCAGTACGCCGACGTGTGCCGCGGCGTCGTCCGGCAGGTCCAGACTCAGGACCGCCCGGGCTTCCTCGTCCTCCAGCGCGTCGACGACCACATCGGTGGCGTCCACCAGGCCGCGGTTGCGAGTGGTCACGAGACGAACGCACTGCGACCCGCCGTCCAGGAACGGATCCACCGCGCCACTGGACCAGGCGTCGTCCAGGACGAGGAGCAGCCGGCGCGTGGAAATGGCGTCCCGGAACGCCTCCGCCGCTGCGGGAACGGTCGCGAAGACGCGCGGCGCGATGCCGGCCACCAGGGCCGTCACGTCGCTGAGCAACGACGCGAGCCGCTGTTCGGACGGATCGCGGCCCAGCTCGACCCACAGCACACCGTCGGGGAAGCGCTCCCGGACGGACGGCTGATGGCAGGCCCAGGTCGCCATCGACGTCTTGCCGAACCCGCCGGGACCGCACAGCACCACGGGGTGCCCCTCGCCGGCGGCGGGCTCCAGCAACGCGTCCAACAGCCGGCCGCCGAGACCGACGCGCTCGGTGAAGCCGTTGGGCAGCCGCGGCGCCATGACCGGGACGGCCGACCGCCTGGTCCGGTCACCGATCACCACGTCGCCGACGACGTTGCCGATCTGCACCACGCTGTCCGCCGAGCCCGACAGCTCGTTGTGGACAGGTGGTTGCTCGTGGTCCGGCATCCGATCATTGTCGCCGACCGGACCTCACACGGTGAATTCGCACCACAACGGGAAGTGGTCCGAGATCCGGTACGACAGCTGGGTCTGGCTGTCGGCGCGAATGAGATCGCTGGTGAAGTCGAAGGTGCCGGCGTTGGCGAACGGCAGCGACAGCACGGCGCGGCCGGTCGTGAACCAGGCGATCTGGTCGTAGAAGTGCCGCGTGTCCGCGGGCGCGTTCGGGTCCTCGAAGATCGTGCGGGGCGTGTAGTTCAACGCGGCGGGCGGTTCGAGGCCGGTGGAGACGAACGCCCGGTAGAGCGGGTCGCCGCGGCGGTCGATGTTGAAGTCTCCCAGCGCGATGAGGTTCTCACCCCAGGGATCCTTGCTCGCGGACCAGCGGGCCAGCCACTGCGCGATCGCGGTGAGCTCCGGAACCCGGTCCGCGGCCTGCTCGCCGTACAGGACGTGCAACGTCACCAGCGTGAACCTGGTGGCGCCACGGGCGAAGCTGACCGCGTACGGCGTGCGCGCGAACTGGTCGGTCATCGCGCCCGCGGTGGCCTTTTCGGGCGCGACGACGAGTTCGCAGGCCAGGCCGGAAGGCCGCACCCGGCTCCGGTCGTACACGAAGGCGAGCCGTTCGCCGTTGCCCGCGTGGCCGTCGGTGACATCGGTGACCACGAACGCCCAGTCGTCGCCGAGCACCTCCATCATCGCGAGGAACGCCCCGGCCGTGCGGCGCAGTTCCTGGACCGCGACCACGTCGAACCGGCGGACCACCTCCGCGATGGCCAGCACGTTGCCGGCGTCCCGGATCGGCGAGTCGCCGGTCTTGGACCGCCACACCGGGTTCATCCGGTCGAACGCGCGCACGTTCCAGGTGCCGATCAGCAGGTTGGACGACGTCTTCTTGGGAACTGTCTGGTCCAGAGCCGCGCCGAGCGCGTCGAGCTCCTTCGTGACGCCGGCCGGTGGGCGGGCGAGGTCGATGCCGGGCATTGCGCACCTCCAGGGCGCCGTTGCGCTGTGTGACATGACATCGAAGGAACTGCCCACTTCGTGTCAGCAAGTCACCCATTTGGCCCTGGAGGTGGTCGCGTAGCGGAGGCTCAGGTGCCCCGGACCGGGTGCATCCAGCCGTGCGGGTCGGCGAGCCTCCCCTGCTGCAGGTCGAGCAGAGCATGGCGCAGGCCCATGGTCACCGGGCCGGGCGTGCCGTCGCCGACCGTCCAGCCGTCCTCACCGTCCACCACGCCGCCCACCGGCGTCACGACCGCCGCGGTGCCGCACGCGAAGGTCTCGGTGAGCGATCCCGCACGACACTCGTCGCGCCACTGGTCGAGGGAGAGCTGGTCCTCGCTCACCGGGTGGCCGAGCGACTCGGCGAGCGCCAGCAGCGTCTTGCGGGTGACGCCGGGCAGCAGGGTGCCGGTCAGCCGCGGGGTGATGATGCGGCCGTCGCGCACGAAGAACAGGTTCATGCCGCCCAGTTCCTCGACCCAGCGGCGTTCGGTGGCGTCGAGCCACACCACCTGCCGGCACCCCGCCTCCTCCGCCTCGCGCTGGGCGAGGAACGCCCCGGCGTAGTTGGCCGCGCACTTCACGTCTCCGGTGCCGCCGGGGAACGCCCTGGGGTGGGCGCGGTTCACCCAGACCCGCACGGCCTCCACGGCGCCGCCGAAGAAGCCTCCCGCGACGAACGCCATCATCAGGAAGCGGTACTCCCTGGCGGGACGCAACATCAGGTTCGCCTCGCTCGCGAACATCAACGGCCGCAGGTACAGGCTCAGCGACGGGTCGTCCGGCAGCAGGTGCTCGTCGGCGCGGACGATCTCCTCGACAGCGGCGAGGAACATCTCCTCCGGCAGTTCGGGCATGGCGAGCCGGCGGGAGGAACGCTGGAAGCGCTGGGCGTTCTCCGCGGGGCGGAACACCGCCATCGAGCCGTCGGGCTGGCGGTGGGCCTTGAGCCCCTCGAACACGACCTGGCCGTAATGCAGGCCGATCGTGCCGGGGTGCATCGGGATGTCCGCCAGGGCAACGGTTTCCAGCGGACTCCAGCCCTCACCGTCGCGCCACGTCGCGGAGATCATGTGCGCGGTGAAGGCCGAGCCGTGCTCGCCGGCCGGGTTCTCGGCGAGGATCTGGTTGGTCATGTCGTTCTCTCCTCGGTCGGTCAGACGAGCGGGGCGAAGAAGAAGGTCTCGCGGCGGTCGAAGCCGTGCCGGCCGACGCGGAAGAAGTCGGCGAACTTCAGGTCGACGTCGCTGCCGTCGTTCATGCGGCCGTGGAACTCGCCCGCCACCGCCACCTCGTCGCCCGACTGCAGCACGGTGGTGAGCTGGTGGGCGCCCTCGCGGATCGGCCGCAGGTCGCAGTAGAAGTGCGCGATGGCGGCACGGCCGACGAACGGGTCGTGACCCGGCCGGCGGTACTCGGCGCCGGGGGCGAAGAGGTCCACCGACTCGAGCAGCCTGCCCTCGTCGATCAGTCCGAAGTAACGCCGGGCGAGCTCGGCGCCGGTGTCGTCGTTCACTTGTCCTCCTGATGAAGTCGAGCCGCCATCACCGCGGCGATGCGTGTCACGGCGTCAGGTGTCGTCATCGCGCCGTGCTCGCACTCGACGGAGTGCGTGACGATGCGACCGGTGACGTGCGGCGTCCAGGCGAGCGGAGTGAGGCCGTCGTCGTGGCGGGCGGCGAAGAACAGCAGTGCCGATTCGTCCAGCAGCAGGCGGGCACCGTGCGGGGGTGCGCGGGTACTTGCCCATGTAGGCGTAGATGACGACGTGCCAGTCCACGTCGCTGAGCAGTGCGCCGGCGAGCGAGCGCAGCGCGACGACGGCCTCCTCGTCCTGCTCGGGACTCGTCTGCTGCGCGTAGCTCAGCGAGATGCTGAGCACGCCGTGCTGCCGGAAGAACATCCCCTCCAGCACGCTGATCGCCACCAGCAGGCCGGGCGGGCACAGCTGGCCCATCATGCAGCCGCCGAACGTCTCCAGATGCGGCCGCGCACCGTGGTCGCGCAGTCCCGCGAGCCACTCGCAGCACCGCCTCCAGCTGGCCACCGACTCGCCCAGCGGCGAGCGGCTGCAGGGCAGGCAGTACGAGACGGGACCGCCCTCGGTGGCGTCGAGTCCCGTCTCCGTCAGGACGGCGAAGATGTCGCGCGGGTCCGGTGAGCCGTGCCGCACCTGGATCGGGAAGTCGCCGGACCGCACGTCGCGCACCACGTCCCTGGTGCGCGCGGCGCCGTGCGCCACGATCGGGTAGCCGTTGAGGTCGCTGCCCTCGCCCATGGCTCGCCGTGCCGCCGCGTGCTGCCCGAGCCGGGTGTAGCTGTCGAGCGTGATGGTGCCGACCGTGCGGGCGGCGGCGTGCTTGGTGGCGATGAGTCCCTGGCGCATCCGGTCCGGGTCGCTGAACCCCATTCGCGGCTGGACGACCAGGTCTCCGCTGCCGCCGCGGCGCGGACGTACTCGCCGAACGAATGCGTCGCGAGCCGGCCCGAATCGCGTCCCGAATTGTGCACGAGCGCACTCATCGACAAATTCCAGTGGGCAGAGAATCGACGAAGGAGAGGAACCTCTGCGACTCCGAACCGTCCTCGAAAACGCCGTCGAAACCGGCCGCCATCAACTTGTCCGCCCGTCCGTCATCGGTTCCGGAGGTGCCGAGCTTGCCGCCGATGACGACAGGTACGTGATCCAGTTCCTCGGTGCGGCGAATTCGTTCGATCACGCGCAGGCCGTCGGTGAAACCGTGTCCGTTGACACTGCTGACGACGACCAGGTCGCGGCCGGGGCGGGTGGCCTCGCGCACGAGCAGGTCGTCGGGGACGCACGCGCCGAGGTTCGTCACCCGGTGGCGGAGCTCCTCGACCAGCAGCTGCAGGAACACCAGGTTCCAGGTGTGCGCGTCGGAAGAGACGCTGGTCACGAGTACATCGAGTGGTCTTGCGGGGGCCGGGTGGACGAGCCCCGGCCGCAACGTGGTGACGATCATGCGGGCTCCACCACCGGCGTCAGGTCGCTCCAGTGCTCGTCGACGTAGCCCAGGCACTCGTCCCGTGCCGCCTCGCCGAACACCGTGCGCCACCCGGCGGGAACGTCGATGCCCACCGGCCACAGCGAGTGCTGGCCGAGATGGTTCACCAGCACCAGGTACTTCCGGTTCTCGTCCTCGAACGGATTCGTCACGTTTGCTCCTCCTCGCCGGACAGACATGCCGCCGAGAAGAAAACTAGCGAAGCGGGAACTCGGGCAGAGGCAATGTGAAGAGGCAGTCAGGAGGCAGCTTGCCGCCGCACTTTCAGTGCGCTTTCCACGGATTCGGCCACCGGCAACAGCCTGGACACCTCGCGAGCGCCGAAAACAGAAATTCCGATCGGTAAACCTCCGATCGCGCCCAACGGAAAGCAGATGTTCGCATAGCCGGCGACGGCGGCGGGGGTGGAACTGCTGACCGTGCGCGGATCGCGGGCTCCGAGGCGCCACGCGGGCGCGTTGGCGGGAGCGAGCACCGCGTCGAGGTGGTGGGTGTGCAGCGTCGAGTCGATCAACGCCCGCGCCGCCCGTTCCGCGCGATGGCGGGCCTGCCGGGCAACGGCGCGTTCCACCTCCGACACCGCGGCGGCGCGTTCGAACAGGTCCTGCCCGAACAGGCTGAGCTCCACGTCGTCGGCCAGGTTCGCCTCGATCAGCTCGTCCAACGTCGCCGGACATCCCGTTCTGCCGCGCAGATACCGTTCGAGGCCCAAAGCTAGATCTGCATCCGCGCCCGGCCGACTGTTTGACCTCCTGCGCTCTCGCCCCGAGGCGCCGATACCCTTGTTACTTGAATGTCACACGCTCAACCCGCCGTGACCACCCGAACGGTCGATACGTCGTTACTGCGTGTGTTTGACTTCGACCCGAAGCGCACCCCTGCGATGCAACGAGCTCATGATCACCTGCATCATCTGGGCATGCGCAGCTCACTGTTCAACCACGCGGAACGGTCCGTAGAGCCCGGAAGCTTCCAGCTGCAGAACGAACGCATGCTCAAGGTGGACCTCACCGGCAGCGGCGGGTTCTTCTTCGCCAAGCAGGGATCGATGGTCGCCTACCAGGGTGACGTCGACTTCGCCTACGAAGGTGCCGGCGGTCTCGGCAAGCTGTTCAAGAAGGCCCTCACCGGTGAGGGCATGTCGCTGATGAAGGTGTCGGGCAGCGGCGACGTGTTCCTCGCCCAGGACGCCGACGAGATCTTCGTGCTGTACCTGGAGAACGAGGGCGTCACCGTCAACGGCAAGAACGTGCTCGCCTTCGACAGCTCGCTCAAGTGGGACATCAACCGCACCGAAGGCGCGTCGATGCTCAGCGGCGGCCTGTTCAACACGACGTTCACCGGCACCGGCGCACTGGCCGTCACCGCCTACGGGACGCCGGTCGTGCTGAACGTGGACGTGCCGACGTACGTCGACATGCAGTCCGCCGTGCTGTGGTCCACCTCGCTGCAGTCCTCGATCCGCAAGACGGCGAAGCTCGGTGCCATCATCGGCCGCGGCTCGGGCGAGGCGTACCAACTCGCGCTGTCGGGTCAGGGCATCGTCGTCGTGCAGGCCTCGGAAGGCCACCCGGTGCCGACCGCGCAGTGACGTTTTCACGACGATCTCGCCGGCCGGCAGACCGACCCGTTGCGGGAAAGCGCTCACCGCACCCTCGTCGAGCCGCATCTCGCGGACGGCAACCCCGCGCAGGCCGTGCGGCAGTACCAGAGCTACCGGGAGCTGTTGCGGGCGCAGCTCGGACTCGAACCGTCCCCGCACATCCACGACCTCATGCGGCCGCTGCTGCGAAGCACGCGGTAGCGGCCGCATCCTGAGTGCCGCCGGACACCAAGCACCTGACCAGAAGTCTTGTCCGAAACCTCACGACTCGTTGATGCCGAGCGCGTCTGCAAGTACCACCAACTCTTGATCGAATCGCCCTCAACTACACCCAACCGGTTCGTCACCCGACGAACCGTCGCCGTGTCCTCCGTCCAGAACCGCCCTGTTGGTAGTAGAAAAGTGCCTGTTGATGTTGAGTTGGCGGTACTTGCAGACGCCATCAAGCCGAACGGGCGTCCGTCAGGCGAGTAACGGACACAACTTCTGGCAGCCTGCTTAGCGGGATGGAGGCTGTCCGGTGGGAGCACCGTTCGGCGGCGCACCGGCGGACGGCGTCGTGGTGGTGTCCACCCCGACGTTGAGCGTCACGGTGTAGCCATTGGTGACGTCACCGGTCACGGTCGCGAGCTGCAGGGCGCCGCTGTCGTCGCCGAAGACGTTGTCACCGCTCAAACTCACCTTCTTCAGGTTCGCCACCGACTGCTCGTAGCCGGACTGGGCGTAAACCTGCTCGCACACGTTCTGCGGCAACGCGACCTGCGAGGTGGCGATCACCTTCGTGTGATCCGTGATGCCGGCCTGGTCCGGGTAGACCTCGAAGTGGATGTGCGGCCACCGCCCGTCGTAGCAGGCCGGGAAGATGCTCGTGAAGCGCACGCGGCCGTCGGCGTCGGCGATCTGCACGCCGCGCAGGTAGTTCTCGTTCTCGATGCCCTTCGAGTACAGCGAGTACTCACCGACGTTGTTGCAGTGCCACACGTAGACGGCCACTCCGGCGAACGGCGCACCGCCCTTGGCCAGGTCCGCGATCACCAGTTCCAGGGTCATGGGCACGCCTTCGGCGGTGGCGCTGCCGGTGCCGAAACTGGACCGGATGTCACTGCGCACGACACCGCTCTGTTCGAGGACGTCCGGCCCGTTGGAGCCGTCGCCCGGATACGGGCCCGCCGTCTCGTCCGGAATCTCACCCGAGGCCGCCGCAGCCGACGAAGTGCTTGTGGTGGTTGAAGAACCACTCGAATCCGTACCGCACGCCGCCAGCACGGCGCCCGCCGCGCCGAGACCGAGGAACCTCAGTGCCCGGCGGCGGTTCAGCAGCGTTTCGACGTCGAAGCCGAGGCCCTGGTCCACGACCTCGTCCTGCGGCCGCGGCAGGGGGCGACCCTCGTAAGTCAGCTCGGATTTGCTCATGATCCAACCCTAGGAAGAGAACTTGTGAACACTGTGTGCGAAAGCTGTGAGCGACCAAAGTCCACAATGGACATGGTTAGCGGGCGCTCGTCCGGAAGACCCAGTTGCGGAACAACAGGAACCTCAACGCGGTGGCCACGAGGTTGGCCAGCACCACGGCGAGGATCTCCGCGTGTCCGCCCGGCGCGGTCACCTGCTGGATTCCGACGAGCGCGGCACTGGTGAGGCCGAGTCCCAGGCCGAAGACGATCAGTCCCTCGAACTGGTGGCGCACCGCGCCCGCCCCACCGCGCACCCGGAAGGTGAACCGCCGGTTGGCCGCCGTGTTGGCGATCGCGGTGACCAGCAACGCGACCAGGTTGGCCGCCTGCGCCCCGATTCCGCCGCGCAGCAGGAGGAACAACGCGAGGTAGGCCAGTGTGCTCGCGACCCCGACCGCGCCGAACCGCACCAGCTGGGTGAGCAGTCCCGCCGGCACGCCGGGCCGTGGCTGCTCCAGCGGCGCGCGCCCCAGCCGGCTGCGCAGCTCCGCGATCGGGATGGCACCAGAGGCGAAGCCTCGCGACAACCGCGCGATGCCCTTGATGTCGGCGACGGCGGTCGACACGATGTCGACCCGGCTGTCCGGGTCGTCCACCCAGTCCACCGGCACCTCGTGGATGCGCAGCCCCGCGCGTTCGGCGAGCACCAGCAGTTCGGTGTCGAAGAACCAGCCGGTGTCCTCGACGTGCGGCAGCAGGCCACGGGCGACATCGGCGCGGATGGCCTTGAACCCGCACTGGGCGTCGCTGAACCGGGCAGCCAGCGTGCTGCGCAGAATCACGTTGTAGCACCGGGAAATGAACTCCCGCTTGGGACCGCGCACGACACGAGCGCCGCGCGCCAACCGGCTGCCGATCGCGATGTCCGAGTGCCCGGAAGTCAGCGCCGCCACCAACGGAGGCAACGCGGCGAGGTCGGTCGACAGGTCAACGTCCATGTACGCCAGCACAGTGGCGTCCGATGTGGACCACACCGCCTTGAGCGCGCGGCCCCGGCCCTTCTCGGCGAGGTGCACCGCCCGCACCTCGCTCATCTCGTCGGCCAGTGCGTCGGCGATCTCCGCCGTGCCGTCCGTGCTGGCGTTGTCGGCGATGGTGATCCTGAAGGAGTCCGGGAACCGCTGCGTGAGATGCGCGTGCAGCTTCCGCACGCAGGGTGCGAGGTCGTTCTCTTCGTTGTAGACGGGGACCACCACGTCGAGCACAGGTGCGGTGGTGGCCGTCGCCGTGGTTTCGGGAGCGGGCGTCGCGAGGCTCATGGCGTCAGCGTCTGCAGCGGAGATTGGCGCCCGATGTGGCAGAGCTGTGCGGAGGCTGTGAAGGCCCGGCAAGCCACAGGGACGGTCGCCGATCTGGGGCCGGGCCGAGTCGTTGCCGTGATCGCAGCCACGCAGGCTGGCCGCATGCGAGCTGGGGTGTTCTTGCGCTGGGTGGCGCATCCGCTGACCGTCGGGGCCACCGCCGTCCTGTTGCTCAACGACCATGTGTTCAAACAGGCGTGGCCGGGCCTCGTCACCGGCAAGCTCAGTGACGTCGCCGGACTGGTGGTGGCGCCGGCCGTGCTGGGGCTGCTGTTCGGGCTGTTCCGCGCCGGCCAGGTCGGTGCCACGGCGGCGGTACTGCTGACCGGGGCCGGTTTCGCGTGGGTCAAGCTGACCAGCGGAGGCGCCGAGGTCGCGTCGGCGGCGTGGTCGGTCGTCAACGGGCCTTCGGTCGTGCTGGCCGACCCGAGCGACCTGGTGGCACTGCCCGCGCTGGGCCTCGCCTGGTGGGCCTGGCGGCAGGTCGAGGCCGCGCCACCGCTGCCGGACCGACTGGCTCACCGGGTGCGGCTGGTGCTCGCGGTGCCGTTCGCGGTGCTGGGGATCGCCGCGACCTCCGCGCCCGCCAACACGCTGCCGTCGGTGGACTCCGTGCAGCTCACGGGCGAGCAGGTGGTCATCGAGGTGGACGCGCGGTTCTACGGTTCCCCGTCCGGTACCGGCGACTGGACGCCGCTGCCGGAGACCACGCTGCCCGAGACCACGCCGCCCGGACGGTCGCGGGAGCGCCAGCAACTCGAAGCCTGCGCACCCGATGACGCCGCACACTGCTACCGGGTGCACGGCGGCGGAGACCTCGACCTGGAGGAAACGACGCCACGCGGCGGCCGGCTGCTCGGTGTCGACGAATCGACCGACACCGGTCAGACCTGGCGCACCGCCTGGGAGGTGCCGGCCGCCCGGTGGCCGTTCGTCGAGCGCCAGCACCCGTTTCCCGGCGGCGTGAACCGGGTGGAGAAGGTGGCCAGCGTGGACGTCCTGGTCCGCGCAGTCCCCGGTGGGCACGAGGTGATCGTGGCCAACGGCGTCGAAGGGCTGGCGATCCGTGGCGCCGACGGCACCTGGAACCGCGTGCCGGTCGTGATCGCGACGACCGGGCTGGACATCCGCCCCGCGCCGCTCACCGGGTTCGGCCAGGTGATCGGAGACGACGTCAGCAACGCCGGCATGATCACCCTGCTCGCCCTGCTGATCGGGATGTCGGTCGCGGCCGGCCAGGCCCGTGCCCGACTGGGACACCTGCTCAGCGTGGTGGTGCCACTCGTCTTCCTCCTCCTCGCGGCCATCCCGATCACCGGCGTGGTGGTGTTCTTCACCGCCGACTCCGGCACGGCGACCGTGCCCAAGCTGGTGCTCGCGCTGTGCCTGATCGGCGTCGGCATCGGTCTCACGATGGCGCAGGGAGCGGTGCGCCGGTCACGCGCGGCGGTGGTCGGCGCCGCCGCCGCGCTGACCGGACTGGCGTTCCTCGGACCTTTCCTCGGCTGGACGGTCGGCCTTCCTCCCGCGCGCGAGGCCGCCATCCAGCTCGGCCTGATCCTCGCGGCGGGAGGCCTGGTCCTGGTCGTCGCGGCGGGCTGGTGGGCCGGCCGCGACCGGGTCCAGCAGACGCCTGACTCGGCCGGAGTTACCGGCTCAGCCGGGTGAGCAGCCCGGCGAGCAACATCGTCTGCGGGAGAACGGTGTCGGGGTAGATGAACTCGTCCCTGGCGTGAGCGCCGCCGCCGACGGCGCCCAGTCCGCACAGCACCGGCCGGCCGAGTGCAGCGACGAAGTTCGCGTCGCTCGCACCGCCCACCGCGGCGTCGCGCAGGTCGCGGCCCTGGTCGCGGGCGACGGCGCGGGCGAGGTCGAGCAGTGGGGCCGACGCGGCGTTCAGCGTCATCGGGGGCCGGTTCCAGCGGCGGTCGACGTGGATCCGCACGCGGGGGTCGCTGACCGTGATCGCGGCCAGTTCGGCGTCGACGCGTTCTCGTTCGTCCGCGGTGCCGACTCGGATGTCGATGCTCGCGGTCGCCGATCCGGCGAGGACGTTGGTGGCGCTGCCGCCGTTGATCAGACCGATGTTGACGGTGGTTCCCTTGGCCGGCGCGGCGATGGCTGAGGCGAGGACGACGAACTCCGCGAGCGCGTGGATCGCACTGGCGCCGTGTTCCGGGGCGAGTCCGGCGTGTGACTCGACGCCGATGGCGGTCACCGTGGCGTTCCCGGTGCCTTTGCGGGCCGTCTTGACCGCGCCGTCGGCGGTGGGCTCGAGGACGAGGGTCGCGTCGACCTCGGCGGCGACCTGCTCGATGACCGGGCGTGAGAACGGGGAGCCGATCTCCTCGTCGCCGTTGAAGACGAACGTCACCGTCGGCACCCGGCCAGTCTCCCTGGCCAGCTTCAGCGCCCAGATTCCCTGCACCAGACCGGTTTTCATGTCGAAGATGCCCGGACCGCCGAGCCTCGGCCGCCCGTCGCCGGCGGCGGGGGCCCAGTCGGCGAGCGTGCCGGTCGGCCACACGGTGTCGTAGTGGCCGACCAGCGCGACGTGTCCGGGGCCGGTGCCGTCGTAGGTGAGGGTGACGGTGTCGCCGTGTTCCCCACCGGGGTGCCGCCGCTCGTGACCGGGCGGCCCGAGCCGGGACACCGTCAGCTCCCGCAGCAGGTCCAGTCCCGCCGCGAGGCCGGCCAGGTCGTGGCTGCCGGTCTCCTGGTGGACCAGGGCGAGGACGTCGGTGAGGATCTGCGGGGTGGGATCAGTCATGAGCGGCTTTCTCTCGGAGTGACAGGAGAAGACGGGTCAGGCGCTGATGCCGAACGGGATGCCGAGCAGGTACCAGGCCACGAAGAACGCGATCCAGACGACCCAGACGACGGCGGCGATCGGGATGGTGAACGAGGCGAGCGTGCCGATGCCCGCGGACTTGCGGTACTGCTGGATGAAGCCCAGCGCCATGACGAAGTAGGGGCTCATCGGGGTGACGCAGTTGGTGACCGAGTCGGCGACGCGGTAGACGGCCTGCGTGGTCTCGGGGTCGATGCCGACCAGCATGAGCATGGGGACGAACACCGGTGCCGCCAACGACCACAGCGCGGATCCGCTGGTGATGAGGAGGTTCATCACGGTGATCAGCACCGCGATGCCGACGAGCACGATCCAGCCGTGCAGCTTCAGGTCGCGCAACGCCTCGGCGCCGGTGATGGCCAGGACCTCGCCCATGTTGGTCCACTTGAAGTAGGCGAGGAACTGGGAGATCGCGAAGAACAGCACGAGGATCGGGGCCATCGTCCGGACGCCGTCGGCCATGGCGGCGACGACGTCGCGGGCAGCGGGCAACGTCCCGGTCATGCGGCCGTAGACGGTACCGAGCACGGCGAAGAACACGCCGAGCACGAGCGCTATCCCGGAGATCAGCGGCGAGTTGACGATGCCGCCGTTCTCGCCGCGCAACGGGGATGACGCCGGAATCATGGCCACCACCAGTGCGGCGAGGAAAACCAGCGCCACCAGGCCGGTCACCCGCAACGCGCGGCGCTGCAGCGGGCTCACCGTCATCGCGCCGAGCTCGGTGGCGTCGAGTTCCGCGTCCGGCTCGTCGGCTTCCAGGTCGGAGCGCTTCGCGAGCACCTTCTCGACGACGATCGTGATCACGGCCGCGATGAGCACCGACGAGGCGAGCCCGAAGAAGTAGTTGGCCACCGGGGTCACGACGTAGTCGCGGTCGATCGTGCGGGCCGCGGCGGTCGTGATCGACGACAGCAGCACGTCGGTCTTGGTCAGCGACGGCGAGGCGTCATAGCCGGCGGAGATCGAGACGTAGGCGACGATGCAGCCCAGCACGGGACTGCGGCCTGCCGCACGGAAGATCAGCGCGCCCAACGGGATCAGCGTGATGTAGGCGGCGTCGCCGACCACGTGACTGACCATCGCCGTCATCGACAGCGCGAAGGTCAGGTACCGGGCCGGCACCCGCGCGACCATGCGCCGCAGCATCGTCGAGAGCAGCCCGCTGCGTTCGGCGACGCCGATCCCCAGCATCACGGTGAGGATCGTGGCCAGCGGCGGGAAGCTCGCGAAGCTTTCCACGGCGCCCGCGACGACCAGCGTGAGCCCGTCCTTGCTGAGCAGGCTGCTCACCTCGACGACCTTGTGCGTCGCCGGGTTCACCGCGCTGACGTGCATCGCCGCGAGGACCGCGCTGAGCACGGCCACACAGGCCGCGAACAGCCAGAACAGCCAGAACGGGTTGGGCAGTCGGTTGCCGGTCCTCTCGATGGCGGCGACGCCGCGGAACGCGGCGCGCAGGACTTTCGACTGTGGTTCGGTCGCGGCGGTGCTCATCGGTACCTCGCCGTACAGGTGGGGGATGTTGCGGCAAAGAATGACACCAGAGTGAGCGATTTGCTAGAGTGCGGCCACAGATTCGGTATTTACTGGCATCGAAGGCGGCAGTCATGGCACCCCCTCAGCTCGACGAGCTGGACCGGCGTCTCATCGGCGCACTGCACCTGGCGCCGCGCGCCACCTGGGACGACATCGGGGGAATCCTGGGTGCCGACGCGAGCACGCTCAAACGCCGCTTCGACCGCCTGTCCACGGCCCGGATGATCCGCGTGATCGGGCAGACCGACTGGGGCCTGCACTCCACCGCGATGCCGGTGCACGTGTTCCTGGACATCACCGGCGAGACCCCGCTGGCGGTGCTCGACCGGCTCCGCACCGTGCCGCACCTGCAGGTGCTGGCACAGATCTCCGGCGGCTACCCGCTCTACGCCGTGGTGCACGCCCCGTCGGAGTCGGCCACCAGCGAGGCGATCGACCGCCTGTTCTCCGTTCCCGGCGTCCGCCGCGTGAACGCGCTGCCCGCGCTGAGCACGCTGCGCCGGGGCGCCACCTGGGACCCGCAGTTCCTGACCGAGTCCGAACGCGCCGGCTTGCTGACGCTGACCGGCGCGCAGCCAGAAGGCACCGCGACCGCGACCGCCAAACCCCTCGGCGACACCGAACGCACCGTGGTCACGCAGCTGATCCAGGACGGCCGGGCGTCCGCCGCGAGCATCGGCCGCGCAGCCGGCCTGCCCACCTCGACCGCGCACCGCGTCGTCCGCCGGGTCCTGGACGAGCGGTGGGTCCGGCCACGGCTCGAGGTGGTGTCCGAATGGCTCGGTTTCCGCACCCCCTTCGTGCTGCGCCTGCGGGTCTCCCCCGGCGCGACGCCCGACGTCATGCGGCACCTGGACCGCCTGCCCCAGACCAGGGTCAGCGCCCACGTCGCGAGCGACTTCTCGGTGCTGTGCGTCGGTCTGGTCGCCGACCGCCCCGCCCTGGCCGCGTTCATCGACGACGAGCTCGCGGCGATCCCGGGGATCCTCGCCGTCACCGTCGACGTCATCCTCACCGAGCCGCGCCGCTACTGGTTCGACCGCGACCAGTCCTCAGGTCTCGGGGAGTTCCGGGCGCCGGCACTGCTGTGACCGGTCCCGCCGGAGTTCACCACGCCTTGCGATCCACCAGCGTCCTGGCATCGGACAGCAGCCGCGCCACCGCGTGATCCACTCCGCTCGTCAGGCTCTCCACGGTGTCCTGATGCGCCTTGAGGTCGTCCGCGGCCTCGACGGCGAGTTCCCGCCTCCGCGCGGCCGACGTGCCTCCCGCGCTGGTCCTGCTCTCCACGAAGGACCGCGCGTCCAGCACGGCCGCCAGTCGTGCGGGCGAGTAGTCCCGCAACGGTCCCTCGGCGAGTTCGGGTCGCACGGTCCCGTCCGGTTCACCTGCCGCCTCGTGCGCGGCGATGAACCGGGCGACGAGCTCGTGTGCGGCGCGGAAGGACATGTCGTGGACGTCCACGAGGTCGTCGGCCAGCGCACTCGCCGTGGCCCACTGCCGCACGGCCGACGACTCGAGCAGGTCCGCGTCGATCTCCAGCGTGGCCAGCACCTCCCGGAGCAGGGCGACGGCGCCCGCGGTCTCCCTGCAGTACCCGGGAACGCGGTGGTGGACATATCCCTGGTCGGCGTCGGTGGACGTGGCGAAGTGCAGTAGCCCCAGTCTGCTCGCGCCCCAGCCGGCAGCGTCACCCGCGAGCCCTCGGATGCGTTCGAGGACGATCGGGTTCCTCTTCTGGGGCATCATGCTCGACGTCCCGCACAGCGACGGGTGCAGTTTCACCATCCCGATCTCCGACGACGACCAGTAGTAGAGATCGGACGCGCACCTGCTGAGTCCCGCCAGCGTCAGGCCCAGCGTGGCCGCCAGCTCGGCAGTGGTGTCCATTGAGGACAGTCCGGCGTCGCGCGCGTTGCGGACCGGGCGGGCGAACCCCAGGTACGCGGCGGTGGCGGCCCGGTCGATCGGCCACGCGGTCCCGCTGTGCGCGGCGCCCCCCAGCGGACACTCGTTGATCCGCTCGAAGACCTGGATCATCCGGGTCAGGTTCCGCGACACCGACCAGTACTGAGCGTTGAAGTAGTGGCCCAGCGAGGTCGGCTGGGCGTGCTGCAGGTGGGTGTAGCCGGGGGCGATCACCTCGTCGTAGGAGTCGGCGGCGGCCAGCAACGTCCGCGCCAGCCCCAGCGTCTCGGTCATGAGCTCCAGCAACGCCCGCCGGTCCGCCATGCGGACGCCGGTCGCCTTCTGGTCGATGCGGCTGCGGGCGCGCTGGATGTCGAGTCCGGCCGGGCCGCACTCCTCCTCCAGGTAGCGCTCGAGCTGCAACGTGATCGTGCCGATCTCCGGGTCGCCGGCCAGCAGGTCCTTCGGCTCGTGGTCGAGCAGTTTGAGCAACGCCGCCACGAGTGACCTGCCTCGCCGGCGATCGAAGATGTTCTGCTGGGTGAGCATGAGCGCGTGTGCCAGGTCGATGAGCACGAACTCGTGCACGGCGTCCAGTTCGTCGGACAGCTCCACGGCGTTGACGTGGTCCACCAGCGCTCGAGACGGGCGAGCGCCCAGCCTTCCGTCGGTCAGGCTCACTTGACGGCTCCCGCGGTCATTCCGGAGACGATGTGTCGTTGCAACACCAGGAATCCCACGACGATCGGCGCGGACACGACGAGCGAGGCGGCCATCACCTGGTTCCAGTACACGTTGGACTCGCTCGCGTAGGCCTGCAGGCCCACCGCGACGGTGCGGGTCTTCTCGTCGGTGAGCACGGAGGCGAACAGGACCTCGCCCCAGGCCACCATGAACGAGAAGATGGAGACCGCGACGATGGCGGGCCGGGCGGCCGGCACGAGGATGCTGACCAGCAGCCGCAGCGGTCCCGCTCCGTCGATCTTCGCGGCCTCGTCGAGCTCGCGCGGGATCGTCTGGAAGTAGCCGACCAGCATCCAGATCGCGAACGGCAGCGAGAACGTCAGGTACGTGATCGTCAGCCCGGTGCGGCTGCCGACCAGACCGAGACCCGTGTACCGGTCCACGAGCACGAACAGCAGGAACAGCGGCAGCAGGAAGAGGATGCCGGGGAACATCTGCGTGGAGAGCACGGCCAGCCGGAACGCCTCGCGTCCCCGGAACTTCCACCGGCTGATCGCGTACGCGGCGAGGATCGCGACCGCCACCGACAGCACGGTGGCCGCGCCGGCGACGATGATCGAGTTGGCGAAGTACTCGGCGAGCGGCACCGTGGACCACATGTCGACGAACGGCGCGAGCGTCGGCTCCGACGGCAGCCAGCTGAAGTCGCTCTGCACCTGGTCGAGCGGTTTGAGCGCGGTGCTCACCATCACGAACAGCGGGGCGCAGACGAACACCGTCAGCAGGGTCAGGGTGCTCCGGCGGAAGAGCCGGTAGCCGGAGGTCTCATGCCTCATGGACTTTCCTCCTCGTCGCGAGCAGGTAGACACCGGTCACCAGCAACAGGAACAGCAGCAGCACCGCGCTCATCGCGGCACCGAGGCCGAAGTTCCACGTCACGAACGAGTTCTGGTAGATCTCGACGTTGATCAGCCGGGCCTCCTCCGGCGCGCTGCCGCCGAACAGCACGAACGGCGTCTCGAACTCCTTGAACGTCCACAGGAACATCACCAGGACCAGGACCTGGTTCACCGGGGCGAGCAGCGGGAAGGT
Organism: Lentzea kentuckyensis; assembly: GCF_002150765.1. Lineage (GTDB taxonomy): Bacteria > Actinomycetota > Actinomycetes > Mycobacteriales > Pseudonocardiaceae > Lentzea > Lentzea kentuckyensis. The sequence continues at coordinate 21,465 of NZ_MUYM01000026.1, forward strand.
GATCTCGCGGAACTGGCGCCACGGCCCGGCCCCGTCGAGCGTGCCCGCCTCGTAGAGCTCGGCCGGAATCGACTGCAGTCCGGCCATCAGCATCAGGAAGGCGAACGGCCACAGCCGCCAGATCGCCACCACGCACTGCGCCCAGAACGCGTTGGAGCCCAACAGGAAGAACGCCTTCTCGTTCAGCACGCCCAGCTGGTCGACCAGGACGTGGTTGAGCATGCCGTTGTCGCGCTGGAACAGGAACCGCCAGGTGATCACGGCGGCGAACGCCGGCAGCGCGTACGGGACGAGGAACAGGGTGCGCAGCACGCCCCGCCCCACCGTGGTGTTCTGCAGCGACACCGCCGCGGCCGTACCCATGAGCCACGACGCCGCGATCACGATCAGCGTGAAGCACAGCGTGACCAGGAAGGAGCTGAGCAGCGACGCGCCCACCGGCTGGTCGACGTCGAGCACGACCTCGAAGTTGCCGAACCCCGTCCACGGCGCCTCCCACCAGCGCGCCAGCTGGTACTGGGTGAGCTTCAGCGTGCTCATCAGCAGCCCCGCCAGCATCGGTCCGAAGTGGACGGCCAGCTCCAGCACCAGCGCGGGCAGCAGGAAGAAGTACGGGCTCCACGTCCGTTTCGCGCGAGCGGGCCGCACCGGCGGCTCGTCGACCGTCCTCGCCAGGGTCTGGGTGCTCATCCGCCCGACGCCACCCTGTCCGCCAGCGCCTTGAGCCCGGACCGGATCTGCTCGGCGCTCGGCTGCTTCCCGGTCGCGGTGTCGGCGAGCCAGGTCGCGACGGAGTTGCCCACCAGCGTCTCGAACTGCGCCTCCTGCGCGACGCGCGGCAGCGGGACGGCGCGGTCGGTGATGGTCTGGCGGGCGACCTGCGACTCCTCGGTCGCGAACGCCTCCTCCCCCGCGTCCTTGATCGGCGGGATGGTGCCGTAGGCGGTGTTGAGCACGGTCTGTTCGCCGACGCTGGTCAGGAACCGCACCAGTTCGGTGGCGCCGTCCAGGTTGTCGGTCTGCTTGAAGATCGCCACGTTCGTCCCGCCGAGGAACGACGCCACCTCCTTGCCGCCCGCCGTGTGCGTCGGCACGGGCGCCACGCCGTAACGATCCGTGCCGAGGCCGTAGTCCTTGAGCGTCTGTCCCAGCGTCTGCACCAGCATCATCCCGATCTGGTCCTTCGCGAAGGCCTCGTAGACGTCGGCCCAGTCGGCGTTCTCCGCGTCCGACGGGTTCACGATCCTGTCCTGGCCCATCCACGACAGGTACTGCTCGATCCCGGCGACGGCCTGCGCCGAGTCGAACGCGGGCTTGCCGCCGGGGAAGAAGTCCGCGCCGCGGGCCGAGCCGAGGATGTACGCGTAGTGGACGGCCGTGGTGTACGCCTGACCGCGCAGACCCAGTCCCCACTGGTCCGGCTTGCCGTCACCGTTGGTGTCCCTCGTGAGCTTCTTGCCGATGTCGACGAGTTCGGTCCAGGTGGCGGGTGGCTTGCTCACGCCGGCGGCTGCGAAGAGCTTCTTGTTGTAGTAGAGCTGGAACACCTTGGTGTAGAGCGGAACGGCCACCGGTGTGGTCCCCTCGGCGCCCGTCGTCGCCAGCGAGACCCGCTCGAACCGGTCCGCGCCGCCGATCTTGGCCATCATCGCGTCGTCCCACTCCACCAGCGCGCCGGTGGCCTGCAGCGACGGCGTCCAGGTGTTGCCGAGGTTCAGCACGTCCGGCCCCTTTCCGCTGGTGGTCGCGGTGAGGATGCGCTTGAGGAGGTCGGTGAACGGGATCACCTCCAGCTCGACCTTGATACCGGTGCGCTCGGTGAACCGGCGCAGCTCCGGTTCCAGGATCTGCTTGTCCCGGTCGAGGCTCGGTGACTGCTGCGAGGCCCAGTAGGTGAGCACCTTCGGGTTCGAGTTACCGCCGCCGGACGCTTGACAGCCCGCCAGAACGATCACGGCGGAGGCGGCCGCCGCGATGATCTTGAGTAACCGCACGCGCATTTCTCATCTCCGTTACCTGCATGTAAACGTCAACATGGCGGATTGTGCGCATGGACGGGCGGCCGTGTCAACGTTTACATTCGGTACGTACACGAGTACCGCGCGGGAGGAAAGCTGTTGAACGAGATCGACCGCCAACGGGTGACGTTGCGCGAGGTGGCGCACGCGGCCGGGGTCAGCACCGCGACGGTGACGCGTGTCCTGCAGAACTCACCACGGGTCGTACCGGAGACACGGCAGCGGGTGATGGAAGCCGTCCAACGGCTCGGCTACTCCCCCAACCCGATGGCGCGCGACCTGCGGCAGGGACGTCCGGCGGGGGCCGTCGGTCTGGTCACCGCCGGCTTCACCAACGTGTTCCAGGCGGGTGTCGCAGCGGGCGCCGAGCAGGAGCTCCGCCGGGCCGGGCTGCAGCTGCTCATCGGCTCCACGGAGGACGATCCGGCCAGGGAACCCGAGCTGGCGCGGGCGATGATCGACCACCGGGTCAGCGCGCTCATGATGATGCCGGACGGCGACGAGCGCGGGTTCCTCTCCGCCGAGAACCTGTTCGGCACACCGGTGGTGCTCGTCGGCCGCCCCGCCAACGACCTCGCCGCCGACGTCGTGATGACCGACGACGACCGGGCCGTGGCGGAGGCGGTGACGGGTCTCGTGGACCTGGGGCACACGCGGATCGCCGCGCTGGCCGGTCGTTCGGACTCCTTCCGGACCCGGCAGCGGCTCGCCGGTTTCCACGCGGGCCTCGCCGGGCACGACTCGTCCCTCGTGGTCGCGAACCTGACGACGTCCGCACAAGCACGTGCCGCGATCGAGAGGCTGATGGCGCTGGACTCGCCACCGACCGCGGTGCTCGCGCTCAACCTCGGCATCAGCACCGGCGTGCTGCTCGACCGCATCGCGAACGACCGGCGGTACGCGTTCATCGCGCTGGACGAGCACGACCTGTCGGTCGGCCTCGGGGTGTCCGCCGTCGTCCGCGACCCGCAGGAGGTCGGCCGGCAGGCGGCGAAGCTCGCCGTCGAGAGGATCGGCGACCCGGCCGGCGCCCCGCGCACCGTGACGCTGCCCAGCGTCGTCGTGCGCCGCGGCACGGGTGAGATCCCGGCGGAAACCGTGCTGGCGGAAGGGAATCAGCGGCGCAGCTCCTCGGCGTCGATCGGCAGGTAGGTCTGCTCCCGCAGGTACTGCTCCAGCCGGTCGGCGACTTTCCGTTGCCACCGCTCGACGTTGCCGTACAACTGCTCGAACGTGCTGGGATCGAAGGGCATCTCGTTGCCGTGGTACCAACTGGGGCGCCCGAGCGGCGTCGCGGCGGTCAGGGTGGACGTGGGCACGTCGACGTGGGTGGTCCGCCAGCCGCCGAGCGCGTTGCCGTGCTCGTCGCGCCGGATCTCGTCGGTGTCCCCTTCGGTGGCGAGGACCATGCTGGGCGCGGGCGCCCGTCCGGTGTCCGACCAGTCCAGCAGCGCCTGCCACAACGCGTGGTGGACGTGGCTGTTCGGGAAGGTGCTCCAGCGGGCACCGGCCGGGAGCGGGCACCGGGCGAGCCGGTCGCGGTCGGCCGCCGACATCTCGCGGGTCTCCCGGTGCGCCATGCCGGCGACCTCGTACAGCCGGAACGTCGCGCTGTCGGCACGGCGGTGGCTCAACCCGCGCACCTGCCCGCCGACTCCGCACCGCCGGCGGACGCTCTGGAACTCGGCCTCGCCGAGCACCTCGATGACGGGCACGTCGACGTCGGGCAGAGCCGGCCCGCCGGAGGCTCCCGGCAGATAGCCGTCGAAGGCCGGGGCGCCTGCGGGCAGCCGCAGCCGGTCGTGGTGGTGGCGGATGAACTCGCGCACGACCCCGCCGGTCTGGGAGATGCCGCCGAGGAACACCTTCCGCGCCTTGATCCCGCTGCCGGGCAGGCCTTCCCGCAGTGCCGCGGAGACCTGGGCGAGGATCTCCGGCGACTGCGGTGTCGCGTCCCACCACCGCCGCATGAACCTGTCGTACTCCGCCACGACCTCGGCGTAGTCCGCGTCCGGCGAGAACGGGATGGTGGCGGCGAACTGCTGGGAGAGCGGGCTTTCCGCGAACCTGAACGACCGGTACCGGTCCGGGTCGGCGCCCGCGACCAGCCCCATCGCCGAGGGGGCCTGGGAGTCGATCTCGACCCAGACGTGGTTGCCCCGCATGACGAACCGGTTGATCGCGCGCCACACCGAGGTGCCGCCCCAGATGTGGCTGGCCTCGGCGATCATCGTGCCGCTGCAGCGTGCGGGATCAGCCGGGCGGCGGATCAGGATCCTGGTGCCGTAGGGGGTTCCGGCAGCCGTGCCGGACACGAGGTACTCCTCCTGGACGTAGTCGTACCGCGCCATCCGATCGGTGCCGTACGGCTCCAGCACGACCGCGCGGGAACCTGGGGTGTCGGGGTGCGGGCCGGTGACGGTGGCCGCGACGACGGTCATGCGGATCCTTTCTTCGGTGCCGTCACAGGGAAGGTGCGGCGTCGAGCAGGGTTCGGGTGTAGGGCTGTTGAGGGGAGTCGAAGACGTCGTCGCGGCTGCCGAACTCGACCAGCGCCCCTGCCCGCATCACGGCGACCTGGTCGCTGATGAACTCGACCACCGCCATGTCGTGGGAGACGAACAGCATCGCGAAGTTCCGCGCCTGCTGGATGTCCTTGAAGAGGTTCAGGATCTGCGCCTGGACCGAGACGTCGAGGGCGGAGACGGGTTCGTCGGCGACGAGGAGGTCCGGTTCGAGCGCCAGCGCCCTGGCGATCGAGATGCGTTGCCGCTGGCCGCCGGAGAACTCGTGCGGCAGCCGGACGAGACCGGATCTGGCGAGTCCGACCTCGTCGGCGAGCGCGGCCGCGCGGCGCCGTCGTTCGGCGCGGGTGTGCAGGTCCTGCGCCCGGAACGGTTCGACGAGCAGGTCCTCCAGGGTCATCCGGGGGTTGAGCGAGTTGGACGAGTCCTGGAAGACCATCTGCATCGTCCGCCGGAACGAGCGCATCTTCTCCGGTGTCAACGAAGCGAGGGGTTGCCCCTGCACCGTCACCCGGCCGCGGTCCGGGGTCAGCAGGCCGACGGCCATGCGGCCGAGCGTCGACTTGCCGCTGCCCGACTCCCCCACCAGGCCGACCGTCTCACCGGTGTGCACGCGCAGGCTCACCGACGTGACGGCGGCCGTGCGGCGGCGGGCGAAGAACGGGCCGGCGGAGAAGTCCTTGCCCACGCCGTCGATGTCCAGCACCACGTCCATCACGCCCCTCCTGCCAGTGCGCGGGTCTGGTCGAGCACCGCTCGGTCGATCGTGGGCAGCCGGTCGAGGCGACGGCCGAGCCGGGGCGCCGCGTCGATCAGCGCGCGGGTGTAGGGCTGCTCCGGTTGTTCGATGATCCGCGCGGTGGGACCCTGTTCGACGACCCTGCCGTCGTACATCACCAGCACCTCGTCGCTGTAGCGGGCGGCCAGCCCGAGGTCGTGGCTGATCAGCACGAGGGCGAGGTCGAGCTCCTCGCGCAACCGCACGAGCAGTCGCAGGATCTGTTGCTGCACGGTGGGATCGAGTGCCGTCGTCGGTTCGTCGGCCAGCAGCAACCGGGGGCCGCACGAGATCGCCATGGCGATCATGACGCGCTGGCGCATGCCGCCGGACAGCTCGTGCACGTAGCCGTCGAGCAGCTTCCGCTCCCGGCCCAGCCCGACCTGGTCCAGCAGGTCGAGGGCCCGGTCGCGGGCCTCGCGGCGGGTGAGACCGAGGTGGTGGCGCAGTGGGCGGATCATCTGGGTGCCGATGCGCAGCAACGGGTGCAGGGCGCTCATCGGTTCCTGGAACACGTAACCGATCTCCGCTCCCCCGCGGGCACGGCGTCGTCTCGCCGGCTCGCCGAGCAGCTCCGTTCCGTCGAAGAACACCGAACCTTCCGCCTTGATCTGCGGCGGCAGGATGCCCATGACCGCGGCGGCGGTGATGCTCTTGCCCGATCCGGACTCGCCGACGACGGCGAGTGTCCGTCCACGATGGACTTCGAAGCCGACCTCCCGCACCAGCCGGAGATCGCCGACGCGCGCGGAGAGCCCGCGGACGCGCAGTACTGGCTCAGTTGTGGTGTGCACGCGGACTCCTCAGTAGCGGATGCGCGGGTCGAGCAGCGAATAGAGCAGGTCGATCATCAGGTTGAGCAGGACGTAGACCACGGCGATGAAGAAGATGCAGCCTTCGATGACCGGGTAGTCCCTGCGTTGCACCGCCGTCAGCAGGAGCTGGCCCAGGCCGGGGATGGAGAAGATGGACTCGGTGACCACGGCCCCGCCCATCAGCGAGCCGGTGGTCAGGCCGACGACGGTCACCATCGGCACCACGGCCGCGCGGAAGACGTACTTCCGGATCACCGTGCCTTCTGGCAGTCCCATCGAACGCGCGGTGGTCACGAACGGCTGGTGCAGCGAGTCGAGCACTCCCGCCCGGCTGTAGCGGAACAGGGTGGCCGCCTCCAGCAGGCCCAGCGAGATCGCCGGCAACGCCAGGTGGTGCAGGAACAGCACCGGGTCCTCGGTGAACGAGACGTACCCCGCGACCGGGAAGACCTGCCACACCACCCCGAACACCGCGATCAGCAGGACCGCGAGCCAGAAACTGGGCAGCGCGATGCCGATCGACGACCCGAAGACCAGCAGCCGGTCGAGGAGACCGTGCCTGCGGGTGCCCGCCGCGATGCCGAGCGCCGGGCCGATCAGCACCGCAACGGCGAGCGCGAACACGGTGAGCTGCAGCGTGACCAGCGCGTGCTCGAACACCAGGCCGGACACCCGCTGTCCGGCGAACAGCGAGTCGCCGAAGTCGAGCCGCACCACCCGGCCGAGCCAGGTGAGGAACTGTTGCCACAGCGAGGCGTCCAGGCCGAGCCGGGTGCGGACGTCCGCGATCTCCTCCGTGGTGGCGGCATCGCCCGCGATGGCGGCCGCCGGGTCACCGGGGGCCAGCCGCAGCATGACGAACAGGAGCACCATCGGGACGGCGACGGTGGGCAGAAGCGCGCCGAGGCGCTTGAACAGGTAGTTGGTCACGGGGTTCTCACTTCCTCGCCGACCGGGGGTCGAACACGTCGCGGAGGCCGTCGCCGAGCAGCACGAGCCCGAGCACGGTCGTCACGATGGCGAGGCCCGGGAACACCCCGATCCACCAGGCCGAGTAGAAGTACTGCTGGGCGGCCGACAGGCTGGTGCCCCAGCTCGGCACGTCGGGAGGAAGTCCGATGCCGAGGAAGCTGAGCGCCGCCACGGACAGCACGGTCATCGAGAACGCCAGCGTGGCCTGCACGATCGTCACCGACAGCGCTTCCGGGGCGACGTAGCGGAGCAGCACCCAGCTCGTCCGGGAGCCCAGCGAGGTCGCCGACTCCACCATCGGCATCGCCTTCACCGCGAGCGCGGCACCGCGCACGACTCGGGTGACCATCGGGATCAGCACGACCGTGAGTCCGGTGACCATCGTGGCGACGCCGTCACCGAGCACCCCGACGAGGCTGATCACCAGCACGATCGAGGGGAACGACATCAGGCCGTCCACCACCCGCATCACCACCGCGTCGACCCAGCGGAAGTATCCACAAAGGACACCGAGCAGGTAGCCGGTCAGGACGGCGAGCGCCGTGGCGACGGCGCCGATGGCCAGTGACGTGCGGGCGCCGTGGACCACCATCGTCCACAGATCCCGGCCCTTCTCGTCGGTGCCGAACCAGTGGCTGGCGCTGGGCGGGCGCAACGTGCTGGTGGGATCGACCCGGTAGGGGTCGCCGCCGAGCAGCGGGGCCAGCACGGCGAGGGCGATCATCAGTCCGAGCAGCGCCGCCCCCGCCATCGCCGTCCGGTCGCGCAACAGAGCTGAGAAACGTTGTCGCAGCATGATTTTTTCCTTCTACGAGGAGGTGCCGGGCCGCGTGCCCCAATCGCTGGCCATGAACGGCGCTTTCGTGGACCTGAGGTCCACGAAAGCGCCGTTCATGGCAGCTCTTCAGCGCGCGAGCCAGACGTTGTAGAAGCCGCGGACCGTGCCGAGCGCCGGCGCGAACCCGCCGATGCGCGTGCTGGTGACGGCGAGGTTTCCCTCGAAGCCGAGTTTCACGAACGGGAGGTCGGTCCAGACGAGCTCCTGCAGCTGCGTCCACGCGGCCTGCCGGGCGGCCTGGTCGGCGCCGGAGAGGATGCGGTTCATCAGCGCGTTCTTCGCCGGGGTGTTCCACCAGCCGGGGAAACCCGAGCTGAGGAACACCACCGTCAACGGATCCGAGTAGCTGGTACCGGTGGCGAGGAACAGGTCCCACTGCGCCGGATCGGCACGGCGGGAGGTGAAGCTGGTCTCGTCGGTGGCCTGCAGGGTGACGTTGATCCCCGCGGCGGCGAGCTGCTGGCGGACCAGTTCGGCGTGCGGGTCGCGGCTGGGCCGGTACAGCACCCGCAACGGCGTGCCGTCGTAGCCCGCCTCGGCCAAAGCCTTGCGGGCGCCCTCGACGTCCGGTGCCGCCCGGTAGACCTCGCCGCCCGCGGTCGAATGCCACGGGGAGGTCTCCAGGAACATGCTGGGGTCGTCGACGAAGCTCTCGGTCGAGCCGAGGCTCTGCAGCGCGATCTGCTTCGGGTCGAGCGCGCGCTGAACGGCCTGGCGCAGCTCGAGGTTCGTCGCGGGCCCCTGTTTGAGGTTGAACTGCACGAGCCGGAACTGGCCGCCCGGCACGACGACCGGGGTCAACTTGTCGTCCCGCCGGTAGCTCGGCAGCTGGTCCATGAGCGGGCCAGACAGAGCGATGTCGACGGCGTCGGTCCTGAGCTGGTTGAGGACGTTGGACTCGTTGTAGGGGACGAACTTGACGCGGTCGGCGTAGGCGGTCTTCGCGCCGCTGGCCCCGTCCGGCGGTTCGGCGCGGGGCTGGTACCCGTCGAAGCGGTCGAGGATCACCTGACGGTCCGGGACGAACTCGCGCAGCTGGTACGGTCCGGTGCAGACGATGCGCGGCAGGGGTTTGTTCGACGGCACGCCGGTCACGAGCGACGCGGGCATGACGTAGGCGGCGGTGTCCGGGGTGGACAGCAGCGCGGGAACCGCGGAGCTGGGCTGCTTGAGCTTGATGACCACCGTCAGGTCGTCGGCAGCGGAGACCTGGTCGAGGATCTTGCCGAACGTCGCGCCAGGGCTGCTGCCCGCGTACCGGCGGAGCGACGCGGCGACGTCTTCGGCCCGCAACGGCTGGCCGTCGTGGAAGGTGAGTCCTCCGCGCAGCCGGACCGTGTAAGTGGTGGCGCCGTCGTAGTGGTAGCTCTCTGCCAGGCCGTTGTGCACCCCCATGCGGGCGTCGTTCTCCCAGAGCCCCTCGCACATCGTCGCGGCGGCCAGCCAGTTGCTCCGCAGCGTCGAGTACACGGGATCCAGCGCGGTGGGCATGCTCGCGATCACCAGTTCCCCGCCGCGGCGAGGGGTGGTCGTGTCCACAGTGGCCTGTGCGGCGCATCCGGCCACTGTGGACACCGCGAGTGCTGCGGCGAGCAGCTGGCGAAGCGTCTTCATCGGCACTCCTGGGGACGTCGGGCGGCGAGTGGCGCCAAGTATGCGTCCGTCCCCGTCCGGGAGCGCCCGGAGTTACCGCGGGTGCGGTAATGGTCAGCCGGCTCGGCCGCTTCAGCCGACGATGCCGGCGACCAGGTCGTAGCCGATTCCGTAGAGCCTGCTGGTCTGGATGCGGTGCTGGACGGTGCGCCCGTGCCGCGCGGACACGACCAGGCCCGCCTCGCGCAGGCGCCGCAGGTGCCGGGACACCTGGGGCTGCGTCATCCCGGTCCGCCAGGCCAGTTCGGTGGTGGTGCACTCCTCGTTGATCAGGTGGCGGCAGATCTCCAACCGGCCGGCGTCGGTGAGCACGAGCATCCGTTCCCGGATCTTGTCGAGGGTGTCCGCTCCCCTCGGCCCGTGCTGTTCGGCCGGGTACTGGACGACGACCGGTGGCTGCTGCTGCGGCGGCCAGCCCTTCACCTTGTCGGCCTTGACCAGCAGATGGGGATGCCCGAAGTGGGACGGCACGAGCACCAGTCCGCGTCCGCGCACCGTCTCCGCCGCCTGCTGGAGCTTGCTGAACTCGACGGTGTGCGCGGCGACGTCGATGACGGAGTTCGGCGCGAGCGACCCCACGACCAGCGGCAGCGGCTCTGTGCGCAACGACGCCTCGACCCGCTCGGCCGACCGCTCCAACGCGGGCCGGAGGCGACGCCACAGCACGCCGAAGAACGTCTCCGACGCCACGTGCAGCAGCCCGAGCAACCGCACGCGGAACCGTTCCGGATCAGCCACCAGCTCGGCGGCCAGCACACCGCGCCGCGTGGACCGCTCGGCGCAGGCCCGGACGAAGGCCTGCGCGCTGGCGGCGTCGTCCAACGGCCAGCCGAAGTTCTGCCGGAGACCGAAGATCGCCATCCCGGCCAGCTGGATGAACACGCCGAGGTCCAGTCCGGAGATCTGGGCGAGCTCGGCGTCCAGATCCCCGGCACCACCCGGCGTCAGCGGGAGCAGCAGCCGGGTGCGGAACCGGGCCCACAGTGGCGCGAACGCGACGAGGTCCGCCGCCGCCGGTTCGGGCAGGTCGGCGAGCACCCGGCGCGCCCACGCACCTCGATCCGGATGGTGCCCCGGTTCCGCCAGCACGTGCAGGCACGCCATCAGCTCGGCGGCCGCCGAGCAGCGAGCCGACACCTCGGCCGGACGCACGCCGTGCAGTCGCAACAGGACGGACATGGCGGAGGAGTGTAAACGCGTCCTGGGGTCAGGAGCCGATCTTGCCCACTCCCGCACCGGCCATGACCGCCGCCTTCACCGTGGCGGGGTCGTCGAGCACGTAGTTGTAGTAGGTGCGCGGTTCCTCCACGGTGCCGCTGCAGTCGGGTTGGCCGGACTCGCCGGTGAAGAGGTTGTTCCTGGCCACGCATCGGCCGGCCGGTCCCGCGTAGTGGTTGCTCACCGGCTCCTCGACGTTCTCGAAGTGGTTGCCCTCGACCACGCAACCCGAGTTCGCCTGGCATGCGACGCCCACGTCGGTGTTGTGGAGGTAGTAGTTGTTGAACAGGTGCACCGGTTCGCCGAAACGGACCCGCGGGTTGCGCTGTGGCGTCTGGTCGAACCAGTTGTGGTGGTAGGTCACCTTCAACCGGCCGATGTCCTGGGCGCCGTTCTTGTCGTCGTGGCCCAGCAGCATGTTCTTCGTGTGGTGGTGGGTGTGGTTCCAGGAGACGGTGATGTAGCTGGAGCCGCGTTTGATGTCGACGGCACCGTCGTAGCCGCTCGACAGGTCGTTGTGGTCGATCCAGACGTGGTGGGAGAACATCTGCACGTTGATCGCGTCGTCGGACCAGTCGCGGAACACCAGGTTGCGGATGATCACGTTGCGCACGGCGGCCGGCGGTGGCGCGGTGACGGCGTCGTCGATCGGCAGACCGATGTTCAGGCCACCTCCGGTGAAGCCGGAGTTCGCGCCGATGCCCACGATCGTCTTGTCGGACGCCACGTTGTGCATGCCGGCCGGCAACGCGATCACGCCGCGCACACAGAGGGTCAGCGGCCCTGTCCGGCCGATCGCGCTCAGCACCTCGGCTGCCGTGTCGGCCTCGATCGTCGGACCGCCCGCACCGCCGGTGGTGCCGTTCTGGCCCCAGGCGGTGACCGACGCGAACCCGACCGGCGCGCCGGTGGCGGTGCAGGTGCCGGGTGTCGGCGGTGTGGTCGTCGTCGTGGTCGGCGGTGTGCCGGTGCCGGGTGTGTCGGTCACCAGCACGTCGTCGAAGGCCGCGCCGGTGTAGTGGGTGGACACGCCGGCGCGGCCGTTGCCGAAGGTGCTGTCGGTCGCGGTGACGACCTGGACGTTGTCGAGGAAGCCGCGCAGCGTCGTGCCGAACGCCTCCAGTCGCAGGGTCGCCCAGGTGCCGGTGGGCACGCTCGCGGGTGCGGTGGCGAGCGGGGTGAAGCCGCCACCTACCCGCTTGCCCAGCACGACCGTGCCGGCGTTCGTCACCGCCAGGTAGTAGTAGTTGCTGGTGCTCTGTGCTCTGGCGAGCACGGCCGCGTGCCGGTTCGTGCCGTTGAACGCGATCGGCCGCACCCGAGCCTGCACCGCCTGGTCCGTCCAGCCCGACCCCGCCAGCGCTTTGGCGTCCGTGCTCGTGCCCGCCTGCTGGAAGGCGCCCGCGGTGACCGTCCAGGTGCCGCCGTTGGTGCTCCAGCCGCTCGCGTCGCCGTCACCGAAGTCGTCGGCGAGCAGCGTCGCCGCCGAGGCCGCCGGGAACGCGGCCAGGGTCGCGACCAGTGTGAGACTGCCCGCCGCCGCGGCGAGCCTGAGCTTGTGGCGCATGCGCTTCTCCTCAGCTCTTGCCGACGCCGGCGCCCGCGCGGACGATGCGGGGCACGTCGGCGGCGTTGTCGAGGGTGTACGGGTAGAAGGTGCGCGGTTCCTGGACCGTGCCCGCGGTCTGCGGGACGCCCGAGCCTGCGAAGACGTTGTTGCGCTGGACGACGCGTCCGGGGCCGCTGTCGCCGTAACCGACGAGGATCGGGTGGGGCACGTTCTCGAAGTAGTTGCCCTCCACCAGCACGCCTGCGTCCATTGTGGACGCCACGCCGTACAGTTCGTTGGCGCGGAAGTAGTTGTTGTAGACGTGCACGGGCTCGCCGAACCGCACGCGGGGGTGCCGCTGCCGCGAGCCGTCGAAGAAGTTGTGGTGGATGCTGATCTTGAGGTGACCCTTGTCGGTGCCCGCCGCGCCGTCGGAGTGGCCGATCAGCATGGACTTGTCGGTGCCGCGGAACCAGTTCCAGGACACGGTCACGTACTCGGCGCCGCGCACGATGTCGACCGACCCGTCCAGTGCTCCCGAGAACTCGTTGTGGTCGATCCAGACGTGGTGGGAGTTCTGGCCGATGTTGACGGCGTCGTCCTCGGCGTTGGTGAAGCGGAGGTTGCGCACGATCACGTTGTACGAGCGGTAGAAGTCCAGCCCACCGCCGTTGATCACCGCGGAGGTGCCGAGGCCGACGACCGTCTTGTTCGGGCGCACGCCCTGCTTGCTGGAGATGGTGATCGTGCCGGACACCTGGATGACCAGCGTGCCGACCGTGTCGATGTAGTCGAGGAACTGTTCGGAGGTGGTGGCGGTGACGACGGTGCCACCCGCTCCCCCGGTGGTTCCGTTCTGTCCCAGCGCGTTCACGCTCGCGAACCCGTCCGGGCCGGCGGCGGCTCCGGCCGGGGTGGCGAGATTCCCGGCGACGAGGGCGCCCGCGGTGCCCGCGAGCAGGGTGCGGCGGGTGATCCGGAGGTTTTCGGTCATCGCGGACTCCTTCACCAGGAATTCGGCAGCACGGAACAGCGGTTGTTCACGAATGTGACCAGTCGAATTTCGTCGAATTCCGCCAGTGGCGTGGCCCTAGAACCGGGCGCCCACGTCGGAATTGTTGCTCGGACGCAGGAAGTTCGACGACGGAATGGAGCCGTCGGCGTTGCGCCGGCCGGTGATGGTGGCCGCGTTCGTGCTCTGGAACGACCACGAGCCGCCGATGTTCCACGAGTTGCCGCTGCCGGTGGAGGTGGAACCGAGGGAGGAGTTGGTTCCGTTGGCGACGGCGAGGTTCTTGGCGAGGGTGCTGGAGGACCGGTTGAAGAGGAATCCGGTCTTCGGGTTGTCCCACGCGGTGCTGTTCTCGATCTTGTGGCGGCCGGGGTTGTTGTTGTCGATGAAGCCGCTGGCGGCGTTGTCCCACGTCATGCAGTTGCGGACGGCGTGGTCCGCCGCCACGCCGTTGCCGCCCAGCTTGAAACCGTTGCCGTCGCCGACGAAGTCCGGGAGGTTCCAGCGGTTGAACCCGTTGCCCCACGCGAGGCTGTTCTCCACGACGATCGGCGACGAGAACATCCAGAAGTCCAGGCCGTCGTCGGAGTTGTTCCACAGCCGGGCACCGCGCACGACGTTGCCACTGCCCGCGCCCTCCTTGATGGCGAGGCCGTCGGCGCTCTCGCCGTTCTTGCGCGGGTCGCGGTTGCCGTAACTGTCCAGGTTGATGATCTGGTTGTTGCTCGAGGCCTGGACGAGGTGCAACCCGGACTCGTAGTTGTCCCGCGTGACGAGCCGGTCGTAGACGTTGTTGCTGGAGTCCAGGCCGAAGACGCCGTACGGCCCATGTGCGATCTCCAGGCCGATCAGCCGCCAGTGATCACCCTCGATGTGGATCGCGCCGCGGTCCGCACGCGGGATGCTGGAGCCGACCGCGCCCGGCGTGTACGGCATGTTCTCGCCGTCGATGACCACCCGCTCGTTGTTGTAGCTGCGCAGGGTGATCGGCGCGCTCGACGTGCCGTTCTTCAGGATCTGGATGTTCGTGCTCGGCGCGTACGTGCCGCCGCGCAGGTAGATGGTGTCGCCGGGCCCGGCGCGATCGACCGCCTTCTGGACGGTCTTCAACGGTGCCGCCTGCGTACCCGGGTTGCTGTCGTTGCCGGTGGTCGCGACGAACAGCGACGTCGCCGCGTCCGCATTGGAAGGTAAAACCACGGCGGCGCCCACGGCTAATACAGCCGCAATGGAAACAAGCTTCATTGTTCACGTCCCTGAATTGCGTCAACGTGTCCGGGAGCGCTCCCAGGCACGTTAACGCAAATCCACGGAAATCCGCAATGTTCCATGCGGGCTAATACTCACGCCCATTCATGAATGTGAACCGAAGAAATACTTCAGGGCTGGAGCACCGGGGTGACCCAGTAGTAACTGTTGCCCCAGGTCTGAGTGGGCAACCCGTCGTCGTAGCTGTAGACACCCGCGTGCGCGGGCAGGACGAACGGGGCGTAGACCACCGTCGCCGGGAAGACGTTCTCGGTGGCCTGGTACTCGCCGAGGTACGCGGTGTACGACGCGACGTACTCCTCGCCCGGCACCACCGGCACCGGCGTGGTGAACGCCTCGGGGTACGCCCCGGCGACGCGCTGGTCGGCCAGCAACGTCCCGCTGCTGTGCCACAACCGCACCCTGCTGACCCGGCCGGGCTTCGACGAGACGCTGATCGAACTCACGGTGCCCGGCCGGTCGACCCGGAACCGCACACCCAGTTCCACGCGCCGCCACTCGACCACGTCCTCGTAGGGGTGATCGGTGCGGAACACGCACCAGTAGCAGGCGCCGAGCGAGGGTGCGGGCACGCCGACGTACAGCGTCCGGGGTGCGGAAACCTGGCCGAACAGGGTGTCGGTGTTGACCCGGCTGACGATCGTGTAGACGCCGGGCTCCTGCGGAGTGAACTCGTACGCCCACAGCGCCTGGATGATGCCGGTTTCACCGCCCAGCCGCACGACGGCGGTCCGGTAGCCGGGCTCCCAGGTCGAGCCGCCGTCGAACGACACCTCGTAGGCCTCCAGCAGGTTGGGCCCGTAGTTCTGGTCCCAGCCGCCGCCCGAGATCAGCACGGGCTCGCCCACCTCGACCTGCCCGTTGTTCGAGGGCGTGTAGATCTGGGACTGCGGAAGCTGGGCCGTCGCGTGAGCCGCACCGGAGAACACCAGCAGCGCTGCCACGGCGGCCACCAGCACCTTGCGCCACAACGATCTGACGCGCGACGGGTCGATCAAGTCCTGCCAGGACATGCGTTTCTCCTCGCGATCGCTTCGACACGGGGAAGATCCCCCCGGAGATGGATCGCGCGAAGTGACGACCTCGCTACACAGTGCGGCGACCAGCGCAGTGACGGCCGCGCAGACGGACCACCGCGATCATCTTCACTTGTCGCCGATCGGCAGAACACGTGACAGCACAGGCACTGTGGCCGCGGCGACCACGGTGTGCATGACGATCAGCGCCAGTGAGTTCACCACCGAAGCACCTGCCGCGAGGATGCCCAGATCCGGAATCCACGAGAGCACGACGACGGTGGGCACCAGGACGCGCAACACCCGCCGCGGCGCGCGGGCCATGCGGCGCACGAGGTACCAGCCGAGCGTGCCGAGCAGGACGCCGATCACCGTGGCGGGCGCGTACTCCCCCAGCGCCAGGCCCGTACGTTCCACGCCGGCGGGCACGAACCTGCCCGCGATGAAAGCGATCAGGGCGTTGACCGCGATCGAGACCACCGCGGCGCCCAGCAGGCCGACGACGATTTCTCCGGCGCTGGGCGCGAGAACGGAGGAGCGTGCGGGGAAGCTGCTGTCGGCCATGAGCCCTGTCCTTAGGTAGGCTGTTTTGCAAGCGGTCACTTGCAAACAAGGTAGCCACGCGCCCACGCCAATGCAAGTGCCCACTTGCATTGGTGACGGATCGAGGAGGGTGAGTGGCGGGCCGGGTGACCGACGAGGCGGTGTTCGACGCGGTCCTGGAGGTGATCGCCGAACAGGGCTACGAACGCGCGACCACCCGCGCGATCGCCGACGCCGCCGGGATCAACGAGGCGACGCTGTTCCGCCGGTTCACCTCCAAGGAGAACCTGCTGCGGCAGGCAGTGCGCGGCAACTTCGCGGAGTTCTCGCTCGACCTCGACGCTCCGGGCGACGACGTGGCCGCCGACCTGATCACGATCCTGACCTACTACACCCGGCTCTACGAGACCCGTGGCGGCGTGGTGCTCACCCTCATGCGGGAGGCGAAGTTCAGCCCCGAGGTCGCCGCCGTGCTCACCGAACCCGAGAAGCTGCTGGAGAAGGTGGACGAGGTCATCCTGCACCACCAGCGCCGGGGAGCCCTCGTCGTGGAGCCGCCGCGGCACACGTTCTTCGCCCTGGTCGGCCCGGTGATGATGCGGGCCATCGCCCGCCGGGTCGACCAGCGAGCCACCCAGGCGCCCGCCGATCCCGAGGCCGTCGTCCGGCGGTTCCTCGACGGGCACCGGCCGGACCGATGAGTTCGCACGGCCACTGAGGTCCACCCATCGACCAAGAACGGAAGGAAGCCCCATGACCCAGCTGGTGAAGGTCCAGAACTTCGTCGTGTCGCGGGACGGGTTCGGCGCCGGTGAGGACCAGAGTTTCGAAAGGCCGTTCGGCCACGCCGATCCCGGCACCATGTTCGCGTGGGCGGGCGCCACGGCGAGCTGGCCCAACCGCACCGACCCCGGTGGCAGCCGCGGCCTCGACGACTACCTCACCCGCGACTTCGAGCACAACATCGGCGCGGAGATCATGGGCCGCAACAAGTTCAGCCCGCACCGCGGGCCGTGGGAGAACCACGACTGGCAGGGCTGGTGGGGCGACGAACCGCCGTTCCACACGCCGGTCTTCGTCCTGACCCACCACGAGCGGCCGTCGTTCACCCTCTCCGACACGACCTTCCACTTCGTGAACGGCTCTCCTGCCGACGCCCTCAAGCTCGCGAAGCAGGCCGCGCAGGGCAAGGACGTCCGCATCGGCGGCGGCGCCACCACCATCAGGTCGTTCCTCGACGCAGACCTCATCGACACCCTGCACGTCGCGGTGTCGCCGGTCGAGCTCGGTCACGGGGTGGCGCTGTGGAAGACGCCCGACGAGCTGCTCGACCGGTTCCACCTCGACGTCGTGCCCAGTTCGAGCGGTGTGACGCACCACCTGTTCTGGCGGAAGTGACGCCCGCTCACCCCACTTCCAGGCGTGACCTCACCTGGCTTGCTTCCGCCAGGTTCAGGTCGGTGTAGCGGGTCAGGGCGGCGTGCCAGTGGGTTCGGGCAGGGATGGTGTCGCCCATTGCGGCGTGGGCGTCGCCCAGTCCGCGGTGGGCGCGGGCCTGCTCGTAGCTGTCGCCCGCCTCCTCGGCGAGTGCCAGAGCGGCGTCGTGCGCCTTCACCGCGTCCGCCGGCGACGAGGCGCACAGGGCTTCGCCGAGGTTGTTCAGGGCGATCAGACTCACGGTGTGGTCGACGAACTCGTCCGCGATGGTGATCGCGTGGCGGTGGTGGGCGACTGACTCCGCGAACCTGCCCTGGGCCCGCAGCACGGCACCGAGGACCGTGAGCGCGTAGCTCTCGTCGACGCGGTTCCCCGCCCGCCGGGCGGCGGCGAGCGCGATGGTCAGGAGTTCGAAGGCGCCGTGGTGGTCACCGATGTGGTGCCGGCCGAAGGCCACGTTGGTCAGGGTGTGACCCACTTCGTCCTCGTAGCCCGAGCCGCGCAGGGCGGCCAGCGAGCGTTCGTAGTACCCCAGTGCCTCGGCGTGGTGACCACGGCGGCGGTGGACGTTGCCGAGGTTGTTGAGCGTCCGGGCCTCGTTGACGAGGTCGCCCGTCTCGCGTGCCAGGACGAGGGCTTCCTGGTGCGCGGCCAGGGCTTCGTCGTGGCGGCCCTGGCCCCAGTGGATGTTCCCGATGTTGGTCAGCGTCCGCGAGAGGCTGGCCGGGTCGCCGACCTCTCGGGCCACGTCCAACGCCGTCAGGTAGTGCTCCTGCGCGAGGGACAGCCGGCCCTGCCGTTCGTACACGATGCCGATGTTGTTGTGCGCCCTGCCTTCTTCGGCGCGATCACCGAGTTCGCGGGCCACGTCCAGCGAATGTCCATAGTGGTCCAACGCGTCCGCGAACCGGCCCAGCCGCCAGCACACGGCCCCCAGCCGGTGGTGCGCCTGACCGACGCCGGCCCGGTCCCCGAGCAGCCGGCTCGCGGTCAGCGCGCCGTGGTGCAGCCGCAGGGCGGTGACGTGGTTTCCGGTGTCGTACAGGAACCTCCACAACAGGGCCGAGATGTCCGCGGTGTGCCGGAGGAGATTCCGCTGGCCGGCGACGGCCAGGAGGTTCGCTTCCTCCTGCGCGAGCCACACCCTGGCGTCCTCGGGTGAGCCGTGGCGGGCGGTGGCTTCCGGTGTGGCGACGACCGGGCGGCGGTGTTTCTCGAACGGGTACAGCAGGTCCATCGCCGCCGCCGCACCGTGCCGGTAGTGGTCGGCCAGACGGGTCATCGCCTGGTCGGCGCAGGACGACGGGTCCTCCAGCCGCGATCGTTCGAGGGCGTAGGCGCGCACCAGGTCGTGGAACCCGTACCGGCCCGTTGCCGGGCGTTCGAGCAGATGCGCCGTGACCAAGGCCCGGAGGTGGTGCTCAGTGGTGTCCACGTCCTGCCCGGCCAGGGCCGCGGCGGCCCGCACGCCCAGATCCTGACCGGGTTGCCGGGCCAGGTACCGCAGCAACCGGCGTGGCTCGTCCGGCAGGCTCCGGTAGGACAGGGCCAGCGCCGCGCGCACCCCGCCCTCCAGGGCGAGCGCGGTGAGCGGTGGCACGTAGTCGGCGAGCGTCCAGTCGGGGTGGTCCCGCAGGTGTCCGCCGATGATCGACATCGCCAGCGGCAGACGCCCCAGCAGGTCGGCGATCCGCTCGGCGGCCACCGGGTCGGCGTCGGCCCGGTCCGCGCCGGCGGTGCGGCGCAACAGGGTCAGGGCCTCGGCCGGGGTGAGGACCGGCAACGAGACGCTGCGGACACCGTCCAGGCGCGGCAGGGCGTTGCGGCTGGTGACCAGCGTCGGGCAGTCCGGCGACCTGGGCAGCAACGGTTCGATCTGCCGCTCGTCCAGGGCGTTGTCCAGCACTACCAACGCCTTCGTGCCGGCCAGCCGCTGCCGGTAGCGGCCGGCGCGCCCGTCCAGGGTTCTGGGCATTCGCTCGCCGGACACCCCCAGCAACCGCAGGAACGACCCCAGCACGGCGAACGGATCGGCCGGCGGGTCCTCCGGGTCGAAGCCCCGCAGGTCGGCGAACAACACCGTCCGGTCGCCGTGCTCGGCGAGGATCCGGTGACCGAGGTGCAGCGCCAGCGTCGTCTTGCCCACCCCTGCCATGCCCGCCAGCACCACCACCTCCGCGCTCGCTCCCGCGGCCTGGAACAACTCGGTCACCAGATCGGCGCGGCCGGTGAACAGCTCGGCATCGGCCGGGAGCCGGTCCCGCACGGTCACGTGGCCGGCGATTTCCCGTTCGCCCAACACCAGGCGGAGGGCCTGATACCACCGGAGCACCTCCGGCTCGTCGTCGACCACGGATCGAACGACCGCCAGCACCAGTTCGGGATTGGGACGGCGGCGGCCGAGGCGGAAGCAGTCCCCGACGGTGGCACGCGCCGGCCACTCGCTCTCCGGAGCCCCCGCCGCCCGCAACGTCCGGTGGATCCGCCGGGTGATCGTCGTGATCGACGGGTCGCCCGCCCACACCTTCAACAACCTGAGCTCGGCGATGAGTTCGTCCAACGTCCGTGCGCGCTCAGGATTCGGAGTCCGCATCGAGATCCCCCCGGTACGTGTCGTCCTCCTGAGCAGATTGCCAGAAGTACGGTCCGCACCAAGGGGATTCGATCAGACGGTCACGACCAGGGGCTGCAGTGCTTCTGTTCGCCGTCCTTCACCAGGCACACTTTGACGAGCACCCGCTTTTTGTTGTAGTAGGAGAACTTGGCCCGCTGGGCGTTGTCCTTCGGGCACGCATCGGTCCTGTTGAGGAGACTTTGGGTCCCGTCGTACCAGACCCATGCCCTGACGCAGTAGCCGTCGGCCTCCAGATCCTCGACCCACCCGTCGACCTTGCCGTCGTACGGCCCGGAGCCTGACCAGGTGATCGTGGCCGCCAGCACACCGCCCGGCTTGGAGTCCGTCGTCTTGACCTTCACGTTGCGCGACCCCATCGCGCTCACGTCGTCAGCCGACGCACTGGGTGCGAGGGCCGTCGATCCCGTCAGCAGCAGGGCGAGCAGCAACCCGGCCCTGCCGATTCCTGTCTTCCACACCATCCGTACTCCCCTTTTTCGTGGTGTTGGTGGATGTTCGTGATCACGGTGGCCCGCGATCCGGTCGCACGGATGGAACCTGGACGAACCTGGACGGAGTAATTGCTTGCACGCCAAGGGTTGTTGCCCGTGCGTCACCGCGGTTGGAGACTGGAACCTTCGTGTCACCGATTGACACCTGGGGATTCCATGACACATCGCATTCGTGAGTCTGGAAAATTTCGCCGACTGTGCGGGGCCGCTCTGCTGACCGCGCTTTCCGTTACACCGGTGGTGTTCACGGGAAGCGCGGCGCAGGCCCGGCCCGAACCCGGGGCCGTGATCACCTGGAACCTCCACGCCGAGACGGCCATCCACGACGTCGCCCAGCAGTCGCCGACCGCGTCCTCGCGCAGCTTCGCGATCGTGCAGGGCGCGGTGTACGACGCGGCCAACGCGATCGCCGGCGCCCCGTACCAGCCGTACCTGATCGCTCCCCGCAGCCGGCCGGGCGACTCGACGCCGGCGGCCGTCGCCACCGCGGCCTACCGGACGCTCGTGTGGCTCTTCCCCGCCCAGACCGGCTCCCTGCGCACGTGGTACGACGAGTCGCTCGCCGCCATCCCCGACGGCCCGTCCGAGCGCGGCGGCGTCGCGGTCGGCGAGGCGGCGGCCGCGGCCATGATCAACGCCCGGCGCGACGACGGCGCGTTCTCCGACGCGACCTGGCCCGTCGGCACCGCGCCGGGCCAGTGGCGGCCGACGCCGCCCGGCTTTCTCCAGACCGGCGCCTGGTTCGCCACCCTGAAGCCGTTCGTCGTCGACCCGCGCCCGTACCGCGCCCCTGGCCCGCCGGCCCTGACCAGCGCCGCCTACGCCCGTGACCTGAACGAGGTCAAGTCCCTCGGCTCGGCCACCAGCACGACGCGCACACCCGACCAGACCGAAGCGGGGATCTGGTGGGACGACCCGCGACTGGTGGAGTGGGCGATCAAACGTCAGCTCGCCACGACCCACCGGCTCGGCACGCTGCAGACGGCACGGATGTTCGCGATGGTCGACGTGGCCGCCGCCGACACGCTCATCGCGTGCTACCAGGAGAAGAAGCGCTGGCACTTCTGGCGTCCGGTGACCGCGGTCCCGCTCGCCGACACCGACGGCAACCCGGCCACCGCGGGTGATCCGGCGTGGACCCCGCTGCGGACCACCGCGCCGTCACCGGAATACCCGTCCGGCCACGCCTGCTTCACCGCCGCGACCACGACGGCCCTGCGCAAGTTCTTCGGCCGTGACGACCTGTCCTTCAGCGCCCACAGCGCCGACTCCGGCACCACCCGGCGCTACCACAGCCTCTCCCAGGCCATGGCCGAACTGGACCAGGCCAGGATCTGGGCCGGGGTGCACTACCGCTTCGCCACCACGGACGGGCATCGGCTCGGCAGCAGCGTCGCCCGTGACGTGCTCGACCGCACCTTCGGCCGGCGCGGCGACTGACCACGGATCAGGCCTCTGGCAGCGGTTCGGTGTTGTGACTGCCGAGGCCGTCGAGGGAGATGCGCAGGACGCGACGCCACCGGCCGGGGTGGCTGTCGCCGGTCAACTGGACGGTCTGGCTCAGGGACGTGCTGAGCACGACCAGGTCGGCGGTGGTGACATCGGGCCGCAACAGGCCGGCGTCCAGGCAGCGGGTGTGCAGGTCGTCGATGACGGAGTAGCACCGCTCGGCGCATGAACGGGTGGGACCACCGGTGGCCGCGTAGCTCTCGACGAGCGCGCGGTTGCCGGCCTGGGTCGTGAGCATCTCCTCGAAGAAGCCGGTCAGCGCCTGCCAGGGGTCCTCGATCGCGGAGGCCTGCTGGTGCGCCTCGGTGAGCCACGCCGTGAACTGCTCCTCCAGGACGGTGGCGAGCAGGTCGTCCTTGGTCGGGAAGTGGCGGTAGAGCGTTCCCATGCCGACGCCGCTGCGCCGGGCGATCTCGCGGACGTCGACGGTGCCGCCCAGTTCGGCGAAGACGGCACCCGCCGCTTCGACGATCGCGGCGCGGTTGCGCTCGGCGTCGGCGCGGCGGGCGCGCTTGGCGGGCTGGTCGGCGACGGTCACGGCGTTCAGCTTACCGCGAACCCCACATTTTCGGAGCACTTGCTCCGCTTGTGTTACGGTCAAGAGGAGCACTTGCTCCGGTTAATGACGCGAGGTTCCGGCTTCCGCCGAGACGAGGAGAACTCCTTCCATGGCAACACTTGGCTTCATCGGCAGCGGCAACATCGGCGCGAAGGTCGCCCGGCTCGCGGTCGTGGCGGGGATCGACGTCGTCCTGTCCAACTCCCGCGGCCCCGAGACCCTGGCCGATACCGTGGCGGAACTCGGCGAACGGGCACGGGCCGCGACGCCCGAGGAGGCGGCCCGCGCGGGCGACTGGGTGATGGTGAGCGTCCCGCTGGCCGCCTACCGGCAGCTGCCCGTCGCCGCGCTGGCGGGCAAGGTCGTGCTCGACACGATGAACTACTACCCGTTCCGCGACGGGCGCATCGAGGTCCTCGACTCGGGCACGCTCACGACGACCGAACTCGTGCAGGAGCACCTGGCCGGCGCGAAGCTCGTCAAGGCGTTCAACAACATCGGCGACCTCCAGATCCCCGAGCTCGCGCGGCCCGCGGGCGCCGCCGACCGCACCGCCCTGCCCATCGCCGGCGACGACCCGGAGGCCAGGGCGAGCGCCGCCGCCCTGATCGACCGGCTGGGGTTCGACACCGTCGACGTGGGCCCCCTGGCCGAGAGCTGGCGCTTCGAACCGGAGACCGCGCCCTACGCGGCGCCGTACTTCGCCGATCCCGAAGCCCTGCTGTCGGCCTTGGCACAGGTGGGCGAAGCCCTCCGCGCCGGCACGCCGCCGCAGGCGCTGCCTGCCCTTCCCGGCGCCCCGCTGTCCGCGGCGCGGTTGCGCACCCTGCTCGCCGACACTCCCCGCAAGCTCACCGCCGACCGTCTGGTGGCCTGAGCCCGACGAGGACCGGAGGGGTCAGGGGCGAAGAGATCAGCAGGTGACGTTGACGGTCGCGTTCGCCTGGAACGACACGTGCACGTGGTCCATGTGGTTGGCCGTCGGACTCCCCCGGTCCTCCATCGCCGACCAGCCGCTGCCGTCGTTGTAGCGCTGGCGCCAGATCACGTAGGTGACGCCGAACGCCCGGCGGTTGGCCAGCACGTGGTCGGCCAGGGCGTTGCCGGTGGCGGGGTCGACCATGAAGTCCAGCGCCAGGCCGAGGGGATGCTCACCGGAGCCGCCTCGGCCGGCGGCGCCGCCGATGTCCTTGACGCCGAACTTGCCCGCGAGGTGGTGGCCTACCTGCGCCACATGCGGTTTGGCTCCGTCCAGGGTGGTCGGACAGGGCGGAGGCGGCGGTGGGGGCGGCGGCGTGGTGGTCTGAGGTGGTGTCGTGGTCACCGGTGGTGCTGTGGTGGTCGCCGGAGGTTGCGAGGACGACGGCGCGGTGGTCGAGGTCGCGACAGGCCGCGGGTCCTGGCTGGCGGACTGCGACGCGGCGGCCAGATTGGCGGCCGCGCCGGTTGGATCGACTTGCTGGTCGGAAGATCGGACGACCCAGAAGGTCGCGGCGAGGCCCACCGTGAGGGTGGCGGCGACCGCGATGGGCAGCTTCCGGCTGGGTGTTTCGTTCGTTCTATGTCGGCCCGGCATTCGGTAACACCTTGCGTCGGGGACAGGGCATGTCACACGGCGCGCAATGTTACGAAATGAGCACGGGAACATCACGGGCGAGTGTTGATGGTCACATTTCACCCGAGTCGCACCAGGAAGCCGCGCGAAGCGGCTTCCTGGTGTCGCGGTCCCGCCAGACCAAGAGGGTCGATCAGCGGGTGATGCTTTGCAGCGTGGGCACGACCTCGGCCATGGTGCCGTCCGCGTTGAACCGGAGCCGGTCGATGGTCACCTCGCGGTGCGTACCGTCGCCGCCAGGGATGGCGAAGCGGTGGTAGGCGATGTACCAGTCGTCGGTTCCCGGCGCCTGGACGATGCTGTGATGCCCGGTGCCGAGGATGCCGAGTGACGGGTCCTTCTCCAGGATCACCCCGCGGTTCACCAGGCCGTCGAGCATGGGCCCGGTCACCGTGGCGTAGCCGACGCGGTAGTTCTCGCTACCGGTGTCGTCGATGGACCAGGTGAGGTGGTAGGTCCCGCCGCGCTTGGTCATGAACAGTCCCTCGCGGAAACCGTCCAGCCCGGTGACGTGCTTGATCTTCGTGGCGTCGAACGACGTCATGTCCGCGTTGAGCGGCACCACGTACGCTTCGCCGTTGCCCCAGTACAGGTAGCTCTGACCGTTGTCGTCGGTGAAGACGGCCGGGTCGATGGCCTGGCCACCGTTGGGGTTCGACGCGATCAGGGGTTTGCCGAGCACGTCGGTGAACGGGCCGGTGGGCGAGTCGGCGACCGCCACGCCGATCTTGGCGTCGGCGCAGAAGTAGAAGTAGTACTTGCCGTTCTTCTGCGCGATCGTCGGTGCCCAGGCCCGGCTGTCCGCCCAGGACACTCCCGGGCCGAGGTCGAGGATCTTCTCGTGCTTCGTCCAGTTCACGAGATCCTTGCTGGACCACGCGTTGAAGGACGTGCTCGACCAACCCGGATAGCCGTCGGTCGTGGCGTAGATGTAGTAGGTGTCGCCGAACCGGACGATGTTCGGGTCCGCGTTGTAGCCGGGGAGAACCGGGCTGTTCATGACGGCCGCGCGCACCGTCCAGGTGCGCTTGCTCCGGTCCGCTCCGGTGACCGTGTAGGTGACGGGCTTGGTGAAGTCCTGCCTCGATCCGTTGCGGGGCGACACGTTCGCGTCGTCCGCGACCTCCAGCCGAGGCGCCAGGCGGCGCAGGTCCGTGCCGGGTTTCACCGGCAGGAGGATGGTGCCGGCCTGGCTGTCGATGACCGCGGGAACCTTCAGCGCGTCCAGGTTCACCGACGCGACGGCCGTCTCGTTGCCCGGCAGCTCCAGCACTTCCGACGTGGTGAGGCCGCGGTTCCACACGGTGAAGCGGCTCATCTTGCCCTTGAAGTACTTGTCCGCGGCGTAGGCGGAGCGGCCGATGTAGTTCGACGTCGTGATGCCGCCGCCCAGGTCACCCGGTTTCGTCGTGACACCGTCCGCATGGGCCACCTCGACCCCGTTGTCGTACAGGCGTGCCTTTCCACCGGCCAGCGTGTACGTCAGCGTGTGCCAGGTGCCCCTGGCGAGGTTGCGCCCGCTGTTGGCGTTCTGCTCGGTCGACCAGTTGCCGGCCGCGATGGCCGCCCGGTAGCTGTCCCCGCTGGCGAAGAGGTAACCGTCACCGGCGCCGTTCGTGCTGTTGCCGAGGTTGAACAGGAAGTACGGCGTCTGCTGGCCGGGGTCGACCCACACCCGTGCCGACACGGTGATCGCGTCGAGCCCGGTCATGAGGTTGTTCGGCAGGTGCACGTAACCGTCGCTACCACCGAAGGCGAGGCCGTCCGACGAGCGGGTGACGTCAC
>NZ_MUYM01000260.1 GCF_002150765.1 Lentzea kentuckyensis
CTACCGGTCTATGTCCAGAATTTCTGGACATAGACCGGTAGGGTTCGCGTGTCGCTACAGGACCGAGAACGACGTCACGCGGCGCTCCTGATCTTCGTACGGTGACAACGCCAGCAGCCCTCACCTGAGCTTTTCATCAATCTCGTACCGGTCCCCGCGGGCTCGCCCGTCGTCGCGGTGGTCTCCGTCGAGGCAGTCGGGGCTCCCCCACTCACGGGCAAGTCGGTCAGCGAAGCCTGGTCGCCACTGGTGCAGCCACTGCTGTGCGTCCCGTTCGGTAGTGTTCGGGCCAACGTTAGCCGCACGCCAGCTGTAAGCAAGCGCCGCGACCTCCATCGCCAGTCCGGGATGTTGGCTCCAGCACTGAGGAATCGGCCGAGCACGGCTCCCGTCAACGCCAACGAACGTGACATTGTACCAAGCCACGAAGTTGTCGACGGTGTTCCGCGGATCTCCGTCTCCAGCAGGGTCGCTCTCGGCAGCTGCAGGCGGGCTGAACCACACCCACGGGGCTGGCTCGGCCACAGCTTCCTCGTCCGCACTGGACTCCGGTCCGGGTCTCGCAACCAACTGGTTGACCCTGTCTTCGACGCGGCGCAGCTTCCGCGTCAGCGCCTCGACGAGATCAGTCAGCGCCGAGATCTGAGCATCCCGGTCTCCCACATCGGCACCCGACCGCGCTGCCTCGCCGCTCATGCCGCGAATCCGCCGAGCTGGCCGGTCCTCAACCCTGCTCCGACAGCGAGCCCGTCCGAACCGAGCTCGACCTGCCCGTCGCGCACAGCCTGAACGTGGCTGCAGATCATCTTCCAATCGGGTCGTTTCCGCACATCGACGGTACGGGCCAGGATCGGGGCAAGGTGGCGGTGGATCACCAGAACGCGACCGCGGCGCACGCGACGAACGTCGCCTGGCCGGTAGGTGGGCACCGTCTCCAGCCCGACCGAGGTGCGGGCATGGCCAAGAAGGCCGTCGCTTTGCTGCTGGTACCGACGACGATCGTGATGCCCCGTCAGCAAGGAAACCCACTCCAAGGTGGTCCGGTCCTTGATCCCGCCCCAGACCGACAAGGTCGTGGTGTTGTCCAACAGCTGACGGGTTCGCTGGGTACCGAACGCATCTTCCAGTGCTGCCACGGTTTGAGCGCCCCAGTGGATGAGCACGCCACGGCCGGCGGAATCGGAGATGATGTCCGGGACCTGCGGTACGGGAGTCGCGTTC
>NZ_MUYM01000261.1 GCF_002150765.1 Lentzea kentuckyensis
CCGCCAAGCAGGGCAACAACACCGGTGAGCAGTCGCTGTTCATCGGGCGCGGCGCCAGCGTCCCGTGGCAGCACGTCGAGGCCGAGGACGCCGTCGCCGGTGGTGGCGCGCAGGTCCTCAGTCCGAACAGGACGATCGGTGACCTCGCCGGCGAGGCGTCCGGCCGCCGTGCCGTCACGCTGACCGGCACCGGCCAGTCGGTCGAGTTCACGACGTCGGCACCCACCAACACGCTCGTCACCCGGTTCTCCATCCCGGACAGTTCGGGCGGCGGCGGCATCACGTCGAACCTCAACGTCTACGTCAACGGCCAGTTCCACAAAGCCATCGACCTGACCTCGAAGTACATGTGGCTCTACGGCAACGAAGCCAGCCCGGGCAACTCGCCGGGCGCCGGCGGGCCACGGCACATCTACGACGAGGCGAACGTGATGCTCAACTCGACGTTCCCGGCGGGCACGAAGATCAAGCTGCAGAAGGACGCGGTCAACACCACGAACTACACGATCGACTTCGTGAACTTCGAACAGGTGACAGCTGCTGAAAACCCGGACGCCGCACGCTATGCCGTGCCCGCCGGGTTCTCCCACCAGGACGTGCAGAACGCGCTCGACCGGGTGCGGATGGACACCACCGGCACGTTGACCGGCGTCTACCTGCCCGCGGGCACCTACCAGACGCAGCAGAAGTTCACCGTCTACGGCAAGGCGATCCGGGTGGTCGGCGCCGGACCGTGGTTCACCAGGTTCCAGGCACCGACCAGCCAGGAGAACACCGACATCGGCTTCGACGCGCAGTCGTCCGCGAGCGGCTCGACGTTCAGCGGGTTCGCCGTGTTCGGCAACTACACCAGCCGCATCGACGGTCCTGGCAAGGTGTTCAACTTCGCCGGCGTGCAGAACATGACCATCGAGAACATCTGGGTCGAGCACATGATGTGCCTGTTCTGGGGCAACAACGTCGACAACAACGTCATCAGGGACAGCCGCGTCCGCGACCTGTACGCGGACGGCCTCAACATGACCAACGGGTCGGCGGGCAACCGGGTCTCCAACATCGAGGCCCGCTCGACCGGTGACGACGCGTTCGCGCTGTTCGCCGCCACCGACGCGGGCGGAACCGGCCAGCAGAACAACACCTTCGAGAACCTGAGTGTGCTGACCCCGTGGCGCGCGGCGGGTCTCGCGGTCTACGGCGGCAAGAACAACGTGTTCCGCAACATCTACGTGGCGGACACGCTGACCTACTCGGCGGTGACGATCAGCTCGCTCGACTTCGGCTACCCGATGGAGGACTTCGGGCCGGAGCCGACGACGTTCAGCGGCCTCACGCTGGTGCGGTCCGGTGGCCATTTCTGGGGCGCGCAGACGTTCGGCGCGATCTGGATGTTCTCGGCCTCCAAGAAGTACACCGGGATCCGGGTGAACGACGTCGAGATCATCGATCCGACGTACAGCGGAATCATGTTCCAGACCAAGTACAACGGTGCCGCCGAGAACATCTTCCAGGACACCGTGCTGTCCAACGTGAGCATCTCGGGTGCGCGCAGGAGCGGTGACCAGTTCGACGCCAAGTCCGGATTCGGCCTGTGGGCCAACGAGATGCCGGAACCGGGCCAGGGTCCCGCCGTGGGTTCGGTGACGTTCAACGGCCTGCGGTTCAGCAACAACTTCCAGGACATCAGGAACACGACCACCACTTTCACGATCAACATCAACTGATTCCCCTGCCGTGAAGGACGATTACATGAAATCCACGCTTTTGAAGCGTGCGGTGAGCGCTGGGCTCGTCACCGCACTGGCCGTCTTCGGACTGACACCCTCGGCGGGAGCAGCGGTCGTCCGGCTGTCCGCCACCCTGACCGCGTCGAGCAACAACGGCCCGTACGGCGCCGGCAACGCCGGTGACGGCAACCAGGGCAGCTACTGGGAGGGCACGAACAACGTGTTCCCGCAGTGGATCCAGGCCGACCTGGGCGCCGCCCGGGACGTCGGCAAGGTCGTGCTGCGACTGCCCTCGAACTGGGAGCAGCGCACGCAAACGCTTGCCGTGCAAGGAAGTTCGAACGGGTCGCAGTTCAGCGACATCTCCGCGGCGAGCGGTAAGGTGTTCTCGCCCGCGTCCAACAACACGGTGGCGCTGGACTTCGCGCCGACCAGCGTCAGGTACGTCCGCGTCACGATCACCGCGAACACCGCGTGGCCAGCGGGTCAGCTCAGCGAGTTCGAGGTGCACGGCGAATCCGGTCCGGTCGATCCACCGCCCGCCGGGGACAACCTGGCGCAGGGCAAGCCGGTCGAGGAGTCCGGGCACGTGCACGACTTCGTCGCGGCCAACGCGGTCGACGGCAACACCGGAACGTACTGGGAGTCGAGCGGCCTCCCCGGCCACCTGACCGCGAAGCTGGGCGCGAACGCGGACGTCACCTCGGTCGTCGTGAAGCTCAACCCGGACCCGATCTGGGGCGCGCGCACGCAGAACTTCGAGGTGCTGGGCCGGGAGGCGAGCGCTTCCGAGTTCGGGACGTTGAAGGCGCGCGCCGACTACCGGTTCGACCCGGCGAGTGGCAACAGCGTCACCATCCCGGTCACCGGCCGGGTGTCGGACGTGCGGTTGCACTTCTACTCGAACACCGGCGCGCCCGGTGGCCAGGTCGCCGAGTTCCAGGTGTTCGGCGCCGCCGCACCGGCTCCCGACCTGACCGTCACGAACCTGACGTGGACCCCGGCCAGTCCCAGTGAGGCCGACGCGATCAGGCTCACCGCGACCGTGCGCAACGGCGGCACCGTGGCGTCCGGCGCGACCACGCTGAACGTCACGCTCGGCGGCACCGCGGCGGGGACCGCCCAGGTCGGTGAGCTCGCCCCTGGCGCCACCGCCACCGTCAGCGTCGACGCCGGTCGCCGCGCTGCCGGGACCTATGCGGCGGCGGCCACCGTGGACCCGGCCAACCAGATCGCGGAAACCAACGAGGGCAACAACACCTTCACCTCCGGCTCGCCCCTGGTCGTCGGCCAGGCGCCCGGACCGGACCTGCAGATCACCGGTATCACGCCGAACCCGTCGTCCCCGGCGGCAGGCCAGCAGGTGACGTTCGCGGTGCAGGTCAACAACCGCGGCACCTCGAACGCCGGAGCCTCGGTGACCCGTGTGGTCGTCGGCGGCAGCACGTTGACCGCCAACACCTCCGCGATCAACGCCGGTCAGACCGTGACCGTCACCGTCGGCTCGTGGACCGCCACGAACGGCGGCGCCACGGCCACGGCGACCGCCGACGCGTCCGGTCAGGTCGCGGAGACCGACGAGAACAACAACACCTCGACCCAGTCCATTGTGGTCGGCCGCGGCGCTTCGGTTCCGTTCACCAGCTATGAAGCGGAATCGGGCCGCTACCAGGGCACGCTGCAGCAGGCCGACGCGAAGCGCACGTTCGGGCACACCAACTTCGGCAGCGAGTCGAGCGGCCGCAAGTCGGTGCGCCTCGACAGCCAGGGTCAGTTCGTGGAGATCACCTCGACGGTCAGCACGAACTCGATCGTCGTCCGCAACTCGATCCCGGACGCGGCCGCCGGCGGTGGCCAGGAGGCGACGATCAGCCTGTACGCGAACGACCAGTTCGTGCAGAAGCTGACCCTGTCGTCGCGGCACAGCTGGCTGTACGGCACCTGCGACGATCCGGAGTGCCTCACGAACCGGCCGGGTGGCGACGCCCGCAGGTTGTTCGACGAGACCTCCCAGCTGCTCGCGAACTCCTACCCGGCGGGCACCCGGTTCAAGCTGCAGCGCGACGCCGGTGACAACGCGCAGTTCTACGTCATCGACCTGATCGACCTGGAGCAGGTCGCGCCCGCCACGCAGAAGCCCGCCGAGTGCGTGTCCATCACGCAGTACGGGGCCACCGCGAACGACCAGACGGACGACGCGGACGCCCTGCAGCGCGCCGTCACGGCCGACCAGAACGGGGAGATCCCCTGCGTCTGGATCCCGGAGGGCAGGTTCCGCCAGGAGAAGAAGATCCTGACGCTGTTCAACAGCGGTCAGTACAACCAGGTCGGCATCCGCAACGTCACGATCCGCGGCGCCGGCATGTGGCACTCGCAGCTGTTCTCGCTGACGCAGCCGCAGGACGCGAACACGATCAACCATCCGCACGAGGGCAACTTCGGGTTCGACATCGACGACAACACGCAGATCTCCGACATCGCGATCTTCGGTTCCGGCCGGATCCGCGGCGGTGACGGCAACGCCGAGGGCGGCGTCGGCCTGAACGGCCGGTTCGGCAAGAACACCAGGATCTCCAACGTGTGGATCGAGCACGCCAACGTCGGTGTCTGGGTCGGCCGCGACTACACCAACCTGCCGGACCGCTGGAACCCCGGCGACGGCCTGCAGTTCACCGGCATGCGCATCCGCGACACCTACGCCGACGGCATCAACTTCACCAACGGCACCCGCAACTCCACGGTGTTCAACTCGTCGTTCCGCACCACGGGCGACGACGCACTGGCGGTGTGGGCGTCGAAGTACGTGAAGGACCAGAACGTGGATGTCGGCAGCGGCAACGCGTTCCTCAACAACACGATCGCGCTGCCGTGGCGTGCCAACGGAATCGCCATCTACGGAGGTGCGAACAACCGTGCGGAGAACAACGTCGTCTCCGACACCGCGAACTATCCGGGCATCATGCTGGCGACCGACCACGACCCGCTGCCGTTCTCGGGCACGACGACGCTCGCCAACAACGCGCTCTACCGCACCGGCGGCGCGTTCTGGGGTGAGGCGCAGGAGTTCGGCGCCATCACGCTGTTCTCCCAGAACCTGGCCATCCCCGGTGTCGTCATCCGCGACACCGAGATCCTCGACTCCACCTTCGACGGGATCCAGTTCAAGGGTGGCGGCAGCGGGATGCCGGACGTGCGGATCACCAACGTGCGCATCGACGGGTCGAACAACGGCTCGGGCATCCTCGCGATGGCGCAGGCCCGTGGTTCGGCCAGGCTCACGAACGTGACGATCACCAACTCGCGGGACGGCGACATCCTGATCGAGCCCGGTTCGCAGTTCGTCATCGACTAGGTCACCTTTAGAACCACCTCCAGCCGGGTATGCCCTGGCTGGAGGTGGTTTCTCATGTCCACTGTCGTGGTCGGGTTCGACGGCTCCGATCGCTCCCGCGCAGCCGTGCGCTGGGGCGCCGAAGAGGCTTCCCGCTGCGGTGCTGCCCTCCAGGTCGTGCACGCCGTCCGCGCGCCACTGCCCGAACCCGTTTTCACCCCGACGTCCGCCCCGATCCCGGAGTTCGTCACCGAGGAGACGATGCGTCGCGCCGCCGAGGACCACCTCGCCGAGCTCGCCGTCGAGATCAGGCAGGACTGGCCGGACCTCCAGCTCTCCACCGCCGTGCGCCTCGGCCGTCCGGTCGACGTGCTGGCCGAGGAGACCGGCGAGCTGCTGGTGCTCGGCTCGTCCGGGCGCACCGGCATCGCGGAGATGTTCCTCGGCTCCACCGCCGCCGGACTCGTGTCGATCGGCGGACGCCCCGTCGTCGTCACCCGCTCCGGACCGCTGGACGGCCGTGTCGTGGTGGGCATCGACGGCTCGGAGACGTCCACGGACGCCATCGAGTTCGCCTTCGCGTTCGCCTCCCGCCACGGCCGCGAGCTGCTCGCCGTCCACGCGTGGAACGACGTCGGCTGGGCCGAGCTGCCCGAGTACGACGTGGACCACGTCCGTGCGGACCTGGCGAAGCTGCTCGACGAACAACTGGCGCCCCACGTCGCCCGCCACCCCGAGGTGCACGTGGCACAGGAGGTCGCCTTCGAGGCGCCCGCACGCGCGTTGCTCCAGGCGGCCGACGGCGCTGCGCTCGTGGCGGTGGGCAGCCACGGCCGTGGGGCGGTGAAGCGTGCAATCCTGGGTTCAGTGAGCCACGCTGTGCTCCACCACGCGCCGTGCCCGGTCGCAGTGGTCCATCGGAGGTGACGTCATGCGCGGGTTGCCCGTGCTGTTGATGTGTTTGGTGCTGACGGCCTGCGGAGCGCAGAACTCGCCACCGCTGACACCGGGATCGAGCACGCCGGCCACCGACACGTCCACGCCGAGCATTCCGGCCCCGCTCCCGCCCTCGTCCGCGCCGCTCACCACGACGCCTTCGCGCGCGTTGGATCCGGGCGTGACGACGGTGCGGGGCACGGTGTCGGCGGGGACCGAGGCGGGGTGCCTGATCCTGGCCACCTCCGCCGAGCAGTACCTGCTGCTCGGCGCCGATCCGGCGATCGCGGTGGCCGGCGCGGAGATCGAGGTGACCGGGAAGGCCGATCCCGGGGCGATGACGACCTGTCAGCAGGGCACGCCGTTCCACGTCGCCAAGACGCTGCGGATCAATCCCTGAACGAGGTTGACCTCGACCTAACTGAAGGTCGCAGACTTCGATCATGACGATCTGGATCTGCGGCACCTGCGGTGTCGAACACCCTGACAGCGAACGACCTCCGGCGGCCGACTGCGTGATCTGCACCGACGAACGGCAGTGGGTGCCGGCGTCCGGCCAGGTGTGGACGACGCTGGAGAAGTTGAGCACTGACGACTACGAACTGGTGCACCAGGAGATGGAGCCGGGCATCCACCGGCTGCACCGGGAACCGGAGTTCGGCATCGGCCAATGGACGTTCCTGGTCCAGACGCCGCAGGGCAACCTGCTGTGGGATCCGCCGAACCACCTCGACCGCGCGCTGCTCGACAAGATCGCCGAACTGGGCGGGGCCGCGGTGATCGTGGCGAGCCATCCGCACATGTACGGCTCGCAGGTGAGCCTCAGTCACGAGCTCGGCCACGTCCCGGTGCTGGTGCACGCAGCCGACCGGCGGTGGGTCCAGCGGGAGGACCCGGTGATCCGGGAGTGGTCCGGTGCCGAGGAGATCCTGCCCGGCGTCACCCTCGTCGAGGCCGGCGGGCACTTCCCCGGCGCCGCTGTCGCGCACATCGCCACCGGCGCCGAGGGGAAGGGCACCCTGCTCGTCGGGGACACCATCGTGCCGGTGCCCGCGGCCGGCTGGGTGACGTTCATGCGCAGCTACCCGAACCGGATCCCGCTCTCCGCCGGACTGGTGCGACGGATCGCGGAGCGGCTCGAACCCTATGCGTACGACCGTCTTCACTCATTGCTCGGCGCTTCGGTCCTGAGCGACGCCAAGGGAGCGGTGCGCCGCTCCGCCGACCGCTACGTCGCGTGGGTCAGCGGGGCGAACGACCACCTGGGGTGAGCATCAGCCGTTGAGGGCCTTGCGGAGGAAGCCGGCGGCCTGGTCGATCGCGGCCTCGGCGGCGTGCGTGCCGCGCAGCGCGTTCAGCATCACGAAGTCGTGGATCGCGCCCGCGTACCGGACGGCGGTGACGGGCACGCCGGCCTCGCGCAGCTTGTCCGCGTAGGCCTCGCCCTCGTCGCGCAGCACGTCGGCCTCGGCGGTGATCACCAGTGCCTGCGGCAGACCGGCGAGCTGGTCCTTGGTGGCGCGCAGCGGGGACGCGGTGATCTCGGCGCGCTCGGCCGGGTTCGTCGTGTACTGGTCCCAGAACCACTGCATGCCGTCACGGCGCAGGAAGTAGCCCTCGGCGAACTGCAGGTACGAGTCGGTGTCGAAGGACGCGTCGGTCACCGGGTAGAAGAGGACCTGGGCCAGCAGCGCGACGTCGCCGCGTTCCTTGGCCTGCAACGTCAACGCGGCCGCCATGTTGCCGCCGACCGAGTCACCGGCGACCGCGATGCGGGTGCTGTCGAGGCCGTGGTCCTTGCCGTGGCTGAGGATCCACTGGGCGGCGGCGTAGTTCTGGTTGATCGCGACCGGGTAGCGGGCCTCGGGTGACAGCGAGTACTCGGGGAAGACGACCGCGGCGCCCGCACCGACGGCGAGCTCGCGGACCAGGCGGTCGTGGGTGTGGGCGTTGCCGAACACCCAGCCCGCGCCGTGGATGTAGAGGATGACGGGCAGTGGGCCTTCGGCACCGGCCGGCTTGACCACGCGGATTTTGAAGCCGTCGAGCTCGACCCACTGCTCGTCGATCTCGGGCTTGTCGATCGCACCCGACTGCACCTCGTCGACGGCCTTGCGGCCCTCCTCCGGGGCGATCTCGAACAGGAACGGCGGCGTGGCGGTGGCGGCGGCGAACTCGGCGGCGGCGGGCTCGAGGACTGGGCGCTTCATGGCTGCTCCTTCGGGTCGGATGCCATAAAGCTAGTGCGCGATTAAATCGTGCACAACGTAATCACTGCCTCGCCCGGCCCGGGAATAACCGATGAAGGGCACCTTCATCCACCTCAGGTGGATGAAGGTGCCCTTCATCGACAGCCTGCTAGCCGACGGTGAAGCCGGCGGTCGCGCCGGTGAAGCCGGTGATCCTGCCGGTCCACCCGGACTTCTCGTCGCCGTGGTGCACGATCCGGTAGGTGCCGGCGGGTGTGTCCGCCGGGATCTGCCAGGTGATCGTGGCGTTCGAGAACGCGATGCCGACCCGTTCCCACTTGTAGCGCGTGGACCAGTCACCGTCGTCGGCGACGCGCGTCCACTGGCCGTTGACCTGCCGCTGCACCTCCAGGAACGTCCCGTTGCGGTGCAGGTTGTTCTTCGGGTGGCCGGTGACGAACACGGCGGTCACGGTCTCGCCGCGGGCATAGGACGACTTGGGCGCCGAGAGAACGTCGCCGTACTTCTTGTCCGCGGGCTTGTCGTCGAGCACGACACCGGTCTGCAGGTTGATCTCGGTGAACGGCGGCTTGCCCGGGTTCGGGCCCGCCGGCAACGCGGATCCGGCCTTCATCGACGCCGCGATCTTGCCCAGCTCCTGCTGGTACGCGGGCGTGGTGTTGCGGCCGAACAGCGTGGAGCCGCCCTCGTACTGCTGCGAGTCGTACTCCTCCGGCGTGGTCACGTACTGGCTGTAGTCGTTGGCGTAACCCTGGATCAGCACGTTCTGCACGGGCACGCCCAGTTCGGAGGCCACCGCCCTGCGGATGCGCAGGCCCGCGGTGATCGTGACCTCACCCGGCATCGCGATGAGGTGCAACTGTCCGATGCGGACGATCTGCAGCGGCACGATGTTCGGCGTCGCGCCGATCAGACCCGTTGGCACCAAAGAGGCCTTGGGGTACTGACAGTCCCGCAGCCACTGCGGGACCTCCATCTGCAACGGCTCGAAGAGCTTCTTCCACGGCGACTGCATGCCCTCGGAGAAGCCGGGGATCGCCGGGCCGTCCTCGACACTGCCCGCGATCGTCGACGCGCCGACGACGCCGGAGCACGTGGTGCCGGGCTTGCCGTCACTCATGAACCTGCCCTCGACCTGCACGGCCGACATGTCCACGAACCGCATGCGGGAGTCGACGCCGCCCGAGACGGCGGCCTGCGGACCGCGGTAGATCTCCTGCGCCTTGCGGTTCTGCCGCTCGCCGATGATGCGCGCGTTCTCCCACTCGTTCTCGGTGGGGCCGGAACCGGGCTTCAGGTTGAGGTTCGGCGACATGTCACCGGCGTTGGTGTTCGGGAACGCCGCCACGAACCCGGCGGTGTCGTCCAGGTAGCGCACGCCCTTGTCGTCGTGCTCCCACTGGTAGGCCGCGTAACCCTTGTTGTCGGGGCTGATCAGCGTGTTGGCGTTGGTGATCGACGTGTTGTGCGTGGCGAACCAGCTGATCGCGCCCACGTCGTTGCCGGACTGCTTGAACTTCAGCACGGTCATCTGCGGGTCGATCCCGGCGGGGAAGAAACCCTTGTCGGGGTTGCGGTCGAACGCCACCCGCGACCGGTTCACCGACGCGTTCGTGAGCTCGCCGAACCCGAGGCTGATCGAGCCGGGCTTGAGGTCCTCGTGCGCCTCGACGACCGACTCGGCGATGCCGTCGACCACGGCGGCGAGCGCCTGCGGTTGCAGACCGAGGATCGACAGGTTGTAGGCGAGGTTGTGCGACTGGCCGCCGGGCCCGCTGTGCGTGTGGGTCGCGGACAGCAGCAGGTTCTCGCGCGTGTAGGTGGTGCCGTACCTGGCCTGCAACTTGTCGAGCACGCCTTCCTGGACCGCGCGGAAGATCATCGCGAGGTCGGCGTTGACGTACGCGACCCGCTTGTTCGTGGTCCGGTCGACCACGACGTACGCCCGCGACCGCAGCCGCTGGGCGATGCCCGTCGTCTTCTGATCGAACTTGGAGTAGCCCATCATGCCGTTCTCGGCGGCCGGGCCGGTGACGTCCGCGATGCCCCGGCCGACGAGGTAGGGCTCGGGTTCCGCCCACGCGAACGGCCCGCTGACCAGGGCCGCTCCGACGAGGGCGGCGATGACCGTCATGACTGCTGTCCGCATGGACACCCCACTAAGTGAAGGGGATTCACATTTCGGACTGCACGTTAGGTGATCCAGGCCACTTCGAGCAAGTGACGGCGAGTGCATTGGCGGTGACGACGAGCAAGATTCCGGCCCAATGGTGGAGCGCGAGTGCCTCCCCAAGCAGGATCAGACCCGCGAGAGCGGCCAGCACCGGATGCACGCTGCAGGCCAGCCCGAAGAACCGTGCGGGCACCTTCCGCAGAGCGATCACGTCGGCGGCATAGGGCACCACGCTGCAGAACACGCCCGCGCCGATCGCGTACAGCACCGACATCGCCGTGAACTGGCCCTGGACGACCAGGAAGACCGCGACCGGGACGTAGAGCAGCGCGGACACGCTCGTCGCGGCCGCCGGCGCCTGCAGGCCGGGCAGCCGCTGCCCGACCAGGCGGTTGAGCAGGATGTACGCCGCCCAGCACGCGGCGGCGAGCAGACCCGCGCCGATGCCGAGGTAGTCGCTGCTCGGGCCGGGCAGCACCAGGACGTAGACACCGACGGCCGCGATCAGCACGAACAGCACGTCCTTGCGGGTGTGCGAGCCTGCCAGCGCGACCGCGAGCGGCCCGAGCACCTCCAGCGTGACGGCGAGACCGAGGCCGATCCGGTCAACCGCCGTGTAAAGGCTGAGGTTCATGGTTGCGAACACCAGGCCGAGCGCGATCGTCGGCCACCACTGCGCCCAGGTGAATCTTCGCGGATCGGGCCGGGCGACCGGCAGCAACACCGCGGCGGCCACGAACTGGCGGACGGCCACGACCCCGGCCGGTCCGATCGTGGCGAACGCGTGGGCACCCACGGCGGCGCCGAGCTGGCTGCTGGCGGC
Source organism: Lentzea kentuckyensis (assembly GCF_002150765.1). Classification (GTDB taxonomy): domain Bacteria; phylum Actinomycetota; class Actinomycetes; order Mycobacteriales; family Pseudonocardiaceae; genus Lentzea; species Lentzea kentuckyensis. Next base: position 11,198 of record NZ_MUYM01000261.1, read on the forward strand.
ACTGGCAGTCATCGTCGCGAATCCACCGAGGCTCTTCATGCCGCACAGCCTGCGGTTTCCGAGTTGATACGGGAAATGCATGATCCGCTCTACCTATACGCTGAGCGCATGGATCTGCGACAGTTGCGGGCGTTCGTCGCGGTCGTGGACGCGGGGACGTTCACCGACGCGGCGCGGGAGCTCGACCTCACGCAGGCGTCGGTGTCCCGCGCCGTCGCCGCGCTGGAGGTCTCGCTGGGCGTGCGGCTCCTGCAACGGTCGACGCGGCACGTGGCCCTGACCGTCACCGGCACCCAGGTGCTGGCCGGCGCGCGGCGGGTGCTGGACGAGGTCGCGCACCTGCACCGGATCGCCGAGCAGTCGCGGACCGAACTGCGGATCGGCTACGCCTGGGCGGCGCTGGGCAAGCACACCCGGCGCCTCCAGAAGGTCTGGGCGGCCGCACATCCGGGGCTGCCACTGGTGTTCGTCCAGTCGAACTCGCTGACCGCCGGCCTCGCCGAGGGCACCGCCGACGTCGCGGTCGTGCGCAAGGCCCTTGACGACCCGCGGTTCGAGACGGCGTTGCTCGGCACCGAACGGCGCTACGGCGTGGTCGCGACGGACAACCCGTTGGCACGCAAGCGTTCGCTGAAGCTCGCGGACCTCGCCCGATACGGGATCGCGGTCGACGACCGCACCGGAACGACCACCCTGGACCTGTGGCAACCCGGCAAGGCCCCCGCGGTCGTGCGCAACACCCACGGCGTCGACGAGTGGCTGACCCTGATCGCCGCAGGGCAGGCCGTCGGCATGACGTCCGAGGCGACCGCGTCGCTGAACCCACGGCCGGGCGTGGCTTATCGGGCCGTGCAGGACGCACCGCCGATCGCGGTGTGGCTCGCGTGGTGGAAAGACCAGCCGCCACAACATCTGAACGACCTGGTCACGATGGCGTGCGACGCCTACCGGCCTAAGCTTTGATCATGCGGTTGTTCGTCGCCCGTTGCGACACAATGGATTTCCCGTCGGCGTTGGAGGCGCTGCCCTCGTCGGCGCGGGCGCGGTTCGAGGGCAGGGCGCCGTCCGCCGGCGCCCTGCGGTCGGCCCTGGCCGAGCTGCTGGTCCGCGAAGCCCTGCCGGCCGGGCAGTTCGGCGTCGAGTTCGTCCGCGACGGCAAGCCGCACGCACCGGACCTGCCGGACTTCCACTTCAACGTCTCGCACTCCGGCGCACTGGTGGCCGCCGCGGTGGACGACGCTCCGATCGGCGTGGACGTGCAACGGTTCGGCACCGCGTCACCCGAGGTCGGGCTGCGTTACTTCCACCCGGACGAACGGCACCGCGTCGACACCGGCCGGGCGTTCCACACGCTGTGGGCGGTGAAGGAGAGCTACGTCAAGCAGACCGGCCGGGGCCTCGCGACCAGGCTGAGCTCGTTCCTGGTCACCGAGGACCTCGACGTGCTGGTCGACGGCGTTCGCCAACCCGTGCACCTCCGGACGTTCGACCTCGAGGACCACGTGCTCGCGGTGTGCGCGGCGAATCCGATCACCGTGACACCGCGGCACGTGGATCTTCCCTAGTAGTGCTTTGTCGGGTCCGGAGGGACGGACTTCCGCGACAGCGGGCACAGGCGACCCCGGTGGTCGCGCTCTCACGATGCTGCACCTGCAAGTTGGTTGTAGTTACGAGCCGATGTAATCGATTGCAGATCACCTCAACTACCACCAACTGCGCTGGTAGTGGCCATGCGCGCACCGACACACGTCTGCGCAGGTCCAGGCAACCCGACAAAGCACTACTAGTGCGGTGACCACAATCCTCACCGTGTTGTGCGCGGCCAGGTGGACGCCTCGCGGCACCTCCCCCACGCCCCCGTACCACCAGTACGAGGCCGTGGGGGAGGCACCACGATGCATCGCCCTGGACCGTGCACAACACGGCAAGGGTTCGTGGCCACCGCACTAGACTTCCAGCGCCGGCCAGGTCAGCGCCGCCGCACCCCACGTCGCACCCGCGCCGAACGCCGGCAGCACCACCTTGTCGCCCGGCTTGATCCGGCCGGTCGTCGCACCGTGGTGCAGCGCGAGCGGGATCGAGGCCGCCGCCGTGTTGCCGACCTCCTCGATGTGCACGACGGCCTGTTCCTCGGCCAGCCCGAGGTGCTTGGCGAGCGCGTGCAGGATGCGGGCGTTCGCCTGGTGGCCGACGACGTGGTCGACCTCCGCGACGTCCCAGCCGACCTGCGCGAGCGTCCGCCGGGTCACCTCCTCCATGTGCTTCACGGCGTGGGCGAACGTCGCCCTGCCCTGCATGGTGATGTGCGCGGGCGAGGTGTCGCCGACGGCACGGGCCCGCGCTCCCCCGCCGGCGACGGTGATCAGTTCGGCCAGCGACCCGTCGCTGTGCAGGTTCACCGCGCGCACCGCGCCGAGTTCGGCGGCCTCACCCGCTCGCAGCACCACGGCACCCGCGCCGTCGCCGAAGATCGGGCTGGTGGCGCGGTCGGCCGGGTCGACCAGCGTCGTGAAGCTCTCCGCCGCGACCACGAGCACGGTGCCCGCGATCTCCCCCGCGATGAGGGCGCGCCCGGTCTGCAGGCCGTAGAGGAACCCGGAGCAGACCGCCGCCACGTCGAACGCGGGCACGCCGGTCAGGCCGAGCCTGGTCGCCACCTCCGGACCCGTGGCCGGACACAGCCGGTCCGGCGTGGTCGTGGCCAGCACCACGTAGTCCACTTCGGACAGACCAGCGCTCTTCAACGCGAGCGCGCCAGCCTCGACGGCCAGGTCGGCGGTACCGAGGCCGTCGCTGATCACGTGCCGCTGCCTGATCCCGGTGCGGGTGCGGATCCACTCGTCGGACGTGTCGAGCCGCGCCGCGAGGTCGTCGTTGGTGACGACCCGCGGCGGGACCCACGCGCCCAGCCCGCACAACACGGCCGAACGCGTCATCAGAAACCGAACTCGCGCTTGGCCTGGATCAGCAGCGAGACGAGCCGCTCGCACTCCGCCGGCGTGTGACCGGCGGTGATGCCGACGCGCAGCCGCCCGGTACCCGCCGGCACGTGCGGATAGACGAACGCCGCCGCGAAGACCCCGTTGCGCGCCAGCCAGTTCGCCACCCGGACCGTCTTGTCCTCGTCGCGGATCATCACCGGCACGATGTGGCTGCGGGTGTCGCCGAGGTCGACGCCGGCCTCGCGCAGGCTGTCGAGCACGAACGTCACGTTCGCCTCCAGCTTGGCGCGCAGCTCCTTGCCGTGCTCCTCCAGGTGCGTCAGCGAGGCGAGCGTGGCGCCCGCGACGGCCGGCGCCGACCCGCGCGAGCTCGTGTAGGACGGGGCGAGGTAGCGCAGTTCCCGCTCGAACTCCGGCCGGGTGAGCACGAACCCGCCGACGCTGCCGAGCGCCTTGCTGAACGTCGCGACGATCGTGTGCACCTTGTCGAGCACCCCGAAGTGCTCGGCCACACCCAGGCCGTTCGGGCCGATGATGCCGAACGAGTGCGCCTCGTCGACCACGATGTGCGCGTCGTACCGCTCGGCCAGCTCGGCGATCCGGTCCAGCGGCGCGTAGTCGCCGTCCGCGCTGTAGAGGCCGTCGACGATCACGATCCGCCTGCGCTTGTCCTGCGACTTCTGCAGCAGCTGCTCCAGCTTGGCGGTGTTGTTGTGCGGGAACGTCCGCACCTCCGCGCCGGACAGCGTGCTGCCCATGAACACCGACACGTGCGCCGTGCGGTCGTTGATGATCACGTCCTGCTTGCCGGCGAGGGTGGAGATCACGGCGAGGTTCGCGGCCATGCCGGACGGGAAGAGCACCCCGGAGCTCAACGGCGACAACGCCCCGAGCTTCGCCTCGATGTCGTGGTGGATCCGCGTGTGCCCGCACAGCAGCTGCGCGCCGTAGGTGTTCGTGCCGTACCGGCCGATCGCGTCGATCGCGCCGTCCTTGAGCACCTGCGACTGCGACAGCCCCAGGTAGTCGCAGGAGCCGAACATCAGCAGGTTCTCGTACTGGTCGGTCGTGACCGCGGGGCCGTCGTTGGACTCGATCACCGGGAAGAACGGCGAGATGCCCTCGTCCTCCCACTTCGCGTACAGCGCCTGCAGCGCGTTGCTCTTCGACTGAATGGCCATGGTGAAATCCCCCTGAATTTCGAATGTCAGGAAAGCTTTGCGGTGATGGACTCGACCAGTCCGCCCACCGTCGAGTTCGCGTCCAGCACGAACGTCTCCAGCAGTTCCTCGAGATCGACGCCGAATTCTTTCTCGACGCTCATGAGAACTTCGGAGAACGTCAGCGAGTCCATGTCAATTTCGTCGAGCTTCGACGCGAGCGTGACCCCGCTGACGCCCATCTCCTCCTCGATCTGGGTGATCACGAAGGTGTCCAGACCGGTCAGAGTTGCCGACATTGTTCCCCACCTCTTGTTTTTTCGGACCGATGATTCCCTGACTGAGCAGGATTCCGAGGACGACGATCAGCGCCCCCACCGGCTGGTTCCAGAACAGGTGCTCCCCCAGCACGACGATGCCGAGCACCACGCCCACCAGCGGCGAGATGTAGGTGACGGTCGAGGCGGGGGTGGCTCCCCAGCGCTCGACGATGATCGTGTTCCAGATGTAGGCCACGCCGCTGGCGAGCACGCCGAGCACCAGCACGGCGAGCACGATGGTCGTGTTCAGCTCCACCGGTTCGAACACGAAGAACGGCGCGGTGAGCAGCATCATCGCCGCCGCGAGCGTCACCTGGACCGCGGCGATGGTGGCCGCGTCGTGGGAGTGCTGGCCGGAGACGTACCGCCGCATGTGGCTGAACGCGAGCCCGTAGCTCGCCGTCCCGACCAGGCACGCCACCTGCGGCAACGCCGTCCCGGACAGTTCGTTGAGCTGTCCGAACAGCCGCCACGGCGCGAGCACGACGAGGATCCCGGCGGCACCGACGACGATGCCGAACGACCGCAGCGGGCCGAGGCGCTCGGCGGGCAGCAACGCGAGCCCGATGACCATCGTCATCAGCGGCGTCGTGGCGTTGTAGATGCTCGACAGGCCGGACGGGATGTATTGACCGGCCCACGCGAACAGCAGCAGCGGCAGCACGCACAGCAGGAACGCCACCACCGCGAGGTGCCCGATCAGCCGGCGGTCCTTCGGCCAGCGTTTCCTGGTGAGCAGCAGGATCACGTTGAGCGTGACCGCGCCGAGCACGAGCCTGCCGAGCACCAGCTGCTGAGGCGACAACCCGGCGAGCGAGATCTTGATGAAGAAAAAGCTCGAACCCCACGTCAGTGCGAGCACCAGATATGCGACAAGCACGCCAAAACCGCGCGACCCCGCCATTACTCCCCCTGTTTTGACGCATGGCAACAGCACAGCAAGCCCGAAAGTCGTGTGTGTTGCCCGCGACGCTGCGAGCGGATCCCCAGTGGTTCCTGACCAAATTCCTACCCAGGTCGGGAAGAACCGTCAAGAAGGTGGTCCGGCTTCACTCGAACGGCCCCAATCGATCACCAATGGGTGGACGTTCCAGGCGACTGGACGTACCGCTGCTAAAGTGCGCCCGCCGTCGAATCGAGAATCCGTTTTCGCTTCACTCTTCACTGAGTGAAGAACTCGTGCACCACCGCGATCAACGCCCTGGCCGCCGCGCTCGGCGCGCGGTCCGCCGGCCTGGCCAGCCCCAGCGGCCATCTGAGGTCCGCGCCGGTCACCTTCAGGGTGGTCACGCCGGCCGCGGCACCGAGGATGGAGTCGGGCAGCAACACGACGCCGAGGCCGTGCCGCACGTAGTCGACGCCGGTGCGGATGTCGGACATCTCCAGGGTGACCCGGCGCGGCACCGCGGCCGCCGCGAACGCCCGGTCCGCGACGGCCCGGTTGCCGAAGCCCAGCGGCGAGTCGATGAAGTCGAGGCCGGCGAGGTCCGTGATCGGGACCTCGGTCCGGTCCGCCAGCGGATGACCGTGCGGCACCACCAGATCCATCACCGAATGGGAGAGTCCGTCGAGGACGATCCCGTCCGGCACCTCGCCCGGCAGGGACACGAACGAGAGGTCGAGGCGGCGGTCCAGAAGTTGTTCGACCAGCCCCTGCGACCCCGAGGTGGCCACACTGGTGCGCACCAGCACGCCGGGGTGGCGGCGGTGGAACTCGCCGAGCAGCGCTGGCAGGTCCATCAGCATGATCGAGTTGAGCGTGCCCAGCCGGACGGTGCCGGTGAGGCCGCCCCGCACCTGTGCCACGGCGTCCCCCGCCTCGGTGGCCGCGTCCAGCACCGCCCTGGCCTTGGGCAGGAGCACCTCGCCCACATCCGTCAGCAGGACCCGCTTGGCGTTGCGGTCGAGCAGGGCCGCGCCGAGCTCGCGTTCGAGGGTCTTGATCGCGGCGGAGACGGCCGACTGCACGACGTGCAGGCGAGCGGCGGCACGGGTGAAGCTGCGTTCCTCCGCGACCGCGACGAAGTACTCCAGCTGGCGCAGGTCCACACCAGCGAGTATCTCAGAAAGTGATGATCGTCAGCTTCAACTTTCGTTGGACGTGATGAAGCCTGGCACGCAGGGTGGTGGCATGTCCCTGCTCCTCGATTCACCGGTCGCCCCGCCACCGGCGGTCAGCAGTCGCCACGGCAGAGGCTTCTGGGCCGTCGCCGGCGCCTTCCTCATCGCCATGGCCTACTCGACGGTGCCGTCGCCGCTCTTCCCCCTCTACGTCGCCCGCGAAGGCTTCTCGACCTTCGCCATCACCGTGGTGTTCGCCGCCTTCGCGGCCGGCGTCGTGATCAGCCTCGTGCTCGCGGGCCACGTGTCGGACTGGGCCGGCCGCAAGACCGTCCTGATCTCCGCACTGGGCCTGGAACTGGTGTCCGCCCTGCTCTTCCTGACCAGCACCGCACTGCCCGTGCTGATCACCGCCAGGCTGGTCAACGGCCTGGGCGTCGGCATGATCACCGCGACCGCCACCGCCTACCTCCACGACCTGCACGCGCGGCACCGCCCCGGCGCCTCGCCGCGCCGGTTCGAGATCGTGTCGACCGCCGCGAACATCGGCGGCCTCGGCTTCGGCGCGCTGATCGCGGGAGTGCTCGCGCAGTACGTGTCCTCGCCGTTGCGCACGCCGTACGTCGTGCTGGCCGGGCTGCTCGTGGTCAGCATCGTCGCGGTGGCACTCACGCCGGAAACCGTTGCCAGAAAACATGTTTCCTATCGTCCACAACGGATCAGCGCCGACCACGGCGACCGCAGGGGCTATGTGATCGCGGGTGCGGGCGCGTTCTCGGCGCTCGCGGTCTTCGGCGTGTTCACGTCCGTCTCACCGGGATTCGTGGCGGGTGAGCTGCACCACCCGTCGCGGCTGCTGGCCGGTCTCGTGATCTTCATCGTGTTCGGCGGCGCCGCCCTCGCACAGACCGTCGCAGGTGGACTGCCGGTGCGCGTCCTTCGCACGATCGGCATTGGCGGACAAGCGATCGGCATGCTGCTCGTCGTCGGCGGGATGTATGCGACGAGTTTCCCGCTGTTCCTCGCCGGTGGGGCGATCGCAGGGGCCGGCGCGGGGGTGCAGTTCAAGGCGGCGATCGGAGCGGTCGCGTCGATGGCGGCACCGGCGAAGCGCGGGGAGGCGTTGGCGGGCCTGTTCTTCATCGCCTACCTGGGAATGAGCGTGCCGTCGCTGTCGATCGGCCTCGCGACGCGGTTCCTCGCACCCACGACGGTCATGACGTGGTTCGCCGGAATCCTGCTCATCCTCCTGGCCGCACTAGGGCTAGCCGTTGCACGGCGGTCCTGACGTAGTGATCCTGGCCGGAGTCGATGCCGTAGAGCCCGGAGTCGACCGGCGCCATCCGGACACGTTCCTCGACGTGCCGCCGCATCCCAGGCCAGGTTCGCCCGCCGTGCCGTTCGTAGGCCTCGAGCAGCTCGTCGAGCCGCCCGAACCGCTGCACGAGCCGGCGGAAGTCGGCACCGGGATCGCCCACCAGCGCGTCGGTCCAGTCGATGACGCCGGAGAGCCTTCCGTCGTGCACCAACGTGTTCGCCGGCTTGATGTCGGCGTGCACCAGCAACGACCACGGCGGCCACGGCTCGTCGTCGCCGAGCCACTCCTGCCAGTGGTGCCACCACGCGTCCGGCAGCCCCAGCTCGGCGCGGGCGCGGTGGATCTTGCGCGCGATGGTCTCGCGGATCGCGTCCGGCTGCCGCACCTCGACGCCGGTCCGCGCGGCCTCGTCCTGCGGTACCGCGTGCAGGGCGGCGAGAAACCGCGCCACGTCTTCGAAGTACCGCTCCGGCGGGTTCTCCGAGATGTCGCCGGGCAGCTTGCGGTAGACGGCCACGTGCTCGACCTCGGGCAGCCAGCGCGGCACCGCCACCGGAACGCGGTCCGCGACGAGATCGAGCAACGCCCGTTCGGGACCCATGCACTTCAACGGCCAGTCACGCCGCGGCGCGCGCAAGATCCAGCCCGCGCCGTCGGCGTCCTCAGCGTGCAACACGAGGAAGTCCGCACCGGTGGTGGCGAACTCGACGGGCCGCAGTCCGAGCTCGGTGGCGAGCTCGTTCAGGTCAGTCAATGTGCAGCTGGGCGGGATGGCGGACGTCCTTGGTGCACAGCAGGATGTTCAGATTGCCCTCGCTGCCGAACTCCCACTCGACGTCGTCACCAGACGGCTCGTGCGTCGCGAGCGACAGCGTCTGGCGTTGCACCGAACCGCACTCCGGGCACGCGAACTCCAGCGGGCCCGACTGCCACCACGCGGTCCAGCCGCCGATCTTCGAGCCGCTCGACGTCTCCGGCCACTCCTCGTCCCGCAGTTCCTCAGGACGTTCGACCGGCTTCGGGTACTCGACGTACCGGATCGGCTCGAAGACGTTGACCGTGGGGACGTACATCTCCTCCTGCACCGACGGCTCGGGCTCCTCCTCGATCAGCTCGAACACCGTCGTGGAGTCACGCCACACCAGCCGCACGTCCGGGCCGTAGGCGTGCTCGGCGTCGTGATCGAGCGTGCAGAGGAACACCTGCAGCAGATCGATGCCGTCGGGGAACGGCAGCTCCGCGAAGTCGCGCTGATACAGCTGCACGGCACCGACAAAAGGCTCGCCGTGTTCGTCGCACGACGGCCACGGCTCGTCGATCGGCCACAGCATCGGGCCGCCGATGTGGCTGTCGGCGTCCGTCGGCTCGCCCTCCAGCGGGTTCAGCAGCACCGCGGGCCTCGCCCAGTCCTGCCTGCCCATCAGTCGACGTGCAGCTTGATCGGGTGCCGCACGTCCTGTGTGCACGCGAACACGTTCAAAGCGCCCTCCCGGCCGAACTCCCACCCGACGACCGCGCGTTCGGCGGTCTCGCAGGAACAGAGTTCCTTCTCGGGTTCCTCATGGGTGTACAGAGCTAGCAGAAGGCGGCGGTCGGTCCCGCAGGTGGGGCACTCCAACCCGTACGGCGAGGTCTGCCACCAGAACGCCCAGCCGCCGATCTTGCTGCCGTTCGCGACCGGTGGCCAGTCGTTCGCGCCGACGGGCTGTTCGTCGCCCATCGGGTGCTCGACGATCCGGCACGGGTGCAGCACGCACGGCCGTGTGCGGTACTGGGGCTCGAACACCGTGGGTTGCGGTGGAGCCTCCAGGGCGTCATCGACGGCAGACGAGCGCCACACAAGGCGCACGCACGGGCCGAAATGGTCCGTCTTCTCGTCGGTGTGTTCCAACGGGCACAACAGGACCTGGAGCAGATCGGTGCCGTCCGGGAAGGGCAGCTCCGGGAAGTCGCGCCGGAAGAGCTGCACGGCGCCGATCAACGCGACGCGGACGCCGAGGCTGTCGGCGGGGAGGATCGTGAGGCCCTCGTCGTGCTTGCTGCCGTCACACCACGGCCACGGCTCGGCCGCGGGCCACAGCATCGGCCCACCGATGTGGCTGTCGGTCACTCCCGGAGCACCCTGGGCCGGATGCAGACGAACAGCGGGCCGGGCCCACTCCCCCATGATCGACACGAGAGAACAGGCTAGCTTCCGGCCCCTCGCAAGGGGCCGGAAGCAGCCGAATCAGTCCGTTCCCGACTCGATCGCCGCGGCGTCGAGGAGTGCGTCGGCGTCCGAGACCTCACCGCGCGAGGCAATGGCCTCCGCGCCGCCGTCGGGCACCTCGCCGATCAGCTGCGTCGGCTCGACCTGGGCCGCGATGAGCGCCGACTGCCGCGTGCCGACCATGCCGAGGCCCGCGAAGAGCTCCAGCTTGGCGCGCGAGTCCGCGATGTCGAGGTTGCGCATGGTCAGCTGGCCGATGCGGTCGACCGGGCCGAACGCCGAGTCCTCGGTGCGCTCCATCGACAGCTTGTCCGGGTGGTAGCTGAACGCCGGGCCGGCCGTGTCGAGGATCGAGTAGTCGTCGCCCCGGCGCAGCCGCAGCGTGACCTGGCCGGTGACCGCGGAGCCGACCCACCGCTGCAGCGACTCGCGCATCATCAGCGCCTGCGGGTCGAGCCAGCGGCCCTCGTACAGCAGCCGGCCGAGCTTGCGGCCCTCGTTGTGGTACGCCGCGACGGTGTCCTCGTTGTGGATCGCGTTCACGAGGCGCTCGTAGGCGATGAAGAGCAACGCCATGCCGGGCGCCTCGTAGATGCCGCGGCTCTTGGCCTCGATGATGCGGTTCTCGATCTGGTCGGACATGCCGAGACCGTGGCGGCCGCCGATGGCGTTCGCCTCCAGCACCAGGTCGACGGCGTTGCCGAACTCCTTGCCGTTGATGGTGACCGGGCGGCCCTGGTCGAAGCCGATGGTCACGTCCTCGGTCGCGATCTCGACCGACGGGTCCCAGAACTTGACGCCCATGATCGGCTCGACGATCTCGATGCCCTCGTTGAGCAGTTCGAGCGACTTGGCCTCGTGCGTGGCGCCCCAGATGTTCGCGTCGGTCGAGTACGCCTTCTCGACGCTGGACCGGTAGGGCAGGTCACGCTCCAGCAGCCACTCGGACATCTCCTTGCGGCCACCGAGCTCGGTCACGAACGCCGCGTCGAGCCACGGCTTGTAGATCCGCAGCGACGGGTTCGCGAGCAGGCCGTAGCGGTAGAACCGCTCGATGTCGTTGCCCTTGTAGGTGGAGCCGTCGCCCCAGATCTGGACGTCGTCGTCGAACATGGCGCGCACGAGCATGGTGCCCGTGACCGCCCGCCCGAGCGGGGTCGTGTTGAAGTACGCGCGGCCACCGGAGCGGATGTGGAACGCGCCGCAAGCCAGCGCCGCGAGCCCCTCCTCGACGAGCGCGGCCCGGCAGTCGACGAGGCGCGCGATCTCGGCACCGTACGTGCCGGCGCGGCCGGGGACGGTCTCGATCTCGGGCTCGTCGTACTGACCGATGTCCGCGGTGTACGTGCAGGGCACAGCGCCCTTCTCACGCATCCACGCGACCGCGACCGACGTGTCGAGACCACCGGAGAAGGCGATGCCGACGCGTTCGCCGGCCGGAAGTGAAGTGAGCACCTTGGACACGTTGAGAATTATGCACGACAATGTATGAGCATGCACGTTCGGGGGTCTGTTACTTGTGCCTCAACCGTGTTTGCGCAGGTCGAGCCTAGATAGAGTCCAACTCGTCGGCCTTGTCCTGCATCCGCTCGATGCCGCCCTCGCGCTCGTCCGCGCGCATCGCCGTGATCGCCGCGAACAGGTGCGCGCCGATGTACGGATCCTGCTCCTTGCGCTCGTAGACCTCACCGAGCGTGGCGTTGTACATGGCGTGCGACATCGCGGCGAGCAACGCCCGTGCGCGAGGTGCGACGCCCGTGGGTGCGACGGCGTCGATGATCGGGGTGACGCGTTCCCAGACCTCGTCCGGCGGGCCGGGCGGGTAGAGCTGGTTGAGCGCGAGCAGGCCGTTCTCCAGCGCGCCCATCACCAGCCGGACCTCGTCGTCGTCCTCCGGCAGGATGCGCGCGACGCCTTCGGCATCCCGCTCGTGGTACGCGATGGCGAGCCGCAGGCCGATCGCCTGGCTGCGGTTCTTCTGCTCAGGCTCGGCGCACCACCACCGTTCCCGCGCGGTCCTGGGAAACATGGTTCGCAGTGTGACGACACTGGACCATTCCCGCCCGGCGTGCCGGCCGCGCCATCGTTGTTAATTTTCCGGTACGGCAAAGTTTTGGCCACGTATCTAGACGTGAACGCCGTTCATGTACCACCTTCTGCCTGGCAAGCCTCTCCGCTCCCCTGCTCCCCGGAATCGAGGCCCCTGTTGAGGAAGAAGCTCCTACCCGCGCTGGCCGGCGCACTCCTGATCACGGCGTTGTTCCCCGGAATCGCGCTCGCCGACCCGCCGCAGGCCATCCCGGCCAACTACGAGGAGGCCGACGGCAAGTGGCAACCGGCGTTCGACTACGACGGTGACGGCTGCTATCCGACCCCGGCGATCTCGCCGACCGGTCAGGTGGCGTCGGGCCTGAAGAACTCGGGCGCGCTGAACGGCCAGTGCCACGACAAGTCCGATCTGGACAACACGAACTCCTACAGCCGCAGCAAGTGCAACAACGGCTGGTGCGCCTACCTGTACGACCTGTACTTCGAGAAGGACCAGGCCGTGCCGGGCTGGGACTGCTGCGGTCACCGGCACGACATCGAGCACGTGATCGTGTGGGTGCAGAACGACGTGGCCCAGTACGTCTCGACGTCGGCGCACGGCAAGTACAGCACCTACTCGCGGGACAAGGTGGCCTGGGAAGGCACCCACGCGAAGATCATCTACCACAAGGACGGTGCCAGCACGCACTGCTTCCGCCTCGCGGGCTTCACCGAGCAGGCGGAGAACCACTACGGGGTCTACCAGTACCCCGACCTGGTCAGCTGGAACCGCTTCCCGGCCGGGGTGCGCGACGTCCTGGTGAACGCCAACTTCGGCAACGCCTCGCTGGCGATCAAGGACAGCGCGTTCAACCACAACCTGGGCATCGCGAAGCCGTCGGGGATCCCGTTCGACCCGAACGCGTGAGGCTCACTTAGCGACGCGATCGAGCCATTCGGTCAGGAGGGCCCGTTCCGCTGGAGACAGCATCAGGGGCGGGTCCTCCTCCAATGCGGCCCTCAGCGCGATCGCACGGCTCGGGATGTCCGTCGGCTCGTCCGGTGAGGCGTCCGTCGTGATCGCCCTGATCACCTGTTCCCGGGAGAACGTGATCAGCCCCAGATCGCGCTCGCGCTCCGGCGTCGCGATCAACGACAGCACCACGCCCATGCCCGCCGCGTGCACGAACTCCGCGGCCTGCTCGACCGGAACGGTCAACCGGCCCACCGCCGCGATCCGGCTGATGATCTCGCGGAGCATCGCGTCCGCCTCCAGCCGCGACTCGCGCTTGCGCGCCTCGCCGTACATCAGCAGGTAGAACGCGGGCTTCGCGAGGCCGAACCCGATGTGCATCTCCCACCCGCGACGCAGGTCGTCGACCGGGTTGTCGCTCGCACCCATCGCGTGCTTGGTCGCGAGGTAGTCGGAGAACCCGTAGGCCGCGACGGCGTCCAGCAGGCCGTCCTTGTCCCCGAACAACCGATACAGCGTCGGCGCCTGCACCCCCGCCGCCGACGCGACCGCGCGCGTGGAGACGGCTTCCTTGCCGCCCTCGATCAGCAGGTCGGCCGCAGCCTTCACCAGACGCGCTCTCGTGTCCATGTAACGACGATAACACATCAGAGGTAGCGCCGATTCGATACCGGTGATACGTTGATTGCGTTAGCGACGGAAACAGCAGCTGGGAGCACTGATATGACACGCGTTGCGATCGTCACCGGCGGTTCGAGGGGCATCGGGCGGGCAGCGGCCGAGCGTCTCGCCGCAGACGGCATGGCCGTCGTCATCGTCTACGCCGGCAACAAGACCGAGGCCGACAAGGCGGTCGAGGAGATCAAGTCGACCGGTGGCCAGGCCATCGCCGCGCAGGCCGACGTGGCCGACGAGATCGCGCTTTCAGCGGCCTTTGATCTTGCCGTTGAGACTTTCGGCGGCGTGGACGTCGTCGTGAACTCCGCAGGCATCATGCCGTTGGGCACGGTCGCGGACATGGACCTCGAAGTCTTCGACCGCATCATGCGCACCAACGCCCGTGGCACGTTCGTCGTGTCCCAGCAGGCAGCGCGTCGTCTCCGCAACGGCGGCGCGATCATCAACGTCTCGTCGTCGGTCGTGGGCCTGCGGTTCCCCCAGTACGGCGCCTACGCGATGTCGAAGGGCGGCGTCGAGGCGCTGACCCTGGTGCTGGCCCGCGAACTGCGCGGCCGCGACATCACCGTGAACACCGTCGCCCCCGGCCCCACCGCCACCGCCCTGTTCCTGGACGGCAAGGACGAGGCGACGATCGACACCCTCGCGAAGCAGGCGCCGCTGGAGCGCATCGGCTCCCCCGACGACATCGCCGAGGTCATCTCCTTCCTGGCGGGACCGGCCCGCTGGATCAACGGTCAGGTCGTTCGTGCGAACGGAGGCATCATCTGATGGGCAAGATCATCGTGGTCACCGGAGCGTCCAGCGGGTTCGGGGCGCTCGCTGTCCGTGCGCTGGCTCGCGCGGGCCACACCGTCTACGCGGGCATGCGGGAAACGTTGGGACGCAACGCACCCGCGGTCGCCGAGCTCGGTGCGTTCGGTGCGGAGAGCGGTCTCGACGTGCACGCCGTCGAGCTGGACGTGCAGTCGCAGGAGTCCGCCGACGCCGCGGTCGCGTCGATCATCTCCGAGCAGGGCCGCCTGGACGTGGTCGTGCACAACGCCGGCCACATGGTCACCGGCCCGGCCGAGGCCTTCACACCGGAGCAGTACGCGGCGCTGTACGACGTGAACGTCCTGGGCACCCAACGGGTCAACCGCGCCGCCCTGCCGCACCTGCGCGCGCAACGCTCCGGCCACGTCGTGTGGGTGGGTTCCTCGTCGACGCGCGGCGGCACTCCCCCGTACCTGGCGCCGTACTTCGCGGCCAAGGCGGCGATGGACGCGGTCGCCGTGTCGTACCGCGCCGAGCTGCTGCGGTTCGGCATCGAGACCACGATCGTCGTGCCGGGCGCGTTCACCCACGGCACCAACCACTTCGCGCACAGCGGCACCCCCGCCGACGGCGATGTCGCGTCCGCCTACGAGGAGTTCTACCCCGGCCTGATGGACCAGGTCGGCGCCCGCCTGGCAGAGCTGGAACCGTCGTGGGCCGACGTGAGCGCGGTCGCCGATGCCATCGTGTCGGTCGTGGGCGCGGAGAAGCCGCCGTTCCGGGTGCACGTCGATCCGTCCGACGACGGCGCCGAGGTCGTCAACAAGGTGGCGGACCGGGTCCGCGGCGAGTTCCTCCGCCGGGTGGAGCTGGCCGACCTGATCTGATCGTCAGGCTTGGCCGAGGAGCGCGGACACGGTGACGAACCGGTAGCCGCGCTCCTTGAGGTTGCCGATGATCGGCTTGAGCGCCCGCCTGGTCTGGTCGCGGCTCTGGTACATCGGGTGCAGCAGGATGATCGAGCCCGGCTTGGTGAGATTCAGTGCCTCCTGCTCGATCTGTTGTGCCGTGGGCGTTCCCGCCGAGTCCGGTTCGACGTCCCACATGATCGTCTTGCGGTCGTGCCGGCTCAGGTAGTGCGGCAGGGCGAAGAGCTTCTTGCCGTTGGGCGGGCGGAAGTGGATGGTGCCCTGGTAGCCGGTCTTCCTGATCTGCGCGTCGGTGTCCTCGACCTCCCTCGCCACCGTGCTCGGCAGCACGCCGACCATGCGCTGGTGGTTGTACGTGTGGTTGCCGATCTCGTGGCCGGCCTCCGCGATCTTCCTGCCGAGCTCGGGGTGGTTGTGCAGGTCGCGGCCCATCAGGAAGAACGTGGCCTTGACCTGCTCTTCGTTCAGCGTGTCGAGGACCTGCTGGGCGCCGGCCGGATCAGGGCCGTCGTCGAAGGTGAGCGCCACGACCTTCTCGGTCGTTTCGACGCGGTTCACCAGCTCACCGAAGAACTGGAACGTGCGGGAACTGCTGAGGTTCCAGAGGGTGGCCGCCACGGCGAGCACGACGACGAGGCCTGCGGCGGTGATGATCGTTGGCTTGCGGCGCAACCACTTCATGCGTCCACTATGGCCAACGCGCCCTTCCCGATGCGCAGCACCCCCGTCATCGAGCGGCGGATCACCATCGCCGAACAGCCCGAACACCGTGACGAAGCCGAGCGTCATCAGTGCGCTGGAGCCGAGCGAAGTCAACGCACAAAGGAGACAGGGGCTCTACGGGTGGTTGCGCGTGGCTCCATTCCTGGCCTTGCCAGGCGGGGTCCAGCGGGGTGTGCGCGATGTGGTTGGTTGTAGTTGGACAGCGTCTTCATGCCCACGCCGAGAATGATGTCGAGGACGTTCCGTCGCGTGTAGCCGGCCGCGAGGAACACGTCGATCTCCTCGTCGCCGACCCAGCCCCGGTCAGCCACGATCGACCGGGTGAGCCGCCGCACCGCTTCCAGTTCGTTGTCCGGCAACGGCTTTCCTGCTCGGAGCGCTTCGACGACGTCCTCGGCGACGCCGACGCGCAGAGCGATGGTGGAGTGCGCGGCCACGCAGTAGGCACCATGAGCCCGTAGCCGCGGCACGCACCGTCGTCGGTGGGCAGGTACGCCGCAAGCGCCGGGTGGCCGTTCGCCCGCGCTCAGCTGGGCGAAGAGGTGGATCATCGTGTCGTATCCGCGTTCGACCAGGTCGACGACGCCGCTGGGCGTGGCGGCGTCCAGTGCTCGCGGGTCGTGGATCAGCTCGCCGGTGACGATCTCACCGTCCCGCACGGTCAGCAGCTCGGCGGCGGTCATCAGCCCGTCGACCGGCGCCATCCGCCAGTCGATGATCGAACACACCGCATCGCCGTCGCGGAACTGTCGCCGCACGGAGAACTCGCGCACCCCGGCACCGGCCTGCTTCGCCATCGCGCGGAACCCTTCCGCGCTGTCGAAGCTCGCCACCGGGCCGCGGCGCGGCCGTTCCCCCTCACTGATCCCGCCGGCCGCCCGAACTCATCGCCCGCGTCCTGGAACCGCTTCGCCGTGGCCTTTCCGCTCAGGAACCGGACTACCGGTTCACGCTGGCCAACGAACGCACGTTCCTCTCCTGGATCCGCCGGACTCGCGCTGGGATGCATCGTCTTGGCGTTCTCGAACTTGAGTGGACCTACGGTCACTGTGCGTACACACGGCGCCAGCTAGGCAGGCTGCACGGGAGTGGCAGCCTGACGAGGCAGCCGGGTCACCCGCGTCGCCGAGGGCAAGCGCCAGCACAAGGTCAACATCGTGTGGGAGTGGCGTATCGCCGACGTCCGCGACGCCCTCCAGCGCCACTGCCCGCTGCAGCCCGTGTGCGAGTGGGTTGGCCTCGGCGGCCCGGCTAGAATGCTGGCCTGCTCGCGCAACACAACGCCGACCTCGAGTACTGGCTCGCCCTCTGCTTCAAATCCCGCGAGAGGTCCGACAATCATCGGCGGTGGCCGTAATGGTTACGTCACAACCTGGCGGGGATGAACCCGGCGAGCCAGAGCGTTCTGCAGAGTGAACACCGAGTAGAGGAGAACCACTGTGACGGAGAAGGCTGTTCTCGCGGGCGGCTGTTTCTGGGGCATGCAGGACCTGTTCCGCCGCCACCCCGGAGTCGTCTCCACCCGCGTCGGCTACACCGGCGACCCCAGCACGCCGAACGCCACCTACCGCCGCCACGGCAACCACGCCGAGGCCATCGAGATCGTGTTCGATCCCGCGCAGCTGAGCTACCGGCAGATCCTGGAGTTCTTCTTCCAGATCCACGACCCGTCGACCCGCAACCGCCAGGGCAACGACATCGGCGCCAGCTACCGTTCGGCGATCTTCTACGACACCGATGCGCAGAAGCAGGTGGCCGAGGCGACCATCGCCGACGTCGACGCCTCCGGCAGGTGGCCGGGCAAGGTCGTCACCGAGGTCACCCAGGCGTCGGACTTCTGGGAGGCCGAGCCGGAGCACCAGGACTACCTGGAGCGCTACCCGAACGGCTACACGTGCCACTACGTGAGGCCGGAATGGCAGCTCGGCGAGAAGTAGAGATCGTCGGCCTGCACGTCTCACCCGTGCACGCCTGCGAGGGCCGTCCGTCGGACGGCCCTCGTTCCGATCCTGAACCCGTTTCGCGCGACCACGTGGAGATCCGCGCCAAACGCGGCATCGTCGGCGACCGGTACTTCAACCACCCGGCGCACCGCAACGCCGCCGTCACGCTGATCGCCGCCGAGTCACTCGACCCGTGGCCCGTGGATCCCTTGGTGGCACGGCGGAACATCGTCGTGCGCGGGTTCGATGTGGACGCACTGCCGCGCGGCACCGTCTTCAGTCTCGACTCCGGCGACGGGCCGGTGCGGTTCGAGGTCCACCGGCCCGCGAACCCGTGCGCCTGGATGGACGCCGTGATCGCGCCGGGCGCGTTCAAAGCCTTGCGGGGCAAGGGTGGTGTCCGGACCGTGCCCCTCGACGACGGGGTGTTGCGCCTCGGGACAGCGGCGTTCGGCACAGTTGGCGGATGAAGTGGTTGCGCCGCAAGCCAACGATCATCGCCGCGATCAACCCCACCACCGCACGCACGCGCCGGCGTGGCCTCTGGTTCCGCTCACCATCGCGAACCTGACCGAGAACGAGCCGGAGGTGCAGGTGCTCTGCTCGGTGTTCACTCAGGAGAACGTTCGGTCTCGGCCGGTTCATCCCCGTCAGGCTCTGACGTGACCATTGCGGACTTCGCCTCGATGACCTCGCCCAGGTAACGCAGGACGACGGCCACCGCGGCGGCGACCGGCACGGAGAAGAACGCGCCCGCGATGCCGTACAGCGAGGTGCCCGCGGTCACCACCAGCAGTACGACCGCCGCGTGCAACCGCAAGCTGCGTGACTGCAGGATGGGCTGCAGCACGTTGCCCTCGACCTGCTGCACCACGATCACGATGACCAACATGATGATCGCCGTGGTCAGCCCGTTGCTGACCAACGCGACCAGCACCGCCAGCGCCCCGGCGATGAACGCACCGATGATCGGGATGAAACCGCCGAGGAACGTCAGCGCGGCCAGCGGCACCGCCAGCGGCACCCCGAGGATCACCAGGCCCAGCCCGATGAACACCGCGTCGATGAGCGACACGATCGCCTGGCTGCGGATGAAGCTGCCGAGCGTGACCCACACCCGCTCCAGCACCGTCGTGACGTGCCCGCCCGCACGCTCACCGATGAGCCCGCGCAGCCAAGGCGTGAACCGCATGCCGTCCTTGACGAAGAAGAAGGCGAGCAACAACGCCACCAGCCCCGTGACGACACCGGACGTCACCGCCCCGGCGCCGGTCAGCAACCCGTTGGCGATCGACCCGATGCTCGACTTGACCTGCTCGACCCCCTGAGCGATCAACCGGTCGAGGTCGGTGTCCTTGAGGTTGAACGGCGGCCCCGAGGCCCAGTTCTGCAACTGCTGGATGGCCTCCTGCGCGCTCTCCGCGATCTCCGGCACACCGGACGCGATCGACGTGGAGATCGCCGCGATCACCCCGCCCAGCACCGCCAGCCCGACGACCAGCACGATCGTCGCCGACAACGCCGAGTTGAACCCCTTGGACATCAACCACCGAGCCGGCGGCCACAGCACCGTCGTGATCAGCAACCCGAGCAGCACGGGCATCACGACCACCCAGAGCTGCCCGATCACCCAGAAGACCATC
This sequence comes from Lentzea kentuckyensis, assembly GCF_002150765.1. Classification (GTDB taxonomy): domain Bacteria; phylum Actinomycetota; class Actinomycetes; order Mycobacteriales; family Pseudonocardiaceae; genus Lentzea; species Lentzea kentuckyensis. Next base: position 30,881 of record NZ_MUYM01000261.1, read on the forward strand.
CAGAAGCCGAGCGCGGCCAACGCCGTCCGCAGACTCCAGCGCGCGAGCCAGCTCACGCCGTGCCCGATGGCCTCACCCTTGTCCGCCCACCTGCGTTCCCGTTCCACACCGCACAGTCTGTCGTGATCTAGCCCGATCGGGTGGCAGACCCGCCGTTTTCACGGCGCAGCGACTCCATGTAGGCGCGTACGTTCGCCTCCCACGGCAGTTCCGGATCGTTGGCGGGGTCGTAGGGCGGCAGGACCGGGATCTCGGCGCCCAACGCTTCGAGCAGTCGCCGCGCCTGGTCCAGATCGAACCGCCGGACGTACGGCTCACCGTCCGCCCACGCCCAGCGGTAGGCGGCCAGCGCGTGCTTCTCCGCCTGTTCGACGTCGCCGATCGCCAGCCACAGCTCGGCCAGCGCTTGATCGTGCGTAGTGCGCGCGGCCGCAAGTTCGTTCGCTGCCTGCACCGGCTCGGTCAGCCGTCCGAGGTGCAAGTTCGCCAGCGCCAGCCGCGCTTCCGCCATGCCGTCGTGCATGCCGATCTGGCGGGCCATGCTCACCGCCGTGGACAGCTCGGCGGCGGAGCGCTCCCAATCGCCGCGCCGCGCGAGCCACGTTCCACGGAGCCGATGCACCCCTCTGGTCACGTATCTGATGCGATGCCGGTGGGCGCCCGCTTCGACCTCGGCAAGCACATCCGCCGTCAGGTCGCCCTGCTGGTACCGGAACCAGGCGTGGTCCAGCATGGTCTCGGTCCACAGCCGCGCAACACCGCGGCCAGTCCGGCCCACGGCCAGCGATTCCCACATCTCCTCTGCTTCGTCGATCCTGCCCACCACCACGAGCCAGACGAACGCCCGCCGCCGGGCTCGGTAGATGTGCTGCCGACTCCCGATTCGGTCCGCCAGCTCGATGGTCATCCACGTGGCGCGCTCAGACGCCGCGATCAGGTTCAGCTGACGGAACACCCGCGCGACGTTCGACAGAAAGACGACTGCCCCGGTCAGATAGCCCGCTCTGATCGCCAACCGCAGCGCCATCTCGTACAACGCCAGCGCCTGATCGACGTCCCCGAGGCGCCTCAGCACTCCCGCCGCACTGTTCGCCAGCGTTGCGGCCGCCCGGTCCGGCAACCCCGCCGGCGGCGACGACCACCCCGCGCCGAAGAACGGCTGGATCAAGGACAACATCTCCGGAAAGGCCTCGAACCGGTACCTCAGCACGCTGTTGAGTCCGCCGACGTAGATGTCGGCGGCTTCCGGCAACCTGCCGATCCGCAGCAACGTGCCGACCACGGTCAGATCGTCGCGCAGTTCGTCCATGCTGGACACCGCGTCGTACCGAGTCGTCCGGCGCGCGGAGAAGTGGTCGACCACCCGGCCACCCAGCATCTCCCGATCTCGAGCGGTCAGTTCGTCCGCGACGACGGCACGAACCACCGGGTGCAGGTCGTAGCGCTTCGCCTGCCGGTCGTACTGGAGCAACCCCCTGCGCTCCAGGTCGGGCACGGCTGAGGTCACTCCGTCCTGACGCAGACTCAGCGCCTTCAGCGTCTCGTAGTCGACCGCGTCCGACAGCAACGCCATGGTGGACAACAACTGCGCGCTCGGCGTCGCCAGTGCACGGATCGCCTCGCGCAGGATGTGGTTGCGCTTCTGGACCAGATCGAGCCGCCCGACGTCCAGGCTCCCTCCGCCCTGAGGATCCCCCGCCCACCTGTCGAAGTCACCTCGCGCGGGCAGGTACTCGTTCACGAGACCCGCCACGATCCCGGTGACCAGCGGATGGCAGTCGCAGTGGCGCTGCAGGAACGACCGCATCGCCTCGGAGTCGCCCGTCACCTGGCAGTTGCGCAGCAGCGCCTCGGCGTCGGATGGCCGCAGCCCGGGCAGACGGTGGTGCAGCACACCGGGAATCGGCTGGCTGGACTGGTTGAGCAGCTGCCTCGGCACGAGCCGTGACGTGATCAGCACCCGCGACGACCCGACTCCGGCCAGCCGCCGCAACAGATCGTCGTCCTCCGGCCGGATCGCCGTGGTGGGATCGCGGTGCGCGATCTCGTCCGAGCCGCCGGCGTCCTCGTCCAGCACCTGGGCCGCGTCGAGCCGGTGATAGGCGACCAGAACGCGTTCCAGCCCGTCCAGCACCAGCAACCACGGTCTGGACTCCAGCTCACGCACGACCAGTTCGGTCAGCTCGGGCTGTTGCTTTCCGGCGAACGTCTGCAACGGATCACCGGTCATGTACGCCAGGGCATGCCGGCAGAAGTCGGACATGATCGCGCCCGCCTCGTAGAACGAGTACCAGAACCGGCCCGCCCAGTCGCCGCGCACGCCCAGCGCGTGCCGCTTCGTCCACTCCCACGTCAGGATGCTCTTGCCGGAACCACCGATCGCCTCGAACAACAGCACCGAATGCTGTCCGTCGGGATGGGCCCAGTCGTTCAACGTCGTCAGCTGGGCCTCGCGGCCGACGAAGTCGTGGGAGCCGAGGTAGCGCGGCTTGGCGTAGAGAGCCGGCGCGGCCGGGACGTGGTCCTCCCTCCCCACCGGTGGGGAGGGAACGGGTACGTCGAGCACACGGCGCAGTTCGGCCACCGACTGGATGGCGGCCGTGGTGAAGGAACCCAGGTCGTTGAACTCCGCGTAGACCCGGTGCACCTCGCCGCCCGCGAACTTGGCCTCCTCGCGGAACGCCTCCAGCTTCGCCCGCTTGCCGGCGTCGAACTCGAACCCGTCCTCGGTCAGCAGATGACCCGAACCCATGACGAACACCAGGATCGGTCGTCCCAGCCGTACCGCCTCGCGGAACTCCAGATGGGTCAGCGACAGGCCGTCCGGGTTCTCCGGGCACGAGGGAACCGAGCCGTAGCGGCGGCCGATGATCGCGATGTAGGCCGCGGCGTCGCGCACCTTCTGCAGGGACGACTCGACGACGGTGACCAGGCGGGCGGAGTCGGACTCCATCGCCACTGGGTGGAGTTGCTGGCCCTCGATGGCGTTCATCAGCGCCACCCGGTGTTCGCGCAGGTCGGCGAAGGTCGACGACACCATCACACCGGGGTATTGCCGTGGCGCGGACATGTGAAGATCTCGCGCCACGGCCCGAACCTGTTACGCCCCGAACGGGTCAGGCGTGCGAGTGGACGTACGCGCGGCCGAGCATGGGAGGCGGTTGTGCCTGCGGGTGCTGCGGGTCCGACGCTACGGGTGCATCTTGCGACTGCTCCGGCCACTGCTCCAGAACCAGATACCGGCCACGATCAGCGCCAGCACGCCCAACCCGATCAAGCCGTCGGACACACCGCCGGTGTCCTGTTGTTGTTGCTGCTGGGAGTTCTGCGTGACGACCTGTGGCGCACCACGGGGAGGAGTGGCGGGCGCGGCCGACGACGGCTGCGCGACCAGGGCCAGCGGGATCGCCTCGGTGTCGTTGAAGTTGACCATCCCGGTCGCCTCCAGCACCGTCATGTGGTCGAGCACGGTGTCCATGCACACCTTGGCGTAGTCACGGATCGCGGTGTTGCGCGTGCCCGTCCGCACGGTGGCGAGGAACTTGTAGACCACGCCGTGCGCCGCCCGGAGCCGATTGGCGAAGACGCGATCGAACTCAGGACTGCGAGCCGGCGCGGCCTGCATCTCGTTCAACCAGCCCTGCTGGGACTCGTTGGGCTGCGTGGGCAGCTGCACGTTCAGCGTGCGGGCGAGTTCGACGGTCCGCCGGTCCAGATCGGCGTGCCCCTCGATCAGGTGCCGGCCGGCCTCCTGCACCAGCGGGTTCGCCGACTTCTCGAGGCCCATCCGCCCGGCGGGGCCCTCCCACAACCCGGCGAGAGCCACCTTCTGCAACAGGTCGCGCCCGGCCGGCCCCATGGGCCCGAACCGGGTCTGGACGTAGTCGGGACCCAGGTCCTGTTGGGCGAACGCGGACGGGGCACCGAGCAACATGATCAGCAGGGAGACGAGGAGGATCCGCATGCCGAGAGGTACGGACAGACGGCAACACGCCGACCGTTGCACAGTGCAATGTTTATCGTTTCGTTATCTTGAGCGACGCCCTGTAGAACTAACGGGGTGAGCGATGTCGACGACCTGACCGACGCGGTCCTCACCGCGTCCCGCCTGCTGATCGCCGTGTCGGCACGCTCGCTCGCCGCCGTCGAGGAGACGCTCACGCTGCCGCAACTGCGCATGGTCGTGCTCCTCGACAGCCGCGGCCCGATGAAGCTCACCGCGCTCGCCGACCTCCTGGAGGTCAACCCGTCGACCGCGAAGCGCATGATCGACCGGCTGATCACGTCCGGCATGGTCGACCGCGAGCCGAACCCGGTCACGAAACGCGAGGTCGTCGTCGTGGTCACCGAGGAAGGCCGCCGCGTCGTGGGCCAGGTGATGGCCCGGCGCCGAGCCGAGATCAGCAGGATCGTGGCGCGGATGCCGGAACACCTGCGGCACGGCCTGGTCGAGGCGCTGACCGCGTTCACCGAGGCCGGTGGCGAACCCCGCTGGTCAGCCCGTGACGAGGCGCCGGAACGGATCCCGGCCCCTCCTACCGCGTAGCGCCCAGCGAGTTCACGATCAGATCTCGCCCGGGAACGGGTGCCGGACCGCGAACTCGGCCGCGGTCATTCCGAACAGCACCACGTCGTGATGGCGGCCGGCGAAGAACTCGTGGTCGCGCAGCCTGCCCTCCTCGGTGAAACCGAGCTTGCGGTGGAACGCGAGAGAGGGCTCGTTGAACGCCCACACGCTCGCCTCGCACTTGTGGAACCGCCGCTCGCCGAACATGAAGTTCAGCAGCAGCGGCACCGCGTCCGACCCGTAACCGCGTCCTTTGTGCTCGGGATTGATGCCGATGCCGTAGCCGAACCGCCCGGCCCGATGGTCCGTCAAGAACGTTCCCACCGTGCCGACGAGCGCACCGTCCTCGATCGACTCGATCGCCAGGTTGACCTGATCGTCTTCCACCGGCTTGACCGCGGCCTTCTGCGCGTACTCGCGGTGCCGGGCGGCCGACCACGGTGGATGGATCTTGTCCCCCCTTCGCATGTCGGCGGTGTTCTCCTCGCGCTTCGCCAGCGCTTCCCAGTCCTCCGGTTCGATGCCACGCAACCGGACGCGTTCTCCCACCCAGGCAGAGCTCATCGGGTGATCAAACGACCACCCGTTCGTGTCCGGCAACCGGATTACTACTATCAGCCCGGTGACCGCCTACGACGATCTTGAGCTCGACACGACGGTGCTGCCGGAACGCCAGCAGAGGATCCTGGTCGCCATCCGCGACTGGGTGGTCGAACACGGCTACTCCCCCAGCACGCGCGAGATCGGCGAGGCGGTCGGCCTGAAGTCGTCCTCCAGCGTGTCCAGGCACCTGTCCGCGTTGGAGGACAGGGGTTTCCTGAAGCGCGGCTCCTCGGTGACGCGGCCGATGGACGTGCGCGTCTTCCTCACCGGCGCCCCTTCGGCCGGCCAGGTGTCCGACGACTCGATCTCCGTGCCCGTCGTCGGTGACATCGCCGCCGGTACGCCGATCTCCGCTGTGGAGCACGTGGACGACGTGCTGAACCTGCCGCGCGGACTGGTCGGCCGTGGCAGCAACGTGTTCGCACTGCGCGTGCGCGGTGACTCGATGATCGAGGCCGCGATCTGCGACGGCGACATGGTCGTCGTGCGGCAGACGCACGAGGCCTACAACGGGCAGATCGTCGCCGCCATGATCGAGGAAGAGGCGACGGTCAAGGTCTACCAGCGTCGCAACGGCCACGTGTACCTGGAGCCGCGCAACCCCGACTACCCGGTGATCGACGGCGACAAGGCCGTGATCCTCGGCATCGTGGTCTCGGTTCTGCGCAGTGTGTGACCAAGGCACAGTTTCTAGCGAAGTGCCGCCGCGATCCGTTGCAGGAGAACCGGTTCGTCGGCCTTCGTGACCGGCAGCTCGGTCGGCGCGTTGTCCCAGTCGACGTGGTCCAGCCCGAGCACGGACTTCCGGTCGAAGTCGACTGCGCGGTCACCGAGCTCCGGCCGCAGCAGGTCGATGACGAGACCGGTGTCCACAGTGGTGTGCTGGGCGAGCAGGGCGGCGTCGTAGAGGTCCTTGGCCTGCGGGTAGCCGTCCGTCGCGAGCCACTGGAGCTTCCAGGCGAGGGACAGCTCCTGGTTCGCGGCGAGCAGGGTCGTGCCGGCGACCTCGACGGGTTCCGGCGCGATCGGCAGTTCCTCGTTGAACACCAGGTCGATCTGGACGGAACCGTCCGGCAGGCCCTCGACCTCGAACGGGACCACGATCCGCCGTCCTGGCACGCGCTCGTAGGTCCAGATGTGCTCGGTCTGGGCCCCGGCCGCCCACAGGCCAGGACCGGGATCCGCGGCCATGGCCTCGATGAGGTCGTCGATCAGCTGTTGCGCCTGCGGGCTCTCGAACGCGAGGTGGCGCGGCGTGACCACGAAGTCGAGGTCGCCGGGCTCCCGCGCGACGTCGCCGAACCACGCCCGCATCACGACGCTGCCGCGCAGCACCAGGTTCTCGCGCCAGCCTGACGTCCCGATCAGGTGCAGGACGTGCGCCATCGCCCTGCGGCGCGCGTCCAGCCACCGCGCGCCGTCGGCGGGGTCGCCGAACCTCGGGTCGCCGCCGCGGAAGGCGTGGTCGAACTGCTTCAGGGCCGGGTCGAACACCGCGCGTTGCGTGATGTCCTGTCCCGGTTTGATCTCCAGCGGGTGGAAGGTCGAGGGGAATCCCCGCACCCAGCGCGGCGCCTGGCGCAGCCGCTCGTCCTGGCTGCGGCTGGACTTGCCGTGGATCCAGCCGTTGTCGAGGTGCAGCGCGTCGTCGTCGACGACGAACTCCTCCTCGACCTCCAGCACCTCGAACTCTTCGAGGGCACCGAGCAAGGCCCGCAGCCTCGACTTGGCCGTCTCGCGTCCGACCCCGAAGCACCGCTGCGTGATGAACCGCTCCTGCGAGCCGTCGTCGTACTTCCGGCGGGCGTTGCGCGACACGTGCGCGTCGTGCCCGTCGACCGCCTTGAAGACGCGGGCGTGCCAGTCGTACCACGTCCCGGTCATCAGGACTTTGACGTGGTGCTCGAAGTACCGCGCGGGATCGGCCTCGTCGTCGGTCCGCGGCACGCCGTCGTTCCACGGCGCCGCCTCGATCTTCACCCGCAGCAGGTGCAGCTCGGCCTCGAACAGCCGCGCGCGCCAGCCCTCGGCCACCGCCCGGACGTCGTCGATGCTGCCGGTGCACCCGATCGTCAGCATCGGCTGCGACGGCACGTCACCGCGCTGCAGTTCGATGTGGCTGAACTTGAGCCCGTGGCGCTCGGCGAACTCCCCCAGTTCGTCGACCTGCCACTCCGACCCGGTCAGATGCAGCTCGAACTCGCCCGCGTACATGACCTCCCCCTCTGCGAAGGGGCTGACCCTAACCGAGCATCACCTGCAGCACACACAACAAATACAGCAGCACCGGCCCGCGGCCCAGCTGCAGGACCAGCCCGATCGGCACCGGCCCGAGCACCCCGAAGTCGATCGCGGCGACGCCGTAGTCGAGCGGCGGCCGCGTCGCGATCCGGTACACCACGGCGACGGCCCCGGCGGCGGACACCGCGCCGTTGAGCCAGGAGACGTGCGGCGTGAACGGCACGGTCGCCACGCACCACACCACGGCGCCCACGACCGGCACCACGAGATGCGCGAGCCGCAGGAACCCGTCCGGCACCCCCAGCATCCGGCGGATCGCCGCGGACCGGCACACGACCTTGAGCCCGGCAGCCAGGCGATCGGTGGCGACGAAAGCCGCGAGCAGGTGCACCGCCGGCACCCAGTCGACCTCACCACCGAGTGCCACCAGCGCGGGCAACGGCAGCAACCCCGCCCAGACGAGCAGCGCGTTCGGTGCTCGCCGGGCACGCAACACGTCCGTCCACACCAGCACGGTCAGCCGGGATCCGCGCAGCCGTGCCGAACGAACACGACCGAGCAGCCGCGCCCGGCGTTCCGCCAGGATCGCGCCCAGCAACGCCAGGTCGAGCCACGCCACCGACACCCGCACCACCGCGGCGAGCGAGGCTCCAGCAGCGAGGTCCGCACGGTTCAGCCGCCGCAACGACAACCCCGCGATCAGGGCGAGCACCACCGACACCGGCACCAGCCAGACCGCGTCGAACACGAGGAGCTCGCTCGGCTGCGGCAACAACGCGATCACCGCCACTCCGGCCAGCACGCTCAACCAGCCCTGCGGGCGCACCCGGCCGCGTTGCAGCACGACGGCACCCGCCACGACCCCCAGGCCGGCCATCGCGGCGCCCGCGAACACCAGCGGCCCCGGCTGCGCGGTCGACCCCACCACGCCGAACACGACGGCGGGCCACACCGCGCCCACGGCCGCGCCGAACCCGAGCAGGCCGAGGAAGCGGGGCATCAGCAAGGCGGTCCGGTCCACCGGCGAGCTCAGCACCCAGAACATCCGGTCGCGGCCCGCGAAGACCGGCCCGAACGCCAGCAACACCTTGAGCAGCACCACCGCCGCCAGCACGGACAGCCACAGCGCGGTCCAGTCGCTGGCGCCCTCGTGCCCGGTCTTCTGCAACCCCTTGAACGCGACGCCCCAGCCGACCGCGCCCACGATCGCCGCGCTGACCAGCCGCTCGTAGAGGCGGGCGACCCGGAACCGCCACGGTGGCGGCGGACGCCTCAACCTGCGGCGAACCTGGCCCGCGGTGGGCGTCACAGGAGCACCGAACGGTCGGCGACCGCCTCGACGAGATCCCGGTCGTGCGAGGCGAACACCACGGTCACCCCGGCCGCCTTCTCCGCCTTCAGCCGCTCACGCAGCCACGTGCGTCCCTGCGTGTCGAGCCGTTGTTCCGGCTCGTCCAGCACCAGCAGACCGCGGGGCCGCACGAAGCACGCGGCGAGGCCCAGCCGGTGCCGCTGCCCGCTCGACAACGTGGGCGGCAGCTGGTCGCGCACCTCGGACAGCCCCAGCTCGTCCAGCGCGTCGAGCACCTCACGTTCGGGCTCCGGCGTGCCGTGCAGCCAGGCGACCAGCCGCAGGTGCTCCACCACGGACACGTCCGGGAAGTAGTCCGCGTCGTCCAGCAGCGACGCGGTCAGCGCGCGGAACGACACGGAGGCCTCGTCGCGCACCACCCCGTCGACCAGCACCTCGCCCGTGTCCGGGGTCTCCGCGCCGACCAGGCACTTGAGCAGAGTGGACTTGCCGGAACCGTTGCGGCCCTCGATCGCCACGGCCTCTCCCGCGGCGACGGTGAAGCGGAGGCCTGCGAACACGGGGTCGTCGCCATAGCTCTTGCGGAGATCCCGCACCTCAAGCATGTGATCAGCCTAGTGGGAATAGTTCGGGAGCCGGTGCGTTAAAGTAGATGCAAACGCATAGATCTCAGCGACAGAAGGAGGCGGGTGCCGTGCAGTTCGGAGTGTTCTCGGTGAGCGACATCACCAGGGACCCGGTGAGCGGCGAGACCCCCAGCGAGGCCGAGCGCATCGACGCGATCGTGCAGATCGCCGAGAAGGCCGAGGAAGTGGGACTGGACGTGTTCGCGATCGGCGAGCACCACAACCCGCCGTTCTTCTCGTCCGCGCCCACCACGTTGCTCGCCCACATCGCGGCGAGGACCAAGAGGCTGATCGTCAGCACCGCGACGACGCTGATCACCACCAACGACCCGGTGCGCATCGCCGAGGAGTACGCGATGCTGCAGCACCTGTCGAAGGGTCGCATGGACCTGATGCTGGGCCGCGGCAACACCGCGCCGGTCTACCCGTGGTTCGGCGCGGACATCCGGCAGAGCCTGCCGATGGCGCTGGAGAACTACAACCTCCTGCACCGGTTGTGGCGCGAGGACGTGGTGGACTGGGAAGGCAAGTTCCGCACGCCTCTGCAGGGATTCACCAGCACCCCGCGGCCGCTGGACGACCTGCCGCCGTTCGTGTGGCACGGCTCGATCCGCACGCCGGAGATCGCCGAGCAGGCCGCCTTCTACGGGGACGGCTTCTTCGCGAACAACATCTTCTGGCCGAATGAGCACTACATGCGGCTGATCAAGTTCTACCGCCAGCGGTACGCGCACTACGGCCACGGCACGGAGAAGCAGGCCATCGTCGGTCTCGGCGGCCAGGCCTACATCGCCAAGCGGTCGCAGGACGCGATCAAGGAGTTCCGCCCGTACTTCAACGAGGCTCCCGTCTACGGCCACGGGCCGAAGATGGAGGACTTCATGGAGATGACGCCGCTGTCGGTCGGCAGCCCGCAGGAGGTCATCGACAAGACGCTGACCTTCCGCGAGCACTTCGGCGACTACCAGCGCCAGATGTTCCTGATGGACCACGCCGGCCTGCCGCTCAAGACCGTGCTCAACCAGCTCGACCTGCTGGGCGAGGAGGTGGTTCCGGTGCTGCGCAAGGAGATCGAGGCGCGCCAGGACCCGGAGACGGCCAAGCCGCCGACGCATGCGGTGCGACTGAAGGAGAAGTACGGCGACCAGCCGGCCCGTCAGCCCAGGCCGAACGCCAACCGGGGTGACAACGTCACGGGTGGCTCGCCGTACCAGGACTCTGAATGACTCGTGCCAACGAGGCGTGGGAGTCCCTGATGAGGGCCTACGCCGTGCTGATGAAGCAGTTCAACGCGGAGGACGTCTGGGGCGACCTGACGATGCGCGAGTACGACGTCCTCTACACGTTGTCCAAGTGCGACAGTCCACTTCGGATGAGTGAGCTGAACCGCCACGTGCTGCTGAGTCAGCCCGCCCTGTCCCGCATGGTCGACCGCCTGGTCGACCGCGGGCTGGTCGAACGCTGCCAGGACCCCGGTGACCGCCGGGGTGTGCGTCTCTCGCTCACCCCGGCCGGCCGCAGCACCCAGCGGGAGATCGGCCGCCCGCACGCCCGCAGCGTCACGCGCGCCCTGAGCGTGCTGACGCCGGAAGAACTCGCACAGCTCGCCGCAATCACCGCCAAACTCGCGGAGAACGAGGAGAAATGACCAGCCAGCCCCAGTCTTCGACACAGCTTCAGCTCGTCCTGGTGTCGGCCGGCACGAGCGACCCGTCGTCGACGCGCCTGCTCGCCGACCGCGTCTCCCAGCGCGTGGCGACGCTCGGGCTCCAGAAGGAGCTCACCGTGGGCATCAAGACGATCGAGCTGCGCGAGCTGGCGAGCGAGATCGCGAACGCGTTGGTGTCCAACCACATCGGCCCCAAGCTGCAGCAGGCGATCACAGCCCTGCAGCACGCCGACGGCATCGTCGCGAGCACGCCCGTCTACAAGGCGGGGGCGAGCGGGCTGTTCACGTCGTTCTTCCAGATCCTGGACAACGACCTGCTGATCGCGAAGCCCGTCGTGCTCGCCGCGACCGCAGGCACCGCCCGGCACGCGCTCGTGGTCGACGACCAGATGCGCGGCCTGTTCGCCTATCTGCGGACCGTCGTGGTGCCGACGTCGCTGTTCGCCGCGACCGAGGACTGGACGGACCCCGGGCTGAACAAGCGCATCGACCGCGCCGCCCTCGAACTGGTCGCGCTGATGGCCTCCGGGTTCGAGAAGACCGTGCGCGACGAGTCGTGGGGGCGCTACCAGCACGAGTTCGGCAGCGCGGGCGGCACCGAGCTGTCGATCGACCTCGACTCCGACCTGATGCGGCTGGCCGCGGGCGGTCAGGCGTAGGGCAGCAGCTTTCGTTCGGCGAAGGTCAGCCCGTAGAACAGCGCGACGCTCATGATCGCGAGCAGGGCCATCGCCGCGAAGGCCAGCGAGGTGTTCGCGCTGCCGCCGGACTGGGAGATCACGAACCCCAGTCCGGCGCTCGCGCCGACGAACTCGCCGATCACCGCCCCGATGACGGCCAGCGTGATCGACACCTTCAGCCCGACGAAGACCTGCGGCAGCGCGTGCCGCAGCCGCAGCTTGAAGAACTCGTGGTGGCGCGGGGCGTCCAGCGACCGGAACAGCTCGACCAGTTCGCCCGGCGTGGACTTCATGCCGGACGCGGTCGAGATGACGATCGGGAAGACGCACACCAGCACCACCATGAGCACCTTCGAGGAGATGCCGAACCCGAACCACACCACCACGATCGGCGCGATGGCGACCTTCGGCACGGCGTTGAGGGCGACCAGCAGCGGGTAGAACATCCGCTCCAGCACCGTCGAGCCGACGATCAGCAACGCGAGCGGCACCCCGATCAGGATGGCCAGCCCGAAGCCGGACACCGCCTCCCACAACGTGATCAGCGACTGTTCCAGCAGATATCCCGGCACCTCCAGGAACTCACCGGCCACGTCGGCGGGCGACGGGACCAGGAACGGCTCGATCCCGAACACGATCGTCGCGAGCCACCAGGCGCCGATGATCGCGAGCAGGCCCAGCACCGGCAGCACGACCTTCACGCCGTCACCTCCGCCAGCAGTCCGCGCAGTTCCCGGCTCACCTGGTCCAGCTCGACCTGCCCCAGCGCACGCGGTCGCGACAGGTCCACGTCCACGATCTTGTGAATCCGGCCGGGCCGCGGGCTGAGCACCACGATCCGGTCGGCGAGCAGCACCGCCTCGTCGATCGAGTGCGTCACGAACACCACCGTGCGCGGCAGCTCCAGCTGAACCCGTTGCAGCTCCTCGGAAAGCTCGGTCCGGGTGATCGCGTCCAGCGCGGAGAACGGTTCGTCCATCAGCATCACCCGCGGGCTCTGGATCAACGACCGGCACAGCGACACCCGTTGCCGCATGCCGCCGGACAGCTCGTGCGGCAGCCGTTTCTCGAACCCGCCGAGCCCGACGAGGTCGAGCAGCTCGTGCGCCCGGTCCCGGTAGTCGCGCCGGGTGAAGCCGAAGATCTCGATCGGCAGCAACACGTTCGACAGCACCGACCGCCACGGCAGCAACGCCGGCTGCTGGAACATGAACGACACGTCGCGGCGAGGCTTCACCACCCGCTCGCCCGCCACCAGGACCTGCCCTTCGGAGGGCTTGAGCAGACCGGCGATCAGGCGCAGCAACGTCGACTTGCCGCAGCCCGACCGCCCGATCACCGCGACGAACTCGTGCTCGCTCACCTCCAGATCGATGCCCGCCAACGCTTCCACGCTGCCGAAGGTGTGCGAGACGCCGCGCAGGGTGATCACTTCGGTGCCAGCCCGAACGAAGCCAGGTCGTCGGGACGCACCGAACCCGCGGGGATCCCGCCCGCGTCCACCAGCGTGCTGATGATCTTCTCGACCCGCGGCTGGGTCAGCTCGCCGATCGGGCCGCTGAACCCGTCCGGTTCCACATAAGGCCCCATCAGCCCGACCTCGGCGGTCGCCACTCCCGCGTCCTGGGTCGGCTGGTACTTCTTGAGGATCCGGCCGACCTCGTCCGGGTGCTCGATCGAGTACTGCAGGCCCTTGAGCAGCGCGTCCCGGAACCTGGTCACCAGATCGGCCTTGGTGGACGCGATCTCCTTCGACGTCACCAGCGCGTTGCCGTAGAGGTCCGGCACCAGGTCGCCGTACGGCAGCACGACCGCCTTCCTGCCCTTGGCCGCCGCCTCGATCAACGGCTTGCCGACCACGAACTGCCCGATCCCGTCGACCTGCCCGGCCGCCAGCAGCTGCGGCAGCGCGGGCGGGGCCGACGGCACGAACTGGACCTTCGCGGGGTCGATGCCGGCCGCCTTGGCGTAGACCGGGAACATCACCTGGTTCGTCGAACCCGGCTGGTCGCCGATCTTCTTGCCCACCAGGTCCGCGGGCTTCGAGATCCCACCGCCCTCCAGCGCGACGATCGCCGCGAGCGACTTCTGCTGGATCGCGGCGATGGTGGTGACCGGCAGCTTCTCCTTCGCGACCGTGATCGCGGTGGCGGTGAAGTCCGCGATGCCGAAGTCCGCGCGCCCGCCCGCGACCAGCTTGAGCACGTCGACACTGCCGGTGCCCGGCGTGATCGTGACGTCCAGCCCGGCCTGTTCGAAGAAACCCTGCTCCTGCGCCACATACGCGTACGCGTCCCGGCCGAACGTGTTGAACGACGTCAGATAGTTGACCTTGGTCCTGTTCACCGGCGGGCCTCCACCACACCCGGTGACCGCCAGCACGATCCCGACCAGGACAGCTGAAACCGCTTTCCGCATGATCCCTCCCCCGAAGGCGCCCTCATGGTCGAACATAGAGGTCGGGGAGGACGGATGGACACGACCAATCTGCCCGTGGCCGTGATCGGTGCGGGCCCGATCGGGTTGATCACCGCGTTGGGCCTGGTCTCGCACGGTGTGCCGGTGGTGGTCTTCGAGGCGGGGGCCGAGCTGTCCGGCGAGACCAGAGCGGGCACGATCCTGACGCGGACGCTGGAGGTGCTGGACCGGTACGACGCGCTGGGCCCGGTGCTGGCGGCGTCGCTGCGGATCGACGAGATCGGGGAGCTGGACCGGGCGACCGGGACGTCGACCGGGAGCGTGTTCACCTCGGCGCTGGTGGACGAGACGCGGTTTCCGTTCGTCATCAACATCCCCCAGCACGAGCTGGAGCCGGTGCTCGCCGACGTGCTGGAGGAACGCGCTCCCGGAGCGTTGCGGATGCGCCACCGGCTCGTGGACTTCCAGCAGCACTCCGATCACGTGACCCTGCGGTTCAACGACCAGCCGGAGTTCGCGGCGGCCTACGTGCTGGGCTGCGACGGCGGCCGTTCGACCGTGCGCGAACGGCTCGGCGTCGAGGTCGACGGGCACACACTCGAACAGCGGTACATGCTGGTCGACCTCGTGTGCGACCTGGACGTCGGCAACCCGCGCGACTACCCGTACCTGGCCTACTTCGGCGACCGCGAGGAGTGGATGGTCCTCGTCCGGCAGCCGCACTGCTGGCGGTTCGTGTTCCCGCTGGCCCCCGGACGTGCCGAGCCGACGTCCGACGAGCTGCGCGACAAGGCGTTGCACTTCATCGGCGAGGTCGACGAGCTGAAGGTGCTGGGCAGCAACGTCTACACCGTGCACCATCGCGTGGCGTCGTCGTGGCACCGCGGCCGGGTGTTGCTGATGGGCGACGCCGCGCACCTGATCACGCCGATGTGGGCGCTGGGCCTGAACACCGGTGTGCTCGACGCGTCCAACGTGCCGTGGCGGCTCGCGTGGGTGTACCGCGGGTGGGCGTCTGACGCGCTGTTGCAGGGCTACGAGCGTGAACAGGCTCCGCTGGCGATCAACGGTTCCGGCGCGATGGCCGAGGCGGCGCGGGCGGTGATGGACCGCCGGCTGGACTCGGTAACGGGGTGGAGTGACGCGATGACCCGCACGTTGCTCGGCGTGCGGCTGGGCGAGGACTGGTCGCTGGTGCGCCCGGCGGGGCCGCTGCGGGTCGGCGACCGCGTCCCGGACCTGCGGGTCTTCGGGCTGCGCGGCCCGGTGCACCTGCACGAGCTGTGCCGCGACTCGTTCGTGGCCCTGCACCTCACCGACGCGCGCCGCCGACCGCCGGTGACCGGTGATCTCGCCGGTCTGCGCCAGGTCGTGGTGAGCCGCTGGGACGCGCCGCACGACTCCGGCATGCGAGATCGCGCGTACTTCGACCCCGGTTCGGCCGTGCGGGACCGCTTCGGCCTCGGCGACGCGGTCGTGCTGCTGCGGCCGGACGGGCACGTGGCGTTCGTCGAACCCTGGACCGCCGACTCGTGGCGGCACGTCCAGGACCGGTACCTGCGGGAGGTGTGCCTTGAGAGGTGACGTGGTGGTGTCGCCGTCGGGTGAGGAGATCGTGCTCGTCGACGTCGGCCAGCGCGTGCTGTACGACGACCCGGTGGTCAGGGTGTGGGAGGTCCAGCTCGAACCGGGCGAGACCCATCCGTGGCACCTGCACCACAACCCGTACGTCGTGCTGAGCATCGACGGCTCGGAAGGCCGGATGGACTGGCTCGACGGCAGCGAGCCGAGGTTCATCTCGGAGCGCCGCGGCGGCTCGGTCTACCGGCCGGTCTCGCCGATCCACCGGCTGACGAACATCGGCACGTCGTTCTACCGCAACCGTCTCGTCGAACTGAAGGACTTGGGCGAAAACCTGCCGGAGCCGCTCGACATCGTCGCGGACGACGTCAGCGTGCGCACCGTGGCCGACACGACCCTCGACCTGGAGGGGCCGCACGTCCTCGCTGCCTTGGACGTCGAGGACGTGCGGCTCCATCCGGGAGGGCGGTTCGCGTTCGACGGCGAGTGGTTCGTCGTCGAGCTGGCCTACTTGTTCAGGTAGGGCTCGATGTCCTCGGCCTCGACCAGCTGACGGACCTCGACCGACATCTCCTCGACGCCGGCGAAGCAGGTGATGTACTCCTCCGCGAGCGCCGTGGCCTCGGCGAGGTCCTTCGCGTTGATCATCATGAATCCGCCGACGACCTCCTTGGCCTCGGCGAACGGCCCGTCGATCGCCTTGACCGCGGTGCCGCGCCTGCGCACCACCGATCCTGCCTTCTGCACGCCGTCAGCGGTCAGCAGGGCGCCGTTCGCGGTCAGCTTCTCGACGAAGCCGTTCATCCGCTCGATGAGCTCGGCGTTCGGCTCCCACGAAGCCGGGTCGTCTTCGTGCACCCGGTGCATGAGCATGAAACGCATGTTCTCTCCTAGTGTCGACTGGCAGCGTTCGACCGCTGCCACCCCTGCGTCGATCGACGTCACGGAGCTTTCGACATTGTGCCGAGAACTTTCTCGACGCGGTGGGACACGAGGTGGTCGGCGGTGCGCAAGGCCAGCGCGGCCATCGTGATCGACGGGTTCGAGGTGCCGAGCGAGGGCATGCTGCCGCAGCCCACCACGTAGAGGTTGGGGTGGTCCCAGCACCGTTGCCACTGGTCCACCACCGAGTCGCGCCGGTGGGAACCCATGACGTGGGTGCCGCCGCCGTGCCCGGCGCCCCAGTAGCGCAGCGGTTCGCCGTTGTGCTCGAAGTACCGTTCCTCGTCCGGTTTGTACGACGTGTAGTCCTCGGCCCTGAGCAGCTCGAAGAGCTGGTCGCAGACCCGTTTCGCGGCCAGCAGACCGTCCTTGACGTAGTCCGACAGTCCGTAGTGGATGCTCGGCCGCGGGTTGCCCAGCGCGTCACGGCCGGCCGCCAGGGTGACGCGGTTCGCGGGATCGGCCTCCTGTTCGACCTCGACCTGGAGCGCGAACTGCCGGCCGACCCGTTCCGCCACGGCGTGCCGCAGTGCCTTGCCGCGCAGACCGGCCGCGACGAACTCGGCGGTGTCGGAGTCCGGGCTGCCGGCCGACCAGCCCCAGCCCCAGTTGCCGATCTCGATCCGGAACGGTGCGCGCCGGCCGCGCTCCGGTCCCCCGCGAAACGCCTCGATGCCCGTCGTCGAGCCAGGTCCGCGGAACGGGCCGACCGGTTGCGGCATCAGCGCCCAGGTGAGCAGCGCGGGGTGGTCCATCAGGTTGCGGCCGACCTGGTCGCTGCTGTTCGCGAGCCCGGACATCAGCAGCAGCTTGGCGTTCTCGATGGCGTGCGCGGCGAGAATGACGACGTCCGCTTCTTCCTCGTGCCGCGTGTGCCTGCCGGTCGTGTCGTCCTCGTACCGCTGATAGCTGACCTTGGTGATGCGTCCGAACTCGTCGGCGTGCACCCGGTTCACGACGCATCGGGTGCGCAGTTCGACGTTGCCGGACCAGCGTTTCTGCGTCCGATGCGGGGTGTACTTGGCCTGCTCCGGGCAGATCGGCACGCAGCTCGCGTACCCCGCGCACAGGTTGCCGTCGGGCCGGTAGCCGTCGACCGGTTTCCCGTTGCGCGCCTGCGGTGTGCCGACGACCAGCAGCTCGTGCCCGTCGATGCTGACACCGTCCACAACGGACGCGATGACGTGGTCGAGGTACGTGCGAGGCAAGGCGTGCATGGGATAGCGATAGCCCTCCGCGACGGGGAGGTGCTGCCGTTGCTCGTCGGCGTCGGCCGCGATCCCGATCTCCCACTCCGCGGCCCGGTAGTAGGGCTCCAGGTCGTCGTAGGAGATCGGCCAGTTGCGGCCGCGGCCGATGTCGGCGGTGCGGAAGTCGTCGGGGTGCATCCGGGGCGTGATCCCGGTCCACGCGGCGCCGGTGCCGCCGTTCATCCGCAGGTACGGGCTCGAGTAGTCGAACGGCCCGGTGTTGATCAGGTAGTCGCTGGACGGCGCGGCGACGGTCCTGCGGTACGGCACGAGCGGTGACTTGACGAGGCTGGCCCGGAACCTCTCGACGGCCTCGTCGTGGTCGGTGTCCGCCCCGGCCTCCAGCACGAGCACGCGGAACCCGTTGTCCCCCAGCACCTTCGCGATCAGCGAGCCGGCGAACCCGGCCCCGACGACCACGGCCCTCACAGCGAACTTCTTCGGGGCCTGCGCTCCCAGCTGCCGAAGCCCGGCGCGCGGGTCCCCGGCGGAGCAACCCCGACGGCCTTCCACGCGAGCCCCTCGGCGTAGGCCCGGGAACTGGGGATCACCCCGCGCCAGACGCCGGTGTACCAGAGCTCGATGATCTCGGCGTGCGACGCGTCCTGCGCCAGCGCGCGGTACTGCTCGACCAGTCCGGTCGACCTCAGCTCCTCCGCCGAGAACCCGGTCAGCTCGGCGGACAACTCCACGAAGGCGTCCATCCGGCCATCCTCTGCGGAGGAACTGCCTGCGCCAAACGATCCGGGCAAGCCTCACCCGCGTGGCGGAACCTCCATCTCGCCCAGGCGCGACCAGTCGTCCTGCTCCACGACCTGGCTGACGATGCGCGGCGTCTCCGCGAGGTAGGGCGGCAACTCCTTCTGCGCGTTCTTGAAGTGCTCCGACTGCACGTGCGCGCCACCCGCGTCCCCGTCCCGGAACGCCTCGACCAGGACGTACTCGGTGGCGTCGTCGAGACTGCGGGACCAGTCGAACCACAGGCAGCCGGGCTCGGCACGCGTCGCCTCGGTGAAGCTCCTGGAGATCTCGGGCCAGGCGTCCGCGTGCTCGGGCAGGACGCGGAACTTGGCGGTGATGAAGATCAAGACGGCCTCCTTCGCGATCGCCGTCAACCCTATGGGGTGCGGTCATCTCCTGCGAGGTCGCGCGACCTGCGCGATCATCGCCCCGTGCCCGAGATGATCGACACCCGCAGGCGGAACCTCGTCGTCGCGGCCGTCCTGCTCGCCATGCTGCTGGCCGCGCTCGACCAGACGATCGTGTCCACCGCGCTGCCCACGATGGTGGCGGACCTGGGCGGCGGCGCGCACCTGTCGTGGGTGGTGACGTCGTACCTGCTCGCCGAGACGATCATGACGGTGCTGATCGGCAAGTTCGGTGACCTGTACGGGCGCAAGAAGACGTTCGTGATCAGCGTCGTGCTGTTCCTGGTCGGGTCGTTCTTCGCGGGCTGGTCGGAGTCGATGGGCATGCTCATCGCGTTCCGCGCGGTCCAGGGTCTCGGCGCGGGCGGGTTGATGGTCACCTCGACGGCGATCATCGCGGACGTCGTGCCGTTGAAGGAACGCGGCAAGTTCCAGGGGTTCGCGGGCGCGGTGTTCGGCATCGCGACGGTGGCCGGGCCGTTGCTCGGCGGGCTGTTCGTGGACCACCTGAGCTGGCGGTGGGCGTTCTACGTGAACATCCCGCTCGGCGTCGCGGTGGTGCTGGTGGCCCTCGCCGCGCTGCCCACGATCCGGGCCGAGGGGCACCCGAAGATCGACTACGCGGGCATCGCGCTGATCGCACTCGCGGCGACCGGGTTGACGCTGGTCACGAGCTGGGGCGGCACCGAGTACGCGTGGACGTCGCCGACGATCCTGTGGATGGCGGCCGCGTCGATCGTGCTGCTCGTGGCGTTCGTGTTCGTCGAGCAACGCGCGGCCGAACCGATGCTGCCGATGAGGTTGTTCCGCAGCCGGGTGTTCACGGTGTCGGGCATCCTGAGCTTCGTCGTCGGGTTCGCGATGCTCGGCGGCATCACGTACCTGCCGATCTACCTGCAGTACGTGCGCGGCGAGTCGGCCACCGCGTCCGGTCTGTGGATGCTGCCGCTGATCGCCGGGCTGATGTCCACGGCGTTGCTGACCGGCAACGTGATCAGCCGCACCGGCCGGTACCGGGCCTTCCCGCTCGTCGGCTCGGTCGGGCTCACCGTCGGCCTCCTCCTGCTGTCCTATTTGGACGCGGACACCAGTTACTGGGTCATGGGCGCGTTCATGGTCGTGCTCGGCGCGGGCATCGGCCTGGTGATGCAGGTGCCGGTGATCGTCGTGCAGAGCACCACGAACTACTCCGACCTCGGCGTGGCCACCTCGGGCATCAGCTTCCTGCGCACGATGGGCAGCTCGTTCGGCGTCGCTATGTTCGGCACGATCTACGCCAACCAGCTGCCCAAGCACCTCGTGGTGCCGCAGGGCGCCGACCCGCGCGCCATCGCGAGCCCCGCCGCCGTGCACGCGCTCCCCGACGCGCTGCGGGTGCCGATCGTCGCCGGATACGCCGAGACGGTGCAGATGATGTTCCTGATCGCCGCGCCGATCGGGCTCGTCGCGTTGCTGGTCGCGTTCTTCCTGCCGCAGGTTCAGCTCAGGGACACCTCACGCGCCGCGGCGACCGGCAACAGCGGTGTGGGCGAAAGCTTCGCCGCGCCGCCCTCGAACTCCTACGACGAACTGCGCAAGCTCGTCTCGACGGTGGTCACGAAGTCGAAGGAGGACCCGACCCTGGCCGTGCTGCGGCGCTCGGGCGTCGACCTGCCGCTGGAACAGGCGTGGCTGCTCGGCCGGGTGTACCGGGCGTCGACGGACGACGGCGTCGCCACACTCGACGAGATCGCCGAGATGACCAAGGTGCCCGGCGGCATCTTCGAACCGACCGCGCGCGAGCTCGTCCGGTCCGGGCACCTGACGTTCGGCGACGACGGCTACCGGTTCACCAACCAGGGCTCGGACGTGTTCGCGCAGCTCGTGCAGGCGTGGCGGCGGTGGCTGCTCGACCAGCTGGAGGACTGGCACGAGCCGGACCAGCGCGACTTCGCCCAGGCCCTCGACTCGTTCACGGACGAACTGATCGAGAGCGGCCGCCAGCTGAGCAAGGTCTAGAGCCGCGCGGACAGGGCCGCCGCCTCCGAGCCGCGGCCCTGCTTCTCGTACAGCTCCAACGCGAGCGCCCACTGCGCACGCGCCTCAGCCTCCTCACCCGCCGCCGCGTGCACGTCGCCGAGGTGCTCCAGCACGGTGGCCTGTTCCGCCGAGTTGTCGAGCTCCCGGTACAGCGCCAGCGCCTCGCGGTAGTGCGCGACGGCGTCGGCGTGCCGGCCGTCGTGGTGGGCGATGTGCGCGAGACTGTCCAAAGTGGCCGCTGTGCCGTCGGCGTGCCCGAGCTTGTTGTTGAGCAGCAAGGCGTCTTCGCAGAACGTCCGCGCCTCGGCGTACCGGCCCAGGCACGCGTAGCGCCAGCCGACCTCGTTGAGCGACTCGGCCTCGCGGATCTCCGACCCGGCTGCGCGGAACTCCTCCAGCCCCCGCACCGAGTGTTCCAGGGCCTTCTCCAGGTCGCCCTCGAACTCGGCCGCCCACGCCATCGCCCGGTGCGCGGCGCCGTGGGCCGTGTGGTCGTCGTTGCGGGCGAACAGTTCCAGGCTGCGTTCGAAGTGCTTGTGCCCCAACGCCGACTCGCCCAGCTCGACGTAGTCCGCGCCGAGGCACATGTGCGCGGTCGCCTGCTTCGTCTCGTCGCCCAGCGCCTCGGCGGCGCGCAACGCCATCAGCCAGGCGTCGACGTCGTCGGAGGCACGTCCGCGACGCAGGTGGTAGGGGTTCAGCGTGCGGCCGAGCATCCACGCCACGTTGGAGGCGCCGCACTCCAAGGCCTGCCGCTGTTCGGTCATCAGGCAGGCGTGCTCCGCGTCGAACCACGCCATGGCCGCGGCGCTGCCCGCGAAAGCCAGGACATGGCGGCTTTCGTGCTCTGGCAGCACTTTGAACGGCTCCAGCACCATCGCCGCGGCCCGCGCGGTGGCCGCGTAGAAGTCGGCCAGCCGCGATCCGGCGTCCACCCGCACATCCGCCGCGTACAGCCCGACCAGGTCGTGCATCCGGTAGCGGCCGGGCACGTGCTGCTGCACCAGGTGGGAGTTCTCCAGTTCCCGCAGCACCATCCGGGTCCGTGGGGCGGGCCGGTCGAGCAGCGCCGCCACCGCCGCGAGGCTCACGTCCGCCGTGCCGACCGTCCCGAACAGCCCGAACGCGCGCGCTGCCTCGTCCGACAGCGCCGCGACGGACCAGGAGAAGACCGCCCGCAGGTTGGTGCCGATCTCCCCCGCGTCCAGTGCGTCGAGGGGTTGCTCGCGCAGTTCCTCGGCGAACACGGCAAGCGGGAAGTCCGGTTCCATCGCGACGCGCGCGGCGACGATCGACAACGCCAGCGGCAGCCCGTCGCACCAGCTCAGCAGGTCCTCGACCACCTCGGGTTCCGCCGCGACCCGCTCGGGGCCGAGCCGCGCGGTGAGGAACTCGTGGGCGTCGGCAGGGTGCAGCACGTCGAGCGACACCGACCGCGCGCCGTGCGCGGCCACCAGTCCTGCCAGCTTCAGCCGGCTCGTGACCAGCACCGTCACGTCGGAACCGGGCAGCAACGGCACGACCTGCTCGGTGGAGCGAGCGTTGTCCAGCAGCACCAGCATCCTGCGGCCCGCGACCAGGCCGCGGTACCGGGCGGCCCGCGCGTCCAGACCGGCGGGGATCGTCTTCTCCCCGAGTGCCTCCAGGAACTCGCGCAGCACCGTCTCCGGCGGCGTCGGCTCGGCTGACGGGTCGAAGCCGCGCAGGTTCACGTAGAGCTGGCCGTCCGGGAACGCGTCCAGGTTCCGGTGGGCCCAGTGCAGCGCCAGCGCGGTCTTGCCGACGCCGCCCGTGCCGCCGATCGCGGTGATCGTGGGGGTGCCTGCCGGTTCCAGCGCTGCCAGTTCGTCCGCGCGGCCGGTGAACCACGGGTGCGGCGCCGGCAACTGCCGTGGACCTTCGGCCCGCGCTTCCCCGGCCAGGATCAGCTGGTGCGCGTCCTGCAACGGTTTACTCGGGTCCGCCCCGAGCTCGTCGGCCAGTCGCCGTCGCATGGAGTCGTAGTGCCGCAACGCCTCCGCGTCGTTGCCCGACCGGTGCAGCGCCAGCATCAGTTGCGCGGCAAGGCGTTCGTCGTGCGGGCGTTCGTCCGCCGCCTGCCGGAGCGTCGGCAGGACCGAGACGTGCCTGCCGGCCGCGAGCGCCAGGTCGTTGCGATCCAGTTCGGCGGCGACGCGTTCGGCGTGCAGGCTCTCCCGCAGCGCGTCGAACCACTCCGACTCGAGTCCTTCCAGCGCCTCGCCACGCCACAACCCGAGCGCCTCGTCGAGCGCACCCTGCCGCACGAGTGCGCGGAAGCGGAACAGGTCGACCTGCTCGGGTGCGACCGTCAGCCGGTAGCCCGCCGGCGTCCGCTCGATGTCCAGTTCGAGCAGCTTGCGCAGCTTTGACACGTACCCGTAGAGCGTCTCGCGGGCTCTCAGCGGCGCGCGCTCGCCCCAGACGCGGTCCAGCAGCCGGTCGACGGGCACCGGCCTGCCCTCCTCGACCAGCAGCGCGACCAGCACGGACCGTTGCCGGACGTGGCCGATCTCGACCAGCGCGCCCCGGTCGCGCACCTCCACGGCACCGAGCAGCCCGAACTCCAAGATCACCCCTCAGCAGCGGATTCAAGGTTCATCCTAGGTTCATCCTTGATCACACGGGCAATCTCCTCCTCGCAGGAAGGCCCCGGTCACCAGACACCGGCAGCCCAGCCAGAAGGGGCCTTCCCCACACTCTTCCGCCACGAAAGATCACCCGACCAGCCCAGGGCGGACCCGTATATCCACATGCGACCCTGGAACTGATGAGCATCACGCGAATCGGGTCGTTCAACGTGGAGAACATGTTCGAGCGCCCCAAAGTCATGGGCCGCAACGCGACCAGGCACGCGGCTCCGATCCTGGCCGCCCATGCGCGGTTCAACGAGCTCATCGCGTGCGAGACGTACACGCCGGAAGTCAAGGAAGAACTCAAGGAACACCTGGCGACGCTCGAACTGCTGCGAAGTGACCGGAGCAAGTACGCGATCCTGCGGCGCATCCGCGGCCGGTTCCTCGCGCGGCACCGCACCGGCGAGACCACCGTCGTGGCCGGCGGTCGCGAGTCCTGGGTCGGCTGGGTCGAGCTCACCACCGAACCCATCAGCGAGCTCGCCACCCGCCACACCGCCCAGGTGATGCGCGACGTCGGCGCTCACGTGCTCGGCGTCGTCGAGGCGGAGTCCCGCGAGCTGCTGCACATGTTCTCCGCCAGCATGCTCAAGCACGTCGGCTGGACCCCGTACGAGGAGGTCCACCTCATCGACGGCAACGACGAGCGCGGCATCAACGTGGGCGTGCTGACGCGCGATGGACACCAGGTCATCACCATCCGCACGCACGTGTACGCCAAGGACTCCTCTGGCGTCATCTTCTCCCGCGACTGCGCCGAGTACCACGTCCGCACGCCCGCCGGTCCCGAGGTCGTCGTGCTGGTGAACCACCTGAAGTCCAAGGGCTACGGCGCTCCCGGCGACCCGATCGGCGCGCGCCGCCGGTTCCGCCAGGCGGTCCGCATCGCCCGCATCGTGAACCGGCTGCGCGACGAGGGCCACGAGCACATCGCGGTCGTCGGCGACCTCAACGACACCGCCGACAGCGAGGCCCTGCGCCCGCTGTTCCAGCGCACCGGCCTGCGCGACATCAGCGAGCACGAGAACTTCGACTGGGACCACCGCCTCGGCACGTACCGCGGCGTCAACGAGAAGGGCAAGATCGACTACGTCCTGCTCACCCCCGAGCTGTTCGCCAAGGCGGTGGGCGGCGGCGTCTTCCGCAAGGGTGTGTGGCGCGGTCCGCGGACCAAGAACCGTTGGGACGTCTACGAAACGATGACCAACGAGGTGCACGCGGCCAGCGACCACGCCGCGATCTACGCCGACATCGACTGGTCGCTCTAGACCACTTCGACGGTCACCTCGATGACGTCGCCGGGTTCCACGTTGTTCTTCTTGCGCACGGCGGCCTTGATCGGCAGCACGTAGCAACCCGACTGCTTGTCCGGGAACACCGACGTCGACCAGTTGCTCGCGCCCACACCGACCCGGACCTTCACGGAACCGAAGCCGGTGCCGGGCGTGGCGATGTCGCGGATCTGGTCCGAGACGTCCTCGGGCAGCGTCACGAAGGTCCACGTGTCCAGGCGGCGGGCGTCCCAGAGCCACAGTTCCGCGTCAAAGACGAACATCGCCCCATTCTCACAGCAGCGGACTCACAGGGACACGCTGACGTGGAAGTCCTCGTCGAACCGCTCGGCGAGCCCGGCCGGTGCCCACTGCCACCACCAGGCCCCGTGCCAAAGCGATACACGTTCACTCACAGGGCCCCCGCCAGCCCCACTTTTCGGCACGCGGGGACCTTTCGTACGGCGTGAGCGTACGAAAGGTCCCCGCGTGTCCAACGGCAACACGGGCGGGCCGGCGTGACGTCACTGTGGGTGACTGATGCCATGGCCTCGTCTCGGTCACTCCCCCATTGTGGTGACGAACGCCACCGACCAAATCGGTCGGTTTACCTACCGAACCGGTCGGTAAACGCCGTAAAGTCGGTCGTATGCCACGACAGGCCAGGACCGGAGTCGACGAGAAGATCCTCGACGCCGCCGCCGCGCTCTTCGCGCGGCACGGCTTCGAGCAGACCTCGTTGAAGGCGCTCGCGGACGCTGTCGGCCTGTCCAAGGCCGGTCTGCTGCACCACTTCCCGAGCAAGGACGCTCTCTTCGAAGCGGCGTGGCAGCAGAGCCGGGTGCTGAGCAGGCAGGTGGCCGAGCAGGTCGCGCCGATGCCGGCCGGACCGGCGCGCGAACGGCGCGCGCTGGAGCTGCTCACCGACATCGCGCTCGACCGCCCCGGCCTCGTCGCACTGCTGTTCCGGGCGATGACGGCACCGGGTGAGGACCCGCAGCATGCCCAGGACGAACTGATGATCAACGAGATGTTCGTCATCGACCCCGAGAAGGAACTACCCCGCGCGATCCGGATCGTCGCCGCGCTCAGCGCCATGGCCGTGCTCACCCTCCTGGCCAACCAGGAAGGCGACAAGACGACGTGGCGCCCCTTGATCCTCGCTACCTGTTACGACGCACTCGGGCACCGGGAGGCCTGAACATCATGGCGAAACTGCTCTACAGACTGGGGATGGGCGTGCACAAGCACCGCCTCCCCGTCGTCCTGATCTGGCTGCTCGTGCTGATCGGCTCCGGTGTCGGCGCTTTCACGCTCGGCGGTGAGACGTCCAACTCGATGTCCATCCCCGGCCAGGAGTCGACGACCGCGCTCGAGCGCATCCAGCAGAAGTTCGGTTCCGGCGAGACCGCGACCGCACGGGTCGTCCTGAAGGCACCGGACGGCCAGAAGCTGCCGCAGCACGCCAAGGCGATCACCGACCTGGTGGCCGACGAGTCGTCGCTCAAGGGCGTGACCTCGGCGACCTTCCCGCTGGACCCGGCCGCGCCGAGCGTGAACCGCGACGTCAACGTCGGCTACAGCACCGTCACCTACGACGTGAAGCCCGGTGAGGTCACCGCCGAGCAGCGCGCCGAGCTGACCAAGGCCGTCGACAAGGCGCGCGCGGCCGGCCTGACCGTCGAGGTCAGCGGCACCGCGATGCAGGAGACGCCGCACGTCGGCGGGCCGAGCGAGGTCATCGGTGTGGTGCTGGCGCTGGTCGTGCTCGCGCTGACCTACGGCTCGCTGGTGACCGCGGGCATGAACCTGCTCAGCGCCGCTGTCGGCGTCGGCATCGGCACGCTCGGCATCACCATCGCGTCCGGGTTCATGGACCTGCAGTCCACCACGCCGATCCTCGCCTCGATGCTGGGTCTCGCGGTCGGCATCGACTACGCGTTGTTCATCATCAACCGCTACCGCCAGGAACTGCGCCGCGGCTCCGACGTCGGCCACGCCATCGCGACCGCGGTCGGCACCGCCGGTTCCGCCGTCGTCACCGCCGGTCTGACCGTGGTGATCGCGCTGGTGGGCCTCGCGATCGCGGGCATCCCGTTCCTGACCCAGATGGGTGTCTCGGCCGCCGCCACGATCGTCGTCGCGGTGCTGATCGCCATCACGCTGGTGCCCGCCGTGCTGAGCATGCTCGGCCGCCGGGTGCTGACCCGC
>NZ_MUYM01000027.1 GCF_002150765.1 Lentzea kentuckyensis
CATCGGCTCGTAACTACAACCAACTTGCAGGTGCAGCATCGTGAGAGCGCGACCACCTCACGCAACGGTGCTTGACAGCTTGTTCACCGAGACATGTCACGGGTTGCCGCGGTGGCCTCGCCCTGTGCCTGCGCCGAGAGGTCCTGCCAGTCGTCCCAGAGCTTGAGGCGGTCGGCGTAGGCCTGCTGGACCATGGGGTAGAAGCCCTGGCCGAAGAGGATTCGCAGGGGTGGGTTGTCGAGGTCGACGATCTTGAGAAGTGCCTGGGCCGCGGCTGCGGGGTCGCCGGCGGGCTGCTTGCCCGCCATCGCGCCGAGCTGGTGGCGGAGACCGTCGTAGGCCGGGCTGGTCTTGGCCATGTGGCCGTTGTCGAGCGGGTTCGGGTTCTTGCCCTTCCTGGTGGCGAAGCCGCCGGGCTCGATCACGGTCACCTTGATGCCGAAGCCGGCGACCTCGCCGGCGAGGGCTTCGTTCAGGCCTTCCAGGGCCCACTTGGAGGCGTGGTACGCGCCGCCGAGCGGCATCGCGATGAGCCCGGCCGCCGAGGACAGCTGGATGATGTGCCCCGCGCCCTGCTCACGTAGGTGGGGCAGCACTGCCTGGATGACCCAGACCGCACCGAACAGGTTGGTCTCCAGCTGGTCACGCAGCTCCTGCTCGGTCAACTCCTCGATCGCACCGACCTGTGCGTAACCGGCGTTGTTCACGACGACGTCCAGACGACCGAAGTGCTGCCTGGCCCGCTCCACGCTCTCGGTGACGGCGGCCTTGTCGGTGACGTCCATCGCCAACGGCAGTACCGCGTCGCCGTAGGTGGCGACCAGATCGTCCAGGCCCGCGGTGTTCCTGGCGGTCGCGGCCACCTTGTCGCCACGGGACAGCGCGGCCTCGACGAACTCGCGGCCGAGACCGCGGGACGAACCGGTGACGAACCAGACCTTGCTCATGATGTTGTTCCTTTCCAGGGGGTTGGTGGTCACCAGGCGACAGGGCCGAGGCGGTCGATGAAGGTTCCGGTCGGTCCGTCGGCGTCGAGCGTCGCGAGCTCGATGATCGGGTCGGTGCCCTCGGTGACCGTCAGCTGGCCGGTGTGGTTGTTCATGTCGGTGGCGGTGAACTTGTGGTTCACGACTTCGCCTGGAGTGAGGGCGTTGAACTTGATGTCCGGGAGTGCTTGCGCGTACCGGACGGTGATCATGTTCAGCGCCGCCTTCGACGAGGTGTAGGCGAGTTCGTGCATCGTCGAGACGGCCTGGTCCGGGGCGGTCACCACCGCGAAGGAACCCGCGGCGCTGGACACCATCACCACTCGCGGGTGGTCTGCCTTGCGCAGCAGGGGGAGGAACGCGTGCGTGACCCTGACCGGTCCGTACACGTTGGTGTTGTAGACGGAATGAATCTCGTCGGCCGTCGCGTCCGCGGGCGGGACGATCCTTCCTGCCGCGCCGGCGTTGTTGATCAGCACGTCCAGCCGGTCGGTGTGCTTTCGGACCAGTCGTACGGCGTCGGTCACCGACTCGTCGGAGGTCACGTCCAGCGGGACCACGACCACGTTCACGCCACCGGCGGCCAGCTTGTCGGCGGCTGCCTGTCCTCGCTCTTCGTCGCGCGAGCCGAGGAAGACCGTCCAGCCCTGCTCGCCGAGCCTGCGGGCCGTCTCGAGGCCGAGCCCCTTGTTGCCTCCGGTGATCAACACCGTGCTCTGTTCCATGTTCGTCATGCCCACCAGACGCCTCGACCCACTCGGCTGTGACGTCATGTGAACGGCATCACAGTCAGCTGGTCGAGCGAGTTCGGTGAGGCCCGCGTCCGCTCAGGACCTCCACGTCCGCTTGCTCAGCAGCCGCATGCCGTTGAGCGCGACCAGCACAGTCGATCCCTCGTGCCCGGCGACGCCGAGCGGGAGCGGCAACGTGCCGAAGAGGTCCCACGCGGACAGCACCACGATGAACGTGCCGGCGATCGTCAGGTTGGCGATCACGACCTTCCTCGCCCGGCGGGCCAGCGCCACCAGCGCCAGGACCACGGTCAGGTCGTCGCCCACCACCACGGCGTCGGCGGTGTCCACGGTGAGGGCGGACCCCTTGCGGCCCATGGCGATTCCGCTGTGGGCCGCGGCAAGTGCGGGAGCGTCGTTCACGCCGTCTCCGACGAACAGCACCCTGCCGTCCATCTCCTCGACGGCTCGTACTTTGTCCTGCGGCAGCAGTTCCGCGCGCACGTTGATGATGCCGACCGCGTCCGCGACGCGGTGTGCGGCGAAGTGGTTGTCTCCGGTCAGCAGCACCGGGCTCCGTCCAGTGAGGACGGTGAGACCGCGGACCGCGGGCTCGCTGGACGGGCGCAGCCGGTCAGCCAGTTCGATGACACCGATCTGACGCTGGTCCGCAGTGACCACAACCGCTGTGTTGTCGTTCGGCGCGGAGTCGGCTCGGTGCACCGACACGACCTCGTGAGCAACGCGTGCTGTCACTCCGGTACCGGGGATGGCGCGGAAGTCGGTGGTGCGTCGCAGGACCAGGTTTCGTTGCCGCGCGGCTTCGACGATCGCGCGACCGATCGGGTGTTCGCTGAACTGTTCGGCCGCGGCGGCCAGTGCGAGCACGTGGTCCGGGTCGCCGTCGGTGATGATGCCGATGACCTGCGGCGTGCCTTCGGTGAGCGTGCCGGTCTTGTCGAACGCCACCGCGTCCGCGGTGCCCAGCTGTTCCATGGCCACGGCGGATTTCACCAGTACGCCGCGCTTTCCCGCGTTGGCGATGGCGGCGAGCAACGGCGGCATGGTGGCCAGCACGAGCGCACACGGCGAAGCGACGATCATGAAGGTCATCGCGCGCAGCAGCGTTGGTTCCAGCGCCGCGCCGAACGCCAGCGGCACCGTGAACAACGCGAGCGTCACGGCCACCACACCCACCGAGTAGCGCTGCTCGACCTTCTCGATGAACAGTTGCGTCTTCGCCTTGGTGGCGGATGCCTGCTCGACCATCACCACGATTCGGGCGATCACCGTGTCGTGAGCAGCGCGGGTGATCCGGACGCGGAGTGCGCCGGTGCCGTTGAGCGATCCCGCGAACACCTCCGAGCCGGGTTCCTTCGGCACGGGCAGCGACTCGCCGGTGATCGACGCCTGGTCGGCCTCGCTGCGCCCGTCGACGACCACGCCGTCTCCGCCGATCCGTTCGCCCGGCCGCACGAGGATCTCGTCACCGACCCGCAGCGTCGCCGCGTCCACCTCCCGTTCGCGGCTGTCCCGCAACAACAGGGTGGCGCGTTGCGGCGCGAGGTCGAGCAGCCCGCGCACCGAGTCGGCCGTCCGCTGGGTGAGCACCGCCTCCAGCGCACCCGACGTCGCGAAGATGACGATCAGCAGGCCGCCGTCGACGACCTGACCGATCGCGGCCGCGCCGATCGCGGCGACGATCATCAGCAGGTCGACGTCGAGCGTCCGCTCCCGGAGCGCCTTGAGCCCGGCGAGCGCGGGTTCCCAGC
Organism: Lentzea kentuckyensis; assembly: GCF_002150765.1. Taxonomy (GTDB): domain Bacteria; phylum Actinomycetota; class Actinomycetes; order Mycobacteriales; family Pseudonocardiaceae; genus Lentzea; species Lentzea kentuckyensis. The sequence goes on from NZ_MUYM01000027.1 coordinate 3,490, forward strand.
CGCCGGCGAGATAGCAGGCCAGCAGCAACGTCCACCAGCTCCACGGCGGGCCGCCGGTGAACTTGGCCGCGAGTCCGAGCAGGAACAGGGCGGTGGCTGCGACCGCCCAGCGAACTTCGGTGATCGTGAAGACGGAGCGGTGCCGGAGAGAAGGTGTGCGGTGTGGCGCATCCACGGAGAGCGTCGAAGTCACGGCCGCACCATACAGGAACATCTGAAGACCTCTTCATGTGTTCACTGAGTAGGATGCTGTCATGGGTCACGGAGTCGAGGGCAGAGCCACACCGCCTGCGCAGCTGGACGCGGAGTCGGCGGCGACGGTGGCGGCCACCCTTCAGGCGCTCGCGACGCCGAGTCGCCTGCGCATCCTGACTCGCCTGCGCCACGGCGCCTGCCCCGTCGGCGAACTCGCGGAAGCCGTCGAGATGGAGCAGTCCGCGGTCTCACACCAGTTGCGATTGCTGCGCGCACTCGGACTGGTGACAGGTACGCGCCAAGGCCGCAGTGTGGTCTACAGCCTGTACGACAACCACGTCGCGATGCTGCTCGACGAGGCCGTCTATCACATCGAGCACCTCGGGCTCGGCGCCACCGACGACGACATCGGTACCGCCTGAGCCCAAAATGACCGGTTGATCAAGCAAGCGGCTTGCGGTAGCGGACGTACTCGTTCTGCCGCCGGAACCCCACACTCTCGTAAAGATCGTAGGACCGGTGCGGATTTGCCGTGCCCGTGAACAGCCGTGCAGTCGTCGCACCCTGCTCGCGAAGGCTTCGCAGCCCATCCAGCAGCAGGGCCCGGCCGATTCCCAGGCGTCGGTGGTCCGTCCGGACGCTCAACTCTTCGACCTCGCCCACGGTGTGGTGGTGACGGCGGATGGAGCAGAGGGCGACGCCGACCATGTCCTGCTCGTTCCACGCCGCTCTCCAGCATGCCGGGTCAGCGGTGTCGACGAAGTCCTGGAAAGTCCATTTTCGAGTGGGACTGGTATCCGTGTACGAATCGACGACCGTCCTCCAGGCGGCACGGTAGTGGCTTGTCCCGATCGGTCCCGTCCGCATCCCGGCCGGCAGGTCGCTGCCCGGCTCGGGCAACTGCTGGAGATCGCCCAGCTTCAGCTCGACCAGGCTGAAGAGGCGTCGGTAGCCGGCTGCGAGCAGTAGCGCCGTGGCGTCCTGTTCGGAGGCCATGGCGTTCGCGCCGATCACTGCCGTGCGGGCCGTTCCATGCTGTTCGGCGAGCTGGCGGATCCGTGCTTCGGCCCAGCTCAGCATGGCTGAGCCGATGCCCTGATCGCGATGTTCGGGCAAGAGGTGGCCACGGTGCAGGTACAGCCACGTGTCGTCCCGCTCCTGCCACCACCGGATCGTCGAGTAGCCGACCACGCTCCCGTCGTGCACCACCAGGATCTGGTTCTTGGACGGCTCCTCCAGCCTGGCGGAGGCTTCGGCGATCTCGGCCGCTGCCGGGAGCCCTTCCACGACCGAATGGGCGTCGATCCGGTCCCGTTCGGCACACCCCAGCCGCACTGCCGCCATGGGGCCGTGGTCTTCGCCGCCGCGATACGGCCGGAACCCGAAGCCCACCGGAAGGATTTGTCCTGGCGCACCATCCGACATGGTCGGATGCTCTCGAACTTTGCGGAAGGTCCGCCACCGACGCTGGGTGATACCCGGGACTGACTGCTACCTTGCGCCGCAAGGTACCTTGTGTCCGTGACGACAGATGCCCAGTTGCTCGCCCAGCTTCGACGCGGGGTGATCGAGCACTGCGTGCTGGCCTTGCTGGAACGTGGTCCCCGTTACGGCTTCGACCTGGTCCGCGCGCTCGCCGCGGTCGAAGGTCTGGGCACCAGCGAGGGCACGATCTATCCGCTGCTGTCGCGGCTGCGCAAAGACGGGTTGCTGGAGACCAGCTGGCAGCCATCGGACCAGGGCCCGCCGCGCCGCTACTACGAGCTGACCGCGCAGGGCCGAACCGCACTGGAAGTGTTCCACCGCCACTGGCGCAGCTTCCGCACCGCGGTGGACGAGGTTCTTGAGGGAGAGAAATGAACGCCGTGAAGCATTCCGCTGCGGCGGACTGGCTGGCGCGCTTCGACCGCGCCGCTTCCGCCCTGCCGCAGCCCCGCCGGGGAGAACTGCGGCAGGAGCTCGTCGAACACCTGGACGCACTGATCGCCGAAGGCATGTCCGAGGAGGAACTCGCCGCGGCGGTGGCCCGGCTGGGTGACCCGGCCGACACCGTGGCGGCAGAGGGTCTCCCGCTGGTGTCCCCGGCCCGCGCCCGTGCCGCGCTGGGCCTGCTGTTGTTGCCGCTGACCGGTTTGCTCTACCTGACCCCGGCGCTGCCGCCCGGTCTGCCCAGCATGGCCCTGATCGTGCTGGCGTCCCTGGTCGTGCTGGTCTTGGTGCTGCGTGCGGAGGCCGCTGCGGGCACCCGGACGCTGGGCGTGCTGGGCGCGCTCGCCCCGCCGCTGGCCGGGCTGGGCGGCATCCTGGACAAGGTGTTCCAAGCCGGGCACCTGTGGACGAACGAACCCGCCGGGCCTGGCCGCGCACTCCAGTACGTCTGGGCAAGCGACTCCTGGGTGGTGGTGCTCGGCCAGTTGGCGATGCTGCTGCTGGGCCTCGGCCTGCCCGTGCTCGCCGGACTGCGCCTGCGTCGCCCGGAAACGCCGGGGGACACCCGCCTGTTCCTCGGCACGCTCGCCCTGCTGCTCGCGCCTGCCGTGGGCCTGGCCACCGCGCTGCTGCTGTCCGGCGCCCGCCTGGGCACCTCGGTCGGGACCCTGCTCGACGGCCCGCTGCTGGTCACCGCCCTGGTGTGCGTCGCGGCGCTGCTGACCGCCGGCGGACTGCTGCTCCTGCGGCCGGGACTGGTCCTGTTCACCAAGGTTCTCGTCGCGGCCGCGATACTGGCCGCGCCGGTCGGTGTGGTGCTGCTCGCCCAGCACGAGACCCGGCTCGCTGGGGTGGTGTGGGACGCGGGAGCCGAGCCGCCGCGGAACGCCGCAGACGACATGACGCGCGCTCAGGCTGTGCCTGACTCCGTGCTCGCCCCCGCCCCGGCGTGGGTCCCCGCCGATCAGAGCGCCCGCCTGGGGCTGGGCTTGCTGTTCGTGGTCGCGCTGCCGCTGGCAGCGGCCTGGAGGGCCGGCCGCCACGTGCGGTGACCGGGCAGCCGCTCCCAGGACCCCCTCGGCTCCACAATTTGATACAGCACACGAATCGCCCGCTGAACTGTGTGAACAGGTTCGGCGGGCGATCTTGTTTTCTGTCCCGAGTGGACGGTGGTATCGCTGACTGGCACCGCGCGTCTGCGGGCCAGCACGTGTGGCCCTGCCTGTCCTCCCGGTAGTAGATAGGGTCTGCTGCACGGGTTGGTGACATCTTGAGTTGGCTTGCCGTGATGGTGCTCGCAGTTCCGATCAAGAAGATTCGTCCGCGCGCTCGCTCTACACCGGCTGGCCGGTTCCATGGGCCGTGCTGGTCGCCAACGGTGCGGTGCGGGGCCAGGTCCAGGCGTACCGCAGGATGAGGGCGAGAAGGATCAGTTCCAATGCGATGCCAAGGCCGTAGAAGTACAGCCAGGACGCGCCGACCGCGTTGAACGCCGTGACGGGGACGTAGAGCGCGGCCACGGTGAGGTTGGTGATGCGGTTCGCCTTGGCGGGCAGCGTCATCGACAGCACGACCATGAGGATCGGGATGGCCACGAGGGTCAGCGCCGCGGTCGAAAAGGTCTGGGAGAGGTCGAACTCGAAGACCTTGCCGGCAAGGATGTCTTCGACGACGCCGGGCGTGAAGAAGTTGAGAATGTCCACGTAGGCGTACAGGAACATGAAGCTTGTCCACGTAGCGGCGAGCTTGGCTCTCACCGGGATCCGCTCGTCCTCCAGTGTGGCGGTGGCGGGGCGACGTGTTCTCATCATGGGCTCCGTTGTCGTGGTGAAGATCGGTGGGTTCACGATCGTTGAGCCCGGCGGCGGGCGCCCCGGCCCGGAGGCCGGGGTTCTCCTGGCCGATGGCATGGTCTTTCTCCTGTTCTTTCGGCTGGTACGCCGAGGCACGCCGATCCCTAGGCTGGAGCCGTGGTCACCGTCTGGCGCTCCATCTGGCGTGAGCCGCGGCCTGCTGACTCCCCATCCATCGGTCGGCTCGACTGGTTGCTGGTGGGCGTGGTCGCGGCCGCCACCTTGGTCGAGGGCATCGCTCGGCCGGGCTTGGCCTGGCAACCCCTGGTGACGGTGTTCGCCCTGGCGCTGACGCCTGCCCTGCTCTGGCGGCGGGCCCGCCCCCTGATGGCCGCCCTGGTCGGGTGGAGCGTCGCCGGGCTGCTCTCGGTCCTCCAGCTGACTGCGCACGCCGGAGACCTCGGCCTCTACTCCATGATGGCCGTCCTGATCCTGCTGTACTCCCTGGTGCGGTGGGGCTCGGGACGGGAGATGGCCGTGGGGACGGCGTTCGTGACAGTCGTTGTCGCGCTGGGGATGTACGCCTCCTCCGCGGGCTGGGCCGACGTTTTCGGCGGAAGCGTCCTCTTGCTGTTGTTCGTCGCCCTCGCGGCGGTGTTCCGCTACCGCGCGGACCTCTGGCATCGCCAACAGCGGGAGATCCGCAATCAGGAGCGGGTGGCGCTGGCGCGAGAGCTGCACGACACGGTGGCCCACCACGTGTCGGCCATCGCGGTGCAGGCGCAGGCCGGTGGCGTGGTCGTCGGCATCCAGCCCGAGAAGGCTGCCGAGTTCCTGGCCGCGATCGAGTCCGAAGCGTCACGAACCCTGGCGGAGATGAGATCCATGGTGCGGTTGCTGCGGGAGGAGGAAGCCGTCGTCTACTCACCGCAGCTGGGTGTGACGGACCTGCCTGCTCTGGCGCGCGCCGACGCGACGCCCACCGTCGAGGTCTCGCTGCACGGTTCGTTGACCCGGCTGGCCCGACCCGTGGACGCCACGCTGTACCGGCTCGCGCAGGAGTCGCTGACCAACGCCGTACGGCACGCCCGGAGCGCGACCCGTGTCGGGATCGACGTACGCCGGGAGGGCGACGTCGTCAGGCTGCGTGTCAGCGACGATGGACGGACCGAGCCGGGACCGGCCCCGGAGCTCGGGTTCGGGCTGCTGGGCATGGCCGAACGCGCCCAGCTCCTCGGCGGATCGCTCTGCGCGGGACCGGGGCCCGAGGGTGGCTGGGTGGTCGAGGCCGTGCTGCCGGTGGAGGCGGTGGCATGAGCATCCGTGTTGTCGTGGCCGACGACCAGGACCTGGTCCGGACCGGGCTGGTGATGATTCTCGGCGCGCAACCCGACATCGAGGTCGTGGGGGAGGCAGCAGACGGGCTCGCAGCGCTCGATCTGGCGACCAGGCTGCGTCCCGATGTCCTCCTCGTCGACATCCGGATGCCCGGACTCGACGGCGTCGAGGTGACGCGACGCCTGGCCGGGTCAGACGTGACGGACCCGATGGCGGTCGTCGTGATCACCACCTTCGACCTCGATGAGTACGTCCTCGGCGCCCTGCGCGCCGGCGCCCGCGGCTTCCTGCTCAAAGACGCCGGTCCGGCGCTCCTCGTGCAGGCCATCCACGCGGCGGCCAACGGGGACGCCCTGATCGCCCCCACCGTCACCCGCCGGCTGCTGGCGACCTTCGCCGACCAGGCGCCGGTGATACCGGTCCAGCCCGTCGACCCGCTCACCGCGCGCGAGGAGGAGGTGCTCGCGCTGGTGGCAAGGGGCCGGACCAACGCCGAGATCGCCACCGAGCTCTTCGTCGGCCTGAGCACGATCAAGTACCACGTCGCGTCGTTGATGACCAAGCTCGGCGCACGCAACCGCGTCGAGATCGCGATGTGGGCGTACGACACCAGACGCGTGAGAGCCAATTAGTGGTACAGATCGCACGAGTCCGACAACGAATCCCACTCTGTCGCAGCAGAGATCGAGAGGAAGTTCTTTGAAGTTGATAGCCCGAGTCTTCGCGCTCATCATGTTCACCGTGTCCGTGGTCGGTACCGCGCCGGCGTCCGCCACCGCTGCCCAGACCGTGGAACTCGCCGCGCCGGCCGGCAGCGGCCTCCCGCCCTACGTCGCCGTCATCAAGCCGGTCACCGCGAAGCGGCTCGCTTCCAGCTGGCGCGAAGGCTGCCCCGTCGGACCCGATCAGCTACGGCTGATCAGCCTGAACTTCGTCGGCTTCGACGGCGCGGTGCGCCGCGGCGAGCTGGTGGTCAACGTCGATCTCGCCGTCGAGGTCGCCCGCGTCTTCGCCGACCTGTACTTCGGCCGGTTCCCCATCGAGCGGATGGAGACCGTGGAGAAGTACAACTCCGACGACGACGCGTCGATGGCGGCGAACAACACCTCGGCGTTCAACTGCCGGGCGATCACCGGTGGCACCGCCTGGTCCAACCACTCCTACGGGCGCGCCATCGACATCAACCCCGTGCAGAACCCCTACATCTCCCGCAGCGGCACGGTGTACCCGCCCAACGGCGCGCCCTACGTCGATCGCACCCAGAACGTGCCCGGCATGATCCACGCGGGCGACGCCACCGAGCAGGCATTCACCACACGCGGCTGGACCTGGGGTGGCTTCTGGGAAACGCCGATCGACTACCAGCACTTCGAGAAGCCCTGACACCGACCCGAGAGGCTGGCCGACCGGCGTCGTTGAGCGTTACCTCGAACGCATCCACCAGGCCGGCCTGGAGCGACGCCTCGGCACCATCGAGCGGTGGCTTCAGCGCAGGTCGCCTCAGCGCAGGTCGTTGACCTCGACGGACAAATGTGGCGACGACACCGTCCAGTGCAGCAACTCGTCGACCTTCACGGCGCCCATCACTCGAACAACCCCGACCGGACGGAAGTGGACAACCGTTCCGGTAGATCCGTCCGCGACGATCGGGACGAGATCGGTCACCGGCAGCGCGTGCTCATAGCGCTGGGTCCAGGAACCGTTGTCACGTTTGTTGGTGTGCACCAACCACTCGCTCAGCGCGGCCACCACCGACATGCCTCGGCGCGGGTGGCCGTCCGGCAGGCACGGCGCGTCGGGCGCGTCGAAGAACCGAAGATCCTTCGACACCATGACGGGCTTCTTGGCGACCCGTCCCTGCCGGTCGACCACCGTGGCGGTCCCCCTCCCGCCGTCCGACACCGTTACCGACCCGTCGGCGTGCAGCGTGATCGAACAACGTCCGCCGTTGTTGGCCTCGGCCTCCTCCTCGGCGTAAGCGACAAGCTCGAGGATCAGATGTCCCACCCCGCCTGGGGCGAACAGCGCTGGGGCTTCGCGGATGCGAGCCAGGTGGTCGACGTCCACCTGGCTCGCCCAGTCATGTGTCGTCTGTGGTCCCGGAGTCCCTGTCTGGCCCATCAGCCAAGCATTCCAGGCTGGTCCACAGATATGAGCGCACATCCGCCAACTGCCGAAGCCAACACCACTTCTGCGCATTCGCCTGGACCGACATCACCTCGTGCCGCCAGCCGAGATCGCCACCGAGCAGTCGGACTGCTGGGTCAGCTGGCACGATCTGCGGCCGCATCCGGACGCGGTCATCGCGGTCGAGGCGCGTCGTCCTCGGCGGTGATAGCGCCGGATCGGGTTGGCCGGGATGAGATGTTCGCCGGCGGCGTCGGTGAGGATCATCGACAGGACCATCGGTCTCAAGGACAGGCATCACTACGCCCGACTCGCGGCACGAGCGGATGTCGTCGAGTCGTCCCGTTGCCGATCGGGACGCGACGGCGACGCGAGCGGCGCCGACCTGTCAAAGAGGAATCCGTGTCCTGGCGACTTGTTCCACCAGGCCGGAGGTGCGGGCGGGGTCGCCGTGCTCGTGTTCCCATTTGGCTGCCGCGAGCCGTCGCAGCAAGACGTAGAACGGAATCAGCTCGTCGAAAGCGGCCGCTTCCGCCCTGTTCGGCGCGTATCCGTCCAGCGCCGCGGGCAACAGGTCCTCGTCGGTGACCACGAGCACCGCCAGATCCATCGCGGGGTCGCCGGGGCTGACGTCCTCCAGGTCGATCAGACCGGCGATCCGGCCATCACGCACCACGAAGTGGTCGGGGCGGCCGTCCAGCAGCGTCAGAGTGCCGTGTCCGGTCATCAGTGGCTGGAGGCGTCGGCACCAGGCCCGGATCTCGTCGCACCGCTGCGCCGGTACACCCGTGAAGTCCTTGAGCCAGGCCAGGATCCAGGCGGTCCAGTTCGTCATCCACTCGCCGATCGTGTCCGGTCTGCTCTCGGGCTCGGCGTGCACCCGGCGCAGCAGCCGGCCCGCCTCGCGTTGTGCCGACAACGGGCTGGCCGCCGACAGCGGCTCGCCCTCGATCCACCGCCGTACCAGATGGGACGGGGCGTCATCACGACTGGCGTGGACCTCCGGCACCGGCAGGCCGGCCGCGCCGAGGCGGGCGATCGCCGCTCGTTCCCGTGCGAACGCGTCCGGCCGCTCGTCCGCCTTCACCGCGAAGTCGCCGACCCTGGCGACCAGCCGACTGGGACGATCGACATGGATCGTGACCGGCCCGGTCGGCAGACCATGGCTGGCTACAACGGTTTCCGGGGCTACAAGCACACGACCGATTCTGGCGTGAGCGATCGGGTTGGCTCGAACGAATTTCGCTGTTGGTGGGCTGGCCGTGCACAGCGACATCCATGGCGGTAGAGCAGACTCCACCATGAGAACGCCCCTTTGCTGCACTGACTCCCGCAAGATCGATTCCTAGTCTTCCGACCATGACTTCGATCCCTGTCGCGGGCTCCGGCCGCGTCGCTTCCAACCGCTGGCAGGCGCTGGTCCAGCGCTTCCCGCTGATCACGTTCTTCACCCTGGCCAACGGCATCAGCTGGCTGGCCTGGATGCCCTACATCCTGTCGTTGGACGGGTTCGGCGTCCTGCACTTCCGGTACCCGGACCTGTTGATGGGCAACCAGCTCACCGCGATCCTGCCCGGCGCGTACCTCGGCCCGCTGACCGCCGCGTTCACCGTCACCGCCGTCACCGAGGGCCGCGAAGGTCTCCGGCGGTGGCGCAAGCGGCTCTTCCAGTTCCGCGCCGGCGTCATGTGGTACGCGTTCGCTCTGTTCGCCGTCCCCGTGGCGGTCCTGCTCGGCACGCTGGCGGCGACCGACGCCGAAGGCTTCCGGGTGCCCTCGCTGATGGTGCTGGCCGTGTACGTGCCGATGCTGGTGCTCCAGTTCTTCACGACCGGCCTCGCCGAGGAACCCGGCTGGCGCGACTTCGCCCTCAACCGCCTCCAGCAGCGTCACCAGCCGATGATCGCCACGTTCGTCCTCGGCATCCTGTGGATCATCTGGCACCTGCCGCTGTTCCTCACCCCGTGGGCAGGTCCCGATGTCACTCCTGAAACGCTCGTCCGCTTCGCCATCATGGCCATGGAGATGAGCTTCCTGATCACCCTGGTCTACAACAAGGGACGCCAGAGTCTGCCCCTGGTGATGCTGCTGCACTGCTCTATCAACAACTTCCAGTCCGTCGCCTTCTCCGAGTTCTTTCCCGATGCCAGCGAAGAACTGCTCTGGGGGCCTGCGCTCGGCCTCGGCGTGCTGAGCCTCGTCGTCATCGTCGTCACCAAGGGACGGCTCGGCTACACCGGTGGCGTCGACACGAAGATTCAGCCGGCCGCAGCGATTCGCGCTTCAGCAGCTTGAGCATTTCCGTCCGAAGAGGTGCACTTCATGGATGTCCGGGATGGCGACTCGACGACCCTTGCGGTGTTCATCCGCGTTGTCGGCGGGCACGTGAGGCAGCCCAGTGGCGCAGGCGTTCGGTGATCTGGGCCTCGTAGCCGTTCTGGGTGGGCTGGTAGTACGTCTCGCGGTCCATGCCGCCGGGGAAGTAGTCGGCACCGGAGAAGCCGTCGGCGGTGTCGGGGTCGTACTGGTAGTCCTTGCCGTAGCCGAGGTCTTTCATCAGCCGGGTCGGGGCGTTGAGGATGTGGGCGGGCGGCATGAGCGAGCCGGTGCGTCGGGCGGCGCCATGTGCCGCGTTGAAGCCGCGGTAGACGGCGATGGATTTCGGGGCGGTGGCGAGGTAGACGACTGCCTGGGCGATCGCCAGCTCGCCCTCGGGGGAGCCGAGTCGCTCGTACACGTCCCAGGCGGCGAGCGTCTGCTGAACCGCGTGCGGGTCGGCCATGCCGATGTCCTCGCTGGCGAAGCGGACCAGTCGGCGGGCCACGTAGAGCGGGTCCTCGCCACCGTCGAGCATGCGGGCGAGCCAGTACAGCGCCGCGTCCGGGTCGGAGCCGCGCATCGACTTGTGCAGTGCGGAGATCAGGTTGTAGTGGCTCTCCTGCGCCTTGTCGTACAGCGGGGCGCGCTGCTGGATGTGGTGGGCGAGCGCGGTGGTGTCGAGGGGTGTCTCGATGTCCGGGATGGCCTGGAGCTGTTCGGCCATGTTGAGGAGGTAGCGGCCGTCGCCGTCGGCCATGGCGATCAGGGCGCGGCGGGCGTCGTCGTCCAGGGGCAGCCGGTGGCCGGTGAGCTGTTCGACGCGGTTGAGCAGCGTGGACAGCGCGGCTTCGTCGAGGCGTTTGAGGACGAGGACCTGGGTGCGGGAGAGGAGGGCGCCGTTGAGTTCGAAGCTCGGGTTCTCCGTGGTGGCGCCGATCAGGACGATCGTGCCGTCCTCGACGTAGGGAAGGAAGCTGTCCTGCTGGGCGCGGTTGAAGCGGTGGATCTCGTCGACGAACAGCAGGGTGCCCTGGCCGATGTCCCGCCGGTTTCGTGCGGTGGCGAAGACCTTCCGCAGCTCGGCCACGCCGGAGAAGGTGGCCGACACCGATTCGAAGGTCAGGTTGCTGCCGTCCGCGAGGAGCCGGGCGATGGTCGTTTTCCCGACGCCGGGTGGCCCCCACAGGATCGCGGAGCCGAGGCGTTGCTGGGCGACCATGCGGCCCAGCGGGGCGTCCGGGGCCAGGAGGTGGTCCTGCCCGACGACATCGTCCAGCCGCGTGGGGCGCAAGCGGTCGGCGAGTGGCCGGGCGGGCTCCTCGTCGAAGAGCGGCAAAGTCGGTTCCATCGGACTCTCGGGTCGGAGGCGGGACGTGTGCGGGCGTAGTGAGCGTCGCACGGGACACTGACAAGCGAGGGCTCAGCCGCTCGCGGGGACGCTGGCGGCGCTCATCGAGCAGCGGGGCGGTCGCGTCGCGGCAGCCGCTCGACGACCAGGTCGTAGGAATCCACGACCGCGTCAGTGACCAGTCGCCTGGTAATGCCGGTGCCCGGCCCCAACGAGATCCAATGCCGCTTGTCGAGATAGCGTCCCGGTGTGATCGAGGCGTAGCCACGTTCTCGCGCGCGGGCGTAGTCGGGTTCGCACTTGACCGTGATGATCTGGTCATCCGGGTCCTCGGTGACGATCAAGAACACCTTGCCCGCCACCTTGTACACGTCCAGGTGCTCGGTGAACGGGTAACCGTGGTCCGTTCCGGGCAGCGCGAGGGCCGTGGCGCGCGCGGTGTCCTGGAGCCGGTCGCCGGCCGCGCTCACTTGGCCGCCCGCGTGTCGCTGGCGTAGGTGTGCGGGTCGACGGGCTGCTCGGCCTTGGACAGGTGGGAGACCACGAGCAAGTAGGAGTCGGTGACGAGTTCCTCGACCAGTTCGTCGTCGACGCTTTCCCCTTCCTCCAGCGTGATCCAGTGCTTCTTGTTCATGTGGTAGCCGGGGGTGATGTGGCTGTTGTGCTCCCGCAGGGCGAGGGCGTCGCCGGGGTCCGCCTTGAGGATCACGACGGGGCGCCCCGGAACCTCGGTCATCAACATGAACACCTTGCCGCGGACCTTGAAAACCTCCCAGTCAGGGCCGAAGGGATGCTCCAGCTGAGCTCCGGGAAGTTCCTCCGCGCAGTCGGCGGCGGTCTTCTGCAGGGTCGATCCGTTCATGGGTGGTGGACCTCCTCAGGTGGTGACGGGCTGTGGCAGCGAAGGACGCGGAGGTGCGACGCGCGGTCGCGGCGGCACGTCCCATCCTTCCCTCGAAGTCGGCAAACAGAGCAGTAGACTGCGGACACGTGATGGTCGATAAGCGACGTTCCAGGCCGAGTGAACCAGTCGCGGTTCCGTTGTACGGTTTCCAGCCCCGGGTCGGCACTCCGTACGGCCTCGAGGTGAGCACCATCGAGGACTTCTTCGCCCAGCACGACGGCTGGCCGTGGAATCCACCTCGTCCGGTCCGCGTCACCTTCCACTACCTGATCTTGGTCACCGAGGGTGAGTTGCGGCACGACGTCGACCACGTCACGCGGACCGTCGCGCCCGGCCAGTGGCTGTGGGTGCGTCCCGGGCACGCGCTGTGCTTCCATCCGCCCGGCACGGCACGCGGCCCGTTCATCCTGTTCGAACCGGACGTGCTGACGCCCGGCACCGCCCGTCTCCTGGCCTCGCTCACCGCGCACGAGGCCCCTGCCGTGCTCAGCCCGCACCCCGACGACACCGTCTGGCTCCAGCAGACGGCACTCCAGCTCCTGGACGAACACCGGGCACTGGGGCGCCGGCCCCTCGACATCCACCACGCCCTGCGGCGCAGCCTGCTCGAATCGCTGCTGCTGCGCCTGGCCAACTCCCCAGGCATCGCCCACATCGGCACGGCCACGGCCGGCACCGGCCGCGCCGACAGGTACGGGCGCTTCCTGAACGCCTTGGAACTGCACTTTCGGGAACTGCACCAAGCCGCGGACTACGCCGAGTTGCTCGGCTGCTCGGTCCGCACCCTCAGCCGCGCCGCCCAGGACGCCACCGGCAAGGGAGTACGTGAACTCATCGACGAGCGGCGCCTCCTGGAAGCCCGGCGCCTGCTGGGAGATGCCCGGTGGGACGCCAGGGTTGTGGCCGTCCACCTCGGCTTCACCGATCCCGCGAACTTCGGCCGCTTCTTCCGCGACCGCACCGGCCTCACCCCGGCCGCCTTCGCCGCAGACGGGGCCACAACCGTCCCCCCTCCTCCCCCGGGTTGACGATCCCGGTGGTTTCCGGCCGGGTCTCGGCCGATGGCCTCGATGGTGACGTCGACCGTGCCGTCGTACAGCGTCAGCGGAAGCAGCGACGCGAAGTCGCAACGGCTGACAACGCATCTCCTTGAACTCGGCCTACCGACTCTCGCCGCACAGAACACGGCGGTGATCGCCATAGCCCCGCGTGCCGCCTTTGACCGACAGGCCCAGCCTCGCACGCGCGGGTGCCGGCGCGGTCAGTCCGTGGTGAAGCTGGACAGGACCGCAGCCGGGAGGCGGCTGCCTGCCGAGCCGTCGGGAAGGATCTCCGTGATGCGGGCCAGATCGGTGGCGGACAGCTGGACGTCGGTGGCGCCGGCGTTCTCCTCGATACGCTTGGTGCTGCGGGTGCCGGGAATGGGCGCGATGTCCTCGCCCTGGGCGAGCAGCCAGGCCAGCGCGAGTTGGGCGGTGGTGATGCCTTTGGTGTCGGCCAGATTCTTGAGCTGTTCGGTGGCGTGCAGGTTGTAGGTGTAGTTCTCGCCCTGCCAACGTTCGTCCCAGCTGCGCATGTCGTCCGCGGCGTACTCGCCGGCGGGCTTGACCTGGCCGGTGAGGAAGCCGCGGCCGAGCGGAGAGTAGGGCACCAGGCCGATGCCGAGTTCCCGCAGGACGGGAAGGATCTTCTCCTCGACCTCCCGCTCGAAGAGCGAGTACTCGTACTGGAGCACGGAGACCGGGGTGACGGCGTGGGCGCGGCGGATGTACTGGGGGCCGACGTTGCTCAGGCCGAAGTACTTCACCTTGCCTTGGGTGATCAGGTCGCCGACCACGCCGGCGACCTCCTCGACCGGAATGTCGGGGTCGGAGATGTGCTGGTAGAAGAGGTCGATGTGGTCGCTCTGCAGGTAGCGCAGGCTGTTCTCGGCGACCTTGCGAATGTTTTCCGGGCGACTGTCGAAGGCGGGGCTGATCGCCGGGGCGGTCATGTCGAAGCCGAACTTGGTGGCGAGGACCACCTCGTCGCGGAAGTCTTTGACTGCCTTGCCCAGGAGGATCTCGTTGCTGCCGGTACCGGCGCCGTACAGCTCGGCGGTGTCGAAGAAGTCGATCCCGAGTTCGTGGGCGCGGCGGATGGTCGCGATGCCCTCGTCGTCGTTCGAGGCGCCGTAAGCCATGGACATGCCCATGGTCCCCAGACCGAGCGCCGAGACGCGCAGACCCTGAGAACCCAGATTGCGGTGCTGCATGAGTTCACTCCCTGAGTGGTTCGCCGGCTTCACCCGCAGAGGCCAAACCGAACTGTTCAGTTTGACTCTATGCGACAATCGCCCAGCTGCCAAACCAAACGGTTCGGCGCTCTATCCTGGGGCCATGCACCAGTCCCGCGACTCCGGCCAGACCGCAGCGCCCACAGCCGCCGCCGGCGACACCACGCGCGAGCGCATTCTTACCGCTGCCATGGAGGAGTTCGCCCGCCACGGCATCGCCGGCGCCCGTGTGGACCGCATCGCCAAACTCGCCAAGACCAGCAAAGAACGCGTCTACGCCTACTTCCGCAGCAAAGATGCGCTCTATGCCGACGTCGCCGCACGGGAGTACGTCGTCATCGCCGAGGCCACCCAGATGGACCCGTCCGACCTCCCTGGCTACGCGGGCCGTCTGTTCGACTACTTCGTCGCCCGTCCAGACCACCACCGCCTGATCACCTGGGGCCGCCTCGAACTGCCGGGCACCACAGCCGTTGCCGACGATCCCGCCCAGGCAGTGATCGCCCGCAAAATCGACCAGCTCCGCCAAGTGCAACAGGCTGGACAACTCGACCCCGCCTGGGACCCGGCCGACGTCCTCGCCCTGGTGAACCAGATCGCCATGACCTGGGCGTCACAACCCGAACTCAGCGAGGCCGCCGCCGCACACGCCGTGGACCCCACCACCGCCGCCCGCCGTGCCGCAGTGGTGACCGCTGTCGAGCGGCTTTTCCCTCGATCGCGCTGAGGTCCCCCGACCTGCGGCAGCCCTGCCCGAACATCCCCCGTACGGCGCCGACCGCCCTTGCCGCTCGCCAATGGGCCCATCCTGCATTTGACGTCGTACTCGGCGCCGTCCGGTGCCAGCGGGTTGTGCTGGATGTAGTCGGGCGCACCGCGGGCTGAGGTGCTCACTGCGCACGATGTGTGCGATGACCTTGTCACGTCCCACGACCAGTTCCTTGAGGACCGGGTCGAAGTAGCTGACCTCCTCGGCGTAGTTGCCCCGGTCTCAGTCGTCCAGGACGACGACGTGCTTGCCCGGTGTGGTGCCGGACTCGACGTCGGCCTGGGCGTCACGGACCTGCTCCAGGCCTCGGTAGACCTTCGCGACCGGGACGTTGAGACGCCCCGCGGAGATGGCCTGGAGCTGGTGGGCGAAGACGTCGGCCGGCAGGTCCGCGGCCTGACCGCCGTAGGACGTCAGCCGCACCCCGAAGGGGATCATGAACGGGGAGAAATCGCGGATCGTCCACTGTCCCGCCAGGGCTCCGGTGAAGCAGACCGTGCCGTGCCGGCGGACGGTGCGAAGGGTGTCGGCGAGGACCGAGCAGCCCACCAGCTCCAGTACGGCGTCGACACCGTCCGGCACCAACTCCCTCACCTGGTCGGCGATGGTGCCGTTGTCGACGAGGGGATGGTCGACGCCCGCGGCCCGCAGGTCCCCGGCCCTCTCCTGGCTGCGGGTGGTGGACAGCACGGTGGCTCCGAGGTCCTTCGCGATCGTGGCCGCGCTCAGCCCGACCGTGGAAGTGCCGCCGCGGATCAGCAGCGTCTGCCCGGCCTTGAGGTCCAGGCCGGTGGTCAGCGATCCACAGGCGGTCTGGAACATCTCCGGCAGCGCACCGACGACGTCCCACGGCAGGGTGGTCTCGAACGGGATGACCTGCTCCGCGGGGACGGTCACGTACTGGGCGTAGGCGCCGTCGTACGAGCGGCCCATGCCGCCCATCATCGTGGCCACCTGCTGTCCCGGCCGCAGCCCGCTGTCCTCGTCGGCCTCGTCGACCACACCGACGCCCTCGATACCGGGCACGCGCGGGTAGGTGACCTCCGCATCCGACTCACCCTTGCGAGTGGTGACCTCGGACTCGTTGACGCCGAACGCCTTCACCTTGATCCGCACCCAGCCGGGCTTGCGCACCGGCACCGGCACGTCCTGGATCTCCAGTGCGTCCAGGCCGCCGGGCCGGGTGACGACGACGGCCCGCATCGTCGCCCGTGCGGTTGTCGAGTGGCTCATGCCGAACTCCTCGCTCTGTTCGTTCTCTGCGATGTTCCGCATCTCGGCAACCGTCAGGGGCGGTCGATGTTCGCCCAGAGGTCGAGGGCCGCCTGGTAGTGGGCGTCGGCCTCGAAGGGCGGGTTGCCGACGCTTCCCGAGGTGGGCCGGTCGGTGACGGCGGGCCACAGACGGGTCTGCTCGCCGGTGACGAAGTCGAGCACGATGTCGCGGACACTCGTGTCCCGCTCGGCCTGTTCCGGGCTGCGGCCCGGCTGTTCCTGGCCGACCAGGGCGTACATCTCGGTGCCGTGCACGGCGGGCGCTCCCTCGGCGGGCCCGATCATCAGGAGGTGAGCGTTGCCGCCCGCGGCGGCGTGGGCCAGGGCACCGCGGGCCGCCGGGAGCGCGAAGAGGTAGTCCGCCATGACCGCGGCGCGGACCTCGGCCGGGGTGCGGCCGTCCTGGTCGTAGGTGTCGACGATCTTCTTCGCGCGGGAGCGGGGAATGCGCCATCCCGTGACCTCGTCGGTGACGCGGTCGAGCGTGTGCGGGTCGAAGCGGTCGAGGTCGTTCGCCACCCACCAGCCCATGTCGTCGCTGGCCATGCTCAGCAGCACGTCGACATCACTGCGTGCGCCCGAGGCGAGGACGTCCATGGGGTGGGCGTGCACCACTGCGCCGGGCTGTCCGGTGTCCAGGACGACACCGGTGGCCTGGTTGTCGACCCCGCCGCGGACTCCGAGGTCCGTCGGACAGACCTTGCGCAGGGCGGCCACCAGGGAGGCGGTGTCGAGGTCGATCAGCTTGTCGGGGTTGTCCGCGACGCCGAGTTCGGTGACGAACCGGTGCGCGAGCTCCTCCGCCCACCAGGCCGGGACGATACGAGCGGGCCCGCCGGAGAACCCGGCCAGGCGCCGGTACAGGCCGTCGGCGGAGGAGGCGCCGAGCAACCCGAAAGTGGTGTAGGCGCCGCCGCTGTGGCCATAGACCGTGACGTTGCCGGGGTCGCCACCGAAGTGGGCGATGTTGTGCTTGACCCAGGTGAGCGCGGCGATGACGTCCTGCAGGAAGAGGTTGCTGGCCTCGGCGAGCCGCCCGCCGTACTGCGAGAGCGAGACCGCACCCAGTGCGCCGAGCCGGTAGTTGACCGACACGCCCACGACGCGGCCCGTCGCGGCGAGACCGGCGGCGTTCGAGGTGATCTGCGTGTTCGCGCCGAACTCGAATCCGCCGCCGTGGACGTACACGGCCACCGGAAGCGCCTTCCCCGCCGGCTGCTCGGGAGCCCACACGTTCAGGTTCAGGCAGTCCTCGCCCATCCCGCTGTCCGCCTCGAGCCAGTCGCCGGTGTCGGGCTGGATGGAGACGACGCCCTTGCGGTCGTAGCGACGGTACGGATCGAAGCCCGCGACCACGGGACGGCGGTACCGCTCGGCGGTGGCATACGGAATGCCCCACCAGGACCGCACCCCTGGGGTGGTCGGGGCCGTGGGTGCGGTGGCGGTCATGACGTGTCCTTCCGGTGCGGTTCAGGTGTTCGCGCAGCGTGTCGGCGACTGGTTGCTCACGATGACGCTTTCCCATCATTTCCCGGGATTCGACGAATCGCTCTGCGGGAACCGGTCATCTGGTGGTCGCCAGGTGACACTTCTCTGCTCGCCAAGCGATAGCTTGACCAACCGCGGGTGCAGCCGGACAAGAGTCGGGTCGTCGAGCAGGCCTTTGTGCCGGCCGGAAAGGGTCTTATGACGAGTGACGCGGGAGCCGGTCGTTGGCCGGACGTCAAAGAGATCGTTCAGGTCGCCTTGCCGTTGTATCTCTCGATGATCGCGGTGTCGTTGAGCGCACTCGTCAACACGGCGGCGCTGGGACGGTTCGGCACCGCCTCGCTGGCCGGGTTCGCGGTCACCGTGGCGGTCTACTTCCCAGCGATGGCAGCGGTGTCCGGGGCCGTTCGCGGAGTGATGCCGTTCGTCGCCGCACAGAAGGACAACCCGTCCGGGTTGCTGCGCGTCGTGCGCGACGGCACCTGGCTCGCGGTGTTGGTGGGTGTGCTCGGCGCGGCTGCTGTGGCTTGCGTGCCGCTGCTCGCGAACGCCACCGGGGTGCCGGAGACGACCGTCGCGCAGCTCGGCCCGTTCCCCCTGTTGATGGCAGGATGCGTGCTGCTCAACGGGTTCGGGTCGATGGCGACGTCCAGCCTGGTCAGTCTCGGGCGCAGCGAGGTCGTGCTGCACGCCGGGCTGCTCGGTGCCGTGTGCACCGCGGTGTTGTCCCCCTTGCTGGTGACCGTGGCGGGCATGGGCCTCAACGGTGCGGGAATCGCCTTGCTCACCTCGAATCTCGTCAGCAGCGCCCTGACGCTGTACGGGCTGCGCCGCCAGCTCGGTGTCAAGATCGCCGAGATGATCGACACCCGAGTCCACTTCGGACAGGTGATGACTCTTGCCAGGGTGGGCATCCCGATGGCTGGCACGGTCCTGGTCAAGTTCGGCGTTCTCGGTGTGCTCGCGTTCGCCGCGGCGCGGGTGAGCACGACCGCCGCCGCCGTCCACAACATCGCGACGGCACTGGTGAGCCTGACGTTCACCGCCGCGGTGGCGATCGGGCAGGCGGCCGTGCCGATCGTCAGCGTGCGGGCGAGCCGGAACGATCCGCGCGGCGTGCGGCGAGGGGTTTTCGCCGGCCTGCTGACCGCGATGACGACGCTGTCGGTCATCTGTGCGGTCATCGTGGTGCTTCGGACCTTGGTGGTGCCGTTGTTCACGTCAGATCAGGCGGTGGCGAGCGCGGTCACCGCCTTGCTCGCACTGGTGGTGCTGGTGATCCTCGGCGACGGGCTGCAGGCGATCCTGGGCTTCGGCCTCACCGGCCTGAAGCGCTCGACGCCGAGCTTCGTGGTGTTCGCCGTGTGCTACGGCACGCTGGCCCTCGCGGCTGTACCGATCGCCGAGCACGCGGGGCTGACAGGCCTGTGGGTGGC
The DNA here is from genome assembly GCF_002150765.1 of Lentzea kentuckyensis. Taxonomy (GTDB): domain Bacteria; phylum Actinomycetota; class Actinomycetes; order Mycobacteriales; family Pseudonocardiaceae; genus Lentzea; species Lentzea kentuckyensis. Next base: position 22,685 of record NZ_MUYM01000027.1, read on the forward strand.
GCTGGCGGTCGCGAACGTGCTCGTCGCGACGGGCCAGGGGCTCGCGTTCGGCAGGGAGAGCGCGCGCCTGCTCCCGGTGGGTGTGTGAACCGATGCCGATCAGGCCGCGCTGGAGTGAGAGAACACCGGCCGACCTCTTTCAGCGCCGCGGTAGCTATGCATCGAACTTCGTCCATTGCCCTTCGGAGATCACCTCGACGGAGCCGTCGACGACCTTGATGGCCGTCTGTTCGTCGATGGCGTACGCGGGGGCACCGAGGTCGGCGGCCCATCGCTCCGCGTCGGCCGGGGTGTTCGTGGGGAAGGCGTTGAGGTGCGGGAAGATCGAGAAGTCGACGACTCCCAGGGTGCGGTCGTCCGGTGCGGACGGCCACTCGACGAAGAGCTCTCCGATCCGGGGCGTCATCACCATGCTGCCGGCGCTCACTCCCACCCAGACCTTGTCGGGCAACGAAGGCAGTAGAGCCGCCAGCCCGGACTCCCGCAGCCAATGGCACAGGTACGTCGCGTCGCCGCCGTCGACCAGGAGCGCGTCCGCCTCCTGGATCCAGGGAACCCATCGCTGCGCGCCGATGGTGGGCAGCGCGGTGAGCTCGAGGACGCCGAGCGATGCCCAGCCCAGTCCGGAGAAATGCCGCCACTTGGACTCGGCGGCCACGAATCCCCGCACCGATGCCGGACCGCACATCGGGTGGCCCCACTGGGCTGTCGGTACGCAGAGGGCGTGGCACTCGGAGATCGGCTTGCCGAGAAGCTGCACGAGGGCCGAGTGGATGCTCGGGTTCGTGACGCCGCCTGAGGTGAGCAGGAGCTTCACCGGTGCCTCCCAATCTTGCGCGGAACGTGGATGTGTCCTGGGAAGACCACAGACGGCGCTGAAACTCATCGCGCGTCCGTCACGGCGTGGAGAACAGGCCGGGTGCTGGGGGTGAGGTGCCGTTGGTGACGCGGAGGAAGTCCAGTTTGTCCGCGTCCGCGGAGCCTGCGGCGACGGTGTAGACCACCAGGCGGATGTCGCACCCCGGGACGGTGAGCACGTCGCAGTCGCAGGTCACCTCGCCGACCTGGGGGTGTTTGATGATCTTGCGCGCCGACACGTGCGGGCCGACCGTGCCCTCGTCCCACAGCCGGGTGAACTCCGCGCTGGTGGAGCGCAGTTCCGCGAGGAGGCTGACCAGACCGCGGTCGTGGGGGTAGTCGACGAGAGCCGTGCGCAGGTCGGCGACCAGGGCGGGCTTCAGGACGTCGCCGTCAGCGAGCACGGGCCAGGCCGCGAGTCCTCTGTGGCCTGTGGTGAAGACCGCGCGCACCAGGTTCCGCTCGACGTGCGTGTGTGCGCTGGGGTCGCCCAGCAGCGCTGCCCAGGGAGGAGTCCAGGACAGCAACGTCCAGTCGGCGCTGAACACGCCCACCGGGAACTCGCCGAGGCGGGCCAGCATCCGCTGAACTCCCGCCGGGACGTGCGTGGAGATCGTTCCGTCCGGCGGCGGCAGGAGCCCGGCCAGCCGGTAGGCGTAGTCGCGCTCCAGGGGCTGCAGTTGCAGTGCCCTGGCCAGGCTTGCGACGACCTGCGCCGACGGGCTCGTGGCACGCCCCTGCTCCAGCCGCACCACGTAGTCGACCGAGAGCCCCGCGAGCTCGGCCAGTTCCTCACGTCGCAGTCCCGTCGCACGTCGTCCGGGGCGCGCGGTCCGGCCGATGTCGACAGGGGACAGCCGGTCACGCCAGCGGCGCAACGCCGTTCCCAGGGTTTCCTCCACCTGGACATTGTGTCCGCTGGGCAGTTGTTCTTCCTGGTACTGGCGGTCCCACCGTCGCGGAGGGCACTGGTTCTGATCCCAGCGGCGATCGAAAGTGATCGCATGACGACAACGTTCATCACCGGAGCCAACAAGTCCCTCGGGTTCGAAACCGCCCGCCGGCTGATCGAGGCCGGACACACGGTTCTCGTCGGTGCTCGCGATCCGGAGCGCGGCCAGGCAGCCGCCGCCGCACTTGGCGCCCGTTTCGTCCAGATCGATGTGACTGACGACGCGTCGGTGGCCGCGGCCGCCGCCGACGTCGCGGCGCGCGAAGGGGCCATCGACGTCCTCATCAACAACGCGGGCGTCCCCGGCCCCAATCACTCCGCCGACCAGATCACGGCCGCTGACGCCAGTGCGGTCTTCGAGGTCAACGTGGTGGGGATCGTCCGGGTGACGCACGCGTTCCTGCCGCTGCTGCGCAAGTCCGCGACCCCGGTCATCGTCAACGTGTCGAGCGGCATGGGGTCGTTCGCGGCGACCCACGACGCCGAACGCGTCGAGTCGAAGCACCTCGCGCCGCTCTACACCGCGTCGAAGGCGGCGGTGACCATGCTGACGACGCAGTACGCGAAGGCGCTGGCGGACGTGAAGGTGAACGCGGCCGACCCCGGCTACACCGCGACCGACTTCAACGGGCACAGCGGCCCGCAGACGGTGACCGAGGGAACCGACGCGATCGTCGAGCTCGCCACCATCGGGGCGGACGGCCCGACCGGGACCTTCCGCGACCGGCACGGCGTGGTGGCCTGGTGATCCACGATCGCGTAGATCCGCGAGCAGGCTTTCGAGCGAACCCCTCCCTGTTTATAACACTCGTCATAGCGTACCGTCGGCGCCGGTTATAACGACCGTTATAACCGGAGTGGACCTGGAGGTGCCGATGCGTGAGCTGACGTACGTCGCCCGGCGCGTCGTCGAATGGCGGGAGGTGCCGGACCCGGCCCTGCGGTCGGACCGTGACGCGATCGTGGCGCCGGTCGCGGCGACCTCGTGCGACGTCGACTCGGCGATCCTGGCCGGGCACGGCCCGATCGCACCGCCGTTCGCCATCGGGCACGAGTGCGTCGCCAGGGTCGTCGAGGTCGGCGATGCGATCAGCCACGTGGCGCCGGGCGATCTGGTCGTCGTGCCGTGGGCGATCTCGTGCGGGGACTGCGAACGGTGCCGCGCGGGACTGCCGACGCACTGCACGTCGGTGCCGCACATAGCGATGTTCGGCGCGCCGATCGGGGGTGGCTGGGGTGGGCTGTTCTCCGATCTGGTCCGGGTTCCGTGGGCCGACGCGATGCTGGTGCCGCTGCCGGCCGGGCTGGACCCGATCGCCATGGCCTCGGCCAGCGACAACTGGTCCCTGGCGTGGCGGCTGGTCGCGCCGCACCTCACGACCCGGCCCGGAGCACGGGTGCTCGTCATCGCCAGGGGCAGCATCGGCCTCTACGTGTGCGACATCGCCCGCGCGCTCGGCGCGGCCGACGTGCTCTACGTCGACCCGGATCCCGCCCACCGGGCGATCGCCGAGACCTACGGTGTCCGCACCGCCGAGGCGATCGAGCCGGTCCACCACGGCTTCGACCTGGCGATCGAGTCCACTGGCCGGGTCGACCAGCTCACCATCGCCCTGCGGTCACTGGTCCCGGAAGGCTTCTGCGAAAGCGCCGGCAACCATTTCCGCCCCGGCGAGCTGCCGTTGCTGGAGATGTACCTCACCGGGGTGACCATGCGCATCGCCAGGGACAACGTACGCGCGCACCTGCCCGCGGCGCTCGACCTCGCCCAGTCCGGGCGGGTGAACCCGCGGCGGGTCGTGTCGGACGTGTTCGGCTGGGAGCAACTGCCCGACGCGCTGCCGGAACGGCACCTGAAACCGGTCTTCGTCCGTGACCTGCCGGCCGGGGTCCGGTAGGCGTGTCCGTGGTGCGTGAGCTGCGGTTCGAACGAAGCGGCCGGCTGGCCTGGCACGAACGTCCCCAGCCGTCACTCGTCGATCCCGGTGATGCGATCGTGCGCCCGTTCGTCGCTGGCCGCTGTGACGGCGACACCCTGCCGATCCACCGGCCGGTGTCCCGGGCACTGCAGGCGGGGATGGCGCTGGGCCTGGTCGACCCGGTGGTCGGCGGCATCTGCGGCGACGTCCCGTTTCGCGGGCCGTTCCCGATCGGCCACGAATGCGTCGCCGAGATCGTGGAGCTCGGGCCGCAGGTGACCCGGCTGCGGGTCGGCCAGCGGGTGATCGTGCCGTGGGCGGTGTCCTGCGGCACGTGCCCCTCCTGCCGACGCGGCCTGACAGCCAAGTGCTCCACCACCGCCGGTGCCGGAGTCCTTGCCGCCTACGGGTTCGGGCCGGCGAGCGGCCCGTGGGGCGGCATGATCACCGACGCCCTCCGCGTTCCGTTCGCGGAGCACATGCTCGTGCCGGTCCCGTCCGGTGTGCCTGTCGAACGGGTCGCCGCGGCCAGCGACAACCTCGCCGACGCCTGGCGTGCGGTCGTTCTGCCACTGGCGGCCAGGGAAGGCGGGTCGGTGCTCGTCCTCGGCGGCGGTGCCAGGAGCATCGGTCTCTACGCGGCCGCACTCGCCGCCGCGCACGGTGCGTCCACTGTGGACTACCTCGACGACGACTCCGGACGGCGCTCGATCGCCGAGTCCTTCGGTGCCAGGGCACACCCGGCAGATCGCAGGCCCAGCAGCTACGACGTGGTCGTGGAAGCCACCTCGCGCCCCGCCGGGCTTCGGCGTGCGCTGCGCGCCCTCGCTCCCGGCGGAGTGTGCACCGCCGTCGGCTACTACCTGGCCACCGGCACCCGCGTGCCGCTGATGCACATGTACGCCACCGACGCGACGCTGCGCGTCGGCGTCTCCCACAGTCGCGCCGTGCTGCCCGAACTGCTGGATTTCGTCCACCGCACCGGTTTCCCCGCCGAACGCGTCACCACCCTGGACGCATCGTGGGACGACGCGCCGGCCGCCTACGCCGCCAGGACCACCAAGGTCGTCCTCCGCCGTGACCCCCTCACCCCGACACCAGGAGACAGAACATGACCGTCATCACCGTGAACACCACGACGGACCGGCTGAGCCGGGAACAGCGCCGCGTCCTCGCCGAGGCGCTGACCGACGCGGTGCTCGTGCCGGAGATCGGTCAGTTCGCGCCGGCCGCACGAGCCGGTTTCCAGGTGCACTTCGTGGAACGCGAGCCGGACATGATGGCCATCGGCGGCAGGCTGCTGGCCGACGCCGGGCCGGAACTCGACGTCATGGTCATCGACGTGGCGGTCATGGACGCGGACTGGCGCCAGGACGTCCGCGCCCAGGTCATCGAGCGCGTGCTCGCCGCGATGGCCGACGCCTGCGGGCTCGACCGGCCGGCACCGGGCTGGTGGGTCAACTTCCGGGTCATCGACGAGGGCAGCTGGGGTGCGAGCGGTGGCGTCCTGTCCGTCCTCTCCCTTCTCGGAAGTGGTGTGTTCACCGAGGAGAAGGCCGAGATGATCCGCGCGGCCATGGAGGTGTGACCGGGTCGGGTCAGGCCTTGGGGCGTTGTTTGATTCCGGCCGCGAGGAGGCCGACCACTTCGGCGATCCGGGCCGCGCGCAGTTCCGGGCGACGGCTGGTGCCGTCGATCCAGCGCAGGTAGGCGCGGCGGTAGAACTGGGCGAGGGAGTCGAAGAACGCGGCGGCCGCCGGCTCGGCGTCGAGCGCGGCCGCTATGTCGTCGGCGAGGTCGGCGCGTTGCGGGCCTTCCGGGGACAGTTCGATCTCGGCGTGGTCGCCGGGTGCCAGGTTGTTGTCGCGCAACCAGGCGTGGGTGAAGACGATCTGGCGGTCGGACGCCTCGATGACACCGCGGAAGCGCACCCCGTTGATCGTGCCGGTGACGTGGTGCCGGGACTTGACGCCCCAGACCTGGTCGGGGTCGAACGGAACGGGCACCACCACGCGGCCACGGTCCTCCGCGCGCGCCGTGCCGGTGAAACGGCGTGCCGTCATGGCAGCGATCGTAACGGCGTGGAGGTCCGGCCGGAGGTCAACCGGCGACCAGGACGGCCAGCCGTTCGGGCGCGTCGGCCAGCACGAGTGCGGCCGCACCACGCACCCCCGCGCTGTCACCCAGCGCGCCCGGCACGACGCGCAGGTCGCTGGTGTGCCAGCTCATGGCGTTGCGCTGCACCGCCCGGCGGATGGGCGTGACCAGGGCGTCGCCGGCCGCGGCCAGTTCGCCGCCGATGACGACCAGCTCGGGGTTGACGATCGTGACCGCCTGGGCCAGCGCGCGACCGACCGCGTCGCCGGCGTCCTCCATCGCGCGGATCGCGCCTCGGTCGCCTGCGCGCACCAAATGGATCAGCTCGGCGGTCGAGGCGGGTTCGGCGGTGCCCGTGGACAGCAGCTTCGCTATCGCGGCCGGGCTGGCGACGGTTTCCAGGCAGCCCCGGTTGCCGCAGCGGCAGATCGCGCCGGACGGTTCGACGATGACGTGGCCCAGTTCGCCTGCCAGGCCGCCCGCGCCGAGCAGCAGCCGGCCGTCCGAGATGACGCCCGCGCCGATGCCGGTGGACAGTCTGATGTAGACGACGTCGCCGCAGTGCTGCGCGACGCCGTGGCGGTGTTCGGCGAGCACGGCGGCGTTGGCGTCGTTGACCAGCCGCACCGCGAACCCGGTGCGCTCACGCAGTTCGTCGGTGGGGCGCACGCCGATCCAGCCGGGCATGATGCCCTCGGCCAGCAACGTGCCGTGCCGGTCGATCGGGCACGCGATGCCCATGCCGACGCCCAGGATCCGCTCCGCCGGGATGCCGGTGGCGTGGCGTGCCTCCGCGATCAGCTCCGCGGTCTCGGTGAGCACTTCGTCGGAGTCGTTGTCCACCAACCGATGCAGGTCGCGGTCCCACACCGGCTCGCCGAACAGGTCGCACAGCACGACCCGGACGTGATCACGGCCGATGTCCACGCCCAGCGCGTAGGCGGCGTGCCGGTTGAGCGACAGCGTGCGTGCCGGTCGGCCGGTGCGCAGGCCGTCCGCGCGGTTCGCGTCCTCGTCGGTCACGACGCCGGCCCGGATCAGGTCGGCGATCACCGAGCCGACGGTCGCGCGGGCGAGGCCGGTCCGGCGCATGAGATCGGGCCGCGACAGCCGCCGGGTCTCCGCCAGCGCTTCGAGGACTCGCACCCTGCCCAGGTTGCGCAGGTTGACCGGGGGATCGGGCGTCGGCCGGACAGCGGGCACGGGGCGCGGCATCCGGCCACGGTAGCAGGACAGTTTGGCCGACTTTGACGTTAAGTGACCGCCGCGAGACCCGGATGGACCTTGTTTTAGCGCTCAAGAGAGGCGAACTCTGTGGTCCGCGCTAGCTGTCTGCGCCCAATAGCGTCGAAACGACGAGAGCCACCTGCGATGTCGGAGGTACTCATGTCCGCAGTCCCCAACGGTCGTCGGTGCGGATGGGCAGCCACAGCCGCGGCGCTGGTCGCGGCACTCGTGGTCCCCGCGGTGCCCACTCAGGCAGCGAGTGAGCGACCCGTCTACCTGGACACCCGGCACTCCTTCGCCGAGCGGGCCGCCGACCTGGTGTCGCGGATGACGTTGAGCGAGAAGGTGTTGCAGCTGCGCACCAACAGCGCGCCCGCCATCCCGCGGCTGGGCGTGCAGCAGTACACGTACTGGAGCGAAGGACAGCACGGGCTCAACCTGCTCGGCGCGAACACGAACGACGGCGGCGTCGGCGGTGGCGTGCGCGGCACCAGCTTCCCGACGAACTTCGCGAGCTCCATGTCGTGGGACCCCGAGCTGATGTACCAGGCGACGACGGCGATCTCCGACGAGGCGCGCGGTGTGCTGGACAAGTCGCTGTGGGGCGTGGCGCAGAACAACATCGGCCCGGACAAGGCGAACTACGGTTCGCTGACCTACTGGGCGCCGACCGTGAACATGGACCGCGATCCCCGATGGGGCCGCAACGACGAGGCGTTCGGCGAGGACCCGCTCCTGGTGGCCAGGATGGCAGGGGCGTTCGTCAACGGCTACCAGGGCCAGACCCGCACCGGATCGCCCTTGTCGCGATACCTGAAGGTCGCGGCCACGGCGAAACACTTCGCGCTCAACGACGTGGAGAACGACCGGCACGCGGACAGCTCGGACACGACCGACGCGAACATCCGCGACTACTACACCGCGCAGTTCCGCAGCCTGATCGAGGACGCACGCGTCTCCGGGCTCATGACGTCGTACAACGCGGTCAACGGCACCCCGGCGCCCGCCGACACCTACCTGACGAACGCGCTGGCGCAACGGACCTACGGCTTCAACGGCTACAGCACGTCCGACTGCGGCGCCGTCGGCGACGTCTACGCGCCGGGCAGCCACAACTGGGCGCCGCCCGGCTGGACCACCGCCACCGTCAACGGCACGGCGGTCTGGACGAACACCGCGACCGGGGCGAAGGTCTCCGGTGCCGCGGGCGGGCAGGCGTACGCGTTGCGCGCGGGCACCCAGCTCAACTGCACCGGCGCGGAAGCCACGGTCGCCAACATCCAGGAGGCGATCAACGCCGGCGTGCTCAGCGAGGCCGTCATCGACAACGCGCTGGTGCACGTGTTCACCACGCGCATGCGGACCGGCGAGTTCGACCCGCCGGGAAGCGTGCCGTACACCAAGATCACCAAGGACGAGGTCGAGCACCCGGAGCACCAGGCACTGGCCGCCAAGATCGCGGCGAACTCGTTGGTGTTGCTGAAGAACGACACCGTCCCCGGCACGAGCGGCAAGCTGCTGCCCGCCGACCCGGCGAAGCTGAACAACGTCGTGATCGTCGGCGACCTGGCCGGCGTCGTCACCCTCGGCGGCTACTCCGGTGACCCGTCGGTGAAGGTGAGCCCGGTGCAGGGCATCACCTCGGCGGTCAAGGCCGCGAACCCCGGCGCCACCGTCACTTTCGACGCCTGCGGCACGTCCACGACGGCGACGACCCCGGCGAACTGCTCGGCGCAGACCCTGGCCGCCATCTCCTCCGCCGACCTGGTGATCGTGTTCGTCGGCACCGACCAGAACCTCGCGACCGAGGGCAAGGACCGCACCACCATCGCCATGCCGAGCGCCTACCGCTCGTTGATCGACCAGGTCAACGCTGTCGGCAACCGCCGGACGGCACTGGCGATCCAGGCGAACGGCCCGGTCACCATCGACGACGTGCGGGGGAACTTCCCGGCCATCGTGTTCAGCGGCTACAACGGCCAAAGCCAGGGCACCGCGCTCGCCGACGTGTTGCTGGGCAGGCAGAACCCGAGCGGGCACCTGAACTTCACCTGGTACAAGGACGACACGCAGCTGCCGAACATGAAGAACTACGGGCTGACGCCGGCTCAGACCGGTGGTCTCGGCCGCACGTACCAGTACTTCACCGGCACGCCCACGTACCCGTTCGGTTTCGGTGGCAGCTACACCACGTTCGCTTACTCGCACGTGACGACGAACGCGCGGACGGCCACCGCGGACGGCCGCGTGACCGTGCACGCCGACGTCACCAACACCGGCTCGGTGCCGGGCGCCACCGTGGCCCAGCTCTACGCGGCCACGCCGTTCACCGTGCCCGGCGTGGAACTGCCGCGCAAACGACTGGCCGGATTCCAGAAGACCGCCGTGCTGAAGCCCGGTCAGACGCAGCACGTCGCGATTCAGGTGCGGCTCAGCGATCTGGCGTTCTGGGACCAGCAGAAGCAGAAGCAGACCGTCTACAACGGACAGTACGTGTTCGGGGTGGGCGCGGACGCCGAGCACGTCGTCACCTCGCGTCCGGTGGCGGTGCACGGGACGATCAAGCCGCGCGTCCAATACGTCACCGTGCAGCCCACGCAGACGGTGTTCGCGCCTGGCCAGACCCTCGACCTGACCGGCAAGAACCCGTGGATCGCCGACACCACCGGGCGTCCCGGTGAGCACGTGATCGCGGACCGGGTTGTGGAGGCGGTCAACAACGACGAGTCGTTCGTCGACTTGACGAAGGCGCACGTCACCTACCGCAGCAGCGACCAGAAGGTGGCCACGGTCAGCCGGACCGGCAAGGTCACCACGGTGGCGGCCGGTGTGGCGACCATCAGCGTCACCGTCGACGGCGTCACCGGCACGACGCCGGTCGTGGTCAAACAGCCGTTCTCGCTCAGCGCGCCCACTCGGGTGTCACCGGGCACGGCCTTCACCGCCACCACCACGTTGCCCAACCCGGCGAACGCCCGGCCGTTGCGCGACGTCGTCATGACGTTGACCGTGCCGAGCGGGTGGACCGTCGAGGCCACCACACCGTCCAGGTTCGCCACCGTCGAGCCCGGTCAGACCGTGCGGACGACCTGGCAGGTGACCGCGCCCGCCACGACCCAGCCCGGCAAGTTCGCCGTCTCGGCCCAGGCGGCGTTCACCTCCGCCAACGGCCGTGGCAACTCGAGCGACTCGGCGACGCTGATCCTGCCGCACGCCCCGTATCCGTCGCTGGAAGCAGCCTTCGACAACGTGGGCATCACCGACGACACCAACACCGCGCCCGGCAACCTCGACGGCGGTGGCGCCAGCTTCTCCGCCCAGGCACTGGCCGGCGCCACGCCCAGTCTCACCTCCGGTGCCACGTTCGTCCACAACGGACTGACGTTCACCTGGCCGAGCTCGGCCCCCGGCACCAAGGACAACGTGGTGGCCGGTGGCGTGGCCGGCGGCCAGATCATCGAGATCTCCGGCTCCGGCAGGACACTCGGCCTGATCGGCACCGGTGACTACGGCAGCCCGTCGGGCACCGCGACGGTGACCTACACCGACGGCACCACCGAGTCCCACACCGTCTCCTTCGCGGACTGGTGGGCCAACGCGGCCATCGGCGGCGACATCGTCGCCACGGTGCCGTACCTCAACAACAGCAACGGCCAGCTGAACCAGCGGGTGAGCCTCTACTACGCCCCGATTCCGCTGCAGGCGGGCAAGACGGTCCGGTACCTGACTCTGCCGGACATCAGCAACGGGGCGAACAAGGGCGAGGCGGCGATGCACATCTTCAGCGTCGCCATCGGCTGACCACGACAGGAGAGGCACATGCGCCGGAGCACGAGCGGTGTCCTGATCATGGCCGCGGTGGCGGCCGCGGTGACGGGGGTGATCATCGCGAGCCCCGTCACCGGGCGCGCGGTCGACGCGCCCGCGTGCGTGGTCGGCTACCAGGTCGACCAGTGGAGCAACGGTTTCGTCGCACAGGTGAAGGTGACCAACAACGGCGCCCCTGTGGACGGCTGGACGCTGACCTGGACCTTCGCCGGCGACCAGCGCGTCACCTCCGGGTGGAGCGCCGACGTCACGCAGTCCGGCAAGGTCGTGACCGCGCGGAACCAGACGTTCAACCGCGCCATCGCGACCGGCGCGTCCGTCCAGTTCGGATTCCAGGCGACCTTCCAGGGCACCAACGACACACCAACGGACTTCACCCTCAACGGTGTGCGGTGCAACGACACCAACCCACCGACGACAACAACCACACCACCGACAACGACAACGACGACACCACAACTGCCGCCACCTGGCTGTCCGAGTGGCGCGTTCTGCGACGGCTTCGAGAACCAGACCGGGACGACGCCGGCCGGGGACTGGTCGCTGATGTTCCCGAACTGCCAGGGAACCGGCACCGCGACCGTCGACAGCGCGACGGCGCGCAGCGGCACCAGGTCGATCCGGGTCGACGGCAGGGCCGGATACTGCAACCACGTGTTCCTCGCGACGTCCAGGCCGACAGGTCAGTACACGCGGTTCTACGTCCGCCACACCACCGCGCTGCCGGAGGCGCACGTGACCTTCCTGGCCATGAAGGACACCGCTGACGGCGGCAAGGACCTGCGGATGGGCGGCCAGAACCGCGCCCTGCAGTGGAACCGCGAGTCCGACGACGCCACGCTGCCGGAGCAGAGCCCGGCCGGGGTCGCCCAGAGCACCCCGCTGGCGGTGAACCAGTGGACCTGTGTGGAGTTCGGGATCACCGGTTCGGAACTGCGGACCTGGGTCAACGGCACCGAGGTCGCGGGGCTGCGCGCGGACGGAGTGTCCACACCGGACGTGGACGCGCAGTGGCTCCGCCGCGCCGGATGGCGGCCGGCGCTGACCAATTTCCGGCTCGGCTGGGAAAGTTACGGCAGCGGCGACGACACGCTGTGGTTCGACGACGTCGTGCTGGCGTCGTCGCGGATCGGGTGTTCCTGAGACACGGCACGGCCGGCACGATCAGGTTCCTGATCGTGCCGGCCGGCGTTGTGCACTCGGTCAGTTCACCGTGGCCGAGAAGTTGTCCACGGCCAGGCCGACACCGCCGTTCCACGGCTCGAATCCGGCCTGGATGCTGGTGAGGTACCAGGAGTTGGTGATCGCCCCGCGGGCGCGCACGTCGTTGACGAAGTCGAGCACGTTGAACGACCAGGAGTTGATCGGCGACGGCGCGACGTAGGAGATGACGTTGTTGGATCCGTTGCTGCCGCGCCACACCTGCCAGGAACGGCCGCCGATCGTGGTGTTGCCGACGGCGCTGCCGATGGGCTGGATCGGCCCCTGGCGGTTGAACCAGATCATGATCTCCATCTGGTTCACGCCGTTGGTCTTCGGCGTGGGGTCGAGCCAGATGTCGTACGAGGCGTTGAAGGTGCCGCCCGCGTACCGGTAGGAGATCGAGGAACTGGCGTTGCGAATCCGGCTGACCTGCATCGGCAGGGTCGAGCCGGGGGAGCAGTTGGTGTAGTGGCAACCGAGGAAGACCGACGGGTACGACACCGGGGCGCCGTTGGTCGGGCTGGAACCCTGTTGGGTGGCAATGCGGAAGCCGGTCGACGTGACGTTGATGCACTGCTGGGCCGACGTGCCCCACCGGTTGTTCTGGACCACGTAGCGGCCCTGGATGGTGGTCGACCCGTACTGGTCGCAGATCGTCGTGTCGGCCTGGGCCGAGCCCGAGGTCGCGACGAAGATGCTCGCGACCAGCGCGCCCACGGCACTGAGGGCACGGATGTTCCTTCGCATGAGACTCCTCTCGCAGGTTCTGGGAGCGCTCCCAGAGTACCCTCCGAGGGCGATTCTTCGTTGGCGTGGAATGTTTTCGTTCCAGTTACCCCGAGCTCCGCTGGCCTCTAGGCTCGGATTCCGCCTTGTGCGCAACCTCGTTCTTCCGGGGCTGCGGATGCTTCTCGACTCGAGGGGGAATGTGAAACCGGACGAGGACTACGAGGTCGTTCTCGCCGAGCGCCAGGCGCTCCTGGCCCAGGTCAGGGCCGGCGGCACCGCGATACCGGCGGACGACACCAGCGGCCAGGAGGTGACAGGGGCTTCCGGTGACGGCGCGGTGCGCGTGGTGATGCGGGATCGCCGAGTCGTCTCGGTCGTCGTCAGCCAGGCGGTGTCGGCGAAGTCCCGCCGCGAGGTCGTGGACCTGTTGCTGGAGGCGATCAATCCCGTGGTGAGGCAGTCGCTGGCACTGTCTCCGAAGGCTGGTGACCCAGGGCCGGACCTCGAGGCCGTCGGCAGCGGGTTGACGGAGGCCGCCCAGGAGGGCGGGCAGGCGCTGCGGCGGATCCAGGACGCGGTGGAGCAGTCGATGGCCAAACTGGCCGGCAAGGTCGGGGTCCGCGGGGACGCGTCACCTCAGTACGTCGACTTCCTGTTCGACGAGGCGCTGGAGGTGGTGCGGTCCATGCGGGCCGCGCTCGACAGTGATGCCTCGGCACCGATCACCGGTGAGGGGCGGGACGAGGCGAACGAGGTCGTCGTCGCCGTGTGCCAGGGCGAGCTCAGCCAGGTGACGCTGAGCAGTTCCGCGTTGCAGATGTCGCCGGGCGAGTTCGGACGGGCCGTCCAGCGGGCGGTCAACGACGCGCTGACGGACTGGGAGCGGCGCAGTGCGGAGGCGAACCGGCAACCGCACGACCCGGAGGCGTTGCGGCAGCTGGCAGAGCGGGCCGGTGCCGTGCGGCGGCAGAGCATGGAGCACTTACACACCTACACGAACAGCATGACCGCGATCATGCGCAACGTGGACCAGTAACAGGGGGTTGCACGGTGGCAGGGGGATTCACGGTAAATCCGGAGGAAGTGGGCGGAGCGGCCAAGAACCTCCAGGGGGCGGGGCAGTCGCTCGCCAACACGATCGCCCAGTTCCAGTCGCAGGTCTCGGCTCTTGGTGACGCGTTCGGCGACGACGACCTCGGCTCGGTCCTCGGGATGATCTACGAGGTCGCCTCCGAGGTGGCGTTCGAGAGCTTCCAGGACAACGCGGAGGGCCTGCAGGAGATCGGTCAGACGCTGCAGGAGATGGCCGCCCACTACGCCGAGGTCGACTCGGCGGGCCGGGACTCGTTCCAGCAGGTGCTGGGAGGTCTGTCATGACGAGCGGGGTCATGTTGCCGCCCGAGCTGGCCGGACTGCTCAACACGCTCGGATTCAACTGGCCGCTCAGCGACGAGGGCAAGCTCTTCGACCTCGCCGGGCAGTGGTCGGGGTTCGCCGATCGGCTGGGACCCGCCGCCGCCGAGGCGGACGGTCACGCCCAGCAGGTGCTCGGCAACAACTCCGGTGCCGCGATGGAGAAGTTCGGGGCGTTCTGGTCCGACGGCGAGTCGCCGAAGCAGAACCTCGACGACGGCGCGACGGCGTCCACGCTGATCGGGACCGGCCTCTACGTGTGCGCCGGTGTGGTCGTGGCGTTGAAGATCGCCGTGGTGGTGCAACTGGCGATGCTCGCCGTCGAGATCGCGCAGGCCATCGCCACGGCCGTGCCGACGCTGGGTGCCTCCCTGCTGGAGATCCCGATCTTCAAGAAGATCACCGACCTGCTGCTGGACCAGGCGCTGGACCTGGCGATCAACTCGGTGCTCAATGGCTAGGCGCGGCGGCGGCAAGGCGGCCAAAGCCGGCGCCGGCATCCTGAAGCCCGCCCTCAAGGGGCTGCGCAAGGCGAAGCGGCCGGCCGGCAAGGCCGCCAAGTCGGCGGCGAGGGTCCCGAAGCCGAAGCCGGTACCGGGAGCGTGGCTCAACAAGCTCAGCGCCAAGGACAAGGCGAGCTACGCCCGTCTCAAGGACGCCGTGAGCGCGTCCCGCAACCGCACGCCGGCCCAGATGCGCGCCAGCCTCTCTCGCCGCCAGCTCCGCAAGGGCAAGCAGAAGCCCTGGCTGCGCTCGATGTTCGTGGGCTCGGACATCGAGAAGGACGCCGCGCGCCGCGTGCGCAGGGACACGAACATCGCCCACCTCGGGACGAGTCAACCCGGCAGGGCGGTTCCGGACTTCCGGATCGGCGGACAGCACAACGTGGATGTCACCGGTGGCAGCCCGTCTTCGCTGCGCACGCACATGAACCGGCCGTACTACAGTCACCCGGACCAGATATTGACGTACCCGTCGTTGCCCAAATCGACGCTCGACGCCATCTTCCGGTAGGGATCCATGCACAACCACGTGAAGGAAGAATTCGAGTACCGCAAGATCATCGAGTCCGCGGCGACGATCGCCGACCTCGACTTCGAGCGATGCTCGTTCGTCGGCGGGGTGATCATGCAGGCGGCCGACGACCCCGCCTACGAACTGGTGGTCCGCAACGTCGCCCTGCGCAACTGCAAGGCGGGCAACGTCGAGCTGTACGGCGTTCGGTTCGAGGACGTCACGGTCGACACCCTGAGCCACCCCAAGCCCCTCGAGATCGAAGCCTGCGTCTGCACGCACGTGGTTCTCCGCGGCAAGGTCGGCGCCGTCCGCTTCGCCGCGGCGATCGAGGACGACGCGCGCGCGGTGCTGGCCCCGGCGGCCGCGAAACTGTACGAGGACGTCGACTGGGCGCTGGACATCACCGAGGCCGAGTTCAGCGACGCCGAGATCTGGGACGTTCCAGGACATCTGGTGAGACGCGACCCGGAAACCCAGTTCCTCGTCCACCGCGCCGCGGCCGCGGCGGCGGAGATCGACGCACTGTCGGAGGACGCCCAGCTCATCGTCGAACGCGCCGCCGAGGCTCCGTACGAGACGAGCGTGGTGGCGGCCCCGAAGCGGTCCAAGAGCTTCCAGGAGCAGCTCGACGCACTCCACGAGCTGCGCGACCTGGGCATCGCCGAATGATCCACCTGAGTAGCCTTCTGCCCATGTCCGCCCCGCGCCACACAGGAGCACGATGATCACCGATGTGTTCAGCGCCGGACCCGACACCCTGCCCGGTTACCGCGCCGCCGGCTTCCCCGACCCGACGACCTTCGGCTACCGCACGGTGCGCGCCAGGGGACTGGACCCGGTCGCGCTCGCGTCACTGGACGTGCTGGTCTCCGGCGTTCCGTACGAGATCGCCCTGGACACCGCGGGCACGTCTCCCTCGGACAACCCGAACCTGTACGAGGCCCCGGTGATCACCACCCTCAGCGAGCGGGTCGTGCGGTTCCTGCCGTCGATCGACGACCGGAGCATCGACCAGCTGGCCGCGGACTGGCAGGACTCCCCGGAACTGACCGACCGCGACTCCGCCGCGCTGAGCTCGTGGCTGCGCCAGGTGGCCGACCTGTGCCGCAGCACCGTCCCGGCCGGAAACCTCCTGTTCGTCTGGAACTGTCTATGAACATCACCGTGCGCCAGTTCGAAGCCGCCCAGCGACACCGGTGGCTGCAGGCCGCCTACTACCACTACGACGTCGTCGAAACCACGCTCGACAACCCGGCGATCACCGACGACCCCAACATCAGCACCCCCGGCTCCGGCGACGCGGTCCCGCTGGACTACCCGGACGCGCTCGTGGGCGGCTCCAACCCGGTCTACGTGACACCGGAAACCGAGACCAGCGAACGAGCCCACCTCAGCCGGCCAGGGGTGACCGAGCCCGGTCAGCTGATCACCTACGCCCCGGCCACCGACGAGCTCCTGGCGGAAATCTTCCAGTGACCCGCCTGCCGCCGTTCAGCCCACGAAGGTCGCGACGATGGCTGCCGCGGTAGGGGTGACCCTGACCTCGGCGGCACGCAGCCGTGGATGGTTCAGCCAGTAGGTTCGGGCTTCGTCGGGTTGCCCTTCGTGCACGGGCGGCCAGCTCGTCATCGGGGCGAAGTCGTCCAGGACGACCAGACCACCCAGCCGCAGCCAGTCCGCCGGCTCGAGCGGTGGCTCCGTGCCCTTGCCCTGACCGCCACCGTCGAGCACGAGCAGATCGAACGGAGCGCTGCCGCCCAGCTCCCGCCAGTCCCCGGTGCGCACCTCCACCCGTGGGTCGTCGGCGAACACCGCGGCGGCGATCTCCGCTCGCGCCGGGTCTCGTTCCACGCTGACGATCCGGACGCCTGGGCGAGCGCCGGAGGCCAACCACGCCAGGCCGACCCCGCAGCCGGTCCCGGTCTCGCCGATCACCCCGGCACCGACGCCGCCCGCGAGCGTCCGCAGCAGCCGGCCCTGCTCAGGCAGGCAGGAATGGGCGAAGCCGGCCCGGCGAGCCGCCCGCACCGCGGTCGCGACCAACGGCGGAAGATCGACGCAGTGGTCGTAGGCGGCCGTCCCTGACGCTGTCACGAGCCAATCGTGCCCCGCCGGCCGTGCGCCGTCCGGTGATTGCCGACGAGCCACACCACTAGCCTGTCTCGGCGGTGACCGGGCGGGGAGTCGGCTACCTTGTGTTGTGGTCGGGCTGCGGTGGGTCACCGCGTGGAGGGGTCGTGGGCGCTGATCCGAGTCGCATTCGGACGCGGGCCGATCTGGTTCGTGAGCTGGAGCTGTTGCGCGGCAACGCGGCGCGGGGGAGTGGGCGGACCAGGGTGTCGCTGGCCGAGCTGGCCAAGCGGATCGACGTGCCGCGCTCGACCGTGCACACCTACCTGACCGGACAGACGCTGTTGCCCGCCGAGGTGCTGGACCGGATCGTCATCGCGTTGGACGGCGGGCCCGAGGATCACGCGCGGTGGGCCGACGCGTGGGACCGGGTCGCGGCGCACGAGCACACCTTCAAGCAGGCGCCGGCGGTGGTGGTGCCCCGGCAGTTGCCGGCGGATGTCAGGGCGTTCGTCGGGCGCGCGGGCGAACTCGAGGAGCTCGACGGGTTGCTGGAGCAGCCGAACCGGACCGTGGTGCTGTCGGCCATCGCGGGCACGCCCGGTGTCGGGAAGACCGCGCTGGCCGTGCACTGGGGGCATCGGGTCGCGGAGCGGTTTCCGGACGGGCAGCTCTACCTGAACCTGCGTGGATACGATCCCGGCGCGCCGGTGTCCGCGGCCGATGCGGCGTTGACGTTGCTGCACGCGTTGGGAATCAAGGACGTTCCGCAAGGGCTGGACGAACGCGTCGGTTCGCTGCGGTCGGCGTTGGCCGGCAAGCGGATGCTTCTGGTGTTCGACAACGCGGGCAGCGCCGAACAGGTGCGGCCGCTGCTGCCTGCCACGCCGTCCTGCTTCGCGGTCGTCACCAGCCGCGACACGCTGACCGGGCTGTCCGTCATCGAAGGCGCGCACCGGCTGGACCTCGACGTGCTGACGATGGACGAGGCACTGCTGCTGCTCAGGAACCTGCTCGGCCACCGCGTCGACTACGAGCGCGAGGCGGCGATCGAACTGGCCGAGCTGTGCGCCCGGTTGCCGCTCGCGATCAGGATCCTGGCCGAGCTGGCCCGCCTGGAGCCGCTCAAGGACGTCGTCGGGCACCTCGAGGCCGAGCGCCTCGATCTTCTCGACAGCAGTGGTGATCCGCGGAGCATGGTGCGGGCGGTGTTCTCGTGGTCCTACCGGCAACTCAGGCCGGAAGCGGCCGAGTTCTTCCGGTTGCTCGGGTGTCATCCTGGCCGCGACTTCGACGTGCCCGCCGCCGCGGCGCTGGTCGGCGGCGACCTGGCCGACGCCGCACTGCGGATCGAGCTGCTGGTGAGAGCGAACCTCGTGCAGGGCGACGGCCGGTACGAGATGCACGACCTGCTGCGCGAATACAGCCGCGAGCTCGTCACCGCGGTCCCGGAATCCGTCACCCGACCCGCGAAGGTGCGGCTGATCGACCACTACGCCGAGGCTCACACCGCGGCCTTCACCCAGGTCTATCCGCAGTTTCACCGGGGTGAGCAGGTGGACCTGGTCTGGCTGACCGACCCACGTGCGTGGTTGACCGCGGAGGCGGACAACGTGGTCGAGATCGTGCAGCTCGCCGCCGACCTGGGGCTCGGTCCGACGGCCCGCCGGCTCGCCGAGACCGCCAAGCGGCACCTGGAGACGACTTCTCGCACCGCGCAGGCAATGCGTATGCAACGCACGGCACTGAGTTCGGCCCAGGCCGACGGTGACCTGGCGGGTGAGGCGGAAGCGCTGCGGGGCCTCGGCGTGGTCGCCGAGGCGATGGGAGCCCAGCTCGACGCGCTCGACTGGTTGCAGCGCAGTGCGGACATCTGGCGGGCGATCGGTGACCCGGAGCGTCAGGCGGCGGTCCTGAACAGCATCGGGATCACGCTCGCCGAGCTGGGCCGGTTCGACGAGGCGGTCGCGGCACTGGAGGAGTCCATCGCGTTGTCCGAGGAAGCGGGCAACAAGCACAACGTCGCGATCAACCGGATGAACCTCGGTCGCACGCTGGAACAGCGCGGCCTGCTCGACAGGTCGCTCGCCAACCACCGCGAGGCGCTGCGCACGTTCCAGACGGTCGGCGACGAGCTCGGCGTGGCGCACGCGTCGACCAACGTCGCCAACGTGCTCAACCAGCTGGGCGAGCACGGCGAGGCGGTCTTGCTGCTGGAGGAGGCGCTGACCGGCTACCGCAAGCTGGACAGCCGGGTCGGCGAGACGTTCGTCGTCAAGTTCCTCGGCTCGGTGCACGCGGCAAAGGGCGAGCACCGCCTGGCGATCGACCGCTACGAGGAGGCGTTGCTCCTCGCCAGGGAGGTCGGCGACCTGAATCTGCAGGTCGAGTTGCTCAACCACCTCGGCTTCGTCCGGTGCCGGGCCGGTGACCACGTGGCCGCCAGGGAGGCGCACCACGACGCGCTCGCGCTCGCCTGCGAACACGGACACCGGCTGGAGGAGGCCAGGGCACAGGAAGGGCTCGGCGGAGTCGCGCGTGCCACCGGTGCCGTCGAGAGCGCCAAACGGCACTGGCGGAAGGCGCTCGAACGGTACGAGGCCATGGGTGTCGCGCAGGCGGAACCGCTACGCACCGCTCTCGCCGAGCTCTGACCGTCCAGCTTTGTCCAGCCCTGTCCAGGATCGCCCGTTCGGCGGGGTGACCGCTGCTGAAGTAGGCGGCACACGTTCGAACAAGTGAATGGCGAGAGGGACACACAGATGGCTCGGATTCGGCTGAGGGGAACTGCCGGGACCTTCAAGGGTCGCGTGGTGAAGGTGACGGCTGCCGCCATGACCGCCTTTGCCGCGGCAGCGCTGCTCCTGCCCGCACAGGCTCAGGCGGCCGGCACGCCGTGGGCGGTCACCGCCTACAACGGGTCCACGCCGATCGCCAAGGCCTACGGCGACTTCGCCAACAACGGCGGTGTGTACGCCACGGCGGGCATCAACATGGTCGACATGTCCAACAACGGCAACCCCATCTACGTGGAGGTGCAGTTCCAGTTCTGGACGCGCCCGTTCATCGGCGCCCCCGAGGTCTGGTTGGACGTGAGCAAGCAGCAGACCAGTCGTACCTCGCGCATGAAGTACGTGTCCACGAACCTGTCGACTCGGCTGAAGCCCAGTTCCAGCAAGGCACGCGCGTTGATCAAGGTGTGCGAGGACCGGAACAACGCCGCGGACAAGTGCTCCGCGCCGGCGTTCGCCGCCTTCGAGTACTGAGTTGAGCGGGGGGAGACGGCACCCCGGCCGGTGACGGCCGGGGTGCCACCCTCAGGCGAGACCGAACCGTTCGGAGTGGACCTGCCGGGCGGGAACCTGCAGCCCGCGCAAGGCCTTGAGCACGGCCGAGGTCATCGCGGGCGGTCCGCAGACGTACACGTCGCGTTCGGCGATGTCGGGCACCAGGGCACGGAGGTTGTCCGGCTCGAACGGCGGTGGCCTCTCCCCGGTGCGACCGGTGAGCAGGTGCAGTTGGCCGCCGCGGTCCGCGATCAGGGTGCGTACCTCGTCGGCCAGCACGGCGTCGTTCTCGCTGCGCACCCGGTAGAGCACGACGACGTCGCCGGCCGATTCCTCCTCCAGGAGCGCACGAACCGGCGTGATCCCCACTCCTCCGGCGATCAGCAGTGCGCCGGGCCGCGTCCGATGCAACGAGGTGAACGCTCCGTACGGCCCTTCGACGAACGCGCGGCTCCCGACCGGGACGTGCCGCAGCCCGGCGCTGGTGCTGCCGACGGCCTTGGCGGTCAGCCGCAACGTCCGCCCGTCGGGTGCCGCCGACAGCGAGAACGGGTTCGCGAGCCACCAGTGGTTGTGTCCGGGGAACCGCCAGATGCAGAACTGGCCGGCCCTGGCGGGCAGCTTGTCGAGGTGGCGTCCGGTGACGTGGACCGACACGACGTCGTCCGACTCCGGCACGACCGCCGCGACCTCGAACCGGTGATACGCGTTGCGCCACAGGGGCATCACGATCCGCCCGGTGATCAGGGACCCGAACGCGAACAGCCACAGGGCCCACCAGTAGAGCTTCGCGGGCACCGAGGAGTTGAAGGTCGTGGTCTCCAGCAGCTGGTGGACGAACGCCAGTCCCAGCGCCAGGTACAGGGCCAGGTGCACACCGTGCCAGGTCTCGTACCGCAGCCGGCGTCGCACGTACCGGGTGGAGACCGAGCCGACCACGACGACGATCAACGCGGCGCACATCCCGAGCAGGGAGGCCGGCACTCCGGCCAGCGCCAGGAACGTCTTGCCCATCGAGGCGTCGTCGAGCGTCGCGTAGCCCAGCACCACCAGCACGGCGTGGGTCAGGATGGTCCACAGCAGGGTGAAGCCGACCCACCGGTGCCAGACCGTCAGCCGGTCCATGCCGATGCGGCGGTCGAGCCACGGCAGCCTGGCCACCAGCAGCAGCTGGAACAGCATCACCACGGCGGCGTGCAGGCCGAAGAACTTGGCGACCGTGAGCACCTCGTTCTTGCCGGTACCCGCGGTGAGGAACAGAACTTCGACGATCACCAAGTTCACGACGACGAACGCCCACAGCGCCCAGCGCGCCGCGACGACCGGAGCTGTGGTGCGGTGCCGCACCTGTGAAATCCTCGCCTCCACCGCTTCCCCTCTTCGTCCACATGAAGCACTCGTGCGGACCCGGGATGCCCGACCGCTGTCGCCCGGTAGGTTGAGTGATTAACGTCTTAAGCACAAGCTGGCACAAAGCCTGTTGAGATGGACATGAACAGCACGCATGTCTGGCGCCGTCCCACCCTCGGGGCCGTGGCCGCGCGGGCCGGGGTCTCCACGGCGACGGTGTCGAACGCGCTCAACGGCACCGGCCGGCTGTCCGAGGCGACCAGGCAGCGCGTGATCACCGCGGCCCGCGAACTCGGTTACGCCCCTGCCAGCACGGCCAGGGCCGCGGCCTGCGGCAGCACGGGAGTGCTCGGCCTGACGATGACGACGTACGGCGATCTTCCCGTGGCGTACACGGAGATCCCGTACTACGCGCAGTTGGCGCTGAGCGCGATGGCGGTGGCGCACGAGCGCGGTTACATGCTCATGGTGATGCCGAGTTCGTTGTCACCGTGGATGTGGCTCAACACGCCGCTGGACGGCGTCATCCACGTCGGCCCGCGCGCCGACGACCCGGTGTGTTCGCTTCTGCGCGAGCGCGGCATCCCGATCGTCAGCGAAGGCCGGCCGCCGCAGCCGCGCTGGGGTGACGCGTGGGTGGACGCCGACTACGACGAGGGCCTGCGTCTGCTGCTGGACCACCTCACCCGCGCCGGTGCCCGGCGGATCGGGCTCACCCTGCCGTTGCACGACGACGCGTATCCGGACCTGATCGGACGCGCCTACGCGTCCTGGTGCGCCGAACGCGACCTGCCCGCGCTCGTCGAGGAGTACGCGACGTTGCCCGACTACTTCGCGGCGGAACGGGCCGCGACCGGCCGGCTGCTCGACCGCGATCCGCGACCGGACGCCGTCATCGGCGTGTACTCCGACTCCGGGCACAACATCCTCGCCGCCGCCCGGCACCACGGGCTCCGGGTGCCGCGGGACCTGCTGGTGGCGTGCGTCAGCGAGGATCCGGGCTACGCGACGACGACCCCGCCCGTCACCACCGTCAGCCTCCGTCCGGACCGGGTGGGCGAGGAAGCGGTCGACCTGCTGATCGCTCTCGTCAACGCCCGGACCGGGGTGGAGCGACGTCGGTCCGTGCAGCCGGTGCTGATCCCTCGCCGATCCACCCGGCTGACCTGATCGCCGACCTGGCGCCTCGCGTCTCACGTGGGACTCCCCGCGAAAACATCCCCGTTACATCTTGACGCAATGGATGTTATCGCTCACAGTCCTTGTGCTGCGCCACTCGCACCACTGATTGACGCCCTGTCCCCCAAAACCGCTTTTATTACTGCTCGGGTCGTAGCCGCAATTGTTAGCGCTAACACTTTGATCGCCTGGGTTTGTTGTGCCCAAATGATGAAAGGACGGATGCTATGCCGGTTGGGTTTGCGCACACTGCGAGGTGGCGTGGTCGATGGCGGTCAGGATTGGCCGCCGCGGCAGTCGTGACGCTCGTGGGCGGGCTGCTCACGAGCGCCCTCACGCCGGCGTCGGCGGCCACTGTGGACACCAGCGCCTGGTACGTGCTGCTGAACCGCAACAGCGGCAAGGCCCTCGACGTCAACGCCGCGTCCACCGCCGACGGCGGCAACCTCATCCAGTGGTCCCGCAGCAACGCCAACAACCAGCAGTTCCAGTTCGTGGACGCCGGTGGCGGCTACTACAAGCTGCGCGTGCGGCACTCCGGCAAGGTCGCGGACGTGCTGGGGGCCTCGACCGCCGACGGCGCGGCCATGGTGCAGTGGGCCGACAACGGCGGCAGCAACCAGCAGTTCAGACTCGCGGACTCCGACAACGGGTACGTCCGGCTGATCAACCGCAACAGCGGCAAGGTGGTCGAGGTGCAGGGCGCCTCGACCGCGGACGGTGCCGCCGTCGTGCAGTACAGCGACTGGAACGGCAGCAACCAGCAGTGGCAGCTCGTCCGGGTCGACGGAGGCGGTAGCGCGTGCTCGCTGCCGTCGACGTACCGCTGGAGCTCGACCGGCCCGCTGGCGAACCCGAAGTCGGGGTGGGTCTCGCTCAAAGACTTCACCAACGTCGTCCACAACGGCAAGCACATCGTCTACGCCACGGTGCACGACACCGGAACGGCGTGGAAGTCGATGAGCTTCAGCCCCTTCACGAACTGGTCCGACATGGGCACCGCCACCCAGAACACGCTGACCATCGGAGCCGTCGCGCCGACGCTGTTCTACTTCGCCCCGAAGAACATCTGGGTGCTCGCCTACCAGTGGGGCGGGCCGACGTTCTCCTACCGCACCTCTAGCGACCCCACCAACCCCGACGGCTGGTCGGCGCCGCAGACGTTGTTCACGGGCACGCTGTCCAACGGTGCTCCGCTCGACCAGACCATCATCGGCGACGACACGAACATGTACCTGTTCTTCGCCGACGACCTCGGCAACATCTACCGCGCCACCATGCCCATCGGGAACTTCCCCGGCAGCTTCGGTTCGAGCTTCACGAAGATCATGAGTGACACCGAGGTCAACCTGTTCGAAGGGGTCGAGGTCTACAAGGTCAAGGACCAGAACCAGTACCTCATGATCGTCGAGGCGCGCGGGGCGAACGGGCGCTTCTTCCGCTCCTTCACCGCCACGAGCCTGAACGGCACGTGGACCCCGCAGGCCGCGACCGAGAGCAATCCCTTCGCCGGCAAGGCCAACAGTGGCGCCACCTGGACCAACGACATCAGCCATGGCGACCTGGTGCGCTCCAACCCCGATCAGACCAAGACCGTGGACCCCTGCAACCTGCAGCTCCTCTACCAGGGGCGGGACCCCAGCTCCGACGGGATGGACTACGGCCTCCTGCCGTACAGGCCGGGCGTGCTGACTCTGCAGCGCTGACCGGTGGCGCCGATGCCCCGGCCGGGTTCCCGTGACCCGGCCGGGGCATCGGCGTGTCGGCAGACCGACCAGTCGTCCTTTTTGCTGAATGAACTGGAATAGTTCACTCGATCGTGTGGTGCTTGACGTGGGAGTGCGGTTTCTGCGGGTAAGAAGTAGCGGTGGCGGTCGCTCTTTCGATGAGGAGACGTGCTCGATTGGATGACCAGTTTGTCAGGTACGCCGCACTGTAGTCACCGGATTCACACGGAGTTAGCGCTGACAAGCGATTGTCGCGACTCGTTCGACGTCCTCGCGCAGGCCCTGGCGCAATGTCACGACGAACGAGTCACCGGAGCATTGTGCGTCGTCGGTGATGTGGGCGGAATTTTTCACCTGCGGGACGGCGCGGTGATCGCGGTGGAAAGCCCAGGTTCGCCAGGAGCGAAGGAACTGCGGCTGGGTCCGGATTCCGCCGAGGCTCAGGTCGTCGCCACGGCCGCCATTCAGGACGGGGCGTTCGCCATTGCCGTCGGTGACGTCGGGCGTTGTGTCGTCGGCGATTCCATCGACGTGCCGTTGCTCTTCGCGGCGGACGGAGTCGTTCCGGAGCTGCTGCTGACGGAGACGGCTCGCCGGTTGGACGCGATCGCCTCGCTCGCTTTCCCCCTGTCGCCTTATCGGGACCGCGTGGTGCCGGCTCGTGGCGTGGAATCGGGTGCCTTGACCGCGACACGGCGCGAGATCTTCGAGTGCGCCACCGGCAGGCGCAGTGCGCGGGACATCGCCTTCGCGGTCGGCCGGGGCCTCTACCCGGTCACCGTCGAGGTCTCCCGGATGCTCGGCGAGGAACTGCTGGAGATCGCCCCGCCGGAGACCTCGTTCAGCTTTTCGCACTGGGGACTCGGCTCGTTGCGGCCGCGGGTGGAGCCAGGTCGCCCTGACTGAGCTGGTCGCCCTTTCTGCAGGAGAGAGGAAGTGTGTTG
Source organism: Lentzea kentuckyensis (assembly GCF_002150765.1). Lineage (GTDB taxonomy): Bacteria > Actinomycetota > Actinomycetes > Mycobacteriales > Pseudonocardiaceae > Lentzea > Lentzea kentuckyensis. Next base: position 48,485 of record NZ_MUYM01000027.1, read on the forward strand.
GACTACGACGCCCTGGGCGCCGAGCTGCGGAAGCTCCGGGAGAACGTCACCGGAGTGACCGACACGATGGTGGCCGCGTCAGACGGGATCCCGATCATCGCCGACGTGGCGAAGAACGTCGAACCCGCCCACATCGCCGCGCTCGCCGCCGCCGATCTCGGAATCGCGCGCCAGGCGGCGGAGGTGATCGGACTCGGCACACTCAGCCAGACCGTCGTGTTCGGCAGCCAGGGCTACATGGCCGTGTACGCCGTCGGCAGGATGTCGCTGATGGTCGTACTCGGGGACAAAGGGCTGAACCTCGGACGCCTTCTCTACGAATCCCGGCCCGTGATCGCGCGGGTCGGCTCGATCCTGACCCCGTAGTAACACACCGTCCACCGGGCAGGGCGGGAAATGTTGTCACTTGGTTCATTGCTCTCGTCAATTACGTCGTCCGTGTGGAGACGTTTCCGTACACGATCGGGAAACCGGCAGGAAGCCGAGTTGTCCCGATCACCAGTTGACCCAGGGAAGTGGGATTCGATGAACATCGATGTCGCGTTGAAAGAGGCCATGTCCATCGCCGGTGCGGTCGGCGTGGCGCTGGTCGACTACGACAGCGGAATGTCGCTCGGCCACAGCGGTGGCGGCGAATGGCTGAACCTGGAGATCGCGGCGGCCGGGAACACCGAGGTCGTCCGGTCCAAACTGCGGGTGATCCAGACGCTGGGGCTCAACGACAGCATCGAGGACATTCTGATCACGTTACATCGCCAGTACCACCTGATCCGGCTGATGGGAGGCGTGAAGTCCAGAGGATCGCTCTTCCTGTACCTGGTGCTGGAAAGGGATGTCGCGAACCTCGCGCTGGCCCGGCATCAGCTCAAGCGCATCGAGTCCGACCTGCAGGTGTGAACGGCAGGTCCTGAATCCGTGAGGCGGGTGGGCTACGCGATCGCGTTCGCGCAGCCCATCGCCGCGTCGGGTGCGGGCTCACCCCTGGTGAGCCGCAGGTGGGTCTCGCCCCACACCCGGACCCCTTCGACCACCGGTAGCACCGTGGTGCCGTAAGGGGTGAGGCGGTAGATGACGGGCGCCGGGACCGGTCCGGTCTCCACGCGTTCGACCAGGCCGTCGGCTTCCAGCTCGCGCAGTTGTTCCGCGAGCACCTTGGGAGTGATCGGCGTGCTGCGGCGGCGCAGGCCCGCGAAGTGGGACTCACCGTGCGCGAGCCAGTAGAGCAGGGTCAGCTTCCACTTGCCGCCGATCGCGGCGAAGGCCGCGGCCATCGGGCAGCCCGGCAGCGGGTTGGGGCGAGAGGGGTTACCTGCAGGTGCCTTCTTGTCCATGGCCGCACTCCGCTCCGATAGTCGAGCCATGACCGTGCCATACAAGAAGATTCTCGTCGCCGGGCTTTCCGCACTCGTGCTGGTCGTGACGGCCGCGTCGGGTGGTGCTGCTGCGGCTGTCGACGGGCAGCGGGACTTCGACTGGGAGATCGGCAGCTGGCGCACGTCCGTGCGGGTGCTCGCCGAGCCGCTGTCGGAGTCGCCGGACCAGTGGTTGCAGTTCGCGGGGACGAGCGTGGTGCGTCCCCTCATGGACCGGCGGGCGAACGTCGTCGAGCTCAAGGTGTCCGGGACGACCGGGCGCATCGACGGGATGAACCTGCGACTGTACGAACCCCAGGCGACGCGGTGGAGCCTGACCTTCGTCAACATCCGCGACGGGTTGCTCACGCCGGCGGTGTACGGCGGGTTCCGCGACGGCGTCGGCACCTTCTACGGCGACGACCAGCTCGGTGGCCGTCCGATCAAGGTGCGCTTCCTCGTCTTCCGCGAGGGGGCGGACAGGGCCAGGTTCGAGCAGGCCTTCTCGGCTGACGGCGGAACGACGTGGGAGACGAACTGGGTCGCGGTGGATCGCCGGATCTCCTGATTCCCCTGCGTCACAACAGATGTTCGACGGTGACGGCGTGCTGCTCCGCCAGCCGCCGGGCGATCAGCGAACGGTGGCAGGCCCCAGGTTCGTGCTCGACGCAGAGCAGTGCGGCGGTTCCGTTGCGGGACAACGCCGACACGATCGGTGCGAGATCGGCCTGGTCGAGGATCTCGTCGGTGTAGTGACGGACGTACCCGGCGGCGAGCTCGTGGCGTGAGCGTTTGCCGACACCCTGGCGATCGTCCTCGGCGTACTGGAGCCGGCGCATCTCGGTGGTCGGAGCCAGTTCGAGGTGGTGTTCGTAGGCGATGCCGGCCTCGGCGAGCATGGCCTGCAGCCGGGCCGAGTTCGCCCAGGCGTACTCGGCGCCGCGGACACCACGGCGCTGGCGCACGTCGAGCAGCAGGTGGACGTCCGCTTGCCGCAGTCGGTGGAGGAACGAATCGGCGTCGAAACCGTAGACACCGATCGTCACCATCTTGAGCATCTCGGATCACCCACCTGCTACTCACCGGGTCATGCGACCGCTGTGCCTTCAAGTTCGACCATCAGGTCGGGGAGCGCCAGTCGAGCCACGCCCAGCATCGTGGAGGGTGGTGCCACTCCGGCGGCACCCAGGCGGGCGGCCAGGACTCCGTAGTGCTGGAACAGCAGGTCCACGTCGGTGGCGTACACGTTGAGCCGCACCAGGTTCGTCAGGGACATGCCGGCCTCGGCGAGCACGGCCTCCAGGTTGTCGAGGCTCAGAGCGAGCTGGGCCGCCATGTCACCGGCGTGCCGGGGGGTGCCGTCGGCGCCCGTCGCGGCCTGTCCTGCCAGGTACAGGGTCCGGGTGTGGCCGGTGACGACCTCGCCCTGGTGGAAGCCCAGATCCACCGACCACGGCCACGGGTTGACCGCCGTTCGATCCACTGCCACTTCGGCTCCGTTCGGGATCTTGATGTTGTCGGTGATCAGCTTCCAGGCGAAACACGACATCCTCTGTCGTGTTTTCTGGCAGAGTTCTGGAGTGCGTGCCGACCGGTTGGTGTCGCTGGTGCTGTTGCTGCGGCAGCGCGGGCAGTTGACCGCTACCGCGCTGGCCCGCGAGTTGGAGGTGTCGACTCGCACGGTGTTGCGCGACATCGAGGCGTTGTCCGCGGCCGGGGTGCCGGTCTACGCCGAACGTGGGCGGCGGGGCGGGTTCGCGTTGCTGCCAGGGTTCCGGACCGAGCTCACCGGGCTGAACCACGACGAGGCCATCGCTTTGCTGGCCGCCGGCTCGGAGCGGGTGTTCGGCTCGGCGCTGGCTTCGGCGAGGCGCAAGGTGGTGGACGCGTTGCCCGAGAGCCACCAGGTCACCGCGAACGAGGTGGCCCGGCGGTTTCTCGTCGAGCCGGAGACCGACCTGCTCTCGCGCCGGGCGGTGGCCGAGGAGGTGCCCGGCGCGGCGCTGGCCGAGGTGCGGCGTGCCGTGCTCGCGGGACACCGGCTGCGCATCCACTACGCGGCGACAGGACAGGAACCACGGTGGCGCACGGTCGACCCGATCGGCCTCGTCACGGTGCGCGACCGGGGGTACCTGCTGGCCACGAGGGCCGGGGCGGACCGCACCTATCGGCTGTCGCGGGTGTTCGCGGCCGAGGAACTGGACGAACCGGCGCAGCGGCCGGGCGAGGTCGACCTGGACCGGGTGTGGCGGGAACGCTGTGCGCGGTTCCTGTCCACCGATCACATCACCGTGCTGGTGCGGGTGAACCCGGCGCGGCGGGACGATCTGCTGGGCACCGCCCTGGCCGTTCGTGCCGAGGAACCCGACGCGGACGGGTGGTTGCGGCTGGAGGTGACCTACCAGGACTCGTGGCACGCCGAGTGGGCGCTGTGGCAGCTCGGCCTGAACGCGGAAGCGCTGGCCCCGCAGTCGTTGCGCGACGCGCTGGGGAACCGCGCGGCCGCGCTCGCCGTCCGATATGGAGCGTCGCCCTGAGGAAGGGGAGAGAAGTGCTCCGGTGGACGAGTCTGATCGCCGTGCTGGCCGTTCTGCTGGCCGGGTGCGGCGAAGCCCCGCGTCCCGCCGCGAAGTCCGGCACCGGTGCGCTGCGCACCGACGTCGAGCCGCTCACCAAGCGGTTCTCCGCGCTGGGCACCCCCGAGCGGGTTCGCTGGATGTCGGGCACGTTCGGTTCCGACCGCGCACCGGGTCCGTCGACCTACTGGATCGACGCCGTGATCACCCTGCCCCAGAGCAAGATCGACGAGTTGAAGTCCGCCCACGCTCCGCAGGCCACCGGCGCGACACCGGACGTCGTCGACGGACTGCGCGCCGAACTGCCCGCCGGGACGTTCCTCACCGGTGACCGCCTCGACCAGGCGTTCGCCCACGACACCTGGGTGGCCAAGGCCTATCTTGCCGCGGACAACGGCACGCTGGTGCTCGTCGCCACCGGAAGCTGATCAGCGGTGCGCGCGGCTCCACAGGGCCGGCCAGCCGCCCTTGCCCAGCAGGGCGGCCGGGACGCGCAGGCCGTGCTCGGCGATGCCCTCCCAGAACAACTCCACGGGCGCGCCGAGTTCGGCCGCCGCGGTCATGGCGCGCTGCCACGGACCGTCCTCGTCGGACAGGTCCGTTGCGGGAAAGCCGGGAACCGTCGTCTTCCTCGGCTCGGTCACCGGTGCGGTCTTGTCCAATGTGGACGGATTGCAGGTGGTGGCGATCGCCAGCGCGCACAGCAGGTCGGTCGAAGGACGGCGGGCCACCGCGCGAACCAGCGCGTCGTCACCCGCCAGCGCACCCATGGCCGTGCGGACGGCGCGCGCCACCACGTCCATCGCGTGTGCCGGAGCGATCTCCGGGCGGCGGACCAGAGCGCGCAACGTCCGGGGGAGCGGGGAACCGTCGGTGAGCGTGCCGAGGCGGTCGTACTCGCGAAGTTCGGGATCGAGCCTGGCCACCGCGGCGGTGAGCGGGCGGACACGGGTCGCCTGCCAGAGGGTCGACGCGCTGAGTCCGGCGTCGAGCGCCGTGCGGAGAAGCTCGACGTGATCGGTGGAGCCCACGCGTTTCAACGCGACGACCGCCGCTTCCGGATCGAAGTCGGCGGGCTGGCCGGCCCGGCCGAGACCACGTGCCAGGACGACGTAGGTCCGTTGCGCGGAAGCGGCGGAAGCCAGTTCCTGTGTCACAGCGACGGTCAGCGCGCGGATGAGCTCGGCGGGGAGACGCCCGGCCGCGGAACGGCGGCCTGAACCGCCGCGCACGCGCACCGGCGGTACGGGCAGCAGCGGTTCGGGGGCGGACACCACGGGCGTCGGGATGTCGTCGACCCAGTGCTTGACCTGCTTCTCCATCGCAGGGGTCACGTTGTCGTTGAACCGCGCACGCAGCTCGTGAACGTGCCATCCACCGGTGTGACGACGGATGTCGAGGTTGGCCGCGATCCGGCCGGTGGCGGGGTCGCGCAACGCCATCAGCACGCACCGGCCCCTGCGTGCTTCGTCGGCGTACCACGGGTAGCCGATGCAGTTGCCCATGTAGCTCGACCACTCGGCCAGCTGCCGGGGATCGCGGCCCAGTTCCACGGTCAGGCCGGCGACGACCTGTTTGTCCACAGCGGACACTTCCGGCGGGATAGGGAAGATGCCGACGCTCGCCTCCGCGATCACGGCGTCCGCCCTGACCCCGGCGGCCAGCTCCGCCCACCGGCTGCAGCGTGACGGCGGGGTGGCGCCGAACATCACCAGCTGCGCGACCTCGGCGGCCGCCAGCGGGAGGGAGTCGGCTCGTGGCCGGGTGGGGCGAGCGGGCGTGTCGTAGTCCAGATCCGGTCCTGGCCGCTCGTGCCGGACGGTGGCGTGCTCCTTGCCGTAGAAGGGCGCCAGCGCGTCGGCGAGATCGGCGAGCCAGAGCAGGTCGTGCGGTGTCTCCGCGGCGTCCGGGTCCGCGGCGAGCCGCTGCGCGAGCGGCTGTGTCGGGCCGTCGGCGTGCGCGTCGGTGAGCGGCGGCTGCTCCCAGCTGCCGGGCGGACGGGCGAAACCCACCGCGGCACGCCACTTGTGCAGGTTGTCCGCCTGCCACGGCTCGCAGGTGTCCCAGTCCTCGTGCAGCGGCTGGTCGTCGAGGTTGCGGAGCACCTCGATCACGGTGTCGAAGACGACCACGCCGTAGTTGCGCGCCATCGCCGCGCGGATCTCCACGTAGTTCTGGGTCTTCGAACCGGCCAGCCGTTCCGGTGTCAATGCCTGAACCAGTTGGTGCACATAGCATCCCGGCCGCGCGGGGTGGCTGTAGCCGCCCTCGGCACGGCGTGCCGCGCTGGTCCGCGCGTTCCCGCTCAGACAGGCGTCGGCGGCGGTCAGTTCGTCGCGGTGCTTCTCGGCGGCGGCCTGGAGGCCCTCGTCGGACAGCGTTCTGGCGAACCGGAGCAGCGCGGTGGCCGCGATGGCGTCGTGCATCAGGCGGCGGAGTTCGTCCGCGGCCCACCAGATCGGTGGCCGCCAGCGGGCCGCGGCGGCCAGCGTCGGCGTGTCGTCGAACGCGCAGCCCAGCTGATGGAGGATCTGCTCGTCGAAGTGGACGCGGTGACGTTCGCGCAGCTTGTCGATCCGGTCGACGCGGGTCTGCGAGGCGGCTCGGCGTTTCCGCAGCCGCCGCTCGACCTGTTGCGCGCAGACGTGGTCCCAGAGGCTGATGATCAACGCCAGCCGGCGCGGTCGCTGGTATCGCGACAGCGCGCGGGACAGGTGTTCGGCCAGCGTGGACGCCGCACCGCGGGGAAACGGGTCGATGCCGTCCGGCGCACGCAGGTCGAGCACTCGTTCCAGCTGTTCGGGACCGAGCAGGTCGGACGCCGCCGAGGCCAGGTACAACGCTCCCCAGCGCTGTTCTTCGACCGCCGTGTGCGCGGCCGCACCGACCCGCTTGGTCGCGGACGGCCCGAACATGGCCACCAGACCGGCGGTCCGGTCGCCCAGCCGGTGCGCGCCCTCGGCGCCGAGGTCCTTCAACGCGGCAAGCACCGCGTCGCGCCGGTCGCCGTGCGCGCCGGCCAGGCGGGCGGAGGTGAAGCCGCCGCCGAGGTCGACGCCCGCTCCGGCCGCCTCGGTGCTCAGCAGCGCGAGCCGGCTCGTCGCCTCCCGCACGGCCTCCGGGTCGGCGTCAGCCGGGCCGACGGCGACCGGCGCGCCCGGCGGGTGTGCACCGCCGTTGGGCACGGCTCGGCCGCCCGACGTGGGGAGCCGGCAGCTCAACCCAGGCCCGGCCGTCACTCCGAACGCCAGCTGGATGGACATCGCGATCAATCATCGCGCACCCGCGCCACTCCTTTTGAGCGCTGACTGACCGGTGACGGCGAGTGTCAGTGAAGTGTCAGCGAGCTTCGCAACCCTTCGCTCGGCGGAAATCAAATAAGAGAAGGACACACTGTGCTCAAGAAAATCACGCTTGTGGCCATGATGGGCGCGCTGATCAGCGTGTCCTTCGGTGCGGCCACCGCCTCCGCGGCAACGGCTCGCAACGGATCTTGTGAAGACGGCGAGTTCTGCCTGTTCTACAACAGCGACCAGGCCGGTTCGGTTTCCGACTTCGCCACGTCGATTTCCGACTACGGCGACGAGCAGCCCAGCTGCTACGACTTCAAGGGCGCCGGCAACGGCAAGGGCCTGTGCGTGAAGAACGAGGCCGCCTCGGTCTGGAACCGCACAGACAGCAAAGTGACCGTGTACTTCAACAGCGGTTACGCCGGCCCGAGCCAGACGATCGCGGCCAACACCAAGGCCAACCTGAACTCGACTCTCAAGAACGACAACGCCTCCCACAAGCTCAACGACGGTGGCGGCACGCCGCCTCCCGGTGGCACCTACGGGGCGCCGAACAACAACCCGCACCCGAACGCGACGGCCCGCGCGCCTCAGGCCACGAAGAAGACGCAGTTCGTGGACGACGAGATCCGCCGCCTGACCGGCGAGAAGGACTGCTGGGTGGGTGACTACCGCAGCGGCGAGTCGTCGACGAGCAACCACAACACCGGTAACGCTCTCGACTGCACGATCTCCAACGGGATCGGCACCTACCCGACCACGGCGCAGAAGGAACAGGGCTGGAAGCTCGCCAACTGGCTGAAGAAGTACGCGTCCAAGCTGGACGTCCGCTACGTGATCTGGCAGGGCAAGATCTGGAGCGTGGCCCGTGCGTCCGAGGGCTGGCGCAACTACACCGCCGGTAGCGGTGTGACCGGTGGTCACTACGACCACGTCCACGTCTCGATGCAGAACCCGTACGGCGACTGATCGAAGCGAAATTTCGGTGGTGAAACAGGCGGGCGCTCGCACCGAGCGCTCGCCTCTTTCGCGTGAATTGAGTCAGAATGCCAATGCCGCCGCCTGTGTGAACCCCTGCAACGAGGAGCACAAATGCGTTTGGCACGACGAGTCGCGATAATCGCGGGCGCGGCGATCATGACGGTCGTCGCAATCCAGCCGACAGCCTCAGCCGGGCCGGTCGGCAGCGGCTGGACGGAATACGACCCGGCGTGGAATCTGCAGATCCAGAGCAGCGGCACGATCAAGAGTTACCCGAGCAGCACGAACAGCGCGTCCGGGCCGGGCGGGTCCTACCTGCGCTCCGGTGGCGTGCAGAGCTTCAAGCTCTTCAACAACGGGTCCAACCGCGTCGAGGCGCGGATCCAGGACAACTACCGGACCGGGCAGCGGCAGTTCGAGGGCGAGTTGAAGGTCACGGCGGGCACTGACGACGAGAGCGCCATGCAGATCTTCGGCAACGACGGCGACGGCGCCACCACGTTGATGATCAGGTCCCACGCGCGCGGCGGGGGCACGCTGCGGGGCGGGGGCAAGGACCTGATCAGCGGCATCAACGGCAAGTGGGTGCGCGTGAACGTCACGCACAACGCCACGGCCAGTGGCGGCAGCTTCTCCATCCACATCAACGGCAAGCTGGTGCAGACGGCGAACGGGCCCAAGGGCGACCACTACTTCAAGTACGGCGTCTACGGCACGTTGAAGGCGGCGAGCGCCGAACACCAGTGGCGCAATGTGCACTTCTACCGCAAGTGATCAGGGGCGCAGGTCGTGGACGACGAGTGACGCGGCGAGCAGCCGGATGTCCGCTGGGTCGGCAGGGTTGTAGCCGGTGAGCTCGGCGACGCGGCGCAGCCGGTAGTTCAAGGTGTTGCGGTGCAGGTGCAGGTTTTCCGCCGTGCGATGACGGTTGTGGTCGCTGTTGATGAACACCCTCAGCGTGTGCAGCAGGTCCGGGTGTTCGGCCAGCCGGTCCATCACGCGGGCCAGGCGCTTGCGACCGGGTCCTGGGCGGCAGAGCTGGTACTCCAGCAGCACGTCGTCCAGCACGTACGCGCCGGGCGGGCGGCCCAGTTTCTGGACCAGCTCGGCGATGTCGGCGGCCTGCCTCGCCGCGGTGGGGATGTCCTCGCGCGTCTCCGCCGCGGCGATCCCGCCCATCAGGGCGACGCCGGCGGCGGTGTGCAGCCGGGTCACCAGGTCCGCGGCGTCGGCCAGTTCCTGGTCGAGCGCGTCGGCCGAGGTGGGCAGCAGCACCGTGCCGCCGTCGTGGTCCAGGGCGGAGAGGGCGTGCTGGGGCAGTTCGGCGCGGAGGCGTCGGACCAGTCCGGGCGCCGATTCCACGCGGATCGCCACGACCACGTGGTGGCTGGCCAGCTCCAGGCCGATCCGTTCGGCCAGCGGTTCGGACTCCCGGCCGGTCAGCAGCGCGGCGACCAGGGCCCGGCCGGCTTCGCGGCGTTCGGCGTGCAGGGCCTGTTGTTCGGTGAGGTAGGAGGCGGCGACGGCGGGCACCGCGGCGCTCAGGAACTGCAGCAGCGCGGGCACGGTCGCCAGCAGGTCGTCCACCTCGTCCGGCTCGGCGACGCCGGCCATCGACAGCCAGCCAACATGCGCGGCGACGTGGTAGGTGCTCAGCACGACGTCGAGGGGGACACCTTGCTGTGCGCGGCGCACGGCCGTGGCGATCTGGTCGGCCATCTCCTCCGGCGCTGGCGGTCGCTGTTCGCGCAGCGCCCGCAGGAAGACCTGCAGGTTCCGGCTCACCGCCTCGGTGATCTCGCGGTCGACGAGCTGGTGCGGCAGCTGCCGGTACGCCGCGGATCTGGCGAAGAACGCCTCCAGCACCTTCTCGGCGATGTTCGGGATCTGCGCGGCGGCCCGCTCGTACAGCGGGGCGCTCGGGTTCGGTGCCGGGATGTCGACCACCGGCAGAGGCTTGCGCATGCGGCGGCCCCTGGCCATCGCCCGAAACGGTCGTCTTTCGTGGGCACTGTGCACGAACGGCGGCTGCCGACGTTGTGCATTTGACCCAAACGTTTGACCTGATCGAGTGATGGACGGTGGGCGGTGCTTCTGGTCGGAGCCAGAATTGGCAGTTCGTACCGGCAGGGGCAGGGTGACTTGGCACAACACGCGAGAAGCGTCCAAGACTGCATGAAGCTGTTGCTGCGGCGTGGATTTCAGCGGACCGTCGTGCACGACCGCATGGCCTGCGTCAACGCCGTGATGTTCCGGCGAGTGTGGCGCGGCACCAACGAGACGGTGCTGGCGTACTCCGACTCGGAGGCGCTGGCCTACCGCGTGCCGGAGCGCGACGTGGACCCGGCGGACCCGTTCGTCGTCGATCCCGACGTCGCGCTGTGGCAGTGCGGCGGTGCGTTCCTCGACGTCGCGAGTCAGTTGCTCGAACTGCCTCCGGCGGCGGGTCACTCCACCTTCTGAGCACGGCGCACCATCTCGTTGATCCAGATGGGCGCGAACGGCGACGTGCAGTTCGGCGGCGTCGGGTAGTCCTTGAGCACTTCCAGCCGTTCGCCGATGTCGATCGCACGGGCACGCAGCGCGGGGTGCTCGATCCCGATCTGGGCCAGGCAGTGGTTCATCGCCCACTGCAGACGCTCGTCGGCGCCCTTCATCTCGGCTTCCACGGTGTCGAGCAGGCCGTCGAGGTTCAGGCCCTCCGGCTTCTTGGCGACGCGCTCGGTGGTGAGGGCCCAGCCGGCGCTCGCGACCACCGGGTCCGGGTCGGCGAACCAGGCGGCCCGCAGTTCTTCGGCGTGCGGACTCTTCTTCACCACGTAGTTCACGAGCCAGTCGTGGACCTTGGGGCGGCGGGCCTCGCGCAGCATGGTGTCGAGCTGGTCGCGCGAGAAAGCCTTGGGGCGGCAGATCAACAGGGCCAGCAGCCGGGCCGCGGTGTCACCGGTCGCCCACAGGTCGAGTGAGAGTTCCTGCTGGGTCTTGAGGCGTTTGGCGACCGCGCGCAGCTTGCTGAGGTTCACGCCGTGGTCGTCGCCGTGTTTTTCGTTCACGGCGCGTGCCTTCGGGTCCTCCAGCGCGGCCAGTTCGGCCATCACCTCGGCCACCGTCGTTTCCGCCACCGTCCGACCTCCCGTTCGCCACCGGTGCCGGACAGCCTACGAGCCCGAGGGCGGAAGAGCGGGTTGTGCCCAGGTGACAGGGCACAACCCGCGAGAGAGGACCGGTCAGCCGATGACGAACTCCTGCGCCGGGTGGGCGACGCACCAGTTCTGGTGCAGCTTCGACTTGTTGGCGGAGTTGCGGCCGGCGATCTCGAGGCACTGGCCGCTGTGTCGCGCCCGGAACTTCATCGTGCCGGTGGCGGTCGTCTCCACCAGGAACTGCTGGTTGAACTTGGTGGCGCTGCAGGTGTACTGCGTGGCGTCCGCGGTCGGGTCCTGGCTCGCGTCCCAGACGTCGACGCACTTGGCGCTGTGCGCGACCTTGATCCGCACGGCGCCGCTGCCGTCGCCGACCTGCTCCAGGGTCCACTGCTGGTGGGTCTTGGAGGCGTCGCAGGTGTACTGGACGATCGCGGCCTTGTTGTCGCGGCTGCCGTCGGCGACGTCGAGGCACTTGGAGCTGTTGGCGTTGCGGAGCAGGTCGTAGGTGACGGCGCCCGACGCGGTTCCCGCGCCCGCACCGGCGAGCGCCACCGCGGCGGCCGTCAGTGCGATCGCGGCGCTGACGCGGCGAAGAAACGTCCTGGACATGTGCCCTCCGAAGGTCTTCGACGACCGGTTCCCTGCGACCGGTCTGTCGCAAATGAGGTTGGACGTCCGGTGTTCGGCAGGGATTCGGGAACTGTGTGATCGGCTGCTCAGGGGAGAGTGCTGGTGGAGTTCGGACTGCTCGGCGACGTCGAGGTCCGCGTCGGTGGCCGGGTCGTGGACGTCGGCCACTCCCGGCAGAGATGTGTGCTGGTGGCGTTGCTGGTCGAGGCGAACCGGCTGGTGCCCGTCGACGTGCTCGTGGACCGGGTGTGGGGGGAGCAGGTGCCGCACCGGGCGCGCAACGCGGTCGCCGGGTACGTGTCGCGGTTGCGGCAGGTGCTTCCGGACGAGGTGAGCATCGTCGGGCGGCAGGGCGGGTACGTGCTGACCGTCGATCCGATGACCGTGGACCTGCACCGGTTCACCGGCCTCCTGGAACGGGCGCGCGTCACGCCGGACGTGGGGCTGCTCAACGACGCGCTCGGGCTGTGGCGCGGGGAGCCTTTCTCCACTTTGGACACTCCGTGGCTCGTGACGGTGCGGTCCGCGCTGGAGGCACGCCGGCTCGCCGCCCTGCTGGACCGCAACGACCTGGCACTGGAGCAGGGACGGCACACCGAGCTGCTGGCCGAGCTGGACGCGACGGCCGCGGCGTTCCCGCTGGACGAACGGCTGGCCGGGCAGTTGATGCTGGCGCTGTACCGCTGCGGGCGGCAGGCCGACGCGTTGCTGCGCTACGAACAGGTCCGGCTGTGGCTGGCCGACGAGCTCGGTGCCGACCCCGGACCCGAGTTGCGGTTGCTGCACAAGAAGATCCTCACCGGGGACCTCGCGTTGCCGGCCGGCCAGGTGACCCCGCGGCAGTTGCCGGCGCCGCCGCGGTCGTTCGCCGGACGGGCTCGCGAACTCGCGGCGCTCGACGCCGTGTCCACCGGCCCGGTGGTGGTGTCCGGTATGGGCGGGGTCGGCAAGACGGCGCTGGCGGTGCACTGGGCGCATCGGGTCGCGGCACGGTTCTCGGACGGCCAGCTGTACCTCAACCTGCGCGGGTTCGGCCCGGACGACGCGATGACGACGGGCGAGGCGTTGCGCGCGTTGCTCGGCGCGCTCGGCCTGCGCGTCCCGGACAGCACGGACGCCCAGGCCAGTCGGTACCGCAGTGCGTTGGCGGACAAGCGAATGCTCATCGTGCTGGACAACGCCAGGGACGCGGACCAGGTCCGGTCACTGCTGCCGGGCAGTCCGGGGTGTCTGGTGCTGGTGACCAGTCGCACGCGGTTGACCGGCCTGGTCGCCGCGGACGGCGCGCATCCCGTCGCGCTGGATCTCCTGTCCGCGCAGGAGTCACGTGAGCTGCTCGCCGGTCGCCTCCGCGCGGTCCCGGCCGACTCCGCCGCTACGACCGAGATCATCACGCGGTGCGCGGGCCTGCCGCTCGCACTCACCGTCGTGGCCGCTCGTGCCGCCTGCACCGGGTTCCCGCTGAGGGCGATCGCCGCCGAACTGCGTCGCGGGCTCGACCCGTTCGACGGCGGTGACTCGGCCACGGACGTCCGCGCGGTGTTCTCCTGGTCGTACCGTGCGTTGGGGTCCGCGGCCGCCAGGCTGTTCCGCCTGCTCGGCCTGCATCCCGGCCCGGACGTCTGCGCGTCGGCCGCCGCCGGTCTCCTGGGAACGCCGCAGGTCGGGCCGTTGCTCGCCGAACTGACTCGCGCGCACCTGCTCGTCGAACACCAGCCCGGCCGGTACCTGCTGCACGACCTCCTGCGCGCGTACGCCGTCGAACTGGCCCAGCTCCACGACAGCGTCGCGGACAGACGGCTTGCCACCCGCCGCGTGCTCGACCACTACGTGCGGACCTCCCTGGCGGCGGCCCGGTCGCAGGCGCTGGCCTGGTTCACCACCGAGCAGCGCGTCCTGCTCGCCGCCGCCGAGCACGCCGCCGCCACCGGCTTCGACACCCACGCCTGGCAGCTGGCCCGGACGCTGGCCGAGTTCCTCGAACGCCGCGGGCACTGGTCCGACCTCGCCGACCCGCGCGCGCAGAGCCACGCGCACCGCGTCCTGACCCGCGCGAGCACCCAGCTCGACCACCCCGGCGTGAGCGCGGTGCGCGCCCGGCTCCGTCCGATGTGGACTCATTCGTTGAGCGCCGCGACCACCGGGCACTGCTCCTGAACACCGTTGGCGGCGACGTCGAGCAACGCCAGGCGCACGCGGTCCAGGTCGCGCATCCGCTGCTCGATCTCGCCGACCTTCTCGGTGATCACGTCCTCCAGCCCGGCGAACTCGGTGGAGAAGGCCAGGATCTGTTCCACCTCGGTGAGGGTGAAGCCGAGCCGGGCCGCGCGGCGGATGAACTTCAGCCGCCGCAGGGCTTCCCGGTCGTAGTGGCGGTAGCCGCCTTGGGTGCGGGTGGTCGGAGTGACCAGCCCGCGGCGCTCGTAGAACCGCACGGTGCTGATGCCCACGCCGGCGGCGCGGGCCAGTTCGGAGATGCGCACCATCGCAAACTACCTCCGGACCAGGGCGCGCAACTGGACGACGCCCCAAAACAGCTCCAGCGCCAGGAACACCGCCAGCACCGGCGGTTGCCCGTGCCACAACGCCCACCCGAACCACAGGCTGAACAGCGCCCGTCCGGCCGTGTCGATGCCGATGAGCAACGGCTCGGGGCGGTACCACCGAGCGATCGACCACATCACCACCACAGTGCCGAACAGCGTGGCGAACAACAGGGTCATCGTGTCGGAACTCGGGCTGCCGAACAGGTCCAGCACCAGGGAGGCGGTCCAGGGCGTGCCGAACGCGACGCTCGCCACCAGGTCGTACAGCGCGCCGGCCCGGCCCCAGCGGGCCACAGAAGTCTGCATGCCGATCACGATGGACCCTGCACTTCGGTGCAGGGTCAAGCCCTGAGGAGGAAGGTGGTGACAGGACAAGTACTTGGGGGTTCTTGTGGAGTACGACTTCATCATCGTCGGCGCCGGTAGCGCGGGTTGTGTGCTCGCGGGCCGGTTGAGCGAAGACCCGGCGAGCCAGGTGCTGCTAGTCGAGGCCGGACCGGAGGACAGCGCGCCGGAGATGCGCGTGCCGGCCCAGGCCGCGAGCCTCTGGCAGGGGCCGTTCGCCTGGGACAACATCACCGTCCCGCAGGACGACGCGCAGCAGCGGCGGGTGCCGTGGCCCAGCGGGCGTGCGCTCGGTGGCAGTTCGTCGATCAACGGCATGATCTACGTCCGGGGCGACCGGCTCGACTACGACACCTGGCGGGACACCTACGGGTGCACGGGGTGGGGTTACGAGGACCTGTTGCCCTACTTCGAGAAAGCCAAGAACGGGCCGTTGTCCGTTCAGGACGCTCGGTACGTCCATCCGCTCGCACGGGCGTGGGTGCAGTCCGCGCAGGAACACGGGTTGTCCGACGGTGCGGGCCCGTACCAGGTCACGCAGAAGAACGGCGAGCGCTGGTCGACCGCGCGGGGGTACCTGCGGCAGCGCGACAACCTCACGATCCTGACGAACACGCAGGTCACGAAGGTCCTGATCGAGAACGGCCGGGCGGTGGGCGTGAGCTGGGCCGACGGCGAGGCGCGGGCCCGCCGAGAGGTCGTCCTGTCGGCCGGGGCGGTGAAGAGCCCGCAACTGTTGCTGCTGTCCGGCATCGGGCCCGCCGAGCAGCTGACGGCGCTCGGCATCGAACCGCTGGTGGACCTGCCGGTCGGCGAGGGGTTGCAGGACCATCCGCTGGTCATCGCGCAGTTCGCGACGCCAGAGGTGCCGAACTTCTTCGAGGAGCTGACGCCGGAGGCTTTCGAGCGGTGGCAACGGGAACGTCAGGGACCCTTCGCGTCGCACCTCGCCGTGGCCGGTGGGTTCAGCCGCACCCAGGCCGATCTGCCCGCGCCGGACGCGCAGTACGACGCGGTCGCCGTCGCGGCCTCGATGGGACCGGACGGGCTGGTGATCGACCCGGCGAAACGGGCGGTGTCGCTGGTCGTGGTGTCCGTGCACGTCCGCAGCCGTGGCCGGGTGGCGCTGGCTTCCGCGGACCCGTTCGAACGACCGCTGATCGACCCGGCGTACCTGTCGGACGAGGCCGACCTCGACACGTTGGTCGCGGGGTTGCGGGAACAGCGCCGGATCGCCGCCCGCGGACCGCTCGCCGAGCACATCACCGAGGAGGTGTTCCCTGGCCCGGACGTGCAGAGCGACGACGAGCTGCGGGAGTACGTGCGGCGGACCGTGACGACGGTGTGGCATCCGACCAGCACCTGCGCGATGGGACCGGTCTGCGACACGGAGTTGCGGGTGCACGGGGTCGAGGGGTTGCGGGTCGCCGACGCGTCGGTCATGCCGGCGGTCCCCCGCGGCAACACCAACGCGCCGACGATCGCGGTCGCGGAGCGCGCCGCGGACCTGATCAGGAAAAACTAGCTGTCGCCCTGGTCGACGCCTTCCTTCAGGGAACCGCCCAGGGCGACGGGGCGAGTCGCGTGGACGTCGCTGGTGAACGTGCCGGCGTAGCTGAAACACGTGTCGGGCCGGCGGTCGCTGCACGTCGGCGGTTCGGCCACCGCCCACCCCCTGCCGCCACTAACGTTGCCAGGTGCGAGTTCGTTGAGTCGAGGGGGAGCGTGACCGGCCAGATCGTCCGCCACGCCGGCCAGATCGAGGCCGTGCGCCTGCGGTTCGCCGCCGTCCACCGGGCCAGCGCGGCCGTCGTGGGCGACGAGACCGTCTACGGGCGGCTGTGCCGGTGGATCATCGACACCGTCCTGGAGAAGCACGCCAGGCAGGACGAGCTGGTCGCGTACGTGGAGGAGAACCTGCGGCTGATCGTGGCCGGGCTGTACGACCTCTACGGGGTCAAGCCACCCGACCCTGATCCGGTGCGCGAGGCAGCGCTGCCCACGTTGATCGCGCCGGTCCCGCAGACCGCCGCGCCGGCGATGGAGCGGATCGGGCCGCTGCGGGACGTCCTGGACGAGCTGACCGGGCGCCCGGACGTGATCACCGCACATGCCACGACCTGGTACAACATCGCGGCCGAGCAGCGCGAGATGGCGAACGACCTCGCGAACTACCTCGCCGCCGACGTGCCGGGCTGGCCCGGCGCGGACGAGCACCTGCGGTTGATGGGCCACAACGTCGAGGCGATCCGCGGCCTCAGCGCGGTGTCGGCGGCGTTCGCGGAGATCACCGAGAGCGTCGGGGTGCTGGTCGCGCAGACCCGGCGGCTCGTGCGGGAACTGGTGGTCGGCCTGGCCGTGGCGCCGACCGACGCGACGCTCTGGCGGCTGGCGTGCCGGATCGCGGTGTACGGGGTGGCGCTCAACGCCACCCTGACGCACCTCGAGAACCGGCTTGAGGGTTAGGCCGTCGCGCGGCGGGCCCGGCGGCGGGCGATCGTGGGCAGGAACCACATGTAGACACCGGTGCCCATCAGGACGAACAGCGGCAGCAGCGGCACGTACGACACCCAGATCACCGAGTTGTCGACGGTCAGCGCGACCGCCGTGAACACCACGGTGGCCATGAAGAACATGCTGACCAGGCGGTGGAACTTGCGGATCCCCTTGCTGCTGCTCATCTTTTTCGTCCTCCCAGGTCGTTGTCGTGGACAACGGTAAGAGCGACGCTGGTCACCGGGCTTCTCGATTCCTGACCGGTTCCTGAGCTAGTGGTGTGGCTCGCAACGTTGCCGGGGGAATTCGCGCTCAGACGGGCGCATCGTGGTGCCGCCCCCGCTTCCTCATCCTGGTTGGCTGTGGGAGTGGGGGCGGTGCCGCGAGGCGTCCTGCTGAGCGTGAATTACCTCGCCAACGTTGCGTGACACGCCACTAGTAGGGTCGGGCGCCATGCAGTTCCAGTCCCCGGTGCTGGTGGGTCGGAGCGAGGAGACCTCAGCGCTGCGGGCCGCCGTGGCACGGGCCGAGCAACGTCGCGGTGGCGCGATGTTCCTGGTGGGGGAAGCGGGCATCGGCAAGTCGCGGCTGGCGTCCGAGCTCGTCGGGCACGCCTCGCACCTCGGCTTTCGCGTGCTCAGGGGACGGGCGAGTCGCGCGGTGCCGTTGCGGGCGCTGTGCGAGGCGGTGCTGTCGGCTTTTCGCAAGGTCGCCGCCCCGGACGAGAAGCAGCTCGGCGCGTATCTGCCCGTGTTGCTGCGGATGGCCCCGGACGCGCCCGCCGGTGTGCCGGATCCGGCCGTGGTCAGGGCCGAGGCGGTCCTGAGGTTGCTCACGGCCGAGAAAACCGTTGTGGTGCTTGAAGATCTGCACGAGGCGGACGGCGAGACGCTGGCCGTGGTGGACTACCTGCTCGACAACCTCGCGGACGAACCGGTGCTGCTCCTGGCGACGTTGCGGCCGCATCCCGATGGCGCGCAACAGCTTGCTGACTCCGCCGCGGCCCGCCGGGTCGCGGGTGTCCTGCGGCTCAACGGATTGCGGGACGCCGAGGTCGCGGAACTCGCCCGCCACTGCCTCGGCGAGCCCGTGCCGGCCGACGTGCTGACCGAGCTCGTCAGGATCTCCGACGGCGTGCCGTTCGTCGTGGAGGAACTGGTCAACGGCGACCTGCGGGCCGTGCCGCCCACGGTCGCGGCGGCGACGTCGCAGCGGGTGGACGCGCTCGACCCCGAGTGCGTCGCGCTGCTCGAAGCCGCCGCGATCTTCGGGCAGACGTTCCCGCTCGACGTCGTCGCGGCCGTCGCCCAGTGCACGGACGCGTCGCGGCTGTTGCAGGACGCCGAACGCGCGCAGCTCGTCCACGGCCACAAGTTCCGGCACGCGCTGACCGCCGACGCGATCCGCGGCCGGATGACGACGACCGCCCGAACGTCCCTCGCCCGCAAAGCCGCGGAAACCACAGAAGCGTTGCGCCCCAACGAACTGGAGCTCATCGCCGAGTTGTGGGAGGCGGCCGGCGACGCGCGAAAGGCCGTCGGCAGCCTCGTCCAGGCTGGACGGCACGCGGCCGCGCTCGGCCGGTTCGGCACGGCCGTGGAGCTGCTCGAACGCGGGCAGGCCCTGCTCGACGACGATCCGGACCTCGCGGCCGACCTGCTCGACGCGCTCGCCGCGGTGCTCCCGCTGGCCGCCGTCGTCGTGCCCGCGGACAACGGCGCGCGGGCCTTCGCGCTCGGCGAACGACTGCAGCAGGCACTCACCGCGGCGCACGCCACGGTCGAGCGAAGAGCCGTCGTCCGGCTCGCGCAGGCACGCGTCGCGGCCGTCGCGGGGCAGTGGGAACGCGGGCTCGACCTGCTCGCGTCGGCCAAGGAGACCTGCGCGGCCGTCGACGTCGTCAAGGCGACGCTCCTGCTCGGGCTCAACCAGCTGGACCTGCTGCCCAAGGCCCGCGCCCTGGCCGAACGCGCGGCCGCGACCGGCACCCCGGAGATCGTCTGCGAAGCCCTCGAAGTGCTCACCAGGTGCACACGGGGGCAGGACCTGGCCGAGGCGCGGCAGCACATCCAGCGGTGGCTGCAGGTCGCCGAACAGCACGGGCTCGCGGCGTGGCGGCTGCGGGCGTTGCTCGAACTGGGGATCACCGACAAGTACCTGACCATCGGGGTCGACATCCTGCTGGCCGCCCGGCGCGCGGCGCTCGACACCGGTGCGATCGTCATCCTCATCGCGGCCGACCTGCACCTGGGCGGCACCTACCTGGTGCGCGGCGAGTACGAGGAGGCCGCGAGGTACGGCGCCAGCGCGGGGGAGGCCGCCGAGAAGCTGGGCCTGCACGCGTTGAAGTCGCTCGCCGTCGCCATCGAGGCGGGCATCGCGTCCATGCACGGTGACCGCAGGGCGACCGACCGGGCGCTGGCCCAGCTGCGTGACCACGGCGGTTCGGCGGAGATCTGGTCGTACAGCTCGGCGGTCTGCGCGCTGATGGAGGAGCGGTACGACCGCGCGCTGGCCGAGTTCGACGAGGTGGAGAAGGCCGTCACGGAACCTCGCATCCTGCGCGGCACCTTCTACCAGGGGCCGCGTCTGCTCGTCCGGGTCGCGCACGGCCTCGCGGGCTGGCCGGAGTACGAGCGGCTGGCCGAGTCGCATCTCGCCCAGGTTCGGATGCACCGGACCTACTTCGCCTGGAGCCGCGCGATCCTGCTCGGCCGCGACGGGCGCACCGCCGAGGCGGACCAGGCCGCGCGGGAGGCGGTGGAACTCAGCACCGGACTCGGCCTGCCGCGCTACCTCGGCCTTCGCCTGGCCGGTCCGCGGGCGCTGGCGGACGGCTGGGGCGAGCCGCTGGAGTGGTTGCGCGAGGCCGAGGAGTACTTCCACCAACGCGACGTGCCCGCCGTGGCCTCCGCGTGCCGGGCGGTGCTGCGCGAGGCGGGTGCTCCCCGGCAACGACGGCGGCGTGACCACGACACGGTGCCCGCCGAGCTGCGCAAGGCCGGTGTCACGGTGCGGGAGTTCGAGGTGCTGCGGCTGGTCGTGGAACGGTTCGGCAACACCGAGATCGCCGAGCGGCTGTTCCTGTCCCCGCGCACCGTCGAACGCCACGTCGCGAGCCTCAAGGCGTGCACCGGCCAGCCGTCCAGGGCCGCCCTCATCACCCATGCCCGTCCCCTAATTGGGGGCTCTCCCCGCATGTGAGCCGGCCCAGCCCCCGGAACACTCCTGGACCAACCGGCGGCGCTGGACTCGGTGGGGTGTTCAGCGCCGCCGTGACGCAGCCCGAAAACTCTCCTGGCGCACGATGTCGATCCCGGCGTCTACCGTTCGACACACTGATGACAGCCCAGCGCGAACACCAAGGAGAACCCCGATGCGCACCCTGATCGCCACCGCGTTCGTCTCGCTCGACGGCGTCGTCGAAGCCCCCGGCGGCGAGCCCGGTCACCGCAGCTCCGGCTGGACCTTCAAGGACATCGAGTTCGACGAGGCCGCCTACGAGATCAAGGGCCGTGAGCAGGAAGAGGCCGCGGCGATGATGATGGGCCGGGTCAGCTACGAGGCGTTCTCCCCGGTGTGGCCGACGCTCGACTACTTCCCGCAGTACAACGTGATGCCGAAGTACGTCGTGTCCAGCACGCTGAAGGAAGACCAGCTGGTCGACAACTGGGGCGACATCACCATCCTGCGGTCCCTCGACGACGTGGCCGCGCTGAAGGAGACCGAGGGCGGGCCGATCTCCATCCACGGCAGCGCGACGCTCAACCGCAACCTGTCCGACGCGGGCCTGATCGACCGCTACCACCTGCTGGTGTTCCCGGTGCTGCTCGGCGCGGGCAAGCGGCTGTTCAGCGAGACCGACAAGGACAAGCAGCTGCTCAAGGTCGTCGAGAGCGAGTCGTACTCCAACGGCATCCAGAAGCTGGTCTACGACGTGGTGCGCTGACGCACAGCGCGTCCGGCATCAGCTGATCATCCACTTCGGACCGCGGCGAGCGCGAAGTAGGTGAGCCGCCGCAGTTCGTCGAGGTCGTCGCCGCCCTGCTGCAGCCAGGCGGTGGTGGCCGCGTCGAGGCACGCCAGCGCGGTGGCCACGATCGCCTCGCCGACCAGGCCGGGTGGCGCGTCACCGATGCCGACCCGGCGTTCCACCTCCGGCGCCAGAACCTGTTGCCAGCGCAGGTGTTTCTCGAGGTGCGCGGCGCGCAACGCGGGGCTGGTCACCACCAGCCGCCCGATCGCGACACCGCGCTCCGGGCTCATCCGGGTGCTCAGCACCGAGAACGCGTGCCCCAGCGCGTCCCAGATCGGTTCGTCGTCGGGGCGTTCGCGCAACGCTTCGAGGATCACCGGGCCCTGCTCGGCGAGATCGCCGAAGACGATGTCCTCCTTCGTGCCGAAGTAGCGGAAGAACGAGCGCCGCGAGATCCCGGCCGCTGCCACCACCTGGTCGACCGTCGTCTCCTCGAAGCCGTGCTCCAGGAACAACGCCAGTGCGGCGTCCACGACCTCTTCCTGGACACGGCGGCGAGTGCGGTCCCACAGGCGATCTGGCACGCCCTCCACCTTAGTGCCACCTCGTCTCTTGGCGTCTCTGTGGCATCTGATGCTAACTTGGCACTCGATGCCAAGGAGGACTTGAAGTGACAATCGACTATCGAGGCGCGCGGATCCTGATCACCGGAGCCAGTGCCGGGATCGGCGCGCAGTTCGCCCGTGAACTCGCTCGCAGGGGCGCTGACCTGGTGTTGGTGGCTCGCCGGGCGGAACGGCTGGAGGCGCTCGCGGCGGAACTGCGGGGCGTGGACGTCACCGTCCTGCCGTGTGACCTCACCGAACCCGGAGCGGCGGCGAGCCTCGCCGCTGAGCTCCGCACCCGCGGGATCAGCCTGACCGGGTTGATCAACAACGCCGGGTTCGGCACCTACGGCCCGTTCGCCGGGGAGGACGCGGAACGCCTGCGCACCGAGATCGCGCTCGACATCTCCGCGGTCGTGGAGCTGACCAGGACGTTCGTCGACGAGCTGGCCCGGTCCGGGCGCGGTGTGCTGATCAACGTCGCGAGCATGGCCGCGTACACGCCGGTGCCGAGGATGGCGGTGTACGCCGCGGCCAAGGCGTTCGTGCTGAGCTTCACCGAGGCGTTGTGGCACGAACACCGGCGCGGCGGCCTGCGGGTGCTCGCGCTGTCACCCGGCGCGACGCAGACCGAGTTCTTCGACGTGGCGGGACCGGAGGCGGCGGCCGGCGCGCGGATGCACCAGCCGGAACTGGTGGTGCGGACCGCGTTGCGGACGCTGGACCGGCGCAACCCGCCCCCGAGTGTCGCCGTCGGGCGGCTCAACCGGTTGCTGGCGGGGATGTCCCGGCTGGCGTCCAGGCGGCTGGCGGTGACGGCGATGGGCGCGCTGACGACCGCCTAGTAGTGCTTTGTCGGNNGTGAGAGCGCGACCACCGGGGTCGCTGTCGCGGAAGTCCGTCCCTCCGGACCCGACAAAGCACTACTAGTGCTTGCGATCGGTGTGGCCCAACGACCGTTCCGGCGCCACCCGGTCGCGCACGAGCTGCTTGAGCACGGCGAGGTCCGGGAAGCCCTCCTGCTCCTTGCGCGACCACACGGTCTCGCCGTCGAGCCGCACGTCGAACACGCCGCCGGTGCCGGGGATCAGCGCGACCTCACCCAGCTCGGTCGTGAACGTGGTCAGCAGCTCCTGCGCGGTCCATCCGGCGCGCAGCAACCACCGGCACTGGGTGCAGTACTCGATCTCCAGACGAGGTGTCCTCATGCCTGGTTTCCAACAGAGGCGCCGTCGCGGGCCGCGTCCTTGCCCCAGCTGGCCAGCAGCTGCAACGCCTCGGCGGACGCGGTGCCGGGTTCCGCGTGGTAGGTGCTCAGGAACAGGTCGGGTTCGCTGGGCATCCGGAGCGTCTCGTACTGCAACGTCATCTCGCCCACGAGCGGATGCCGCAGCACCTTCGTGCCGAAGCTCTTGTCCTTGACGTCGTGCTTGGCCCACAGCTGCCGGAACAGTTCGCTCTTCACCGAGAGCTCGCCGATCAGCGCGGTCAGGCCGGGGTCGTTCGGGTAACACCCCGCGTCCATGCGCAGGAACCCGACGACGTCGGCGGCCTTGCTCTCCCAGTTGACGAAGAGCTGCTGGTAGGAGGGCTGCAGGAAGATGAACCGCGCCCAGTTCCGCTCGCGCGGTTCCAGCTCACCCCAGTCGCCGAACAACGCCGCCGCCATGGGGTTCCACGCGAGCACGTCCGAGCGTCGCCCGCCGATGTACGCGGGCACACCGACGTTGTCGAGCAGATGCTTCAACGCCGGGCGCACCTGGCGCGTGGTTTTCTTCTTCTTGTTGCCGAACGGGCAAGCTGTGATGTTGCGCAGGTAGGTGCGCTCGGCGTCGTTGAGCTGCAACGCGTTGGCGATCGCGTCCAGAACCTCGTTCGAGACGTTGCGGCCGTGGCCCTGTTCGAGGCGTGTGTAGTAGGCGACCGAGACGCCCGCGAGCTGCGCCAGTTCCTCGCGGCGCAGTCCTGGTACGCGCCGGGCCCTGCCGTAGCGGGGCAGGCCCACGTCGTCGGGGGACAGCCGCGCGCGGCGGCTGCGCAGGAACTCGCTCAGCTCGGTGCGCGGGTCGACGTCCATGCCCCGAGTATCCCCGGACCGGCGGGAACGTGCCTGCTACTGCCAGTGGTAGTCACGCCAGGCGTACGAAAAGCAGGTGTCTTGGTAGGTCCTCGCGACGGCGGCACTGTTCTCGGTGACACGAACGAACGAGGAGAAACAGATGAGCACCGTCGCTGCCTACGCCGCTCCCGCACCCAAGGCACCGCTGGAGCGCACCACCATCGAGCGTCGCGCGGTCGGCGCGCACGACGTTCTGATCGACATCAAGTTCGCCGGCATCTGCCACTCGGACATCCACCAGGTCAACGAGGGCTGGGGCGAGGGCATCTTCCCGATGGTCCCTGGCCACGAGATCGCGGGCGTGGTCGTCGAGGTCGGTTCCGAGGTGACGCGCCACGCCGTCGGCGACCGGGTCGGTGTCGGCTGCCTGGTCGACTCGTGCCGGGAGTGCGACAACTGCCTGCGCGGCCTCGAGCAGTACTGCACGGGCGGCAACACGATGACCTACAACGCCATCGACCGACGCGGTGACGTCACCTACGGCGGCTACTCGAAGTCGATCGTGGTCGACGAGAACTTCGTCGTGCGGATCCCGGACGGACTTCCGCTGGACGTGGCCGCGCCGCTGCTGTGCGCGGGCATCACCGTCTACTCGCCGCTGCGGCACTGGGGCGTCGGACCGGGCAAGAAGGTCGCGGTCGTGGGCCTCGGCGGGCTCGGGCACATGGGCGTCAAGATCGCCGCTGCCCTCGGTGCCGAGGTGACCGTGCTGTCGCAGTCGTTGCGCAAGAAGGACGACGGGCTCAAGCTCGGCGCCCAGGACTACCGCGCCACCAGCGACCCCGCCACGTTCACCGAGCTGGCCGGGAAGTTCGACGTGATCCTGTCCACGGTGTCCGCGCCGCTGGACTTCAACGCCTACCTCGGCCTGCTGCGCACCGGCGGTGCGATCGTGAACGTCGGCGCGCCGGAGGAGCCGATCTCGCTGAACCTGTTCGGCCTGCTCGGCGGAGGCAAGACGCTCGCCGGATCCATGATCGGCGGCATCGCGGAGACCCAGGAGATGCTGAACTTCTGCGCCGAGCACGGCCTGGGCGCCGAGATCGAGCTGATCGACGCCGACCAGATCAACGTGGCGTACGAGCGGGTGCAGTCGAGCGACGTGCGGTACCGGTTCGTGATCGACACCGCGACGATCTGATCGCGGAGTGATTCGCCGGCCACCCGCCTGTTCGTAGCATCCTCGCCCATGAGAACTGCGATCTGGCTGGTGGCCGGTCTCGTCGGAGTAGGAGCAGCGGCGGTAGCGGCGGGGTCCGAGCCGGTCTGGGCGGTCCTCTCCTCGGTAGCGGCGGTCTACCTCTACTGGTTGGTGACGAAGTACGTCGCGCGGCGACCGGCACCGGAGATCGCCCGCGCCGGCGCCGTGGGGCAGTGGGGGCGCGGCTCGGCCGTCGGGGCCGGGTTCGTGCTGGTCTCGGCGTTGGTGGTCACCCTGCTCGGCGGGTACTCGTTCAGCAGGTCCGGCGAGTTTCTCGGGGTGTTCGTCAATGCGGCGATCGTGTCGCTGGTGGCCGCGGTCACCGAGGAACTGATCTTCCGCGGACTCCTGTTGCAGGCGCTGGAGAAGTGGCTCGGCAGCTGGGCCGCCCTGGGGATCACGTCGGCGCTCTTCGGGCTCGCGCACCTGAGCAACCCCAACGGCACCCTGTGGAGTTCATCGGCCATCACGGTCGAGGCCGGGCTGTTGCTGGGGGCGGCGTTCCTGTGGCTGCGCAACATCTGGTTCGTCGCCGGGATCCACTGGGCGTGGAACACCGTGGTCGCGTTGCTCGGCATTCCGGTGTCGGGGTTCGCGTCGTCCGGCTGGTTCGCGGTGGAGGTCTCCGGGCCGGAGCTGCTGACCGGCGGCGAGTTCGGGTTGGAAGCCTCGATCGTGCCCGTCCTGCTGGGACTGGGCATCACGGTCGTCATACTGCGGCGCCGTGCACTCGCGCCGGCGATGTCCACAACGGACTAGGCCGGTGCGCAGGGGACACCGGACGCGTGGGAAGTGTGGGCGCCGTCGAGCACCGAGTCGAGCTTGCGGAGCGTCTCCTGCAGGTCCTCGATCTGCTTCACCACCGACGACCGGTGCCCGTGCAGTTTCGCCAGCACCTGCGGCGACGCCACTCCGGTCAGCACGCACGGCAGCATCTCCAGGATCGACGCGCTGGAAATGCCCGCGGCGTAGAGCTGCTGGATCAGCCGCACCCGGTCGGCAGCCTTGTCCGGATAGTGCCGTTGGCCGCTCTCGCTGCGTTCGGAAGCAAGCAGGCCCTGCTCTTCGTAGTAGCGCAACGCGCGCACGCTCACGCCGGTCTTCGTCGCCAGCTCGCCGATCCGCATGAGACCTCCGCCACAAAAGCTACCTCTGACGTCAATGTCAGGTTTCTAGCCTAGCTCTCATGCTTCTCACCAGCTACCGACTCGGAAACCTGACCCTGCCGAACCGTCTCGTGATGGCGCCGATGACCCGCGCACGAGCCGTGGACGGCAAACCGATCGCGACGACGGCCACCTACTACGCCCAGCGCGCTACCGCCGGGCTCATCGTCACCGAGGGCGTGCACCCGAACGCGACCGGCCAGGCCGGTCCGTTCATGCCCGGCATCCACAACGACGAACAGGTCGAGGCCTGGCGCGTCGTCACGGACGCCGTGCACGCCAACGGCGGCCGGATCTTCGCCCAGCTCATGCACGGCGGCCGCATCGGACACGTCGACGTCGCCGGGCACCATCCCGTTGCGCCGTCGGCGATCGCGTCCAGCAGCGAGGTGTTCACGCCGACGGGGGTGCGGCCCGCGCCGGTGCCGGTCGCGCTGACCGCCGCAGGGGTTCAGGACCAGATCCGGGCGTTCGGGGACGCGGCCCGGCTGGCGGTCGAGGCGGGGTTCGACGGCGTCGAACTGCACGGCGCCAACGGCTATCTGATCCAGCAGTTCCTGTCCTCCAACGCGAACCAGCGCGACGACGAGTACGGCGGCTCGGTCGCCGGACGCATCCGGTTCGCCGTCGAGGCGGTCGAAGCGGCGGTGGACGCCATCGGCGCGGACCGGGTCGGCATCCGGCTCTCACCCGGCGGTCAGGTGCAGGACATCGTCGAGGACGACGTGCCCGCGCTGTACTCGGCGTTGCTGCAGGCGTTGCCGGACATCGCTTATCTCCACGTGCTCGCGACCGCGGACGACGAGGTGCTGATGGGGTTGCGCAA
The DNA here is from genome assembly GCF_002150765.1 of Lentzea kentuckyensis. GTDB lineage: Bacteria > Actinomycetota > Actinomycetes > Mycobacteriales > Pseudonocardiaceae > Lentzea > Lentzea kentuckyensis. The sequence continues at coordinate 75,740 of NZ_MUYM01000027.1, forward strand.
GGCGTGGCCGACGGCGTTCATCCTCAACCCCGGCGGCCAGATCGGCCCGCACGAGAGCACGCGCGAGCAGGGTGAACGCTGGCTCGCCAACGGTGCCGACCTGATCAGCTACGGCCGCGCCTACCTCGGCAATCCCGATCTCGTCGAACGGTTCCGCCTCGGGCTACCGTTCGTCAGCATGGACCGCGAGACCTGGTTCCAGACCGAGGCGGGGTACGTCGACCACCCCAGCTATCAGCACTGAAGCGCGCGCATCAGGTGGTCGACGAGCCGTTCGAGGTAGTCGGGCTCGACCTCGGCGCGGCGCACCGACAGTCGCCAGTAGACGGGTGCGGCGATCAGGTCGAGTGCGATCTCCACGTCGAAATACGCTGGTAGCTCACGACGTTCGACCGCGCGCCGCAACGCGATGGCGCCGAGCTCGCGGCGCGGTTCGCCGATGGTCGCCGCGATCGCCTCGGCCAGCGCGGGATTGCGGACGGCCTCGGCGGTGAGGTCCGGCAGGATCGTGGCGAACCGCGGGTGGCTCAGCCAGTCGTACACCGCCGTGACGGTCGCCAGCAGGTCGCCGCGCAACGACCCGGTGTCCGAGGTTTCGGCCAGTGGCACGGAGAACTCCGACAGTGCCGCGACCACCATGTCCTGTTTGGACGGCCAGCGCCGGTAGAGCGCGCTCTTGCCGACCTCCGCGCGTTTGGCCACCGCCTCCATCGACAGCCGGCCGTAGCCGTGCAGCGCGAGCTCGTCGAGCACGGCCTCGGTGATCGCGGACGTGACCTGAGGCTGCAGCACGGCGGCGCCGGTCGGGGTGCGCTTGGTCATGACGCACATCATAGGACTGGACGAGACGGTCCCGTCCCGCCTAACGTTGTGGACGGGACGGTACCGTCTCGTCCATTTCGTTGGGAGTTTCCATGGACCTCATCCCGAGGGCACTGCAACTGCTGCTGGACAAGGACATGACCGGGTTCGCGGGCCTGTGGGCCGAGGACGGCGTGATGGAGTTCCCGTTCGCCCCGCCCGGCTACCCGGCGCGCCTGGAGGGGCGTGCGGCGATCGAGGACTACCTGCGCGACTACCCGAAGATGCTCGACATCCAGGGCTTTCCGACCCAGGTCGTGCACCAGAGCACGAACCCGGACGTCGCCGTGGTCGAGTTCGACGCCGAGGGCGTGGTGGTGGCGACCGGTAAGCCGTACCGGTTCTCCTACATCGCGGTGATCATCGTTCGCGACGGCGAGATCGTGTCCTATCGCGACTACTGGAACCCGCTCTACGTGCAGGAGCTTTCGGCATGAACGTGCTGGTCATCGGTGGTACCGGGACGACCGGCAGCCGGCTCGCGGCGTTGTTGCCCGGCGCCCGCATCGGTACGCGGAAGCCCAGGCAGGACAACCACGTCCGGTTCGACTGGGACGATCCGGCGACGTTTGAAGATTCTCTTCGCGGGATAGATGGGGTGTACCTGATCCCTCCGGTCGGGGAGGCTGATCCCGTGCCGGTGGTCGAGTCGTTCATCGCTCGAGCGCGGCTCGTGCGGCGAGTGGTACTGCTGAGCTCGTCCGCGGTGCGGGAGAGCGCCACGGGGATGGGCGCTCTCCCCGCGCTGGTCAGGACCATGCCGGAGTGGACGGTGCTGCGGCCGTCGTGGTTCATGCAGAACTTCACCGGCGACCACGTGGTCGCGGCCGGTGTCCGCGCCGGCGAGATCGTCACGGCCACCGGCGACGGCAGGGTCGGGTTCGTCGACGCCGCGGACATCGCCGCGGTCGCCGCCCGTGCGCTCACGGATCCGGTGCCGCACAACACTGATCACCTGATCACCGGACCGGAGGCGCTCAGCTACGCCGACGCGGCCGCGATCATCACGGAGGTCACCGGCCGCCCGGTCCGGCACCGTTCGGTCAGCACTCCCGAACTGACCGAACGGCTCGCGGCCTCGTTGCCCAGGGAGTTCGCCGCGATCCTCGCCCAGTTGGACGAGGACATCCGCGGTGGCGCGGAAGACCGGGTCACCACGACCGTCGGGGACGTGGCGGGCCGGCCCGCCCGGTCCTTCCGCGACTTCCTCAGCCGAACGTCCATCGCGTAGCGCCGCCCGGCCCCGCGGTCGCCACGGCGTGGGCCGAGGTCAGCGTGATCCGGTAGACGTACCAGGGCGGCGGGCCGCCACTCGGTGCGGTGTAGGGCGCCGTGAGCGCCGCACCCTCCCGTTCGGCCGGCCAGCCCGACTCGCGGTACCTCGCGGCCACCCTGTCCAAAGTGGACTGATCGGTGACGCGGTGTGCGTCGCCCTCCAGCACGAGGTCCATGCCGGTCAGTCGCACCGACACCGTGCAGGCCGGGTTCGCCGCGAGGTTGCGCGACTTGCGGGTGCCCGGCCCGCTCACGAAGTACAGGCTGTCCTCGAACCAGACGGCGCCGATGCCCACCGAGTGCGGCCTGCCGTCCGGGCGCACGGTGTTCAGGAAGAACGGCACGTCTGCCGACGCGGACTCCTTGGTGAGCAGGTCCTGCGCCTGGCTCCACTGAAGGGCGGCGCCGCCGTACTGGTCGAGGTTGCGGGTCTCAATCGTCGTGTTCGTCATGCACGTGCGTCGAACGGGAATCCGCGTTTTCGACAGCTACCTCAACGAGTCGCACGGCACGACGAAGAACCAGTCCTTCGGCTCGTGCTCCAGCCGCGCTTCCGGTGCTCCCGCCGAGCATTCCGCACGGGCGTTGGCGACGCTCTCGTCCCACGGCACGCCCTGCAGCACCGGCCCGCGTTCCTGCAGGTACCAGAAGATGCTGACGACGATGATCATCCCGATCAGGTACCGGCTGCCGCCCACCACCGCGCGTCCCCAGGTCACCGCCGGCGTCGCGTCGAGGCCCACGAAGATCGCGGTGAACAGGAACAGGCACGGCGCGATGCTGTAGCGCTGCGCGGCCATCACGACCTCGGGCGCCTGCACCTGCAGCACGTGGGTCCAGTTCAGCACCAGGCACGCCACGATGACGATCACGCTGTACGCGACCGCCGTCAGCGCCAGCGTCCGGCGCGGGCGGTCACCGAACCACAGGCCCGTCGCGATCGGCACCGCGGCGATCAGCAGCGTCACCAGGATCAGCGCGTTGCCCTGCGCCGGGTAGAAGTCGCTGACCCGTTCCGACCCGGTGAACGCCACCACCGGCACCCGCAGCAGGCTCGCCAGCAGCACCTGCACCGGGTCGACCGCGTCGTGCGAGTACGGCGTCCTGGTCGCGAAGATCATCGCGATCGCCTGCACGACCAGCCCGGCGAGGAACGCGATCGGCACTTCCTTGCGTGGCAGGAAAAGCCGCACCAGCGCGATCGGCGCCAGGATGAAGACGAGCGGGCTCGACACGGCGGCGAGGAACACGAACAACGCGACGGGCCAGCGCGGGGCGTTGCGCCACAACAACGCCCAGAAGGCGCCGTAGAGCAGGAACCAGTGCAGGTTCGACATGTTGTTCAACGTCTCGGAGTTGCCCGCCGGCAACACGACGACCAGTGCCGCCAGCACGAACCGCATCGGCGTCGACCGCAGGTACGCCTTGGAGCCCGCGAACGTGATCAACGCGATCAGCACCCGCAGCACCGCGGCGGTGACCGCGAATCCGGCGGCGGTCCACTCGATCGGCAGCAGCGCGACCATCTGGGCGACCAGGCGCGGCAGCGTGTGCAGGTAGCCGCCGTAGGGCTCGATCAGGTTGTGCGGCGCCGGGAACCGCACCGCGTCGACCATGAACCGGGCGCCGTCCTCGGCCCAGAGGTGGTCGAGCCGGGCCCAGCCGGCCGGGATGAGCAGCAGGAACAGCATCGAGCCGAGGAACGCGAACACCATGCCCAGCCAGGCCCGTTCGTGCGGGGGCTCGGCCGGGAGCGGGAGCACGCTTTCCGCGAGTGCCTTCGGTCGTTCCAGCGTCGCCGTCACTGCAGATCCCCCATGTCCCGGTTCACCGGGCACGGTACCGGGGTCAGGTCAGCAGGCGTTCGTAGCGGTCCCACTGCTCCTGGGTCACCACGGTGATCTCGGAGGAGTTCTGCTGGGCGACCTCGAGCGAGTTGATCACCATCAGCTTGTTGTTCACCACCAGCCCGGCCAGGCCGTTCGGGCCGAGCACCGCCGGAACGGACGCCGGGATGCGGACCGCGACCTGGAACGAGTCGACGATCTTCGGCCGCCACCCGATCACGCCGCGGGCGAACTTCGCCGCCGCCGAGCCGCGTTCGAACCGGACGACCTTGCCGTTGACGACCACGTCCGCCGTGCGTTCGGGGGAGGGCACCGAGAACCCGTTGAGCACGCTCGCCTCGTCCGGCGTCGCGCAGCCGTTGAGCCCGAGCGCGTCGATGCCGAAGTGGCTGATGTTCGTGGGCGCTCCGGACCCACCGTTGACGGTGGCGCGCAGCACGTCGAGCGCCACCTTGTCGCACGGTCCACCGGGGTGGATCGGCGCGTGGCCCTCGGGCGTGCGGACCAGGCCAGGGCCTTCTTTCCAGGCACCGGAGATCACCACCGGGTCGAACGGGTGGCGGGTGAACTCCCTGTTCCAGAACGTGATGGTGGTGCCCTCGTCGGTCGAGTGGGCGATCGCGAACGTGGACGCGGCGTCGATCCACATCCAGTCCGCGCTGAACGCCTCGACCACGGACCGCGTGCGCGCCTCGTTGGTCTTCTGCACGGGCTTGAACCCCTGCGGACCCAGCGACTCGACACCCTTGGTGAACAGCGGGTCCTTCGAGCGCAGGACGTACTGGCCGGCGCCGTTCGTGGCCGCGGCGAACCCGGTGGTGTCGGTGAAGAGCAGGTAGACCCAGCCGTCGAGGTAGATGGCGGACTGCTGGCCGGCACCGTAGGTGTTCTCGCGGATGATGTCGTTCGACGTGCCGAGGATTGCCTGACCGTTGTTGGCGCGCGTCCAGCTGACGCCGTCCTTGCTGGTCGCGACGCCGACGGAACTGCCGTTGGCGTGGTTGTCCCTGGACGCGCCGGTGTAATACATGTAATACGTGTCGCCGATCTTGATCAGCGACGGGTCGCACGTGTGCATGGCGTCGAAGCTGCTACCGCTGCCGGAGAACACCGGGCGCGCCGTGGTGAACGGGCCGTCCGGGCTCGGGCCGTCGCTGTAGAGGATGTCGTCGCCGTTCGGCTGCGCGACCCCCATCTGACTGCACCACCACGTGCGCACCTTGCCGCCGTCGAGCATCACGGCGGGCGCGTAGTTGTAGACCGCGTCGCCGGTGCCGGCGATCACCGTGCCGGGGCTCTGCCTGCCGTTCTCGACGGTGAGCTTGAGCTTGTCCCGCGGCGGCGGTGCCTTGGTCTCCGACGTGGCCGGCTGCGTGGCGGGCTTGCCCACGGGGTCCCCGACCGCCTGGCTCGTGCACGCCGTGACCGCACCGAGGAGTGCGAGCGCAGCGAGCAGCGCGACAGGGCGACGTCTCAGGGTCACCCGACCATCATAATGATCAACTCATCCGTACGGGTGAAGTCCGTTGTTCGACTTCCGATTCATACCTGGTCAATGGGCCTCACGTGTACAACGCCCTGGCCAGACCGTCGATGACCGCGGCGGTGAGGGGGCCGAAGCTCAGCACCTGGTGATCGCTCATGTCGACGATCCGGCGCTTCTGCCCGGCCGGCGTCCGCGCGACCCCGGGCACGTTCGTCAGGCCCTCGACCCCGCCGACGGACTGGAGCCCCTTCGACGTTACGAGGATCACGTCCGGCGCGGCCTTCGCCAACGCTTCGGGGTCGATCGGCCCAGCGCCCCGCACCCCGGCCACGTCGACCGCGCCGACGGCGGTGATCAGGTCGTCCGCGCCGGTGCCCTGCCCGAACAGCTGGTAGATCCCCGCCTGGCCGCGCAGGTAGAGGAACACGACCCGCAGCTCAGAGCCGTTCGCCAGCCGGTGCGCCCCGATCTTGGCCTTCTCGATCTCCGAAGTCGTGCGGTGGGCGAGCTTCTCGCCTTCCCCCGGCACCCCGAGCGCGTCCGCGACCTGCTGGATCAGCGTGCCGACGTTGTTGACCGCACGCCGGGAATCCGTGACGACCACGGGGATGCCCGACTCCCGCAGCCGCAGCACGACGTCCCACGGCCCGAGGGTGGTGTCGGTGATGACGACGGTCGGTCGCAGCCGGGCGATCGTCTCGGCGTTGAGCTCGTGACCGTTCGTCGTGATGAGCGGAAGCGTTGCGGCGGAGGGAAAACCGGTCGAGATGTCCCGCCCGACCATCCTGCCGCCGAGCCCCAGTCCGAACACCGTGGCACCGAGCGTGCCGTGCCTGTCGAACGCGAGAATCCGGTCGGCGCTCGTCACCGTGACCTTGGTGTCCTGCACATCGGTGACCGTCGTGGGCAGCTTCGGCTCGACGTCGTGGCTGATCGGGACGATGTCCGGTGCGGTCGCGGTCGACGGGCCGGTCTTCTGCCTGGGGTCTTCGAGCTGTTCCGACGGCGTTCTGTTCGGGACGCCCGATTCCGGCGCGTTCCGGTTCGCCGTGCCGGTACATCCTGACGCCAGCACGAGTGTGAGCACAGCCACCCAGACCCTCACACCTCGAACTTAACCGCTAACTGGCCGGCGGATGTTCGCGAACCGCGCACCGGCGGCGGAACCAGGCGAGGAACTTCGCCGGGTCGCCGGCCTGCCGGAGCGCGGACACCGCGCCGGTCAGCGGGAACATCGCGGCGTGCGTCCGGGCGCGTTCGTAGAAGTCGGGGCGGACGCGGCGCACCAACGGCCAGCCGTAGCCGGCGAACGCGGCCGCGTCGAGCGCGGGGTCACCGGCGCAGGCGAAGTCCCAGTCGATGATTCCGGTGATCTTCCCGTGTTGCCAGCGGAGGTTCACCGGGGCGAGGTCGCCGTGCGCGAAGCCCTGCACGACCGGGAGGTCCTGGAACCGTCGCAGGACTTCGGAGGCCTGATCGCGTTCGTCTTGATCCAGCAACGGGAACACGAGCTCGGTGACGTTCTCGGCGACCTTGCTCCCACCGGCGTGCCGCAGCGGTTCATCAAGCAGGGCAAGGAGTTCCTCGTCCAGCTCGACCGCGGCCAGTGCGTCGAGCACCTCCAGGACCGCCTCGTCGCTCGCGGTCTCCGAAGGCCCGCCGGGCAGGTACGAGATGATGACGTGCGCCTCACCCAGCGGCAGGTCCAGCCGGTTCTCGAGGATTTCCGGTACGGCGAAAGGCAATCCGAGCTGTCCGATGAGCTGGAGCGCCCGAGCGCGACGACGTGCGTCGGCCAGATCCGCGCGGGGGAAGCGGGCCACCCACTTCCCCCGCTCGATCAGGGCGTCGTTGAACGTCCCGCCCACCAGCTCCATCACATGACCAGCCACTGGCCGAGCGCCGCCGCCGGCACCGCGATCAGGTAGAGCACCACCGGCCGCCGCGGTACGTCGGAAGGCGGCCGCACCAGCTCGCCGCGTTCCCGTCCACCCCGCAACGCCTCCGTCAGCATCGCCCGGTTCCGGCCCCGCCGCGCCGCGTACCGGGGGGAGATCTTCGACCACAACCACAGCTGGTCGAACTCCCACTCCTCCTCGCCGCCGTCGGCGAAGACGAGCGTGATCCGGTTGGCCTGTTCCTCGAACCGCGCGATCGCGTCCCAGCGGTACACCGACATCGTGAACCACCGCACGACCGCGATCCCGCCGTCGTTCCACCTCAGCCGCGGCCGGAAACCGGAGCGCCACAACAGTTCCAGCAACGGCAGCGCGATCACGAGGATCACCGCCCAGGCAGGAACCCACGAGGGCAACCTCAGCAGTTCCGACGCCGGCACCACGGCCGCCAGCCCCGCGCACATGACCGCCGCGAAGTAGTTGATGAGCGCACTGCGCCGGATCTCGTGCAACGTTCTCCCAACGAACGGAACGGGGCCGGCGGAACAAGCCCGCCGGCCCCACCCTACTCAAATCGATCTCGGCGGCTTACCGGTAGCGGGCCCTGAACCGTTGCTGGTTCTTGAACTTGAACCGCTGCTTGATCGCCCAGAACGTGCCCGGCGAGAACCTCGACCGCGCGTTCTTGTACGCCCCGAAGAGACCACCCTTGTGGCTGCGCGCCACCGGCCACTTCTTCGCCGCGTACTTGGCCACCGCGAACCCGCGCAGGCCCGTCAGCGCACCCGCGATACCGCCTCGGACGACGTGACCCCACACGTTCTCGCTGCGCCGGTTCACGGCCCAGTTCGCCGCACCGAGACCCGCGCCGACCGCGATGCCGACACCGATCGCACACCCGATGCCCGCGGAGCCGACGCAGACCGCGCCGACCACGATTCCCGTCGCGATGCCGCGCACGTACTTGTTGTCGAGCGCCTTCTTCGCGATGTTCTTCGTGGCGTTCCACACCTTGCCCCAGTTCGGCCACTGGCCGTCCAGGTCGGTGTCGTTGATCGGGTCGCCGTTGACGTAGTCGTAGTCGTTGGCTGACCCGCCGTCCACCGGGTCGACCGACAGGAACCGGCCGAGCAGCGGGCTGTACGGCCGCGCGCCCATCTGCACCAGGGACAACGCACCGGCGTGCTCGTACGGGCGTTGGTGCTGCCCGAGCCAGCCGTGGTCCATCTGACCGGGCTGGTTGTCCGGGACGTTGTCCGCGTCGGCCGTGCCGTCGTTCTTCAACGGCTCACCGAACGGCGTGTAGCGGCGCAGGTCACCGACCTGCTTGCCCGCCGCGTCCGTGGTGAGCGTCAGGTCGCCGCGCACCGTCGGGTGGTCGTGCGTGCGCACGTCACCCGCGATGGTCAGCAGGACACCGCCGGGCAGCGAGATGGACCGCGACAGCACCTTCTTCGACGCGTCCAGCACGAGGTCGGCCGTGTCCCCGCCGCCGGTGTAGCCGTAGAGCGCCACCGAGAGCTGGTCGCCCTGCGCCGCGCCGCGGCGGATGATCCGGTCGGTGGCGTCGCGCAGGTACGAGACGTCCGCCGGGTCCGCGCCGACCGAACGCGCGCCGATGCTGCGGCCCGCTCCGTCCCAGGACAGGTGCGTGGTCGACCCGCCGGAGGTGTACTCCAGCGTGTTGCCCTCGTTGTCGTACTTGACGTTCGTGACCGCCGAAGCGCCCACGGTGCCGAGCAGGCGGTCCGCCGCGTCGTAGCAGTAGCCGGTCTCGGCCGTGCCGGACGCCGTCTCGTCGATCAGCTTGACGCGGTTGGTGTTCAGGCCCGCGTTGCCCACCGCACCGGCCGGACAACCCGCGGGCGCGCCCGACGTGAAGTCGTAGGTGTAGTGGTGGCCCTGCACCCACGCCTCGGTCAGCCGGCCCGCGCCGTCGTAGACGTAGTTGGGCTGGCCGGGGCGGGCGTCCACGCCGCCGAGGGTCTCGTCGACGATCGTGCCCGCACGGCTGCGGGTCACCGCCGACGTCACCTCGGCACCGGAGGCGGTCCGCCAGGTGAGCGAGACGTCCCGGCCGGACGCGTCCCTGCCGATCGACGACAGCGACGTGCCGTTGGCGTACGACACCGAGGCCAGCTCACCGGCCGCGTCGTAGGTCGTCGTCGCCAGCACCGAACCGTTGAGCGACGTGGTCTTCAACCTGCCCGCGTCGTCGTAGGTGAAAGTGCTCTCCTGGGCGGCGTCGATCGGAGGAACGACCTTCTCGGACACCGAACGCCCGATCTGGTCGTACTTGGTCTCCGTGCGCACACCGTGGATGTCGGTGTGCTCGACGACCCGGCCGAGCAGGTCGACCTTGGTGGTGACGGTGCCGGTGTGGTCGGTCACCGACGACACCAGCGGGTCACCGTTGACGGCGTGGTTCGTGGTGACGGTCCGTTCGGCAGACGAGGAGTTCTCCGGGTACTTGACCGCCACGACGCGGTCGTGCGCGTCGTAGGTCGTGCATTTCCACTTACCGGCCGTGCCTTCCGCGACGATGCGGCCGGACTCGTCGAACACCTGCTCGTCCGTGCGGCCCGACGCCAGCGTGGTCAGCTTGGCCATGCCGCCCTGGTTGATCGCCTCGACGGCCGGGGTGCAGGGGTTGTCCCGCGTCTCGGTGTCGCCGTAGAAGGCGTAGGTCGACTGCGCGCCGTTGGGCATGGTCTTGCCCGTCTTGCGCAGGTAACCGGTGCCCATCGCCTCGTAGCTCGTGCGGCTGGTGAAGCCCGCCGTCACCGTGCTGGTGCCGAGCCCGTAGGCCGCGTCGAGTCCGTTCTCGGTGAACTTGGTCGACACCACGGAGTTGGGCACCCCGTTGGACTCGTCGGTCGCCGTCGAGGTGGTCAGGCCGTACTTCGGCCTGAGGCTCGTGGCCGGCACGACCTGCTGGGTGCCACCGGGGGTGGTCCAGTGCAGTTCGAGCTGTGCCGGGCCGGCGCCGTCGTAGTAGTCGACGCGGATCTTCTTCGTGGCGCCGGCGGAAGGGCTGCTGACCGTGGCCTCACGCCACTTCGCGCCGGTGTCGATCCAGTCGTCGATGACGTTCTGGTCGTCGAGCCACACCCGGACACCGTCGTCGGCCACGACGCGGAGCTTGTAGCTGCCCGCCTCGGGGAAGACGATGTCACCGGTGGCGCGCAACGAGAACGCGTCCGTCGTGATGCCGGTGACCGGTCCGTCGGTGCCCCAGTTGCGGACCAGCGTGCCGTCCGCGGCGAGCCCCGTCTGGTACACCTTCGGCGCACCGACCAGGTCCTTGTTGTCGTAGAACGACAGCGCGAGACCGTTGATGCCCTCGTCGTAGTTCGTCTTCGAGTGCGGCACGGTCGCCGCGCACTCCGGCTTCGGCAGTTGGCCGGTGAAGCACGACGCGGGAGCCGGGCCGTACCTGTCGGTCGGCCGGTCCTGGGCGTCGTACACCGTGGTCGACATGCGCCCGGCGCCGTCCGTGGTGGTCAGCTCCTGGTCCTTCACGCTCCAGGTCGTCGACGCGGTCTTGCCGGTGGCGTCCGTGGTGGACAGCAACCGGAAGGCGTCGTCGTAGACCACTTTCGTGACGAACCCGATTGCCGGGCTGAGCCCGTCGGCGTCCACATAGGACGTCCGGTTGGCCGGGTCGTAGCGGTAGCCGTGCCTGGGGCGTTCGACGTCGGCCGACGCCTTCGGCTGGTACATCTGGCGAACCATCGGCTTCGTCGCCGTGTGGTCGACGTAGTGGACGATGTAGTTCGCCTTGTCGTTGTTGCGGTTCGCCAGGTCCTGGACGATCCAGTCGATGGCCTTGCTGTCGCGCAGGCCGTCGAGCAGGCCGTTGGACGTGAAGCTGAAATCCGTGATCTCCTGGCCGGGGTCTTCGACCCGGACGAGGTTTCCGCGGTGGTAGAACAGCTTCGTCTGGGTGCCGTCCCAGTACTCGATGCGGCACAGCATCTGCGCCGGCGGCTGGCGTTCGGCGTCCGGCGGGGGAGTGGCGCCCGCGTAGCAGTCGTCACCCGGCCGGTTGTAGTGCAGCTTGTGCGAGCGACCGGAGACCGGGTCCTTGATCTCCTTCAACCGCGAGGGAGAACCGTTGTAGATGTTCTGCAACGCCGACGGCTTGCGGGAGTCCGTCGCGGTGGACTGCGACTCGAGCTTGCCCTCGGAGTTGAAGATGAACACGTCCGTGCCGTAGGTCAGCGTCACGTGCCCCGCGGAGTTGAGCGCGATGATGCCTTCCTCGCCGTCGGGCGGGGAGTAGCCACCGGTCGACTTCTTGGTCCACGTGTGCTTCGCGCCGGTGCCGTCGGTCAGCACCACGTTCTGGTCGGTGACCTTGGCCTCGGTGAACGTGGTGCCGCTGCCGTCCAGGTCCGCGGACAGCGTCCAGCCCTTGGGCATCGTCGGCAGGTCGGACGAGTGCAGCCAGTCGGCGGGGACGATCTGCGACGGCACGGTGGTGCCATCGCTCGTGCGGGTGAACAGACGCAGGTACGCGGCACCGGTGACCTCGGCGAGCTCGACCTTGATCGGCACGCGCTGGCCGGCGGTCAGCTGGACCTCCGTGGCCAGGCCCCAGTTGACGTCGCTGCAGCAGCCCTGGTCGTAGACCGAGTTGCCGTTGATCCACACCCGCAGCCGGTCGTCGTGCACGCCGGCGAACTGGTACTTGCCGGTGGCGGGAGCCTGGAAGAAGCCCTCCCAGCGGGCGACGAACCAGTCCTTCTCCAGCGCCGGGGCGAACGGTGAGGTGTCGCCCCAGTCGACGTTGACCTGCGGTTCGGTGCGGACCAGCACCGGTTGCTGCTGCGCGCCGATCTCGCCGTTGCGCGAGAGGTCCGGGTAGTACGACGCCCGCAGGCCCTTCTGCTCCTGCTGCTGGGAGTTGTACGTCATGGTCAGACCGGCGGTGCCGCCGACGGTCGTGAACGTCGGCGACTCGACCGACGTGGTCAGGTTGCCGTTGGCGAGGTTGACCGAGATCGGGCCGAGCGTGTCGACCGGAGCGGGGCCGCGGTCACCGATGCGCTGGTCGACCTTGAGGTGGAAGACCGCGCTCGGGATCGTCGACGTGGCGCCGCTGAACGCCTTGGCCTGCCAGGTGTAGGCCACACCGTCCTGCAGCACGCCCGGCGGCACGGTCCACTTCGGACTGTCGAGGCAGCCGGAGTCCACGACGACGCCGGACTTGGCGTCCGAGCCGGTCGCGACGGTGAAGCAGTACTTCACCGGGTCGCCGTCCGGGTCGGTGACGGGGTTGACCGCCAGCGTCGGCGTGGTGTTGGTGATGACGCTGTGGTCCGCCGGGCCGACCAGGGTCGGTGCGGGCGGCGCGGAACCGGTGTCGACGGTCAGCGTCGCGGTGGCGTTCTTGTAGGTCCAGACGCCCGCCGCTTCGTGGCCGACGACCATGAACGTCGCCATGTGCTTGATGTCCGCGATGTGCTGCAGGAAGCTCACCAGGCTGTCGCCGGTGAGCGTGCCGACCTGGCCGAAGTTGCCGGTGGCCAGGTAGCCGCCCAGACCGTTGAAGTTCAGCGCGGACGCGTGGTACAGGTGCGCCGGCCAGGTCTTGTCGGGGCTCAGCGGGGAACGCTGGTTGGCCAGGTCCAGCTTCGCGCCCACGATCCGCTTGCCGTACAACGACTCGTAGTTGAAGCGGATCGAGCTGCGCCAGTACTTGTCGCCGCGGTCCAGGACGTTGCCGATCTGGACGCCGCAGTTGGTGCAGCCGGCGCCGTCGGACTTGTACGACTCCGCGTACGCGACGCCGAACGTGAACGTCGGGTCGACGCTGACCGGGTAGACCCGCTTGGAGTCCTTCAGCCACGCCTCGTCCACGGCGACCGTGAGCGTCCAGTCCTTGCCGGACTTCTCGACGGTGTAGGTGCCGCCGGTCTGCGCGGGCGCGGTGGTCTCGCCGTCACCGGCCGAGTCCCACGTGACGATCGGAGGCATCACGATCTTCGGCGTGCCCTGGGCGTCCCGCAGCTCGACCGTGCCCTGCTCCGTCACGGCGGGGGTGAGGTTGCCCGTCTTGAGAACGAACCGCCACTTGTTGGTGGACGGCACCTTCTTGAGCTTGATGGTCTCCTTGACCGAGCCCGGCGTGACCTCGTAGGTCAGGTCGGTGTCCGCGGCGACGTCGGTGTACTCCGCCGTCTGGTCCGCGATCTTGGCGGTGCTCTTCGCCTTCTGCTCGGGCGCGAGCGAGACCTTGTGGCCGTCGAACTCGACGTTCACGAGGTTCGGGTCGTCCGCCGTGGCCGCGAGCGACGGCTTGAGCGGGTGCTGCTTCGCCCTGACCCGGCGCGTGGGCACGTCGGCCGTCAGCGTCGTGTCGATCTTCTGCCACTCACCCCTGGCGTCCTTGACGTTCAGCGGGTCCGTGGACTGCCGGACGCTCCGCGTGCCGTCGGGGTTCGTGTACTCCTCGGTGAACATCGACCTGGAGGCCACTTTGGACTTCTCGGGGTCGAAGCTCGACCCCTCGCGCTTGGCGAGCGGGGAGAAGTCCGCCTTCGGGTCGGCCTGCGCGGTGGCCTGCGTCTGCTTGACGTCGGCGCCTTTCAGGACCGGCAGGGTGTTCGGATCCACGGCCGTCGCCTTCGGTGGCGGCGCGGCGAACGCGGGTACCTGCACCAGCGAGAAAGCCAATGCTGCAACGAGCGTCGCGGCAATGCTCCGTGTTCTTCGCACACGGAAGTGCCGCGTCGCTGAACGACGCGTCATGCGTGAAGCCCCCAGCCTCGGTTATGAAATTGCCCCAGTGAGTGCGTTCGCTCCCAGACAGCGGCGCACTGGTCAAACGGGCAGAAGCATCGCTAATGGATTGAAATCAGACAAGGGGTCAAAAGGATCAGGTTGCCTGGTTGTTGCGGACGTCACACAGCGTGTCCGTCCGGTTGCGGAATCAACTACCGAGGTAGCGCACGACCGCCATCACGCGGCGGCTCAGGCCGGACGAACCGGCCAGGCCGAGCTTGTCGAAGATCGCGTTGATGTGCTTCTCCGCGGCACTTTGGGAGATGTGCAGTTGCTGGGAGATGCGGGCGTTGGTGAGGCCCTGGGCCATCAGTTCGAGGACGTCCTTTTCCCGTTTGGTCAGCGTTTCGAGCGGGTCCACGTGGGTCGTCCTGGTCAGCAGCCGGCGCACGACCTCCGGGTCGAACGCGGCGCCGCCGGCCGCGACCCGGTCCAGTGCCTCCAGGAACTCGTCGACTTGGGCGACGCGGTCCTTGAGCAGGTAGCCGACCTTGCTGCCGCCGGTGATCAGTTCGGTGGCGTAGCGGTTCTCGACGTACTGGGAGAGCACGAGCACCGCGACGGCCGGGTGGTTCTGCCGGATCGCGAGCGCGGCGCGCATGCCGTCGTCCTTGTGGTCCGGCGGCATCCGGACGTCGGTGACCACGATGTCCGGCAGGTGCTCGGCGGTGGCCTCGAGCAGGTCCGGTGCCGTGCCGACGGCGGCCACGACGTCGTGGCC